>OZ244884.1:1160000-2189132 GCA_965221365.1 Nitrospirales bacterium | reverse complement strand
CGCCCGATGCCGAAAGAGCACTCGCACGGCTTCAACGACAGTCGCAGGAAGCCATGGAACAAGGAGACCCTCAAGGCGCAGCCATCAGCATCGGAAGAGCAGCTTTGCTGGCGTCTCAACTCGACAAACAACGGACATCTGCCGCGAATCGACCCCCCTATCGCCTCATGGTCGATCTCTTTCGAACCCAGGAGCAGGTCTATCGTGCCATGGCGCTGTTTCAACAAGGCGGCGAGCGCCCTCCCGCCTCTTCCGGAACCTGTACGTTGCTTGCGCTGGGTCGGCAACGTGCGACCCAGGCACTGGAGCACAAGACCCCCATGGCAGGAGGAGCGAGCCTTCACGAATCCCTTCAACGGCAAACCACGGAATGGCTCGAAATCGTCAAAGAATTGGAACAGGAATGGGAATGTCGGTGAACAGGCTCCTCATCGAAGGAGTTCGGATTCCTTTCCGGTTCTGCGAACCCACGACCGCCCGAAGCAAATGGCTCCCTACGTCGGAAACAATGGACCGCGGTGGACCACCATGGCCTAATCGATCTTCACGTCGAAGTCATAACGGAACCCGAGACTGTACTTGTTCACGACGCCCGTATCCGTCCAGTCGTTGACGCTATCGACCAGCGTTGGATTGCCAAAATCATCGCGCACCCATTCGACAAACACGTCCATCGCCGGATTCAACTCCTTGACCAACACGACAGCCTGCCCCATCAGGCTGGGGCCGTTATCAAGAGGGCCGCTATTGCTGCTGTCTCTGTCATGGAGAAATACGTCGAAAATGGTTTTCCAGCCGCCACCGAAATCATAGATGCCCAAAAGGTCCAGCGTATACCGATTCTGTCTTGGCATCACCGTTGCAGACGCGTCGTAGTGACGAAGGTATTGATACGTAAACCCCAGGTAGAGGGCATCGGTCGCCTGCCACCGCCCGCCCACGCCAATAAAGTCACGCCTGACGTCACCGCCCCCTAACTGATTCGGATTCTTATTGGGGTTGTACGCGACGCGATCCGGTCCGGAAGAAGCCGCCCCCTTCGGAGCATTCTGTCTCAAGTAGGAGACACCAAGGTAAAACGGACCGTCATAGGCGAGACCGATGGAAACCGCATCGACATGGTCCGGATCGGTCGACACGGTACGGCCACCGCCTTCGAAAATCCTCTCGCCGCTCCCCGCACATTCCCCATCCTGACCGGGAGTCAGCCTCCCGGGACCACTGCACCCTTCGCCGTTGACCTGGAGCATGGCATCCAGTTTGATCGGACCAAACCGATTCGCGTATCTGATCTGGTTATTGCTTCGGAACGCCCCTTCCTCGTTAAAGCCATACGGGCTGCGGCGATTGTAGAAGACGTCACTGCCTTCCGCCACGATGTTGTAATGCGCGTCCCACTGTTTCCCAATGGCCAGATACCCGTACGTGGCATGTTCCAGACCGATGTAGCCCAGTCGCGCATCGCCCCAGTCGCCGTTCTGTTCAAGGTCCGTGTCCCATTCACCCCTCATGAACGCGGTGAGATCCCCGTTCACGTTGGATCTGGCATCGATGCCGACTCGCGATAACGCATCGGTCAGATCCGTGGAACTGTTTTTCCCGTCACGATAGGTCACCTTCGGCCAAAATCGGCCGTAGAGTGACACGACCGTAGCCTTCTCATCCTTTTTCGGAATTTCCACGGCTGCGACGACTTCCTCGAGCTCTTTCCGATCCTGGGCCAAGCGCGTCCGCTCCTGCTTGGCCTTTTCCAACTCCAGCTTGAGCATGGCTGCGGATTCGAGGATCTTCTCCAGCTTCTTGCGCTCTTCCTCTGCCTTCTTCAGGGCCTGCTCAAGCCCGACAATACGGGATTCCAGCTCTTCCAGCGTCGACGCATCGGCCTTTGTCATGGACACATACACGACAATGATGCACAAAAAACCTCCTGTCAGGATTCCGGTAATCATGACACACCTTCCTCTCCCGACATTTCCCTGGGCTCATGCTGCCCCCTTTTGCCCGTCGAAATATTCTCGTGTCACCTTGAAGACCATCGGTGCCAGTAACAGCAGGCCCACCAGATTAGGGACCGCCATCAGGCCATTGAGGGTATCGGACACGTTCCAGACGACGTCGACCTTCACGTTGGCAAAGCCCAAGGCCGCCAGGACCCACAACACGCGGTAGATAATCAGGCTGTTTTCACTGAACAGGTATTGCCAACACCGTTCACCGTAGTAGGACCACCCCAGAATGGTGGTAAACGCAAAAACGGCCAAGGCAATGGTCACGACGTATTGTCCACCGGCCATGGAACTGTGAAAAGCCATGGACGTCAGCGCCGCACCGGTGAGGCCTCCGCCATCCGCACCCGTGGCCATCCAGGCCCCGGAAGTGAGAATCACCAGGGCGGTCATGGTACAGACGACGATGGTGTCGATAAAGGTGCCCAGCATGGCGATAATGCCTTGCCGTACAGGATCATTGGTCTTGGCCGCGGCATGGGCGATGGCAGCGGACCCCAACCCGGACTCATTGGAAAACACTCCCCGAGCCACCCCGAAACGGACGGCCGCGGCCACGGCCGCACCGGCAAAACCACCCGTTGCCGCCGCAGGCGTCAAGGCATGGGTGACGATCAAGGCAAGGGCTTTCGGGACTTCAGCAAGATTGAGGAGGATGACCAGCAGGGCAGACCCGATATAGAGCATGATCATGGCAGGAACCAGCTTCCCGGCGACTTCGGCAATTCTTCTGATGCCGCCGATGATCACGAACCCCACCAGAACGGCCACCACGACTCCCGTCATGATCCTGGGAAGACGGAAACTTTCTTCCAGGGCCACCGCCATTGAATTCACCTGCACGGCATTCCCGATCCCATAGGCGGCCACCGCGCCGAACGTGGCAAAAGCCAGCCCCAACCATTTACCCAACTCCGGAGCAAAGGCACCCACGCCATTGCGCAGATAGTACATGGGGCCGCCGACGTATTTGCCCATCCCGTCCACTTCACGATAGGTCACCGCACACACGGCTTCGGCATACTTGGTGGCCATGCCGAACAACGCGATCAGCCACATGTAGAAAATCGCCCCGGGTCCGCCGAGGGCGATGGCCGTGGCGACGCCGGCAATGTTGCCTGTGCCAACCGTGGCGGATAAGGCCGTCATGAGGGCGTTGAAGGGCTTGACCTCTCCTGCAATGCTCGGATCAGTCTTTTCAAACAGCAGCGTAAAACCGTACCCCAACTTTCGCCACGGCATGAACGTCAACCCAAGGGTCAATAACACCCCCGTGACCCCCAACATGCCCAGCATGGGCGGACCCCATACAAAGGCATTGACTTCATTGATGAACCCATTCAACTGTTCCATAATGTTTCTCCCGAGGCGTTGCGACGAAGAGAAGCCATTCTGGTTTGGCTTTCAACGCCGTCGGAACACGGAGGAACCACGCGATTCCGGAATTTTTTTTGAGCTTTCTCTTCCGGTCTACTAGTATTGTGCTCCTATTTTTGACAAATTCAAGCGACCCAAAAATTCACCCGGTTCATGGCTCGAAAGAAGGAGGACAACTCGTGGCAGAAGTAAAAATTGAAGATGGGGTGCTCAAGGTAACGGAACTGGATGTTCAGGATCCTCGAGTCGTAAAAATTCTGGAGGAATATCCACCCAACCGTTGGTGCGAAATCACGCGACGCGCCATTAAGATCGGGCTCGGATATTTACAGGGAGGCGCACAAGAGTAGCCCTCCTCAAGCCCTTCGGCATGGTGAAGTCTTCTTCCCTGAGAAAAAGGACTCAGGCTTCACGTCAACGGCAGCGAGGCCGAACAGAGCGCCCGGGTGTCCCCAAACCGGAATCCGCAAGCATGTCGTTTCAACTCGAAACAGGGCTGACGCCACAGGATCGCCAACAGCTAAAGGCACGAGGCATTCCCCTTGAAACGATCGAGCAACAGCTCGCCACGTTTCGCCGCGGGATTCCTTTTGTCACGCTCAAGAGGCCATGCCGTCCGGACGACGGAATTCGCTGCCTCGATTCATTGGACGCCCCGGCCCTGATACGAGATTTCGAACGGGCCAGAGCCGCGGGCCGGATCACGAAGTTTGTGCCGGCTTCGGGTGTCGGCACGCGCATGTTCGAATCTCTGAAAACGGCTCGTCTTCATCAAGAAGGGACAGCAGGGGGAGCGCAACGTGAGCTCGAGCAATTCTTCCGCAATCTTCCGAAATTTGCCTTTTATCATGATTTGAAAGCCACGTTGCTCCGACAGGGCTCCCGACTCGACCAATTGATGGGTGAGAACAATTACCGCCCGGTCATCGACGCCCTTCTGGACTCGCTGAACTATGCCAACCTGCCCAAGGGGCTCATCGCGTTCCACAGATATGCCACGACGACGCGAACCGCGATCGAAGAGCATCTGGTAGAAGCCGCTGATTATGCCAGAGACGACAGAGGCTGTGTTCGCATCCATTTTACCGTTTCGCCGGACCATGAACGCGCCATCAAGCGGCATAGCGAGCAAGCCCATCAAAGACTTGTTCCGCAGCCCGTCACGTGGCTCATCGACTGTTCCGTGCAAAACCCCTCGATGGATACCATCGCCGTGACCATGGACAACCGTCCGTTTCATGATTCCCGCGGCAATCTCCTGTTCCGGCCAGCAGGGCATGGAGCGTTACTCTCGAACCTTCACGACCTTCACGGCGACGTGGTGTTCATCAAAAACATCGATAACGTCGTGCCTGACCATCTGAAGGACACCTCCTTTCAAAAGATCATGGGTGGACTCCTCGTCGGGGTACAAGACACGCTGTTTGCATTTTTGTCCCGACTCGAATCCGACTCGACGTCATCGTCGTCCCTCAAACAGATCGCAGAATGGGCCCGTCATTCGTTGGCCATGACCGTACCCGAAGAATGGGACACCTTCACAAACTCGCAAAAAGCGCGGTGGTTGTTCACATGGTTAAATCGCCCCCTCCGAATCTGTGGCATGGTCCCCGACACCACCCATCCTGGCGGTGGACCTTTCTGGGTCGAACAGAAGGACGGCAGCCCGTCGTTGCAAATCGTGGAATCCTCCCAGATCGACCCCACTTCGCCCCAACAACAGGCTATCGTGACGTCGTCGACCCACTGCAATCCGGTGGACATGGTTTGCGGCATTCGAGACTATCGGGGAAATCCCTTCAACCTGCACCAATTCATCGATCCTGACACGGGATTTATTTCAAAAAAATCACACGAAGGAGAAGCGTTGAAGGCTTTGGAACGGCCGGGGCTCTGGAACGGAGGCATGGCCAAATGGCATTCCGTATTTATCGAAGTCCCACGGCGGACGTTCAATCCGGTCAAAACCGTCATGGACCTGCTCCGGCCCGAACACCAGCCACCAGAACCTTCCTGACAAAAGAATCTTGCACCATCAAGCAGACCCACGCATAATGCGCCCATCATCGCGGGTGGATTCCCGCGTTTTCCCGTCATTGCGAAAAGGATTGCTCCATGGCAGACCAGATCGAAACGCTATTGAAAACCTCGACCGTGCATCGCCCAACCGACAAAACCCTGGAACGGGCGCATATCAAGGACTACGAAGCCGCCTATCAGGCATCGATCGCCGAGCCGGAACGATTCTGGGAAGGCGTTGCCAAGGAACTGGAATGGTTCGCTCCCTGGAGCAGGGTCCTGGAGTGGAACTACCCATGGGCAAAATGGTTTGTAGGCGGCCAGTGTAATATTGCTTACAACTGTCTGGATCGTCACGTGAACTCGTGGCGAAGAAACAAGGTTGCCGTCATTTGGGTGGGAGAACAGAACGAAGAACGGATCTTCACCTATGCCGAGTTGGCCCGTCAGGTCAACCGCTGCGCAAATGGCCTCAAGGCCCTCGGGATGAAACAAGGGGATCGCGTCACGATCTATCTTCCGAAAATTCCCGAACAAATCGTGGCCATGCTGGCCTGTGCACGTCTCGGGTTGATTCATTCGGTGGTCTATTCTGGCTTCAGTGCACCGGCGCTGGAATCCAGAATCAACGATGCAGAAGCCAGGCTCGTCATCACGGCAGACTACGGATACGATCGAGGCAAACGCGTCCCCCTCAAGACCGTGGTGGCTGCCGCGGTGGCAAACTGTCCGACCATAGAGAAGACGATTGTGGTGCAACGGGAAACGCCAGGCATCGACCTGAACGGGACCAACGAGCTCGATTGGGATCGGTGGCTCGACGGACGGTCAACGACCTGTGAGGCGGAGCCGCTCGACGCCGAAGCGCCCCTCTATTTTCTTTACACCTCGGGAACCACGGGCAAGCCCAAAGGCGTGGTCCACGTGCATGGGGGGTACATGGTCGGCACCTACATCACCACCAAGTACGTCTTCGACCTGAAAGACGAAGACGTGTATTTCTGCGTGGCCGATCCGGGCTGGGTCACGGGGCACAGCTACATCGTCTATGGCCCGCTCCTCAATGGTGCGACCATCCTCACCGCCGAAGGCAAACCCGATTACCCGACCCCGGGTCGTTGGTGGGAACTCATCGAAAAATATGGGGCATCGATTTTCTATACCACCCCAACCGCGATCCGTCTCCTTATGAAGCACGGTGAAGATTGGCCAAAGAAATATGATCTGTCCAGTCTGCGTATCTTAGGCTCAGTAGGCGAACCCATTAATCCTGAAGCCTGGGAGTGGTTCTACCGCGTCACCGGAGGAGACAAACCGATTATGGACACCTGGTGGCAAACGGAAACCGGCTCAATTCTCGTGACTCCCCTCCCTTGCGTGCCCCTTAAGCCAGGATCTGCGACACGCCCATTTCTGGGAATCGAGGCAGATGTGGTGGATAAGAGTGGCAACAGTATCGGCACCGGCGGAGGGTTCGCAGTCATTAAAAAACCGTGGCCTTCCATGATGCGGACCATTCACAAAGATCCTGATCGTTACCTCGTCTACTGGAACACCATTCCCGGCTGTTACACCGCGGGCGACGTCTGTCATAAAGACGAAGACGGCTATTTCTGGTTCATGGGCCGAGCCGATGACGTGGTCAAAGTCGCCGGCAATCGTATCGGCACCGCCGAGGTCGAGAGCGCACTCGTCAGTCACGACGCAGTCGTCGAAGCAGCGGTGATCGGCAAACCACATCGAACCGCAGGCGAGATGATCAAAGCCTTCGTCATCCTGAAACAAGAACACCACGAACGTGAGGAACTGGTCAAAACCCTCAAAGCACACGTCAAGACGGAGTTGGGTAAAATCGCGGTTCCTCAAGAAATTGAAGTCGTGACTTCACTTCCCAAAACCCGTTCCGGAAAGATTATGCGCCGGGTCCTGAAGGCCCAAGAACTCGGGCAGGACCCCGGGGATATTTCAACGTTGGAAGAATGAAGTGTCCCCCTCGTCAGCACGTTCCTCCATTCATTGACAGTCGAAAGTAACGCCTCTGGTCAAAGAAACCAGTCCCCGCTCGTCATGCCGGACCCCGATCCGGGGTTCAGAAGAATAAAGGAAAAGGCAAAGACCCTGGATTCCCGCGTTCGCGGGAATGACGATTGGGAGCGCTCATTCGTCATGCCGGACCCCGATCCGGCATCCAGAAGAAGAAAAGAAAAAGCAAAAAGACTGGATCCCCGATTAAAAATGTCGGGGATGACGAATGGGGTCTTCGCGGGAATGACGATTGGGGGCTAGGACTGACAAAGAGGAGCGCGGGACTGACGAAGGGCGCGCGAGGGGCATCTGTAGCGATGCGAAAGAGGAGGATCGAGAACCGGGCTAAACCCTGTAGAGATGCCGGCGGGTCACGCCATCTTATTGCCGGACAAAATGCCCGCGTCGATTTTTTTGCCAGCAACTTGGTTGGGATTCCGTACAAAACGGTCTTTCTTTCCCATAGCTGACAATCTTAATTCTGGATGCTGCGATTCCCAGATCAAGCAAATAATCTTTCACGGCTTGCGCCCGACGTTTCCCTAATTCCAGGTTATATTCCACGGTTCCACGTTCATCACAATGTCCTTCGATAAGCACGTTGGAATTTTTGTAGGTATGGTTCAGGAGTTTGGCATTCTCTTCCAACGTGGGCACGGCATCAGGACGAATCGTATATTTGTCAAAATCGAAAAAGACATCGGCCAACCCTGACTTCTCCTGCACGACCGGACCCCCCTGTTCCAAGACAGGAGCCGCTTCGGCCACCAAATCGGAAGGCTTCAGCTCGGCGATCTGCATCGCCGGCTCTGATTCAGGAGGCTCTTCGGCTTGTACGATATCCTCCTCAACCGCTGGGGCCGGAGACTGTTCCTTGGCTGGAGGCGTGACCGACTCTTGAGCTCTGGAAGACAACATCGGGCTCGGAGGAGGTTCCGGAGCAAAGGAAAATGACTCTGACAAACCCAGCGACTCTTGGGGGATGGATCGTCCCTCGAATGAAATACCAGATTGATCGCCCTCTGTCTCAGGAGCCGCCGCCATGCTCATCTGTTTTCGTAGATCTTCCGTGCTCATGATTTCAGCATGTTTCGAAGACTCACATCCCGATACCGTCACCAGCAGCCATGCACCAACACACACAAGAGCTGCAAAATCCTTTAGCATTCGCATATGAGAATTTCCTTTCATCACACCCTTTTTACCCCCATACCTGACAGAGAACCTCGATAACCATGGGTCTTTCAGATGCCTCCACCTGCCAAGAAAGGGATGAGCAAAAACTGGAAGAAGCACCATTTTGGCCCGTCCCGAGATTGAATGCCTATTTATTAATAATCTGTTCGAACTTGTCAACCAAAATTACAGGCTGATCACCTTGACGAACATCCGTCCGGCCCAGTATGCTCTTTTCTATCCTGCCGTGCAGTGTACCCCGACATCTGATTCTTTCCTGGCTTCATGATTACCGTCCAACACGTTTCGAAGCACTATGGACAGCACACGGCCCTTGATGAGGTGACGTTTCACGTCAAGAAGGGAGAAATTCTGGCTTTTCTGGGTCCCAATGGGGCTGGGAAGACCACCACAATGCGAATTTTAGCCTGTTTTACGCCACCGAGTACAGGCATGGCAAGTGTTGCAGGATTTGATTGTCTGGAGCAACCGATGGAAGTCAAACGCCATCTCGGCTACCTGCCGGAACTCCCTCCTCTTTACCCGGAACTCACCGTTGACGAATATCTGACGTTTACAGGCCGGTTGAAGAGAGTCCCGCCACAGCGTCTGACTGCACGAAAGGCTGACGTACTCGAGCAAGTGGGACTGGATTCCGTGCAACACCGCGTAATCGGGCATCTGTCCAAGGGATATCGTCAACGGGTGGGGCTCGCGCAGGCCCTGATTCACGATCCACCGGTTCTGATTCTGGATGAACCGACCGTGGGACTCGATCCCAAACAAATCATCGAGATACGAGGGCTGATTAAAAGTCTTGCCGGATCACGGACCATCATCCTCAGCACCCATATTCTCCCCGAGGCCATGGCAACGTGTGATCGCGTGGTGATTATTCACCGGGGCCGCATCGTCGCAGAGGATTCTCCCGATCGGCTGGCCGGCCGGTTGCGCCAATCCGAGAAAATGAGCCTCACCGTGAAACAGCCCAGGCCTGATTGGCTGGAACGTCTCAAGACTCTTCCCGGCGTGCTCAACGTCCTGCCGACCGCTACGCCCAACACCTGTACGATCGACTGTGAACTGGGGCAGGACCTCCGAGAAACCTTGGCGCAATTCGTCGTAGACCAGGGCTACGGGCTGCTCGAGCTCAGGCCCCTTTCCTTGTCTCTGGAAGAAGTCTTTCTCCAACTCACTCGAGAAGAGTCGACCAGGATGAATGACCCCAGCGTCCTCGATTCCGCTGGGCCATCAGGCGAGCCCCCCCCGGCATGACACCATTTCAGACCCTTCTTGCCAAAGAATTACGATGTTTTCTGGTCTCGCCGATTTTTTACGTGGTCGGAGCCGTCTTTCTTTTCATCTCGGGCTTTATCGCCCACCTCATGACGGCAAACGCAGGCCAGCAGGCGATTCGATTCCTGCAAATTCAAAATACCTACGCCCAACTGAACCTGAATGAGCTGGTCTTTCGCTCCCTGTTCTACAGTTTGGATTTCGTCCTCATGTTTCTCCTCCCGATTCTGACGATGCGGCTGTTTGCAGAAGAACGGAAATTGCACACGTTTGAACTCCTGCTCACGTCACCCATCGGGATCAACGAACTGATTTCAGCCAAATACATGAGCGTCCTCCTGATCTATCTGGGACTGCTCTCCTTGACGAGCCTCACCCCCATCATCCTGTCCTTCTACAGCAGCTTTCATTGGGATCCTATTCTGACGGGGTACCTGGCCCTGGCCTTGCAGGGTGGCTTCTTTCTGGCCTGTGGCGTCCTGGCCTCCGCCACGACCGAGAATCAGGTGGTTGCGGCGTTTGTGAGTTTCGGAATGATTCTGTTGATCTGGTTGCTCGGAGGATTGGGCTCGTTGCTGGGCGACACGACGCTGGGAACCATCCTGTCCTATCTCTCGTTCAGCGAACATTATGACCGGCTCGTTCGCGGCCTCCTGGAGACCAAAGACGTGGTGTATTACCTGTCCGGCACCGTACTGATGTTATTCATTGCGCACAGGGTCGTTGATTCGCACCGATGGGCATAAAGCATCTTCTCTCCATCCTCGGCGCGTTGGGAATCGGATCGGGACTCGGAGGCCTGATTCTTTCCCAAACCGGTGCCAATCGGCCCGGCACGATCCTGCTCCTGGAAGGGATCGCGTTAGTGTGCCTCATGGTCTATTTTGCCGGAAACTGGGCACGCCTCAAGACCTTTTCCAGCTCACGGTCGACTCGACTCGGATTGAACGGCATCCTGGCCATTCTCCTCATGACCGGCATCCTGACGATCATCAATTTTCTGGTCATTCGGCATGGTGGCCGGTGGGATTGGTCCGAAACGCAGCATTTCACACTTGCGCCGCAAACCCTGCAAGTGCTCGGACAGCTTGAGCAAGACGTCCGGGTCCTGGTGTTTACCCATGAGCGAAGTCCTGGATTTCGGAGGTATCGCGACCTTTTGGAAGGCTACATCCATGCAAGCCCCCGAATCTCCGTGACCTACATCGATCCCGAAAAGGAACCAAGCATGTCCCGCGAATACGACGTGTCCAAGATCGACACGGCAGTATTCGAAAGTGGCGAGCAGACCATCCACGTGTTCAAACCCAGGGAATCGGACCTGACGAGCGCGTTGATTCGTGCAACGACGGAACAATCCAAACGCCTCGTTTTCCTGGAAGGGCATGGTGAACGCCGGATTACGGACGAGGAGCGAGGAGGATTGTCCCTGGCCAGAAAAAAGCTCGAAGCCCAAGGCTACCAAATCGCACGAGGCTCGCTCCAGAAAGACCCGGCCCTGCTCGATGATACCGCAGTTCTGATTATTCCCGGGCCTCGTGAATCCGTGGAGCAAGAAGAATTGCGACGCATCACGAATTTCGTCGCCGAGGGCGGACGAGTCCTGTTGCTGCTCGACCCGCAAACGTCAAGCGGGCTCGAAGCATGGATCTCGCAATTGGGCCTGACCCTCGGGCCGGGGATCGTGGTGGATCCCGAGGATCGCGTGGCACAAGGCAGCCCCACGGCCTTGCTCGTTCGTCGATTTACCAACCATACCATCACCAAGGGATTCACCGCTCCGATTCTGCTGCCCGTCCTGCAATCGGTGTCGTTCGACCTCCCACCGGGCACAGATCTGACCTTCACGTCTCTGTTACAGTCATCGGAACAGAGTTGGGCCGAAACAAACTTCGAGCAGACCACTCCGGAATTTGATGCAGAATTCGACAGAAAGGGGCCTTTCACCCTGGCCGGGGCCTTGGGTCGCACAAACGCCTCGAATGCGGCCGTTCAACCGGCGCTGGTGATAATCGGAAATTCAGCCTTTGCCAGCAATACCTATTTGCAGTTTCCGGGCAATACCGATTTTCTGTCCAATGCCATCGCCTGGTTGGCCGATGAAGAAGCGCTGATTTCGGTCAGTCCCAAGGACTTTTCGTTTCCACCGTTTATTCCGAACCCCACCCAGGAGCATATGCTGTTTGCCGTGCAAGTCTTCTCTGTGCCGTTCCTCTTACTCCTCTCGGGCCTCATGGTGTGGCGACGTCGAAGCCGCCTCTAAACCTTGCCATGACGCCGTATCGAACCACGTTTTTCCTCGCGATCATCTTTGCAGGGCTGGGGGTGTACGTCTATACCATCGAAGTGCCGACCATGGAAACCAACACGATCCAGGAGATCGAAGCCAAACGGCTGTTGCCTTTTGATTACCGGGACGTGACGCACCTGACGTATGCCACACAGACCGAACGGATTCTAATGAACCGTGACGAACAGAATCGGTGGCGGATCGTCGAACCGGTTGAGGCCCGGGGAGATGCGCGCCAGATCGAAAACGTGCTGCGCGCTCTGGAAATCGGAAAAATTTCCCGTCTCATTCAGGAGGAAGGAGCGGCCACCGAACACTACGGGCTGCAATCCCCCTATGTGACAATCTCTCTTTCGACAGGAGCCTATACGGAATCCTTATCCCTGGGTGACAGGGGTCCCTTGTCGTCCACCCTGTATGCGCAACGGGGCTCAGATAAAAAAATTCTGCTGACCACGCTCATGATTTCGGATTTTCGAGCGAAAACCCTGAACACCTTTCGCCTCAAGAATATTCTCCTGTTTGATCGTACCCGCGCCGAACGCATCCAGCTTCAAACCCCGAGCCAAGACATCACGCTCCGGCGTGGGACCGCTTTCCATGGCCCTGTTTCCGGGTGGGATTTCACCTCTCCAATCCAGGCTCCAGCCGATAAAACCGCCGTTGGCATTCTGCTGATGACGCTGGAAGATTTGACCGCAACGGGGTTTATTGATTCACCGGCCGAGAAAGCGGCTCTCCTGAAAAAACTCGGAACGCCGTCATTGACGGCGACCATTCACACGAGCCGACGAGGCCATCACGTGGCGTTCTTTGAACCCATTGTGTCCGGTGACGAGGCGTACGCAGTCACGTCCTCGGAGGATCCTATGTATCGGGTCCCAGTCCACGTGCTGCAGAAGTTGCCGTACAAGGCGTTTCACTTGCAGGACAAGCGCCTGTTCGGCATCGAAGCTACCGAGATTGCGCTCTTGACCGTCAAAATCAATGACTCGGAATACACCCTGATTCAACAACATGGGGAATGGTATCTCGAAGGGAGAGAATCGGAGACGATCGACCAGCAGCGAGTCAACCTGTTCGTCAGCCGTCTCGTCGATCTTCCTGCGGAACTACCCGTCAGTCGAACCCAAGAAAATCTGGCGCACTATGGTCTCACAACACCCACCATCGAGATCGCAGGTCTTGACCGAAAAGGCCGACCCCGTGGCCATCTGACGTTGGGGACTCGAGAGAGAGGCCTGGTCTATGCCACCGGAGCCAGATTATCCGGCATTTACCAGACCCGCTCCATGATCCTGGACCAGATTCCTGCTCCCGAGACCCTGTTGCAGCGCTAACGGTTACAAAGGATTGGGAGCCATGAAAACGAGCACTCGCAGTCTGGCTCCGGAATGATTGGTGACGCCATGTTCTTTGCCAGCCGGGGCCAACGTCCCCTGACCAGGCCCGAGCACGTGCTCCTGATTGCCAACACGAAAGGTCCCATGTCCCTCCAACACCAGATACACTTTGTCTTCGTTGGCATGAACGTGCCCTTTCTGCACTTGATCCGGTTCAAAACAGTAGACGTCACAAAAGAATCGTGGTGTTGCAAACACATTCTGTTTTTTCATTTTTTCGCTGGAAAACACTTGGAAATCCGTCAAACTGATGACGTCCATTATCCT
This sequence comes from Nitrospirales bacterium, assembly GCA_965221365.1. Classification (GTDB taxonomy): domain Bacteria; phylum Nitrospirota; class Nitrospiria; order Nitrospirales; family UBA8639; genus Bin75. Next base: position 2,175,273 of record OZ244884.1, on the reverse strand, counting down.
ATTCCTCCTCCATGTACATAAACGTGCATCTATCCTCGACCGCACTCGACTTCGTTGAATCCGACAGTTAATTGGATCATTGTACCAAAGGCCTGTAATGTTCCCAAGAAGAAGAACTTTCGTTTCATGGCCTCTCCGTCATTGCCGCGCACTTCGTCATTCCCGCCTCCCTCTCCGTCATTCCCGACGTTAGTAATCGGGAATCCAGGGCCGTTGCCTTTCCTGTTCTTCTGGATGCCGGATCGGAGTCCGGCATGACGAATGGCGCCTTTGGCTTTTCTGGATGCCAGATCAATTCCGGCATGACGACTGGAAGAGTCCAGCCTCCAACTACGTCATTCCCGCGAAAGCGGGAATCCAGAGTCTTTGCTTTTTCCTGTTTTTCTGGATGCCGGATCGGGGTCCGGCATGACGGGTAAAGCCTGTTTTGCCCCGTCGAAACGACTCATGGTACCGTGGCAACAGGAAATGCCTGTTCGTATTCAGCAACAAAGGAGTGAAAGATGAACGTCATGCAAAAGGGAGGCATCATTCTCGGGATCGTGTTCCTGCTGAACGCGAGTGCCCAGGCTGCGGAAACATTGCCGGGTGAATACCAGGTGATCAAGGGGCAACCTTCTCTTCATACGACGGGAAAAGTCCTGCTGTTGGAATTTGCCGATTTTTACTGCCCACATTGCCACCTTTTCGAGAAGATCGTGATTACCCAGTTGAAAAAAGAATTCGACGAACGACTGGACGTACGGCTGGTCGGATTTCCCGTGATTCGTGGGAAACTGCCGACAGCATTCGAGATGTACGAGCAGGCCAGAGCAATGGGCAAAGGTCCCGAAATGAAAGCGGTTCTGTTTCGCATGATTCACAAAGAAAAAATTCACGTGTTTGATCGAAGCATCCGCTCCCTGCTGCTTCGTGAAATCGGCTTGGATGCTGAAACCTTCGAGACCGGACTGGCCAGTGGCAAGCCATACAAGGCCTTGGAACACAGTAAGGCGTGGGGTGAACGTATCGGCGTGACTCATACGCCTACGGTCGTTTTGGACGGGAACCTGTTGGTGCCGAATCTGAACACTGACAATTTACGCACACTCATCAACGGCATTCTCGAACAGGACCAGACCCCATAGGCTCATCGAGGGCTCAGACCAAATCGGCTTTGTCGGTAATCTTCTGAGCCAGTGCCATGAAGTCCCTGCGCGCTTCGGTGGCCGAGACAGCGTGGCTACCGATGGCACCGTCGGCCGGCGTGAGATCAAAGATCGGCTTGCGGCTTTCCTGGCCCATCGGAACCAGGCTGCGGTAATGCCTGACGGTCGCAAGGCAATGGCCATCTTCCCCTGGTGAAGCGGGAAATGGACCTTCATTCTGACCTAAAAGATTTTCCGCGTACTCTTTCGGCATTCGGTTGACCCATTTATCATAGGCCTTGACCGGACGGCTGAGCCTGACGCCGTGCTGTTGCACAATGTACCCGAGCGGTTTCATGTTCCCCGCAGGCAAAGGAAACTCTGGAGACGTCCAGTTCTCCTGTCGTTTTGTCCAATCACGACGCCAGCGAGCCAGAGTCGGACCGATGTTGCGAAGCCCTTGGAGGGAAAACAGATCCGCTCCGAGTGGAACGATGACATAATCGGTGGCGATCAGGGCGGAACGATTGATGGCGCCAAGATTAGGCCCAACATCAGCCAGAATGACCGTGGCATTCATCGCTTTCGCGCCCGTCTGCATGACGGTCCAGAACGAAGTCAGGATTCGGAATGGACGAAACAGATCGCCTGAGTCAAGTGCGTTTGGCCATTGACTCGACAACTTATCCTCAAAAACGGAGAGAGCCATGTCACCAGCAATCAACTTCAGATCCGGTGTGATTTCCTGAAGTGCAGGTGACAGCAGATTTCCGACCTTCAACAACGGTTCCACGCATTTGAAGATCGTCTTGCCTTGTCCTCCATTATCTCCGTCACTCAACGCTTCCAGTTGATCTTCATCTAGAAACGCGGCCGATAAATTCGCCTGTGGGTCCAGATCACAGGCCAGAACCTTGTGACCGGTCTGCGACAGAATCCAGGCCAAGTGGTAGACGAGAGAAGTTTTTCCAACACCTCCTTTGTTGTTGAAGAAAGTCAGAACAGGGATGATCACGATAAACGACTCCTGATGGTCACCTGAACGAATGCCGTCTCGACCACGAATTCCGGTTCCGGATTACCATTCTGCCGTAATTCCCTTCTCGCGGTCGCGATGCCAACACCGAATCGTTGTACGTAGCCCATGACCTTCATGGCCTCTGCCAAATTTGGATTCCGATAGTCAGTCATACCTGGATGACTGAAATTCGACGGATTCACGATTCCAAAAGCACCGCCCGGGCTATGGACTTCGATCCGATCATTGAACCAGGTGACCCTGACCGGCGCATTGGTTGATTCATAGGTGCGGTGCATCACGGCATTCCGCGTGATTTGCTGAAGCGCGGCAAGAGGATAGGTCGATTCGCGCCGTTCCCTCTCGGAACGGATCAGGTCAACACCCGTGCTGATAGACGCCTTCATCTTTTCATCGATGCGCCGCAAAATCTCTGAAATCGTTCCGTCTATGGTTTCATTGTCCACGATAGGGTCCGACAATTGTACTCCGTCGATACGCAGGAATTCGATATAAGAATTGGGCAGAAAGTCTCGTGGTTGTTTGCCCAGCACCAAAAGGCCAAGGACAGTCGCCGTTTGATCCTCCGCTGAGGCGATCATCTTGGTTGCGGCAAGACGCTGGGACATACTGCGCTCATTCGCCATCAATGTCTCGGCACTGAACGCATTCGGGAGGTACTCGTCTTCAAACTGCCGAATATTGAGGTTGGAAACAGTCGCTCCGGGCATGGGCTGAACATCGAACGGGAGATCGTGAGCACGCCGCTTCTCGTTGAGGATACGCTCGTCCTGTTCGGTCGCAATCCCCCTTCGAGGACCCATCCGTATGTGGATGACGCCTTTATAGCGAACGGGCGGAGAATTCGACGGCAACACCGTGACAACCGCGACGTCCACACCTTTCAGGACCCGTTTTTCCACGAGCATGGACGGCGGAGGAAGAATGTTGCCGTCCGTCTTAATTCCGCTCAGTTGCGTCAACATGGGCTCGGTAATATCGATCCGGCTTGGCTCACCATTGTCCTTGACGCCGACGAAAATAACCCCGGATTGCCCGGAACCGGCCAAGTCATTGGCAAACGCACAAACGGCTTCCTGAATACCTTCCAGCGCCTTGCCAGCCAATGATTCCTTGAATTCGACAAGAAAACTCTCTCCCTCACTCATCATTCTTTCCAGGTCCACATCATTCAGTCTCATGGCCACGTCTCTTGTCAAAACAGAATAGAGTGAAAAACCAAATAGTTCAGCCGACTGCGTTGTTGATGCCAAGACAGGAGAGGATTTTACCCTATCACCTCCCTCTTGCTTGAGCAAGAAACGATAGGAGTCCTTGCCAGCGATGAGGAAGACTCGAGGACAGCTCCAGCAATCAGGGGATTGATGCGGTAGCAATACACCAAAACATGCAAAGCAAGAGAATAAGGGCTCTTGTTGCCGAATCGACGGTTTCCCCCGTTTGAGAGCAATGGATCAAAAATATTCTTGATCTCCTCGACAACTACCTGTCGCAACTTGATATAATCTGGGCTGTTTTGAGGTACATGAAGGCAAAGCGTGGTTCTCGAAACCACGGCTCGCAGACCATGCAGACGGAGGAACATCCCTATGGGCAAAAAAAGATTGCCAAAAGTCTCCTTCCCTGAATTAGAGGCCATGCTCAAGGATATGAAGGAATTACTCACCGACGAGTATGGGAATCCCCTTCCACCCGATCATCCTCAGGTTAAAAAGCTCCAACGACTGGCCGAACAAATGGAAAGCGGCATGCCGTCTTTGCCCGAACAGGAAGGTGGGACATCATTGACAGGCCAGGCATGAATTGCATGATTGACTCACCCATTTTGGACATCTGCTGTCAGGTGTGTTAAATTCTTCAAGAATTTCGTCCGGAGTGAAGTCTACCGTTAAACACGGACTACCAATGACCTGATGTCGGAGAGGTGGCCGAGCGGCCGAAGGCAACGGTTTGCTAAACCGTCGTAGGCTAACCCCCTACCGCGGGTTCAAATCCCGCCCTCTCCGCCATTCCTTGGATGTGTCTTCTGTTCTGCCTTCCTGTTTCTTTGCCCCAACCACCGACGAAGGCACGATCTGCTTCTCCACTTCATCGAGGAACGCCCTCATGCGTGAACAGCGGTGGGAATCACGTCAATCTCTGAATTTTCCGCAAATTCTCGACCTGCTTCATCGCCTTCGCGCCAAAGGACTGCGGACCGTTGATCCTGAGAAAGAAGGCATTTGTTATATCGAAGAATGGCCGGTTCCATCGCCGGAAACCATTCAACGACTCGATCAGTGGCCGCTTGAAGACGTGACCATGATTCACGTCCTCGATGCCTGGAAAGACGATTTCTTTCTCCTGGCCGGCCGCTACCATTCGATGTTTCAACGCTACCAATCAGTCAACACGTATTGCTCAATCAGCCACCCTTGGCATCTTTCCGGGCATTTCGTAACGCTTCAGCCCCTGGCCATGTTCTGGGTCGGATTTCGCCACACGCATTCATTCATCAGAATTCGATTGCATACGGCAACAATCATTGCCCAAGGTGAATCCTGTGCCGACCACCAACACCCAGTCTGGGTGGAGGAACGACAAGGGGCATTCCGTGAAGCAATTGACCTGCTCGATTTACCGATAGACGTCTCGATCCAAGAAGGCAGGGTTATCCTTCGCAACGCTCACGAAATGGTGCCGTTTTTTTGTTCCTGGCCAGACGCATTCGGACCGTGCCAATTCGAATTCAATTCCTCTGACCCATTCGCCTTTCTCGTACCAGCCAGCGGCTTGGCTTCGACGCATCAACTGCCTACGGCAACGGTTCGAATGTATTTGACCGGCTTTTCCCAGGAAGCCCTGAATGAGTTCAAGGCGATTGAACCCGACGTGCGCACAGTCTACCGCTGCTCTGCGCATGCCTGCCTCACGGACCTTCCTGCCCTATTAGACGTCGTGGAAGAAGGAGGCCGCCTGTACACCACGGTATCCGAATTTCATACACAAGCCCTGCTCCCCGAGCATCCGGATGCCGCAGCCATTATTGGAATCATGGGAACCGGACAGGACTATCACCTCGAAGTTCGGTTCAACATGATGCCCCTGCCCATGAACGAGATGACCGCTTGGCTTGAGGATCTGTTCGCCTTTCCCATGGCCTATACCCCCCTCTCGCCCTTTCCGTAAGTCAATCGCGACAGTTGCTACCCCTTTTCGTGATTCCCGCCTTTTCCGTCAATTTTGCGCGCGCCCTGTCAGCCCCGCACGCGCCATCTTCCGTCATTCCCGCGAAAGCCTGCCCTTGATCCCCGATCAAGTCGGGGACAGGCTATACTTAATCGGGAGCGGGACTCCAGGGTCTTTCTTTTTCTGGATGCCGGATCAAGTCCGGCATGACGGTTGAGGCCTTTGAATCGTCATTCCCACCCCCTCCGTCATTCCCGCGAAAAGCCTGCCCTCGACATCCTTAATCGGGGGCGGGAATCCAGAGTTTTTTTCTTTTCTTCTTCTGGATGCCGGATCGGGGTCCGGCATGACGACTGGCGCCTTTACTTTTTCTGGATGCCGGATCAAGGCCCGGTATGACGGCGGGAAGCCCTTGGCTCATAAAAACTCTTCTGCGGCCTCCAGGACTTCCTGTACCGTGATCAGATTCATGCAACTCTGCTCACCCCGCGAGCAGCCGGGGTGAAAACACTCCCGGCAATCGAGTCCCTTGTAAATCGTTTTGGTATATTTGCCTCGCGGTCCCCAAACGGCTGGATTCGACGGGCCGAACAGGGCCACGACGGGACAGCCGACGGCCGCGGCCATATGCATCGGGCCGGCATCATTGCCGATAAAAAGGCGACATTGTGTCATCAGCGCAGCCAACTCCAGCAGGCTCGTTTTTCCCACAAGAGAAGCAAGCGGACGTTTGGTTGCCTTCATGACTGCCGTTGCTACGGCTTGCTCACTGGGGCTTCCCACAAGAACGACCCGAAACCCTTTGTCATGGAAAGTATCCGCCAAGGCGGCAAACCGTTCGGCAGACCACGCCTTGAACCAATAGCGTGCCCCAGGATGCAGCATCACCCATGGTTTCCCATCAAGCGGCAAGGTCTCCTTGATTCGATGGGCTTGCTCATGGTTTTCACCGGAGAGTGGCAAAACGGGGTCTCCTCCCCTGATGGGCAGCCCCAGGGCTGAGCAGGCCATGGCATGATAGTCGATCATGTGCATGGTGCCGTAGGCCGCCTCGACGCAATGCGAATACAACCGACCCCGCAAACGCCCCTCATGATTATAGCCGATGCGCAGGCCTGCTCCCGTGAACCATGCAAGGAGCGCAGCCCTGTCGCCATCCGTGAAATCCACGACGCACTCGAACCCACGGGCGCGCAAGCCTCGCCAGAATCGCGTTTGCGGGATCATGCCCGTGCGCGGGAGGCACAACACCTCATTGACGTCGGGATTGTGTCGCAGAACGTCTTCGGTCCCGGCATTCACCAGCGTTGTAATCCACGCCTCAGGAAAACCTTGACGTAACACGCGCAGAAACGGGGTCGTGAGTAGCACGTCTCCGATGTACCGGAGCTTGATGACGAGGATGTTGTGGGAGAATCCTTCCACGTCGAGTTAACGAATTGAAAACGACTTAAGGAGACTCAAATTATCGAGGATGCGGCAACCCTTCATCCATTCTTTGAAATCTTTCGATCAATCCGGCGAAGAATGCCACGTCTCCATTGAAAAAATTCACGTTTTCAGTATCTTCCCGGCATGTTCAAAAACATCTTCGACGGTAATTTTTAACAGATGGGCATAGTCTCGTTGGTAGTCAACTTTGTCCCAGTATGCGTCAGAAGGCTTTCCTTGGGTCAGCATCAAGACGTTGTCCCCCCAAGGTGAATACTGGACAGTATTAGCCGCGCCATATAATCCGATTCCTTTGGGTTTTTTCAAAGCAGACGTGAGATGTAATGGACCCGAGTCATTCGAAATCACCAGATCAAGCTCAGACAAGAGCGCAATCAATTCTCTGAGAGTCGTCTGCCCCGAAAGATCTACAGGAGGATGGCTCATCTTATCGACAATACATCGACACAGTCCGACTTCAGGTATTCCACCAAGCAAAAAAATGTTCGCCTCATACTCTTGAGCAAGCCGGTCACCCAGCTCGGCATATCGTTGGGCAGGCCATATTCGCCACGGCGATCCCGCACCGGGAACGAACCCGATTCTTTTTCCTTGCCTTCCACTTTTTTGTTGTAATAAATCCAAAGCGATTTGACGTTCTGATTCTGTCACGTGAATTTCCAAGCAGGCTTTTTTACGCTCCACGACACCAACCAACGGCCGTAGGATGTCCAATTTCTGTTCTACAAGATGTCTATTATCCCTGACGAGTCGTATGGAATGGTTGTAGAGATAGCCTCGCCAAGAAGACCGATAATCTTCTGCATATCGTTCTGTAGCCCCACAAAACCATGCCAACCAAGCGCTCCTTGGCCCACTAAACAAATCAACAGCTACGTCGAATTTTTCTCTTCGAAGTTGCGCGACAAGAGCAAACCATTTTCTTATTCGGCTTAATAGAGGAAGTTTGCGAGTCGCACGGCGATCAATAGAAAATACACAATCCACATGAGGATTGGCTCGCAAGATCTGCCCACTTGGGTCATCGACCAGCAAACCTATATAGGCCGTCGGATAGCTTTGCTTAAGAAGACGTGGCACAGAAGTGATAAGAGCGACATCACCTATAGCACGAATGGCCAATACTAGAATGCGTTTTTTCAACTGAGTCTTTGCCCACATTCACAACTGCTGCACTGCCGGGCCTGCGTCGATCCCGATTCGCATCATGCCCCGCCGAAGGACCCCAATTCTCGAGAACGCAGGACGTCGCGATACCCTTGCACAAGCCCATCCATCATCGCCTCAACGGTAAACTGGGCTTCGACTCTCTGACGGCCTTCGGCACCAAAAACCCGACGACGTTGGGGATCCGAAAGCACGACTCTATTCACTGTAGCATCGTGCGAATCAGACGAGAATATGATCGGAAACGAAAAGGGGCTTTCTTGATCGCCTGCCAATAATAGAACCTCGCCTTCTCTTTTCGCTTCAATAAATCCTCGGTTCGTCCTTGTTTGAGATAATAGTTTGCCCATTCGTTATTCAATGCATTGCGTTGGGTCTTCGAAAGTTGAGGAAGGTTCTCCAGATCCTGCAGCAACCGTGCATGGCCAGAAAGATCCAGATCCCTGTGTCGTTCATAATCAAAAAACGTATTGCGAGGACTATGCCGCAAATATCGGACTAACACTTCATTAATACAGCCGAATTCGGTTATCCTGTAGGCACGAATAAAAAAGTCCCAGTCTTCTGCTGTGAAATAAATGGACGGATTGAATCCACCTGCTTTCTGGACCACCTCGCTTCGAATCAACGACGACGACATGATTGGACCATGTCCCCCTGCAAATGCACGAGCCATAGGCTCCGGTGAATCTCGGCATGAGACCCGTTCATAGGCCATGCCGTCTTCTCCCACAAGCTCAACATCTGTATACACCAATCCCACGTCAGGATGCGTGTCGAAATAATCCAATTGCCTGGCGAGCTTCTCCGGCAACCACACGTCGTCACAATCCAGGAAAGCAATAAACTCCCCCCTAGCGTGTGAAATGCCCGTATTCCGTGCGATACTCGACCCCTGATGTTCTTGCGATACCCTATGAATCCCCGCACTGTATTCCAACTTCTTTAAAATCTCCGGAGTGCTATCGGTCGAACCATCGTCGACTACGATAATTTCCACGTCTTGAACCGTCTGACTCCGAATACTCTGGACAGCCTCGGCAATAAAAGATGCCCCATTGAAGACCGGAATAATGACTGACACCAGGGGATTTAAAGCAGACATGTTTTTACCTTATTGTTCAGGGGCAAAACAGTGCCATCGGCTACAACCACTTCATGGGTCCACTATCTCTGTTGACCGAGTCTTCACGCACTTGCACACAAGGATATCGCCAAACAGGACGGTCGGAGACAGCAACATTTGCCGAATTTTCCATTTGTCCGTTTTGCGATACCTGAGTTTTCTCGTGTGGAGGAGAAGTCTCAGGAGTTGATAAAAGAGAGAACGCCTTTTCTCATAACGATTCGTTTCGATCGTTTCGAGTTGAAACCCGACTCTGGCAAGGACGTGCCTGAGTTCGAGAAACCCGATCGGATTGATGTGCTCCACCGCCGCTTCACGGCCCAGTTGGTCTCGTTCCGCCATATAGGAAAACCATTTCGGATATCCATAAAACAGGTTAGTGACTCTGGACTTCAGAGACAGGACGTTGGGTGTCGTAAGAAGCAATTTTCCTCCTGGTTTCAAGACGCGGTTGGCTTCTCTGAGCACGTGCCACGGATTTTCCACGTGTTCGATTCCCTCAATAGACACCAGACAGTCGAACCGTTCATCCGAAAACGGCCACATGCGATTCATGTCCATCATCAGCCCCTTCACAGGCGAGACGTTGAGAGAAGAAACGTCGAAATCTGCACATTGAACCTGCCAGCCTGCTCGCTTGGCCTGAAAAGCGAAGGAGCCTTCGCCGGAAGGAAGATCGAGAAGCACCCCGGGTTTCTCCTGTGTCAACAGCGAGAGCACTCGTTCATGGACGCCAGGGGCTGCTCTTTCACAGGACTCATTCATGAGTCGAATTCCAGAATTTTATAAGCCTTTGCCTTCTTTGCGCTCAAGATCGCGGTGGTCCATCATCATCGTTCCTCTCAACACGAAGCATGTTCCAGAGCTTGACGTATTTTACAAACGTGTACATGCTGGCGAATGCACTAATCAGAAATCCGTGCATGCCTTCCAGGTACCCTTTCCGAGAGATATAGTATTTGAAAAATGTAAAAGGCGGCCTGCCGATTAAATCCGACGTCGATACGAAGGATTTGGATCTTCTACGTTCCTGAGCCGCAAGCGTCGTAAAATTGGGGAACTTTTGAAAACGATGGTTAATCGTCTGCCCGGTAAAATGATCGAGGGCCTCAGTTAATTCGCCTGATCTACCCTGAAAGATAAACTTGTTATGTGGTTCTTCATCGTCAAGGCGACCAACACCATTACGAAATAATCGCAATTGCCGATCAGGATAGCAGCCTGCATGTTTGATCCATTTTCCATAGTAGAAATTTTTTCGTGGAACCGAATAGGCTACAGGCCTCTCTTCACCCTTTTCACGAAGGATTTGTTCGATTTCCTTCTGCAACGGGTAAGAAATCCGTTCATCCGCATCCAAGATAAAGACCCAGTCCGATTGAACGTGATCGATCGCAAAATTTTTCTGGTCTCCAAACCCAGGCCATCGCCGCTGAAAAATTTTGTCTGTGAATTCCCGACAAATTTCTACTGTACGGTCGGTACTGTAGGAATCCACTACCACAATTTCATCCATCCATCGTGCCGTCTCCAAACATTCTCGGATATTCTTCTCCTCATTGAAAACAATAATCGCACAGCCAATGGTCGAGCGCATAGTCATAAACACGTTCCTACAATTTATTCAACAAATTCAAAAGAAACGACATTCATTCATAAAATGTGACGTAATAAAATTATTCGTAACGGCGTATCTTGAAAAATTGGGGGTTGCTCTTCTGGAATCTTTCAAAAGTCCTTGCCGCTGTCTCTCATCCTTTGGATACCGGGTCAAGCCTAGAAAGACCGATGGAAGGCATGCAGCCCTTGGCTCGCCAATGACAACAGCCTGTTCCGGCCAAATCAGAGATCTGTAATTCAAATTCATGGTGTTGAATCCGATCAACGATTTCGGAAAAATCCCTGATTGAGGACTTTGGCAACTCAGAGAGCCAACGTATGGTATCCGTACCGCCTCAATACTTTTGAACATTCAGGAAACGCCTTTTTTAATTCCAAAATCCGCCCGATTCTGAACCAGTCATTACAACTGGATACAAGATCTCGTTTCATCCCTCTGAAACGGCAAACAGCATCTTCCTGACTGACGCAATCCAACGTACAATTCCGCACTTCAACTTTGAAACTACGGTTCCAATAAAATACGGTCGTCTTGGCGGCTCGTCGAAAACAATGCTGCGCCCTTTGAAAATCCACGACCGAGTAGAAATCCTTCATGAATTGGCCATCGCGGCACGAACAGAACCGGTTAGCCTCTTCCGGAGTTTTCGGTTCGAAGATCAACCCACCATCATTGGAGAAGACAAACCATTTGTGGAGAGCAGCGTGAATTGAAAATTCCGACGGATTTTGGTTGCCTAAGGCAAGACCTTGTTCGAGGAAAGGAGAAGGCGTTTCGATATACCCGGCTAATCCAACTCTCATCATTTCCCTACAGGCCACCTCAGGAACGTCTACGTGTTCCAGGATATGGGAGGCATAAATGTAATCGAAGGAGCCTTCTTGAAACGGGAGTGACGTGGCATCTCAAAAGATCAGAGCCACGGACTTGGGCAAGACAATGCTCTTGCCACATCGGTGCTGTCCATCATCATTCAATTCAAGGAGATGCGTGATTCCCTGAAAAGGATTATGTCCGCCCCCGACGTCCAAGACTCGTTGAGCAAAGTATGGCCTTCGCCACACGGGCAATTGCTTCAATACGCTGACTCCACTTGCCTTTTGCTAACTTCACCAACTTCCACTCCTCCCCAGACAACGGGGCAGGAAGAACGTTGATTATAGATCAACGACACAGGTCCGTACACGTTCGTACAGCCTTTCGGTTTTATTCAACATTTCCTCCAAGCTGTAGCTTCGAACGACCAGATGGTGACCGGCTTGGCCAAGCTTCTCCCGCAGTTCGACGTCATCGAGTAATTGTTCGATCTTGTCCGCCAGTTCTTCGGGCTTTGCAGGAGGCACGAGCAGACCCGTCTCGCCATGCCGAATGAGTTCGGGAACACTCCCGACGTTCGTCGCCACCACCGCACGTTTCATGGCCAGCGCTTGAGAGAGCACCTGAGGCACACCTTCGGCGGCGATGGAACTCAGGACCACCACGTGAAACAACGAAAGAAGATTCGGAACGTCTTCCCGAAATCCAAGAAACCGCACCCTGTTGTCAATGTCGAATCGTTGCGCCATTTTCTGCAAGGACGCTTTTTCTGGCCCTTCGCCGACAATAACGAAATGCACGTCATCCCGATCTGCCAGAATCGTTCTTGCCGCAGAGAGGAGATCCTCAATCCCTTTATAATCCCGCAAAAAAGCCACGCTACCCACGACGAGATGATCAAGAGGAATACCCAACGTGCTTTTTAATGAACGATCGACCTCGCGCGGATAAAATGAGGAGACATCCACCCCCGTGGGGATCGAGACGACCCGATCTTCACGCAATCCGTTCCTGGCGATGAGCGCTTCCCGAACCCGCTCTCCGGTCGTGATGACCGCATGGGGAAGGCACTGATAAAGAATCCTGTGCCGAAAGTTGGGGGTAATAGGGATAGAGATATGACGACTTCGGATAATCAACGGGCGTGGTCGTATGGTTCTCGCGGCAATCCCGGCCGTCCAACTATCCAGCGATCCATGCGTATTCAAGACGTCGATATGAAATTCCATCAGCCAGTTCCGAAACGTGCGGATCAGGGGGACCCAGCGCACCGTTCGCATGGGCGTCGTCAGCACGGTCAGTCCGGTAGCCCGTGCCTCGTGGCACAATCGACTCTCGGGCTGGACAGCCAGGCAGACCCGATGGCCCCGTGCCTGCATCCCGAGACATTCGCGCAACGTCCGGTATTCCTGTCCCCCCAGACCTTGCGACGATTCGGTATGCAGGATACGTAAGGGAGACACGCGGTTTCTTGATCCTGAATGAGAAACGTCGTCACAGGCTCGCTGTTTTGTCTCGCATCCGGTTTGGGGCTGCATGCGAGGCTCTACACGTGGACGTTCGAAGCCGGAGAATCAACAAAAGAAGGGCTTTTGTCTAACACGGATCCGCAGCCTGATTGCGATTCGCCTCATGTCCTCTTTCAGACATGACACGTCTACGCCCCTCTCCGTCATTCCCGCGAAGACCCCCATTGTCATCCCCGACATTTTTAATCGAGGATCCAGTATTTTTGCTTCTTCTTTTCTTCCTCTGGATGCCGGATCGGAGTCCGGCATGACGAATCTTCCTTATTTGATCAGTCCTTTTTTGTGGCTTCCCATAACTTTGCGTATTTCACGAAGGTATAGTAGGCATAGAGACCGGCCAGAATGAGCCCGGGCTTGCCATCTAAAAAACCTCTTCTCATCACGTACATTTTGAAAAAGGTAAACAAAGGATGAGAGAGAAGCTGATGCACGTGAAACCGTCGACCTCGCTTGACCATTTCTTCCGCCATGAGCGTGGAATATCGATCCATCTTCACCAGATACTGATCGACGTCCCGAAAAGGATATTGATCGACATGGCCTTTCAGATAGCCCAGCCGGCCATCCAGTTCAAACGATTCATGCACCAGATCTTCCTTATAGCGTAGATGGTTTTTGTGAAAGAATTGAGGCTGCCGATAGTCAGGATACCATCCGCTTCGTTTGATCCATCGGCCTAAAAAATAATTCCGCCGTGGCACGAAAAAAGCCTGCGCTTCAGGTCCCTGATCGAGTTTGGATCGTATTTCCTCCTGCAACTCGGAGGTCGCCCGTTCATCCGTATCCAGACTCAGGATCCAGTCATGGCTGGCATGCGCGACCGCGTCGTTTCGCAGCTTCCCGAAGCCCGAAAATTCATGCTGAAAAACCTTATCCGTATATTCACGGCTGATGGCTTCCGTCGCATCGGTACTGTGGGAATCCACCACGATCAATTCATCCGCCCACTTCACGCTCTCCAGACAAGGCCGCATATTCGGTTCATCGTTATAGGCAATGACGACGGCTGAGACTTTCAACGTGCGATTCATGCTTTCGCTTGACATACCGAACAGAGCACTCTGTTTACGAAATCGCTAACATTCTTTCGGCCTGGCGTATCACTTCTTCAACCGAAATGGATTCCAGGCATTCCAGGTAATGCGGGTTCCGGCATTTTCGCAACCCGCAGGGCCTACAGGCCGTGGTCGGACTGACCAGACTCGCGTGGCCCGTCCCATACGGACCGGTGGCGTGAGGATTCGTCGGACCGAAGCACGCAATCACCGGCACCCCGCACGCAGCCGCTACGTGAATCGGGCCTGAATCGTTTGCGATGCACAGGCGAACTCTATCAAAGATCAGACTCAATTGGCGAATCCGCGTTTTTCCGATAAGGTTGACGACTGCGGAGCCAAGCACTCTGGAAAAACTCTGGCCGATTTCATGATCCTTCAATGATCCGATCAGCACGATTTTCAGATCCTTTTTCTTGGCCAGCGCCGCAGCAACGGCCATAAATCGTCCGAGCGGCCAATTTTTAATCGGTTGTCTTGAAGTCGGAGCCATGGCCACAAGCCGATGATGAGGCTCCACGCCTCGCTCTGTGAGTAACCGATCGATCTCGACTCGATCCCCTTCCAGCCTGGGCAACCAGAATTGAGGGGAATCCGTGAATGCGTCGAAGAATCCTGCAAGCCTCAGGTTCCGGTCGACCGCATGGACGTCGAGCAGGCGCCAGGACCGGTTTCCGGATTCCGGCAACCGAATCCGGTGCGTGTAGAACCACGGACTCCCCTCACGCCCTTCGGCAAACCCCACCCGAACCGACGCTCCGGAGAGCCTTGCAATAAGGCCCGACCGGAACAACCCCTGCAGGTCCACGACACAGTCAAATGCCCGCTCGCGAATCGTCGCGATGATGTCCCACCACGAACGAAGCCGAAAGTCCACGGCGATGACTTCGGTGAGATCCGGATGCCCCTCGATGATTTCCGCCCATTCCAATTTAATCAACCAGGAAATTCGGGCATCAGGGAACCTCGATCGCAAGGCGCCCAGAGTCGGCAGGGCATGGATGATGTCCCCCAATGAGCTGGGTTTGATGATCAGAAGATTGTCAGGTTGAAACGCCGGCATGCGTCTCCCATCAAGTTCCGGGCGAGCGAGAGTCACACTGTGTCATTCCTACGTTGCCCTATCCGTCATTCCCACGCACGCGGGAATCCAGAACTTTTGCCTTTCTTCTGGATGTCGGGTCGGAGCCCGGCATGACAAGTTTGGTCTTTGCGGACGTCCGCGTGGACCTGAGAATGAATTGGTCAACGAATTCCTGAACACCTATCCCTCTCCTTGCGGTCGCAGGATCCATGAAACGGCATCGGCAAAACACGGTGCGATACAATCAATCGGCAGGTTCTTCTTCGCACAGATCGCTAAGGAGTCCTCGCTGTTGGATCCCGTCATGACCAACACGCTTTTGGCCTTTACCCGATACGCCAGTTCGACGTCGAGGTGCCGATCTCCTACGACGTAGCTTTGGGATAAATCAATGGCATGATTCGCCAGAGCCCGTTCGATCATGCCGGGGTTCGGTTTTCGGCACCGGCAGCCCTCTTCGGGATGATGCGGGCAGAATAACACGTCATCCAACCACGCTCCTGCCGCAGCAAGACGGTCCTTCAACGTCCGATGGATGGCTTCCAGATCCCCAAGCGAAAAATATCCACGCGCGATTCCGGATTGATTCGTCACCAGAATGACTTTCAGATCGGCGAGGTTCAATTGCCGAACAGCCTCGGCGACGTTCGGCAACAGCTCAAAATCATCGGGAGACGCAAGGTACTCCCGGTCGTAATTCAACGTCCCGTCACGATCGACGAACACCGCAGCGTGGTCCCTCATTGTCCGGGTTCCGGTCATGCGTTCCCCTTCTGCTTTTCGAACAGGCTGTTCGCAGCCTGAAACACTCGATCCGTGGAGATCGCCGTCATGCACCGATGATCGATGGGACATTCGCGGAGCAGACAGGGTGAACAGCGCACGGGATTTCTGACAATCACATGCCGGGACTGATAGGGCGCCGTGTTCACGGGATCGGTTGGCCCGAAAATCGCCACCACCGGCACGTCCAAGGCATTCGCCACGTGCATCGGACCCGTATCGTTCGTCAGGAGGAGATGACAACGTTTAAGAACGGCTTTCAACTCGCCTAATGAGGTTCGTCCCGAAAGAACCAACGGCGGTGAATCCATCAGTTCGGCGATGGCAGCTCCCAAGGCTTCCTCTCCCGGCCCTCCGACGATCACACAGCGAACGAAACGTGTCTCCCCTTGCTGCAACTCGACCATCAACCGATTGGCGACAACGGCAAAGCGCTCGGGCAACCAACGCTTCGCCCCACCGTACACGGATCCCGGATTCAGTCCGATGAGGACGTCTGAGGCCAAGACCCCGCCCGTTTGCAGCAACCGATCGGCCCGGGCCTGTTCTTCGGGAGACACGTAGAGCCTTGGATTCGAGACGGACGTTTCCGGCACGAGCGGTTTCAGCATGTCCGCGTAATACTGTACCTGGTGGAACGCTCGCGTGCCATCCGGTGGAGCCACGGGATGCGTAAGCAACCACCGCCGGCCATCCGTGGCATACCCGTATCGCAGGGGTACGCCGGCCAGCACGCCCAACACTGCGGCTTCGAACGCGTTCTGAAACAACACGGCCAGATCATACCGTTCCCGACGAAGACTCGCGGCCAACCTGGCCGTCCCGCGCCATCCCGCGTGCAGCCCCCGATGGTCATACACGACGATGCGATCCACGGTCGGATGTCCTGCGAACAATTCGCCAACCGTGGAGCGAACCAACAGGGACAGTTCCGCATCGGGAAAGTTCTGACGGATCTTCTCCAAAGCCGGGACGCACATCACCGCGTCTCCGACCCAGTTCGGTCCACGAACCAGAATCTTCTTGACCCTGTCCGGTTCAATCGTTTGTGCTTGTCCAATCATGGTTCTTGAACACGATTCTTCCAACGGTCCACCCGTTAGAGAACCGACAAGGCTCTTTCCAAGCGATCCTGCCCGTCCAGGAACTCCACCTCAAGCACAACGGCAAAGAGTGGCGTGGAACTCGACCAGTTCGATTGCACCTTGATCAGATCTTTTTCCGTCGTGAGCACACAATCCGGCTGACTCTGTTCGAGACGTCGAGAAATTTCCCTGATCCTGGAAGGGCCATAGGCTTCATGATCCTGAAACACCAATTCCTCCACGACCCGCACGCCGAGCGCGTTCACTGTGCGGCGAAACTGATCCGGATTGCCGATGCCACTAAAGATGAGCGCTCTTTTCTCACGAACATCGGAAAGCGGCATGGATTCGGAAGCTCCAAGCAGGTTCTTTGCCTTAAATCTCGTGGAGATCGGCGTGATCACGGAACTCACGGCCGTCTCAATCGGGTCCAAGACTCTAGTACTCACCACGTGATCTTCTACGCGCGTCAGGATGATCTCCGATGCGCGTTCGGCCGCGCTCAGCGGCTCCCGAAGCCTGCCCACGGGCAGCAGCTCTTTCATACCAGCGGAATCGGAACTGTCCACCAGCAACAGATTCACGTCACGATCCAGACCCAAATGCTGGAAGCCGTCATCCAACACGAAACAGTCGATGGGCATGCGCTCCAGAACCCAACGGCCCAATCTGTACCGGTCAGCTCCAACCGCCACGACGACGCCCGGACATCGTCTCGCCATCAGATAGGGTTCATCGCCTGCCTCATGAGGGCCGGCCAGGACCGACTTTCCGTCGGAGACCAGCAAAAATTCCTGCCGACTGTTTCGACGGTATCCGCGGCTCAGGATGCCCGTCTTTTTCCCCTGTTCCATGAGTTTTTGGGCCACCCACATCGTCACGGGCGTCTTGCCCGTTCCACCAACCGTGAGATTCCCCACACTGACAACCGGACAAGGCAATCGACGTCGTCTCAACCATCCTTGTTCATACAACCACGTCCGACCACACGTCGCGAATCGATAGGGGTTGGTAAGCAGGGACTTCCAGCCATTCATCACGGGCTCATGATTCTCCTCTGTCTTGAGGAGGCTTCACGTTCATCTCTTCTCCGTCAAGGGGACGAGGCTCACGAAGGCCGATAATCCCCTCCACCATGGCCAGGGTTTTTTCGACCACCCCTTGATTCTCTTCGACGACCCTTCGCGCGTTCTGTCCCATCCGGGACACCCAATCCTGATCCTGCATGCCTTTCATAAAGGTTTCAGTCAATTCCCGGGCATTGCGAACCCGGATTCCACCGCCTGATTCAATCAACAGCTCTGCCATTTCCTGACAGTGATCGGTATACGGACCAAAACACACGGGTTTTCCCCACGCCGGGGGTTCCAGGAGATTATGCCCTCCAACGGGAATCAGCGTTCCTCCGACAAACGCCATGACCCCTAATCCGTACACCTGAGCCAATTCTCCCCTGGTATCCAGAAGAATAATCCGAGGCCCCTCCTGAGGCTCATCCCGGAGCAAACGGCTTCGTCTCACCACGGAAAACCCGGACGCCCTGATTGTTTGAGCCAGTGCGTCGCTTCGTTCAATATGGCGCGGAGCGAGCAGCAAGACCACGTTGGGACACGACCGGACCACGTCACGATAACTTTCCACGAGAATGTCTTCTTCTGCAGAATGCGTGCTTCCGGCAACAATCAGCCGTTCATGTTCCGCGACTCCGAGCGTCGAACGCTGGATCGATGGTTGCGCAGCACCGCCGCCATGCAAGGTCAGGTCGAATTTCATGTTCCCCGTTCGATGCAGACGATCGGACGAAGCCCCCAACTCGACAAACCGGCGGACATCCCGATCGGATTGCAACAGCCCCAGGGCAACAGACGAAAGCACCTCTCGCATGAACGGTCGAATCCAACGATATCGAGCAAAGGAACGGGACGACATTCGTCCGTTGACGATCACGGCAGGAATTCGCCGACGGGAGAGCGCGCGAAGGAGATTCGGCCAAATCTCGGTTTCGACGATGACAAACCCGATGGGGTTCAGCTCGTCAATAACCCTGCTGACGATCCAGGGATAATCAAGCGGCAAAAAGCAATGGGTCGCCATCCCGGCCAACCGTTGTTGCACGGCCTCTCGTCCGGTTTCGGTAATGGTCGAGACGATAATCCTGACTTCAGGATGTCGAGCATGGAGCTTCGTGACAAACGGCGCCACCGCGGAGACTTCTCCCAATGACACGGCATGGATCCAGAGGACTCGCTCCTGAGGCAGGCATCTCCCGGGCATCTCCCATCCGATCCGCTGCAACAGGCCGGATCGACACCGTTTTTTGAGCAACAACGTGCACAGAATCACGGGAGACCCGAGGAACAGGAGGACGTTATACATTGCGTACCACATGGCCGTCCTTCAAGGAAAAATGCCAAATCTCCCGTTTTCAATGCGAGACATCAGGAATCGTCAGGTCCGTCGTCAGCCGGAAGAGGGACGCCATCGGCATCATGACACGTGGCTTCGGCTTTGGAGGACAGGGACGAAAGAGTCGTTTCCAATTCCAGGCGTATTCGTTCTACGGCCGCAGCATCGGCGTGGCGGTCAACCCAGATCGGGTGACCCCAGATGAAGACTCCGCGAGAAAACGGATATGGAACGATAAACCGATCCCAACTGGAAAAGGTTTTTTTTTTGAACATGCAAACGTCAACGGAAGGATGGGTATGCCCGTGAGTTTGGCGAGGACCACGACACCCGGTTGCACCCGGCACCTGGGTCCTCTGGGGCCATCGGGGGTGACGGCAAGATCAGCGCCCTGCCGGCCCCAGTGAACGAGTTGCCGCAAGGCCGCATGCCCGCCCCTCGTGGTCGATCCGCGAACGGCTTCGAAGCCGAATCGCTTGATGACTCGACACACGAGTTCCCCGTCCCGATGCTGACTGATCAGCACCCGAACCCGACGGCCACGGTAGCCGAGCGGAATCATCAACTGCTGGCCGTGCCAAAACGCCAGGATGATATTGCGGCCTTCCTGATACAGACGATCGACTCGCTCGGATCCGTACGTCTTCAAGGACATCGACCGCCCGAGCAACCGAATCGTTGCCGCGCCGAGGCATGACAGCATGTTCAACGTGAGCCGATTCATCAGGAACGCACCTGGCTTGTCTCCTGCAACGTGGACGTCGCGGCCACGTCGTGAAACTGGGTCTGATACAGTCGCGTGTACATCCCGTTTCGACGCAGCAACTCATGATGGCTTCCCGTTTCCACGACGTGGCCTTCATCCAGCACGACGATACGATCCGCATGCTGAACGGTGGACAGACGGTGGGCAATGACCAGAGTCGTCCGATCTTTCATCAATTCAATCAAGGCCGCCTGGACCTTGCGTTCGGATTCGGTATCCAACGCGGAGGTGGCTTCATCGAGAATCAGCAATGGAGGATTGCGGAGCATCGCGCGAGCGATGGCCAACCGTTGCCGTTGTCCTCCGGACAGGGTGACACCATTTTCTCCGATCACCGTGTCCAATCCTTCGGGCAAGTTTTCGATAAATTCCCACGCATGCGCCGCCACGGCTGCCCGAAGCAGCTCATCTTCGGACGCGTCCTGACAGCCATACGCAATGTTAGCCCGTACGGTTTCATCAAACAAGACCGTGTCCTGGGAGACGATGGCGATCTGCGCCCGCAGAGAGGGTAACGTCGCGTCCCGAATGTCTCGACCATCGATGACGACGCGGCCTTCGGACGGATCATGAAACCGCGGAATCAGACTCATGAGGGTAGACTTGCCACTCCCGCTTTTCCCGACCACGGCCACCACTTCGCCGAACTCGACCGTGAGGTCAACGCGTTCAAGGGCCGGCTTCTCACTCCCTTCGTAGCAGAAGCTCACTTTCTGAAACGCCAGGAAACGCGAGATGGGCGGCAACGCGCTTCGCCCGTCATCATGCACGAATTCATGTTCCTTATCCAACATTTCAAAGACTCGCTGGGCCGCGGCAATGGCCCGCTGAATCAGAACGTTGGCGCCAGCCAGCTTTCTCAACGGGGCATAGGCCATCAGCATGGCCGTCAAAAACGAAAAAAATTCTCCCGGTTTCATCTGGTCATCGATGACTAACAGCCCCCCATACCAGATGATACAGGCGATCCCGCCCAACCCGATCACCTCCAGGAGCGGCGAACTCAGCGCAGACAGTTGCGCCGATTTCATCATCGACCGCAGATAGGCCGCGTTGTTCCTGGCAAAGCGTTGTTGCTCGACGTGCTCTCCTCCGTAGGCTTTGACGATGCGAATGCCGGCAAAGGCTTCTTTGAGCGTCGAAGCCATGTCTCCCATCGACTCCTGTCCCTTGGTGGCAAATCTTCGTAATCGCTTGCCGATCCTGATGATGGCGTAGCCCGAAATCGGCATCACCAGCATCAACGCCGTGGCCAATTTCCAATTCTGATAAAACGCCACGCCACTCAACACGAGGAAGGTCAGACCCTGCTGAAACAAATCCTTCACGACGTTGGGAATGGCACTGGCCATTTCATTGACGTCATTCACGACTCGCGCGACCAGTCGCCCGCTGGAATGCCTGTGATGAAACGTCAGCGACAGGCGAAGAAATTGCCCGAACAGTTGCTGCCGGAGTTCTGCTATCACGCGATGGCCCACGTAACTCATCAAATAGGCTTGGCCATAGGCCAACACGCCTTTCAACGTGGCCACACCAAGAATGACCAGGGGCAAAGCCATGAGCAGCAGGCGATCCTTGGCAATGAAGATTTCATCCAGGACCGGCTGCACCAGCCAGGCATACAGTCCGGACATTCCGGCCACGCCTGCGGCACACAGGCACGCCACGACCAGCCGAACCCGGTACGCGTGAAGGTAGGACACAATTCTGAGAAACGCCGTCATGCCTGACATTCAGCCAACACCACCTCTGCCGCTCTCAGGGAAGCCCCGGGCGTTCCAAGCCGAGCACGAACGTCGAGCAGGGCTTCTCGCATCCGATCATACTGCGTTCGATCCTTGAGCAATCGAATCGCCTCTTCGCTCAGTCGTTCCGGAGTGGCCTCCGATTGCAACAGTTCGGGGACAATGCCTCGGCCGGCCACCAGATTGACCAGACCCACGTGTTCGACGGTGACGAGCATCTTCGCAAACAGATAGGTCAACGGGGAAACACGATACGTCAGGACCATGGGCGTGCCGACCAGGGCCGCCTCCAACGTGGCCGTCCCCGAGGCCACCAACAGAAAATCCGCGGCGGCCATGACCTCGAGGGATTGATTCGGCACCACGGTCACGGGAAGGTCCTTTCGGGCAATCACCTCGTCTACCCATGCTCCGGCGACCGTGGGCGCCTGTCCGATGACGCAGTGCAGGTCGGGAAACGATTCCCTGATTCGTTCCACCGCTTCCATCATGGGCGGCAAGAGGGACTGGATTTCTGAACGCCGGCTTCCGGGCAGCACCCCCAGAATCAGCCCTTGCTCCGGAAGACCCAGTTGCCGTCGCACGTGCCCGGCCTCATACCGTGGGGCCACGTGATCGAGTAACGGATGGCCCACGAAACTGCACGACACGTCGGCCTCACGATACAGCAATTCCTCAAACGGCAGAATCACGATCATCCTACGGACCACGCGTTTGATCACATTGATCCGATGACGGCCCCATGCCCAAATCTGGGGCGCGACGTAGTAAATCACACGATGGCCGAACGCCGCGGCCATCCTGGCCAATCGAAGATTCATCGACGGATTATCGACAAAGACCACGGCATCCAGGGCTTCCCGTCTGAACACCCGCTTCAGGGTTAACAGGTTGGCCAGAGCTTTCCAGAGCATGATCGGCCCGGGGATGCCGACCACGTCCACCCGATGCAACCCCTGCACCAGTTCCACCCCCGCGGCTTGCATGTGTTGTCCGCCAACTCCCACGAGTCTGAGGCCAGGCCGAAGGGTCGCCAAGGCTTTTGCCAGATTTGCGCCATGAAGGTCGCCTGACGCTTCGCCGGTGACAATCATGATTGAGCCAGGTTCCACGAATACCTCTACGGCACCGACACCTCGATCTTCGAATGCCCCGTGGGCGGAGACGTGGTGCCACGGATGGCATGAAGAATCGCATGGGCCAGTTCCAGCGCAGCCAGGCCTTCCTCACCGGAGACTCCACCGGGCATTCCAGTCTGAATGGCTTGCACAAAGGCCTGCAATTCCCGTTTCAGCGGTTCTTCAGGTCCTGCCTGAATCGATTCCTCCTGCACGGAGGATTCCGCGAGTTCCGTTTGCCGATAGACGATGCCCTGACGGGAGAGAAAATCAACGGAGAGATAGAGGCGGTCCTGAAACAGCCGCATCTTTCGCAGACGACCGGTCGACAGTCGGCTGGCCGTGAAATTGACGACACAGCCCTGATCGAATTCAACGCGAGCCTGGGCGAAATCAACCTTGGAGGAAAGCATCGCGATGCCCACGGCCTCGACCTTGTTGACCCGACCCAGCCCAAAGGACAAGATCAGGTCAATGTCGTGAATCATCAGATCCAACACCACGTCAACGTCCGTTCCCCGCGGTTGAAAGGGCGCCAGCCGGTGACATTCGATAAACCTGGGATTCGCAAGACGGGCCTGCACCAGATCCCGGACGGGATTGAACCGCTCAACGTGTCCCACGTGCACAATCAATCCGTTCTGCTTGGCCAGATTGACCATCTGTCGTGCTTCTTCCGTCGTGGCGGCAATGGGCTTTTCCACCAGCACGTGCACGCCGGCTTCAAGGCAGGCCTGCACGACTTCCTTGTGCTGCAACGTCGGCACGGCGACACTCACCGCATCCACTTGGCGCAACAGACTCCGGTATTCTCCGAAGTGCGCCACGCGGAAACGATTGCCTATTTCGATCCGTCGGGTCTCATCGATATCAGCCACCCCCACCAGATGAGTCTGAGGTAATTCAGCATAGATGCGAGCATGATGCTGCCCGAGATGTCCGACTCCGATGACGCCGATTCTGCTGACTTTCATGTTTTGTCTTCTTCCGATGCCTTCTTCCGTCCCTTTTCCGTCATTCCCGCGAAGACCTCCATTCGTCATCCCCGACATTGTTAATCGGGGATCCAGTATTTTTGCTTGTTCTTTTCTTCTCCTGGATGCCGGATCGGGGTCCGGCATGACGGTTGAGGTACCTTGAATCGTCCTTCCGACGTCCTCTCTTCGTCATCATCGAAAATCTCTTCAGTCATTCCTGCACGCCCCAGATCGTCATTCCCGCGAAAAGCCTGCCCTCGACATCTTTAATCGGGGGCGGGAATCCAGAGTCTTTCGTCTTTCAGCCCCCCGGAGACCCGGGCACATGACGATAGGAAGGCTGAAAAGTGCAAAACACCGGGCGCAACATGACCGTCTCCGGTTATCTCAGGACCCCAATGATGGCGACGCCGGCGTCATTGGCTTTTTCCAGCATCTCTTCCCGATCAAGCATGATCGTTTTGTGCGCCTCCAGGGCCAGCACGGAGGCCTTCGCTTCCTTCATCACGTCGATGGTTCGGGGACCGACTGCAGGCAGATCAAAACGCAAATCCTGCTGAGGCTTGCAACGCTTGACCACGACGGCTCCGCTCCAAGCCAGTTTGCCACCACGCAGGATGGCCTCATCCGTCCCTTCCACCGCTTCCACCGCAACAACGACGCGATCCTTGACCACCACGCATTGGCCAATGTCCATTTGGCCGATCTCCTGCGCCGTCTTCCATCCGTAGGACACGTCCTGCTGCTCCTTCTCCGACGGCCCACGCCGGGTCAACGTGCCTTCCGGAACGAGGATATTGGAAAGCCCGAACGTAGACTCCCGAATCGTAATCCCCTCCTCTTCCAGATCATCGGCCAGAGCCCTCAGAATATGATCATCCTTCCATGATTTCAGTTTGGCAAAGAAGGCCATCGCCCAGAAATCCGGACGCACGTTGGAAAAGAGATGCGTTTTTTTCATGCCTCCCAACATCACGGCCTGCCGGACGCCGTCACATTTGAGAACCCGAACGACCTTCCCGAATTGGCCAATCCGAACCCAATGCATCCGATCGACCACCTGCTCCAACTCGGGAGCCGTTTCACCGCGATGCGCCACAGCCGACACTCGAAATCCGAGTTTTCTGGCGTTTTCGGCAAAGATGATGGGGAACCGCCCATTACCTGCGATAAGGCCTATCCAGGCACCGGGGGACGGAAGCGGCAGGGTTGGCGACGACGATTCTTTAGTCACCGTACGTGGGACGATCTAAAATTCTTCCTGGTCACTTTGCCCCTTTCTCGCCGACCGACACATCCCGCGAGTGGAGGTTTCCAGAAACGTGAGCAGGAGCAGGACGTCCGGGCTGTCCTGGAATTGGTGACGGGCCAGTTTAATGGAATCGGCCATACGCTGGCTCGTTCGGAACAACAAACTGTAGGCCTGTTTCAACACGCGGATGCGCTGAGCCGAAAACCCTCCCCGTCGAAGACCAATGGCATTGATTCCATAGAGGTTGGCTCGATTCCCGACCGCGCGGATGAACGGAGGCACGTCTCTCGCGACGGCGGAACATCCACCAATCATGGCGTAGTCTCCGATTCGCACGTATTGATGCACGCCAACCAGCCCCCCGATGACCGCGTAATTCCCGACCGACACGTGTCCGGCTAACGTCGCCGCATTGGCCATGACCGCATAATCGCCGACGTGACAATCATGCGCCACGTGCACGTACGCCATCAGGAAATTATGTCGGCCAATCGTCGTGACGCCCCCGCCGAATGCCGTGCCGCGATTAATCGTGACGTACTCCCGCAGGATGTTTTCATCACCGATCCTCACGCGCGTCGGCTCGTCGTGATATTGAAGGTGCTGAGGAGGTGCCCCGATCGACACGTAGGGGAAGATCTTACAGCGTTGTCCGATTTCCGTGATGCCTTCGATGCACACGTGCGAACACAGTTCCGTTCCCCGACCGATTTTCACGTGCTCGCCGATCACGCAAAACGGACCCACGATCACGTCCTCATCTAGTTCGGATTTCGGATGCACCAGAGCCGTAGGATGAATGGACATCGTCGACGACCGGACTACCTGGATTCAGAATGCGCGGGTTCTGCGGACCCAGACTGCATCATCGCCGTTGATTCGGCCTCACACACGAGATCGGCCCCGACGTAGGCCCTTCCCCGTATCTTCCAAAAGGGCGGGCGCCGCTTGATCACGTCCACTTCCAGCCGAAGCTGATCCCCGGGAATCACGGGCTTGCGAAACTTGGCCTTGTCGATACCCGTCAGATAGACGGTCGGGGCTCCTTCAACGGACGAGGAGCGAATAGCCAACACGCCACCCAATTGGGCAAGGGCCTCGACAATCAAGACACCGGGAAAGATGGGATGCCCGGGGAAATGTCCCTGGAAATACGGTTCATTGATCGTGACGTTCTTGAGCCCGACCGCCCGTTGGCCGCGTTCAAATTCCACGACGCGATCCACCAGCAGAAAGGGATACCGATGGGGAAGAATGGATTGGACTTCAATGGCATCAATGACCGAGTCTGCTCCACTCATCTGCTGACTCCTCTTGTCCTGCCAGGCTCCGCCATACGTGACGCCATGAATGGATCTTCCTTACCGGGACGTCGTCTGATCCAATATTTTCAAGACGTCGGAGGAAAAATCCATGCTCGGATCATAATAGCGAGTCGACGAATTCTCTCCCTTTTCCACGACCAGGCCCAACCCCTGTTGTTCGGCAATCTGCTTGACCACCAGATCGACTTCTTCACGGAATTCACTCAACAACTCGGCCTGTTTCTCTTGAAATTCCCTGGACATATCCCCGGCTTTTTGCTGGTAGGCCAACATGCGTTGACGCAGTTGTTCTTCTTTTTGCTGCTTGGCCGAAGGACTCAGGACGCTGCCCTGGCGTACTATTTCGTTTTCCAGGTTCCGCAGTTCCTGCCGTTCGAGTTCGAGCAACGCCTGACGATCCTTCATGAACTGATTGAGCGTCTCATTGACCTGAAGGCCAAGCTTCGACTCCTTCAACAACCATTGCGTATCCACCACTCCGATGGGGAGACCACCGGCCAAGACGCGTTGTTCCACGTTCGACGTTTCGGAAGCGGAGGTCGCACATCCAAGGCCCATGGACACCATGCACACCGCTCCCGTCAGCAGAACCCCGACGCGCAGAAACGATCGCTTCGCATGACGTCTTTGCGGCTTGACCGCCCCGTCAAAATACGTTGCCAACGGAAAACTCAAAAACACTTTGTTGCTCTTGCGGCTCGCGGTCCAGTTTAAGGCCCCAAGCCGCACGAAGAGGACCAAACGGCGAAATCCAGCGAACCTCCAATCCCGTCGCGGCTCGCAACTGGAAGTCCAGGGTTTCGTCTTCGCCAAATCCCTTCCCATAATCAAAAAAGAGCACGCCATTCAATTTCGCAGCAGGCAGGACCGGAAAAATGAAGTCGTAATTGAAGATCAGTTGCTTCGTCCCACCCGCCAACGTCCCGGAGGTCGTCACGGGACCCGCCCGTCCATATTGAAACCCTCGCATCGTATTAATCCCGCCGACGAAGAACAGTTCCGTCACCGGCACGGCGTCGCCCAAATACCCTCCTGCCATGCCAATCCGACCACGGAATGACATCCGGAGATCCCACAAGGGCAAGGGGACAAATTTCAACCCGTCCAGAGCAAACCGATAGAAATTGTTGGTTCCCCCCAACAACTCGGTTCCAAAGCCCATGCGGAGCCCCGACCTGGATCCGGTTCGCGGATCCTGGAAAAAGTCGCGTGTGTCACGAAAAAGACTCGAACGGAACCCCGTGGTGGATTGATTGCCGAGTTGGTTTTGAATGAACAGGGGGGCATCGCTCGCCAAATTTTTAATTCTAATGGTCTCCCCGACGAGGGTCAAACTGCCCGAGATATATTCGGAAAAGGCTCGTCCGAATTGAAGCGTCCCGCCCTTTCGTTCTTCCTGATACGTCAAAAAATTCGTTTCCGTGCTGAACCCATCCGCCTGAAAGGACGTGAGGCCATCAAACAAGGCCGGATTCCTGAACGTCAGCACCCCAATCGTTCGACGTCCCCCGACCTGTCCACGAATGCGAACCAAGTAGCCCAGGCCAAACAGATTGCCTTCCGAAATATTGGCAATAGCCGTGAACTGATCGAGTGTACTGAACCCACCGCCAATACTGAACTGCCCCGTGGGCTTCTCCTTGACCTGGACTTCAATGTCAACTTTATCGTCTTCGACCTGTTCGGGAAACAACTCGACCGTTTCAAAAAAATTCAGGTTGTTGAGTCGCTGAAAGCTCCGCTTGATTGCCGCGGAATCCAGGACTTCCTGTTCATCCACTCGCAGTTCCCGGCGAATGACGTTGTCCCGCGTCTTGTCATTCCCTGCAATGTGAATCTCTCGTACGCGAATCAGCGATCCTTCCTTGATGTTAAAGGTCACGTCCGTCGTGAGGGTCTCAGGATTCGGCACCAGGGCAGGGACGACTTCGGCGAATGAATAGCCCTCTGCGCCATACAGGTCCGTCACGCGAGAGATCTCTTCTCGAACCGTCGTTCGCTGAAACACGTCATCGGGCCGGATCAACGAATTCCGTTGAAAGTCCTCGGCATCGAAGATGGTATTCCCTTCATAGCGAACGATTCGAACTGTATAGGGTTGCCCTTCGCTGACGTGAAACGTCAAGTTCACAAATTCTTTGTCGTCACTCAGTTCGATCGTCGGCGTGCTCACCTGGATGTCGAGATAGCCTCTGTTCGAATAATATTCCTTGATCCGTTCAACGTCATTGGCGAGTTCTTCCTGGTGCAGAATGCCGGCGTTGGTCAGCAAAGAGAGGATCGACGTCCATTCCTGATTGGCCATCACGCCCAACAAATCATCCTTGCTGATGACGGTGATGCCTGAGAACCGAATCGACCGAATCCTGGCCCGCGCGCCCTCCTGAATAAAAAAGGTCACCCGATTACGGCTCTGGGTCAACGCCTGAATGATGGGAATCACTCTGGCCGTATGATATCCGTCCTTTTCATATTCCGCCCTGATTGCTTCCGCACTCTGTTTCATCTCCTGTTGATCGAGAAACACCTGATTCTTCAGGGTGATGAGCTCCGTCAATTTCTCGTCCGACAACTCCTCATTCCCTTCAAAAACAATACCCGTCACAAAGGGTTTTTCCTGCACGACGAAAATCACCCCCACACCCTGTGGCTGCATCTCGGTCTGCACCTGGACGTCGTCAAAAAACCCCATGTCGTAAATCAATCGAATCTGTTCCTGCGTCATCTGAGTCGTCAGCCGGTCTCCTTTTTTCAGGGTCACTTGTCCGAGAATCGCCGGGGATTCGATTCGTTGATTCCCTTGAACGGTGATACTTTCCACAATCAAATCTTGCGGTTGACTCAACCCGGATACGGGCACACTCATGAACAGGAGCCCATACGCGAGCATCGTTCTCAGGACCGCACTGATTATGAATCTCGGAGGGGTCACGGGGCTGTGAATAGCGACGCGCGGCTGCTTTGCACTGACCTTCATGATCGTGTTCGGGACAAACAACGCTCTTGTGAAGCCGCACGAAGAATCACAAAAAGCTCGTCAACGATGAGATGCACCCGGTGTCTGTCTGAAAATCGGCTACGGACAATCAAACGCTTCAATTCGAAAGGAATCCTAGAAGGGTTTTGCCATTATAAAGTTCTGCGTATGGCTTGTAAAGTTTTTGTCCGGATCCTGTTACGAACACATAAACTGTCCGCATCTGTCACACAACATCTGTCCGGTTTTATCATGTGCTATTGGGGGGGCATGATGAAGCGGAGTATCCAGAAAAAGAAAGGCCCCACCGTCATGCCGGACTTGATCCGGCATCCAGAAAAACGTGGTTGACCCATAAGCGGGGCGCACCGGAAACCCCGGGGCCGGCATCCGTGGCCCTTGAGGACATCTTGTGTGAGCAGACGACGCGCAGGGCCACCGGATCCCGGAGGACCTTTCGACGGCGGCGTAGAGTCTGAGGCACAATCGGCGTTTGAGGCGGGATGCAGCGGCAAGCCAAAAGCGGACAATTCATTTGTTACAGAGTAGGACAATTCTATTTTTTGCTAACAATTATCGTGACGCGGCAGAAATTCGCGCTTTCTGCGGTCATCTCTATGCTGTAAAGACGTGTATCTATACATCGTTTGGTACGTGTGAAGACGAAACATTTTTGACTTGATAATACGCGTCATTATAAACTTGTAAAAATACGGCAAGTTTAACTTGTGGAAACACACGGATAGTCCAGTATGGTCACACCGAATGAGAAACTCGCTGCGTCGCTGGCGCAACTCCAGAAGCTTCAGGACCAGGGGCGGCGGGTCTTCCGCTCCGGCGAGTTGACTCGTGTTCACCGCGAGCGGCTGGTCAGGAACGGTTTTTTACGCGAGGTGATGAAGGGATGGCTGATTTCTTCCAGCCCGGATGCCGATCCCGGCGATACAACCCCGTGGTTTGCCTCATTCTGGGAGTTCTGCGCAGCCTATTGTATGGCCCGATTCGGACAAGACTGGCACCTGTCGCCGGGGCAGTCATTGCTGCTTCACGCCGAAAACACCATCATTCCGCATCAGGTCATCATCTACACGCCCAAGGGCAACAACAACACCGTCGATTTGCTGTTCGGCACATCGCTTTACGATCTCCGGCAAAAGGAGATGCCGCCGGACGCCGACCTGACGGAGCGGGACGGGCTCCGGCTCTTTATGCCGGAAGCGGCACTGGTCCGCGTGCCGGAGGCGTTCTTTGTCCGGCACCCGGTCGAAGCGCAGGTCGTGCTCTCCAGCGTCCGCGATGCCGCTGATGTGCTGGGGCGGCTGCTTGATGGCGATCATTCGGTGATTGCCGGTCGGCTGGCCGGCGCCTTCCGTCGGATCGGCCAAGATGATGTGGCCGATGAGATTCTCAGCGTCATGAAACGCGCCGATTACGATGTCCGCGAGGCCGATCCGTTTGAGCCGGAACAGGCTTTTGGTGCGCTAAGCAGGGCGCAGGCGCCGATTGTCGGCCGTCTGCAATCGCTGTGGGATACGATGCGGGAGCCAGTGATTGCCGTATTTCCTGAAGCGCCCGGCCTGCCGAAAGACACTAAAGCCTATTTGTCCTTCGTCGATGACATCTATCAGAACGATGCCTATCACTCGCTGTCGATCGAGGGCTATCGTGTCACGCTGGAACTGATCGCCCGGGTGTGCGCAGGCAACTGGGACCCGGACAATCATGACACCGACCGACAGTGCCGCGATGCCCTCGCGGCACGCGGTTACTGGCAGGCTTTCCAGCTTGTCCGTGCGACCGTCAGTGAGGTCATTGGCGGCGGTGAAGCCGGTGCTCTGGTCCGCAAGGCCCACCGCGACTGGTATCGCGAGCTGTTTCAGCCCTGCATCGCTGCCGGCCTGATCGCGGCTTCGGCTCTGGCGGGTTACCGCAACGATGCCGTCTTTCTGCGCGGGTCCCGGCATGTACTGCCGCGCTGGGAGGCGGTACGCGATGCCATGACGGCCTTGTTCGATCTGCTGGAAACTGAAACCGAGCCTTCCGTTCGCGCCGTGCTCGGGCACTGGCTATTCGGCTATATCCATCCTTACCCGGACGGCAACGGGCGCATGGCGCGCTTTGTCATGAACGCGATGCTGGCATCCGGCGGCTATCCGTGGACCGTTATCCAGGTCGAGGACCGCGACGCCTACTTGGCGGCGCTGGAAAGCGCCAGCATCGACCAGGATATCGCCCCGTTCGCGCGGTTTGTAGCCGAGCGGGTGCAGTGGTCACTGGAGCAGACAGCGTGATCGATGGCAGATGAGTGGCTCGATAACCTGAAATGCCTGGTGCAGAAAAAGCCCCTTGTCATGTTTCAGTTTGACAGCGAGGAGTGGGCACGCCTTCGGGAGTCCCGGCGCGGCGCCAATGAATTTACGATCGCGCGGTCTCACGAGATGTTCGAAAAGGTGCGGGTGCCGACCGCTTGTCTTATCATTGGCAAGGATGATGACAGGAGCGAGGTTTATTTCGGGCTGGCCAGCTCGCGCAGCGCCGTCACAACGCTAGAATCGCGGATCAAGGTCAAGCGGGCTCTGCATATCCAGCCTCCGTCAAAGGCCGGTATCCTGAAGCTTGTCACCGATAAGGGTCATGCCCGCAATTTGCGCGACAGGCTTACCTTGGAACCGCTGCGCCAATATTGCGCTTTGCGCGAAATCCTGAACAAGGAGGACCTGGCGCTTGTCCAACTCGTGCAGCAGCGGCGCAACGCTATTCACGCATTCAAAGACAGGCCGATCGGGGATCGAGGGCAGGCTTTTCGCGGGAATGACGATTGGAGGCGCGTGGGGATGGCGAAGGGGCGTGCGGGATGACGAAGCAAGGCCCTCCCATCCGTCATGCCGGACCCCGATCCGGCATCTAGGAATAAGGAAAAGACAAAGACTCTGGATTCCCGCTTTCGCGGGAATGACGATCTGGGGCGTGCAGGAATGACTGAAGAGATTTTCGATGATGACGAAGAGAGGACGTCGGAAGGACGATTCAAGGTACCTCAACCGTCATGCCGGACCCCGATCCGGCGTCCAGAAAAGAAAAGGCAACCGCCTTGGATCCCCGATTAAAAACGTCGGGAATGACGAAGAGAGACGCGGGGATGACGGAGAGGGAGCGGGAAGGACGATTGGAGGCGGGAATGACTCGCGTCTGCTTCCAGGAAGGTTACTGAAGGGGGTGGCCAACCGCTTCGAGAATGACGTTCATGTCCACGTGGTGCTCCACGTGGTCGGCCCATTGATCCAATGCCGAAGCCAGATCCTTCGTGATGCGTTCGGAATCTTCAACGGGGCGGGGCTCGAACCCTTTTCGCAGACGCACACGATTGATCCAGGCCCGGCGAAAGGACGGCACGTCGAACACGCCGTGAATGTAGGTGCCCCATACCAACCCATCCGGCGACGTGGCCCCATCTGTTCTGGATCCGGCCTGATCGATAATCCGAAAGCAGGGGGCTCCCCGACTCCGGGTCATGCCCAGATGGATTTCGTATCCATGAACGAGGTCTGCTTGGCTAAGACCCGGCAACAGGGAATGCGCCGTGACCTGCACCGTCCGTTTTTCACGCTGCAGCACCGTCTCCACCGGTAACAGCCCCAGCCCCTCTGCTTGCCCACCACCTTCGACCCGATGAGGATCCTGAATGTCGGCACCCAGCATTTGAAACCCGCCACACAGGCCAATCACTTCCCGCCGACGCTGCACATGCGAATCGATCTTCCCGGCAAAGCCGCGCTGTTTGACGTCGTGCAGATCCTGAATCGTCTGTTTGCTCCCCGGCAGGATCACCACGTCCGCCTCATCCAGCTCTCCGGGAGTCCGGACATACCGCAACGCCACGTCGGGTTCAGCAGCCAATGCGTTAAAATCCGTAAAATTACTCATGCGCGGGAGCAGGATGACGGCCACGTTCACAGTGGCCGCTGAAAAGGGAGACCCGGCCATCGATTCGATCGTGACGCTGTCTTCCTGATCGAGAATCAGGTGTCGCAAAAACGGCAACACGCCGACCACGGGTTTGCGCGTCCGCTGTTCGAGAAAGGCCACACCATCCTCAAACAATCGGCGATCGCCACGAAATTTGTTGATCAGAATGCCACAGATGCGCTCGCGTTCGTGTGGTTCCAATAAATCCAGGGTGCCGATGACTTGCGCAAAGACTCCTCCCCGGTCAATGTCCGCCACCAGGATTACCCTCGCGTCCGCCATCTCCACCACCGGCCAGTTGACCAAATCACGATGGCGCAAATTCACCTCTGCGGCACTCCCGGCCCCTTCAATCACCATCACCTCATGCCGGACTGCCAGACGCGCATAACTGGCCTGCACGTGGCTGAACAGTTCGGATTGCGGACGAAAATATTCCATCGCCCCCAGGCTTCCCCATACCTTGCCCTGTACAATCACCTGGGACCGTGCATCTCCCTCCGGCTTCAGGAGAATCGGGTTCATGTCCACGTGTGGTTCAAGGCCACAGGCCCTGGCCTGCAAAACCTGGGCGCGGCCCATCTCTCCGCCTTCCACGGTGGCAAACGAGTTGAGGGCCATGTTCTGCGCTTTAAACGGGGCGACCCTGATCCCCTTTCGGAACAGAATTCGACCCAGACCGGCGGTGACCAGACTTTTGCCGACGTCGGAGCCTGTTCCAAGAATGGCAAGGGCCTTGGCCATAGTCACCAGGAAAAGAAGCGTGGAGGATCCTAGGACCCGTTAGCGTGGCACGTCGATGGTCACCAGGGCGGGAAAGAGTCTATCGACGTCCTGCCGGCGTCGCACGTCGCGGAGCAGCGTTTCGACTCGGGGCGTCACGTACCCCTCAAAACTCGTCCGGCCATTGGTTGAAACGGTCACCGGCATGGAAAAATCCACCAATTCGTCGTTCAGCAACAAGGTATAACGCCGTACCCGGTTGGTTTGGACCTCAATCGTATTCCGGTCTCGCACGTCCACGGCGACCTTTGCGTAGATCCGATCGCGCATCAGCTCATCATGCCGATCCACCAACTGCTCTGAAAACATGGCGATCCGGTCGGTCACGTCGATGCGCACCCAACCGAACTCCGTCAAATGGCTGGCATCCCGGACGACCGTCAATTGCCGGGGATAGGGAATGCGCCGCTGCTTCCCGAACCACTCCACGAGGGCCGGTAATTCCTGGCGAGGGAAAAAATGACCACCGGCATGCGGATGCGACTCGTCATGTTCGCGATACGTGAACGCGATCCCCAGTCCAGCCAACTCGTTTGTGATGTTCCGACTCAACCAGACCGGCATGATACGATCCTTGGACCCGTGGATGATGTACACCGACGTGTATCGAAGATTTTCCAGAAAAGGGAACAAGACGTCATCGAGTCCACTGGCCATCGGCGCGACAGCCGCGAACCGAGGGGCATGATGCATTCCAATGATCCAGGCGCCGATGCCGCCGTTCGACATGCCGGTCAGGACGATCCGATCGGGATCGATCCGATACCGCGTCCGGACTTCTTCGATGGTGGCGAGCACCAACTCTTCGCTCAGCCGGGTCCACCACGTCCCCATCTCGACCGTAGGACAGGCCAGGATGAACGACTCGCCCAATCGGGTCGCCCATCGCTCCAGATACGAATCTCCTGTAAACCCCGCTCCATGCAGACAGATCACCAGGGGAAAGGCTTTCTCGGGATCATAGGTCGGCGGCACGAACAACCCATACGACAGGGTTGTTCCCCGAACGCGAATCGGTTGACTGGGAAGCAGACCGACCGGAGCCGGCCCATAGGGTCGGCCCTCTCGAAGCAACTGGCTCACGCGTTCCAGACTCGCCTCGGGATGCGCCACAATCGCCGACAACAAACCCGGCTCAGGCTCATCACCCTCCAGATAGTGCGTCATGAGCGTTGCCAGGGATTCGGGAAACTGCCGAGGGACCGCCGACGGCATCTCCTGGCCCCAGCCATGACCGGCACCCAGGACCCCTGTCATCAGGAGTCCGACGATCATCCATGACCAAATACGAAAAAAATTCATGTCGCTCCCGCCGGGCATCCACCCGGCCTTTCTTTCGCTCAGGCAGGGACTCTCCCTGAGAAGTGCCACGTGGGGGCAAGGCTGCCCACTGTTTTGGCTTCGAGGCCCTGGGGCAAGTAACGGCTTGCCTAGGCCATCTTCATCAATTCGGTAATGGCCCCGCTCACGCCTTCGAAAACCTGGTGCGGTTTGGCGGTTCCGTACATGTAGGCCGGAGTGGTGATGACTCGATTGGTGGAGTCGACCACAAACTTCTCGACCGCACAATTGGTGTGCTTGGCCCCGGTTTTTTCGACTTCCGACGCCGTCCCCTGATCCTCTCCGATCGTCACGTTGATCCCCTTCTCGCCCAACGCCAAAGCCATGAGCGCCGGAGCAATGCAAATCGCGGCAATCGGTTTCCGGGCTTCGTGAAATTCCTTGACGATCCGAAGGGCTTGCGGATCGATCTCTCCCCCGCTCCCCTTTTGCGCAAAATCACACAGATGAAGCGCGGCGCCATAGCCGCCGGGAAACGCCAGGGCATCGAAGTCCTCAGCCTTGAGTGCTTCGAGCGGGTGAATCTCCCCTCGGGCAATCCTGGCCGCCTCGTGCAGCACGTTTCTCGTCCGACCGGTTGCCTGTTGAGTCAGATGGTTCGTTTCAGGCACGTCCTTGTCCGGAGCAAAACACGTATACGCGGCACCCTGTTGCCCAATGGCCACCAGGGTGCTGATCGCTTCGGTGATCTCTGCGCCATCCAGAAACCCACAGCCCGACAACACGACAGCGACTTTCTTCATGATGCCCCCCTCTCAGCACCTTATAGCAAGGAAAGATGGTTAAGAATGTACGGCTTTCCATGATAACGAGTCGTTGCATAACACGTGCTTAATTCTTGTTTTTCTCCCATTCCAACTTATAGAAATCTTCTGGAGCTGTTTCCTGATGGATGTTCTGAGGTTTCTAGAAACCAATACCGGATAACAGTGAAATTGATTTTCGTGGTACTTCTTGAAAAAACCGATTCCACCTTCCAATTGTTCCTTGATCTTTTCTGGAATGACCCAAGTCGTCTTAAACTCCACGGGAAGCAGAAAGATCTTGCCACCTGCCTCGATCACAATTAAGCGGTCGCATCTTTTGCCTTGAATGGGAGACCGTCTTTGTTGTGCAATACAGTCAAGATCCAAAATGATCTGTTGCTTTGGGAAGGAACTCAACTGAAGTTTGCAGTTTGAATCTTCGCAAGAGGGACGGATGCATTGACTGAAAAGACCTGTTAGCGTGGAGAGAGTAGGACTCATCCTTCATTATTTTGCTGATCAAATTGCTCTAGAATCCCAACGGTTTCGTTATACAGATCTGACGACACCTTATCATGGTCTGCGGAAGACAAACCGTTTTCCTGCTCAAAATGTAATTTTTCAACGATTGTTCCACTGTCTCGCCGGTTAAAAACATAGGCGCCAATTTCGCTCTCGTCTAAAAATCCATCCTGAGAGCCGGGCAATCGACTTCGCTCGGATTCTGAAAACTTTGACCGGCGAACGTAGTTTGAGATCTGATCCAGGAAATAATCACTATGCGTTGTGACCATCACCCGAACGCCCGCACGAATCAGACGAACGACAACGGCAGCCATGTTTCTCTGAGCTTCAGGGTGTAGATGTGCTTCGGGTTCCTCAATAATCAACAAATCATCTTTCTTGACTCTGTGTCTGATAAAGAGAACAACGGGAGCAAGCTCGGAGACCATTGACGAGGAACAAAGCAATGGGATTTCCAGTCCGTTCTGCTTATATAAAAACTGCGGGTATTGAATGGCTTCGAACGGTTTGGTCTTAATGAAGCCTTTCAAAATCTCTTTCTCCATATCATCTGCTATGGTCGAAACCTTGTCTTCCGCTTTTTGACTTGTATCCATACTGATAATTTCCTCAAGAAAGTCAGAGACGATCCCACTGAGGGTAGTACCATCTTCTAATCCTGCAAATGGCGTTCGTTTTATCAGTGATCCGACTATGGCTTGATGGCTTTGCATGATGCCGGTTCTTGCCGCAGGCAGATAGAACGATTCTGCTTTATGGGGAAAATAATCAGAAGAAGCGGCAAATGCTTCTAGTAAAGAATCAAAAAATATATCAGCCTTGCTCTCTTTAGGCATGGCTTTTGGAAGAGCCATGAATCTAGGGAAATGTCCCCTCTCAAAACTAAAATTTTTGATTTCCATATCGGCTTTATTTAAAGAAGTTAACGTGAAGCTCTTTTTATTGTCTTCAAAATGCAAAAAGAATTTGCCTGTTATTAACAAATTTTCCTTTGGGGAAGTTCCCATACAACGTGGAAGCTCTTGATGAAACATTAGAGCAAGCTCTTGACCCATTTTTTCTTTGAAAAATTTCTGCAGCTTTTCAGGCAAATCAAAAAAGTTTGTTGTTTGTACCTTTTCCTGGGTTAATCGAGTTAAGAAATCATCAACCTCATCGGAAATCGCTTCGCCAAAATCAAATAGAAGCCCACTTTCATGCCTCTTTCTTCTATTACGTTCTCTGAGGGGAAGGGGGACATACTCTCTAGACTGAAAGGATCTAAGCAAAGCATAAATGAGGACGGCGAGGTAAGACTTCCCCGTGTTGCTTGGACCGACAAAAACGGTCAAAGGGCGAAGCTCAACCTCTTGTGCTTCTGCAATAGGACCGAAGTTTTTAATGGAAATTTTCATGTTGTCTTCTGCGATTATCTTATCATTGCTTGGATTCTCTCAACCACTTTGAAACTTTCAATCCCAGGGTCATCCACTATTTGTCCTCTTACGCTTTTCCTTGACGCCGATCACCGGTGGATGCGTCACGACACGTCTCCCGTGATTAACACATCCTCGCCCAAAGACTGGACCTGAAGATTGGACACCGGAATTGTTTCGGTCAACCGCCGAGGCGAGGGGCCTCCTACCAGGCCTTTGCTCTTCTGCCCGCCCAACAGGCCGGGCGCCGCGTAAAGATAGACCCGGTTCACCAGCCCTTCCCGCAAAAAGCCGGAGTTCAACTCCCCCCCGCCTTCCACCAGTAGACGGGTGACGCCTTTTTGTCCAAGCATCCGAA
This sequence comes from Nitrospirales bacterium, assembly GCA_965221365.1. Taxonomy (GTDB): domain Bacteria; phylum Nitrospirota; class Nitrospiria; order Nitrospirales; family UBA8639; genus Bin75. The sequence continues at coordinate 2,136,518 of OZ244884.1, read as the reverse complement.
GACACGTGCGAAGAGAGACGCGCCGGTCTTTTTGAGGAAGCATCAGGACGTCTATCCCCATCTTTTGCAATCGTTGGATTTTTCGTTGGCTGGCCATTTTCGTCGTGGCAATGGCCGTTGGGACCTGCTCAATGCTCTGAAGTACACGCGCCCCGAGGGAAATGCGCAGACGGCTGTCGAAGATCAGCCGCAGCGGTTGGCGACCGGTGGCACGTCCTTGACCTCTAACCGTGAGTCGGGGATCGTCCATGAGAACGGTCTGCACGCCCACGGCAATCACGTCGACCTGGCTCCTCAGCCAATGGACGTGTTCCCGTGCCCTGACTCCCGTTATCCATTGCGATTCGCCACGAGCCGTCGCAATCTTGCCGTCCAGCGTCATCCCGGCCTTGAGCAGGACAAAGGGGCGGCCTGTACCGATCCAATGCCTATAGACCTCATTGAGCGTGGCCGCTTCCTTGCCAAGACACCCGACGTCTACGGAAAGCCCCGCGCGCCGGAGTTGCCGAATGCCACGCCCCGCCACGTGAATGTTGGGATCACGCATCGCCACGACGACGCGATGAATCCCCGCCTCAAGAATCGCCGGCACGCAGGGGGGAGTACGTTTCTCGGTATGGCAACAGGGTTCGAGCGTGGTATAGAGGGTCGCGCCCCGAGAACGGCTGCGGGCTTGTCGTAAGGCCACGACTTCAGCGTGGGGACCACCGGGCCGTTGGTGATATCCGGATCCCACGACCGTCCCTTTTACCACGACTACGGCACCGACCATGGGATTCGGACTAACCGTTCCCCTCCCTCGGGCCGCAAGCCTGAGGGCCTGTCTCATGAACCGGACGTCTTGGGCGACGTCGCTCACCGGCGAGATCGAGTCTGACGTGACCGTCTCTGGCCTCTCGACGTGGTGGTTGTCGCACGACGCGCGGCCCTCTTGGTACGGGACGCGGTCTTCACGGATTTCGGCTTGGGGGTCGGCTCCGGAGCCGGCCTGGCGTCTTCGTCATGTAACGCGGCCTGGGCAGCGGCCAACCTGGCGATCGCGACTCGATACGGAGAACAGCTCACGTAGTTGAGCCCAAGGTGATGACAAAATTCAACGGAGCTGGGCTCTCCGCCATGTTCCCCGCATATCCCGAGTTTGAGTTCCGGGCGAGTCGCTCGTCCTTCACGCATGGCCAACCGCATGACCTCGCCCACCCCTTCCCGGTCGAGTACGGCAAACGGATCGAATGCCAGCAGCTCGTTGTCTCGGTAATAACTCGTAAATTTGGAGGAATCGTCCCTGGAAAATCCATAGGTGGTCTGGGTCAGATCATTCGTGCCGAAGGAAAAGAACTCGGCCTCTTCGGCGATCTGTCTGGCCGTAACCGCGGCCCTGGGCAACTCGATCATGGTTCCGACCAGATAAGTCAGGGTTTTCCCGCAGCGTTTCATGGTTTCATCGGCGACTTCTCTGATCAAAGCTTTCTGCGCCTTCATTTCCGATACCATGCCAACGAGGGGGATCATGATTTCCGGCACGATCCGCTTCCCTTCCCTGGCCAGCTCACAGGCGGCTTCCATGATCGCCTGCACCTGCATGCGTGTGATCTCCGGCATGGTAATGCCCAAGCGACAGCCTCGCAGTCCGAGCATGGGGTTGAATTCGTGCAGTTCTTCAATCCGTGCCAGAATTTTTCGCTTCTCTTCGATCTTCGGCGAATTTCCGTTCAGGGCATCGGCCCGCGCAATCTCCACCATGAGTTGCTCGCGTTTGGGCAAAAACTCATGCAAGGGCGGGTCCAGCAACCGAATCGTGACCGGGTACCCTTTCATCTCCCGATAGAGCCCGATGAAGTCCTGTTTCTGGAGTGGCAGGAGTTGGGCCAGATACCGTTCCCGTTCTGTTCGATTCGCGGCCAGGATCATCGCCTGCATGATCGGCGCACGATCTTCTGCAAAGAACATGTGTTCCGTTCGACAAAGACCGATCCCCTCCGCACCGAACCCACGCGCGATTCTGGCCTGTTCCGGATCATCGGCATTGGCTCTGACGCGGAGACGCCGTATCTCATCGGCCCACTTCAGGATCGTGAAAAAATACCGGACTTTTTCGGATTGCGCCGTGGCACGCGTGCTCCGAAGCCCCTGAATGACTTCCGAGTCGACCACGGACACCATCCCCCCGTAGACGAATCCGGAAAATCCATTAATGGAAATATAATCCTCTTCCTTGAAGACCGACGGGCCGATTCGGACCTTGGCTTCCTCCTCGAACACCTCGACGTCTTCACAGCCGGCCACGCAGACCTTTCCCATTTGTCGTGCCACCACCGCGGCATGGGACGTCATCCCTCCCGTGGCGGTCAGGAAGCCTTCGGCCGCGTGCATGCCGTGAATGTCGTCCGGGCTGGTTTCCTTCCGCACGAGCACGGCCTTTTCTCCCCGTGCCTTGAGCGCCACGGCATGCTCCGGAGTCAGGGCAATCTTCCCGCAGGCAGCTCCCGGCCCGGCTGGCAGCCCTCGCCCAATCGGTTGAGACTTCTTTTCTTCGATTTGCTCAAAAATCGGATACAGATACTGCGCCAACTGTTCGGGATCGACCCGTCGCACGGCTTCTCTCTTATCGATCAGCCGCTCCTTGACCATATCAACGGCAATCCGGACCGCGGCAATCCCCGTTCGCTTGCCGCTCCGCGTTTGCAGCATGTAGAGCTTGCCTTCCTGAATCGTGAACTCCATATCCTGCATGTCACGATAATGTTTTTCCAGAATCTTCTGCGTCGCCATGAGGGATTGATAGGCAACGGGCAATTTGGCCTTCAGGGCAGACACGGAGAGGGGCGTCCGAAGCCCCGCCACGACGTCTTCACCCTGGGCGTTCAACAAGCATTCCCCGAAAATCGTTCGTTCTCCGGTGGACGGATTTCGGGAAAACACGACGCCGGTTCCACTGGTTTCCCCCATGTTGCCAAAGACCATGGCCACGACGTTTACCGCGGTTCCCCACGCATCCGGAATGCCGTAAATCTTTCGATAGGCCACCGCCCGGTCCCCAAACCAGGATGCAAAAACGGCCTTCACCGCCATATCGAGTTGTTCGAGCGGATCTTCGGGAAAGGCTTGGCCGGTTTCCCGCTTGACCACCTCCTGATACGCTGAGACCAGGTCGCCGAGGGCCTCCGAGGAGAGTTCGGTATCGGTCACGGCGCCGACTTCTTCCTTTTTCTGGTTCAGGACGGCTTCAAAGGTTTCTCGTGGCACATTCATCACCACGGAGCCAAACATCGTGATAAACCGACGATAGGAATCCATGGCAAAGCGAAGATTGTTCGTTTTTGCGGCCAACCCTTTGACGGTGTCCGAGTTCAAGCCCAGGTTCAACACCGTATCCATCATGCCGGGCATGGAAGCGCGCGCGCCGGACCGCACGGACACCAACAGCGGATTTCGAGGATCCCCCAACCCTGCCTTCATCCATCGCTCGACCCGCTTCAGCCCCTTCAGGGTCTGGGTCCACATGCCGTCGGGATACTGCTTGCCGGCGCTGAAATATTCGAGGCAGGCTTGCGTCGTGATGGTAAATCCCGGAGGAACGCAAATGTTCAAATTGGTCATTTCCGCAAGGCCGGCACCTTTCCCGCCGAGCAGGTCTTTCATGGAGCCTTTGCCTTCGGCCCTGCCATCTCCAAAGGAATACACGTACTTAGGCATGCGCGAGTCCCCCGTCAACCGACACAAGGCGATCCGGCCGAACAGTTCGCTGCTGACGACCGGAGCCAAAAATACAAATTTATCACAACCGTTGGATTGCCTACAAAAATTTATTCGCCAACCGATCCGGAGTCATTCGACCGCACGTGTGTGAGGGCTTCCGTCACCAAACTCAGGACGACGGCCCCTGCTTTCGAAGGCGCGTCTCATACCAGTTCAGAAGCACGCGTTTGGTCCACATGCCCAGATAGATGACCACTCCGGTAAAGATCAACAGTCCCAACACCCAAGGGTCGGCATTTCTGGCGTTTTCATAATACAGATTCCCATCGACGCTCATGGCCAAGGGCTCGCCCGAACGCAGGGTATGGACGCGGCCGGTGGGATCGGTCGTATCCAACCATTCCGAACACACCCGAATCGGCCCCTCAACTCCGGACACCTCGGTCCAGGCCACCCGGAGGCAATGACTCAATGCCGGATCATAGAGTTCGGAATTGGTCAGGACAAAATCCAGATCCAGGCCGGTGAACCACAAGGCCCCCAACAGCACCAGGTTGCAGACGACGATCAACCCCAGCGTCACCCCGCGGCGAAACCATCGGAATCCGGATTCGGAAACCACCATAGCAAGCCTCATTCCGCCAACGAACCGCGGACGATTCTCCTGCTATCCTGAAACCTGGATTTGCGACAAATCCCCGAAAACCGAGAACAGATCATCCACCTGACGCAATAACGACAACCGATTCGCTCGCACTTCAGGTTCCTTGGCGTTCACCAGAACACCTTCGAAAAAGTGGTCGATCGGACTTTTCAACGCGATGAGGTGTCTCAGGGCTCCATGATATTCATGCGCTTCCAGCGATTGTTCTATCGCACCTTTGGCCGTGTCCACGGCCTCCTGTAACGTCTGCTCCGTCTGGTGCGTCAACAGCACGGACGTCACGGTTCTGGTCGTCCATGCTTCTTTTTCCACAATCCGGTGCGCCCGCTTAAAGCCCACGATCAGCGATTCAAAGTCCTGTTGGCCCGTGATCGTCTGTAAGGCGTCCATGCGCAAAAACAAGTCGCGGACGTCACAGGCGGCGCCAGTGGAACGTGCCAGGACACTTTCCATCACGTCTTCACGATACCCCGATACCGTCCGGCCATAGTAGCGAAGCCGCTCCTCCAGAAATTTGAGCAGGGTCGGAGCGTTTCCTTCTCCGCGTGATGGAGCCTCGCGGACACCCTGTGCATCAAGCAGGCGTCCCGCTTGGGCCAGGATGCTCCCCACGTCGATCTTCAATCCGGCTTCGATGATGATTCGAATCACGCCGAATGCACTTCGGCGAAGGCCATAGGGATCTTCCGAGCCGGACGGAACGATCCCGGCATAAAAAAAGGCTGCCAAGGTATCCAATCGGTCGGCCAACGCCAGCAACCTGCCTACCATGGTCATGGGAATGGTATCATCAGGGGTACGAGGCCGATAGGATTCTCCCAAGGCTTGGCACACGTCGAGGGCTTCCCCGTCATGCGCCGCATATTTTTCCCCCATCACCCCCTGAAGCGTCGGGAATTCTCCGACCATCCCCGTGACCAGATCGGCCTTGCTCAAGAACGCCGCACGCCGACACGACGACTTCTTGTCCGGGACACCGGCAGCATCAGCCAAGGCTTCGGCCAGGGCCATCGTCCGTTCGGTTTTCTGATGCAGGGAACCCAGTTGCTGATGAAACACGACGCCATGCAGTCTGGACACACGGTCGGCCAGTTTCTCCTTGCGATCTTCCTGGAAAAAATAGCGGGCGTCCGCCAAACGAGCGGCCAGAACCCGTTCGTTCCCGGTCCGAATCAACGCCATATTGTTTACTTTCAGATTGGCAGGGGCGAAAAACCTGGGGAGCAAGTCCTGCTTCCGATTGACGACCGAGAAAAATCCCTGATGTTCTTTCATGGAGGCAATCAGGACTTCCGGGGGCAACGCCAGATAGTTTGGATCAAACGTCCCATCGAGAATATTCGGGCATTCCAATGAAAAGACCGCTTGTTCGAGAAGTTCTTCCCGATTGGCCTGATACACGACGCCCTTGACCGAACGGGCAAGGTGGTCGAGTCGTTGGCCAAGCATCACCCGACGTCGGGCCGGATCGGCGACCACGCCTGAGCGCGTCAAGGCCGCTTCATAATCTTCTGGCCGACGGATTTCGATTCCCCGGCTCGCCCCACTCGACAAAAACCGGTGTCCCCAGGAACGGGATCCGGACCGTACTCCGGCGAAATCGAAGGACAACCGCTTGGTGCCAACGAGCGCAACCAGCCATCGGATAGGCCGTGGATAGCGAACACCCGATGCATTCCACCTCATGGTCTTCGAAAACGTGAGTCGTTGAAGCAGAACAGGGAGCTGCTCGGTTAAGACCTTCGCCACAGGCTGCCCCTTCTCCCGTTTGACTGCACAGAGATAGCTCCCCTTGGGCGTTTCCCGAGTCTCCAGGTCTTCGACGTCAACCCCCTGAGATTTTGCAAAACCCTCGGCGGCTTTGGTTGGGCGCCCCTCGGCATCGAACGCTGCGGTTCGGGGAGGCCCCAGCGTTTCCTTCAGGGCCGATGTTTGCCTGGTGGCCAATCCCCGGACGAGGACCGCGAGACGACGCGGAGTGCCGAAAGTCCGGACGTGGTCATAGGAGAGACGCTGATTCGCCAAACAGTCTTCCAGCAATTGAGCAAGCTGCGTCATGGCCGGATGAATCATCTGCCACGGCAGCTCTTCGGATCCGATTTCCAGCAGAAAAGACGTCGTGGCCAGACGGGGTCGTCGGGAACGTTTCGCAGGCAGGTGGGTTGCAGACGACCGTGGGGATGGCATGGACAGAGTACGAACAATTATGCTTGCAGACGACCCGGCTTTTTCTTGACAGCCTTCTTCGCCATCGCCGCCGATCCGGCCAATAAGGGAAACCCCAAATTCTCTCTTCTTGCGACATAGGCATCCGCGCAGCCCCTCGCGAGTCCACGCACGCGACCGATATAGCCTGTTCGTTCGGCCACGCTCAGCGCGCCTCGTGCATCCAGCACGTTGAACAGGTGAGAGGTTTTCATACAGTAATCGTAGGCCGGCAGCACAAGTCCCTGCTGCAACAACCGGTGCCCTTCCCGCTCACAGGAATCAAACATCGCGTGAACCATGGCAATATCCGCGGCCTCGAAATGATAACGGGAGAACTGGACTTCCGAATCGTGGAATAAATCTCCGTAGCTGACGTCTGCGGACCACCGGAGATCGTACACGTTGTCGACGCCCTGTAAATACATGGCGATCCGCTCCGTTCCATAGGTGAGTTCCACGGTCACCGGATCGAGGGTATGCCCACCGGCTTCCTGAAAATAGGTGAATTGGGTGATCTCCATTCCATCGAGCCGGACTTCCCAGCCAAGCCCCCATGCGCCCAACGTCGGAGATTCCCAATCGTCCTGAATAAACTGAACGTCATGTTTGCGAGGATCGATCCCCAGCGTGGAAAGGCTCTCCAGATACAACGACTGAATCGTATCCACGCAGGGTTTGATGACCACCTGGTACTGATAATAATGTTGCAAGCGATTGGGATTGTCACCATACCGACCGTCGGTGGGGCGACGGCACGGCTCGACGTACGCCGCCCGCCACGGCTCAGGCCCCAAGGCACGCAGAAAGGTAGCCGGATTGAAGGTGCCAGCCCCCTTTTCCACGTCATACGGCTGGCAAATGATACAATTCTGATTTGCCCAGAACTGATGAAGCGAGAGGATAAGATTCTGAACGGTCACGGAAATGACTGCCGCCAAGGCTCGTTCCGAGCGGCAAAAGATTATACAAGACTTGCAACCCGAACCTAACAACAAAGCCCGGGGGTGTCAAGCGCATGCATGAATGCACCACTCCCCATCCGGCATCCAGAAGAACCAAATGTGCCATTCGTCATACCGGGCTTGACCCGGTCGCCAGAAGAATAAAAGAAAAAGACAAAGACCCTGGATTCCCGCTTTCGCGGGAATGACGACTGACGATTTGGGGCATACGGGGATGACGATTCAAGGTGCCTCAACCGTCATGCCGGACCCCGATCCGGCATCCAGGAAAACCAAAGGTGCCATTCGTCATGCCGGACTTGACCCGGTATCCGGAAGAATAAAGCAAAGGCCAAAACCCTGGATTCCCGCTTTCGCGGGAATGACGACTGACGATTTGGGGCGTACGGGGATGACGAATGGGGGTCTTCGCAGAATGATTGAAGGGGCGCGGGAATGACGGACTGGCGCGTGCAAGAATGACGAAGTGTGATGCTCAGCGGTCATATCGGGTGCGAGGACTAGCTTGCGGCCTTTTGAACGACGATCATCCCCTTCATCCCGCCATGTCCCTTGATGGGGCACCGAAAATGATACACCCCCGGTGTCATGGTCAAAAAGAGTTCGACGCGCTCTCCGGGAGCAAGGGAAAATCCGCGATCGAGCGATTCGGGTTTCTCGTCGTCATTCCACGCGACGTGGACCTGAGGTCGGGACAACAGGGTACTTTGAAACCGGTGGAGTTCCCGGCTTTGACTCCTCACCACCAAGTGCACCGGTTGCTCTGCGTTCACAGCGACCCGAGCCGGAGAAAATCGAAAGTCCTCGACGACGATCTTCACCTCCTGATATTCGGAGGAACAGGCAGCAAGGCCAAGGAACGCACCATACAACACCAGGCCTCCGATCTTCCACAAGCGTGAGTGACGACCCAATCAGATCACCGATTCGTTAGGCACGGACGGGGTTCCTCATCCGTTCACCAACTCCCGCAAGCGAGAATCCGGCCTGCCGCAGACAACCCGCCATGCCATGAACGTGCGTCGAGACACGGGCCTCGCTCAAGGGAGTCGACCGGCATTTGACCGTATCCATGGCCCATGCTAGAGTCGATACCCGGGCGACGATCAAGACGGCCATTCTTCCGTTCCATTCTTTCTCCATGCTCAAACAAGTCCTGACCATTGCGGGTTCTGACTCGAGTGGCGGAGCCGGGATCCAGGCAGACCTGAAAGCCCTGTCGGCAAACGGCACCTACGCCATGTCGGTGATTACGTCGATTACCGCACAAAATACCACGGGCGTCAGTGCCATTCACGATCTCCCCGAATCCATTGTCGAGGCACAGATCGACGCCGTTTTCACCGATTTCGACGTGGCCGCAGTCAAAACGGGGATGCTGTCTTCTGCCTCTCTCACGTCTCTCATCAGCCGAAAATTGAAACAGTATCACGGGCCTCGCGTCGTCGTCGATCCCGTCATGGTGTCCAAAAGTGGACATGATCTGCTCCAGCCCGAGGCAGTCGAAACACTCCGAGACGTCCTCATTCCCTTAGCCTACGTCATCACGCCCAACATCCATGAAGCCCAGCGGTTGACAGGGTTGCCGATCCGGTCGCTGGCCGAAGCCAGAGAGGCGGCCAAAGCGCTTCACCGGTTTGGATGCCAGCACGTCCTGATCAAGGGCGGACATTTACCGGGATCTCCCGCCACCGATCTCTTGTATGATGGGCGCTTCTTTCACGTGTACAAGGGAGAATGGATCGACACGCCTCACACCCATGGCACGGGCTGTACCTTCGCCTCGGCCCTTTCCGCTCACCTGGCTTTAGGGAAGGCCCTCCCTGACGCGGTCGAAGCCACGAAACAGTACGTCACGTCTGCGATTCGTCATAGTTTGGCCCTTGGTCATGGCCGTGGCCCGACCAATCATTTCTATTTCCTGAGCACGCGGTCGTAGCGGGTCAGGCCATCGCATCGAGAGAGAACCTGCGCAGATTGACATCATCGCTCGATCTTCTTCAGGATTCAGCCATGCAAGAAACCCCTTTGGTATTTCGGGACGGCGCACACAACTCGGTTTCGGCCGTTCTGGCGGAACCCGCTCATCGAAGTGATCGGGCCGTCATCCTCTGCCATGGATTTCTCTCGAATAAAGAGAGTCGCACCAACCTCCGCCTGACGCAACTTCTGGGTGCCCAGGCGATCGCCACCTTTCGCTTCGACTGGTTCGGCATGGGCGAATCCGACGGAGCATTCAGCCGGCTCACGGTTTCCACGTGTTGTGATCAGTTGGAACACGCCATCGCCACCCTGCGGGCACACGGGTATCACAACCCAGGAATCATCGGATCCAGTTTCGGTGGCCTCATTGCCATCCTGGTGGGGCACAAGCATCCTGAACTTCGTGCCATCGGCCTCAAATGTCCCGTCCCGGATTTTCCGGAAATGCTGGAACGGGAATTCGGGTCCGATGGCCTTGAAGCATGGAAACGCACCAATTCCATTCCCGACGTGAGGGGCGGAACGACCCCGATTCGTCTGGATTTCTCGTTTTACGAGAATTGCCGTACCTTCAACGCCTACGAGGCGGCTCGTACCATCCACGCCCCCGTCCTGATCGTGCATGGAACACGGGATGAACTCGTCCCCCTCCATCAGATCCGACGATTGGAGGACGCCTTGTCCGGCCCCAAAGAACTCGTGCTGCTTCCCGAGGCCGATCACCAGTTTGGCAAACCCGAAGATTTTCGTCACATGACCATTCATCTGGCCAACTGGATGCAAACCCATCTTACCCCCTTGGCGCAGAGTTGATCATGAACAGGCCCACGGTCGCGTTAAGCGAAGAACAGCTTGCAATCCTGCGGGTTCTCTATCCCTGGTACAAGGAAGAAGTCTTCCGACGCCGGGAACAGATGATGCGCCTGACGGCCTTCGGCAGCGCTTTTTTAGTCCTGCTCCTCATCACGATTCTCGCACTCTCTCCTCCCCATCCCGCTCATCCCACCATCAAGATCTTTGCCATTACCGGTACCATGCTGTTCTCGGCATTGTTCGTCTACCTGATTGTGCAGCAACGCGACCGCCACCGCATGGCCAAACAAACCCTGATCGAAATTGAACAGGTGCTCGGACTGTACGAAGAAGGCCTCTATCTGATGGGAAAATCCCTGTATCCCGAAGATTGGCAAACGACGTGGTTAAATGATCGAAGCGTGACCGTCTACGTGGCCGTCATCACGACCATGACGATTCTCGTCGTGGCATCGATCCTGAGCAAAGGCTGACCGGAGTCGCACAGCCTCCCGGACCATGAAGATCCCTTGGACCGAGTCTCAGCAGCCCGGCCGTGACGCCACCTGCTTTTCCTGAAGAACCGAACCCATGCCGTCGCGGCCTATTTCCCCTCTCGTAATCCTGGGGGCCGGATATACCGGACGATTCATCTACCACGCCGCCAGGCAACGGCATCGTCCGGCACTGGCCACGAGTCGGTCCCCATCGGATCATCTCTCGTTTGCCCACCCCGATCACCGCATCCTCTTTGATCTTGCGCGACCCGAGACGTGGGCACACGTGCCCCCGGAGTCGGATATTGTCTGGTGTTTTCCGGCTCTTCCTGAAGAGATGGCTCAGGACTTTGCGCAACACGCAAGTGAACGGAACAGCCGTTTGCTCATCCTGGGCAGCACGTCGGCCTTTCCAACGGGCCTTCCCGACGTCATAGACGAACGGGCGCCGCTCGACTTTTCCATCCCACGGGTGGCCAGTGAAGAACGTTTGCGCAGCAGGTTCGGGGCGACGATTCTGAGATTATGCGGGCTCTATGGGCCGGGGCGCCACGTCTTCGACTGGATTCGAAGAGGCAGAATCCACAATTCGAGGAAATACGTGAATCTCATCCACGTCGAAGACGTGGCGGAACTGTGCCTGCTTGCTCTGCAACGTGCCTCGCCCGGATCCATGTATATCGTCAGTGACGGCCAACCACGACGTTGGTCGGAGATCTGTCGCTTTGCCGCGGAACGCTTTCACGTCGCGGTGCCACCGGAAACCACCGCCCATGAACCAGGAAAACGCCTGTCGTCTCGAAAAATCCTGTCCGATTTCAGATACCGACTCCAGCATCCGGATCTGTTGAAAGCGCTCGGCGAACTGGAATCCACTTCCTGACGATCAAGCCACTCTTGTGACAGGCCATTCCCCGGCAACAAACGGAAACCAAGTCTGCCACGCCGTGCGAGAGTGTCGCGTGGTGTGGTGTGGCCTGGCCAAGGATGGGGGCTTCAGTCGCTCAACAGGTATTTCATCGTGAACATGACGGAAAATTGCCGCGGCCCACTGAACGTATTGTGGTTGATAAACCCGGGATCTTCTCGATGCGCCGGATGAGTCGAGTAACGGCCCGTGGCGTCCACGTCATCCATCATGGAATACGTCAGCTTCACCCCCAACAAGGTCTCGTCGGTCAAGCTGTAATCCGTACCGGCGTAGACGTTCCCCATGAAGACGGTATCGGACAGATCGACATCCTGCCTGCTGTTGTAAAATGACAGATCTCTCGAAGGATCGGACAAATCCTGATAATCAGTGGAAAAATGCAGGCCGGATATCTCGACAAACGCGACCCCCAGCCCAACGCCCAGATACGGCGTTATCCTGGCGAACACGTTCGTGAAATCATAATACGCGTTCAACGAAAGAACGCGCGTCGTGAGATCATCGATCCTGGCCATGGAATTGGACGTCACCCTATTGCCTTGAGAAGGATGGATGGGAGACGTTCCGTCCAGGTAGGTGATCCCGCGAAACTGCTGTTCAACGTCGTTTGTCCGCTGTGCAGCGGAAATTTCCAGGCGCCAACGGTTGAACATGCGGCCCACTGAAATTTCAAATGCAGATCCGGCCTCCACGTCAAGATCATACATCCAGCGGTATCCCGGGATGGAAACCCCTTGGATGTCCTTGCTCAAACCCGGCTGATCACACGCATCAGGGTAACAGTACGTTTCCCGGTTCCAGCCCACCTGCTCCATACGGGAAGTCCAATTTGCTCCGATTCCACCGCCGACGTACCATCCTGACCGCCCAGTCTCCGCGCTCGCCATGCTTGGCGCGATGATCGAGACAATCCCGATCATCAACATCGCACCAAATAGCCTGGCCCGTGAAAACGTCATCGAGCATTCCCTCCTGAATGAAGGCAAGACCCATCCCGTTTCAGGATATCGATCGAACGGGTTCTGAAGCTGCCGCCGGGGTGCCCACCCCGATGACGAATAGTCCGGGCTCGACACATTCGACCGGCTCTTTCCAATCCTGTCATGCAACCGAGCTTGCGAAATTGATTGGAGAACGTGCTACACTTCCCGCGAAGTTGTACCTGAATTTCACGATTTTCACAATTGCGCATCACGCCGTAGTCGGGCCTCGCGCGGCTTCTGCACGTTGGTCACGGCATGGCCGTTCATGCAGTTTTTTCACCATCCAAATTCGAAAAGAGGAAGACCATGACATCTGCTGGCTCACCTTCTCCTCAGTTGTTTTTTGACACGGCTTTTGGCATTCAACGGACCGCAACCATCAAGGCTGCCGTCGATCTGGCTATCTTCACGGCCATCAAGGAAGGCCATCAGACCACTGCTTCTCTGGCAAAGCAGTGCGGAGCCTCGGAGCGAGGCATCCGCATGCTGGCCGACTATCTGACGATGCTCGGCTTTCTCACGAAATCGGGAAATACGTATGCCCTCACCCGGGATTCGGACGTGTTTCTGGTCAAGACCTCCCCAGCCTACGTAGGGGGGACGCTGGAGTTTCTTCTTGCGCCTCCTCTGTATGATGGTCTTCGCCTGCTCACCGAAGCGGTTCGAAAGGGCGGGACGGCGTTGGATGACAAGGGGACCACGGCCGAGGAACATCCCGAGTGGGTGACCTTTGCCCGTGCCATGGTTCCCATGATGATCGGACCGGCCAACTGGATCGCCGAGCATCTTCTGTCAACGGGTGGGACGGTCCGCAAGGTCCTGGACGTGGCAGCCGGCCATGGAATCTTCGGCGTGGAAATCGCAAAGCGGTTTCCCACGGCGGAAATCATCGCTGTCGACTGGCCCAACGTCCTGACCGTGGCGCAGGAAAACGCGAACGCCGCGTCGTTGGGAGACCGTTATCGCACCATCCCCGGCAGTGCCTTTGACGTCGACTTTGGCGAAGGGTATGACCTTGTCCTTCTGACCAACTTCCTGCACCATTTTGCTCCGTCGGAATGCGAGGCCTTTCTCCGAAAAGTCCACGCCTCCCTGACGTCGAACGGACGGGTGATCACGTTGGAGTTCGTCCCGAATGATGATCGTATCAGCCCGGAATCCGCAGACTTTGCCCTGGTCATGCTCGCCGCCACCCCGGCGGGTGACGCGTACACGTTCAAGGAATGGGACGCCATGTTTCGCAACGCCGGATTCGGACGCAGTGAGATGCATGCGGCGCCCAACTCCAAGGAACACGTGATCATCACGCAGAAATCGGCCTAGCCATCTGCGGAACGAGGGGGACATGTGTCCGATCCCTCGTTGAGAAGGTGCCCCTGCCTCGACAAAAAAGACTGCCGGACCAAGCCCGGCATGAGGTGGGGAGTCTCTCTCCGTCATTCCCGAGCACGCCCACAATCGTCATTCCCGCGAAAAGCCTGCCCTCGACATCCTTAATCGGGGGCGGGAATCCAGAGTCTTTTCTTTCAGTCTTCTGGATGCCGGGTCAAGCCCGGCATGACGGATGGTGCCTTTGGTTTTCCTGGATGCTGGATCGGGGTCCGGCATGACAAACAGGGGACTCGGTATGAAGAGGTCATGGCCCCCGGCATGACAGCGGGAAGCCGAAGACGGCCCCAGTCCTTTGCGCGAAGATGATTGACCATCCCCGGTCTGGCGACGCTCCGTGCCTTTACGTGGATTCCGGACCCAGTGGTTTCACGAACATGAGCAACGCGGCCAACAGGGTGAGATTGCTCATGAGGGCCACCATCATGGCAAAGCCGGTCAGCAACCCGAAGTAGATGGTAGGGATGAAATTGGAAAAGGCCAGAATGCTGAATCCCACCGTAATCGTGAGAGCCGTATAATAAATGGCACGACCGATGCTGCCATGACACGCCAGAATGGTTTCCCGATACGTGCGGTGTTTCACGAATTCCACCTGAAACCGGTGAATATAGTGGATGGCGTGGTCCACGGCGATGCCCACCGTAATCGCCGCAATCGTAATCGTCATGATGTCCAGGGGAATCCCCCACCAACCCATGAGGCCCAGCACCGCACAGGCCGCCAACAGGTTCGGTAAAATCGCCAGAATCGCCAATGAGATCTTGCGAAAGAGCACGATGAACATCAGCAGAATGCTCACAAAGACCATGCCCATCGTCAGGATCTGAGACCGATAGAGACTGTGCAGCAGACGACTGTAGAGAACCGCCATGCCCGTGGGATGCACGGCCGTCTCGGCCACGCCCATCTCCTCGACCAGGTAGGTACGCAGCCGCTCGATCAATTCTTTTCGTTTGAGGGTCGGCGAGGATTCGATCAGCCGCATGGTCAGACGCGTCTGGCTATCATCGGAAGCCAGATACGGATCGATCAGCGCCTTCTTGACGTCATCGGGCACGTACTTTCTGAGCAACGCCAGTTCATAATCCTCCGGCATCAGGCCGTCATTCAACTGCTTGAACATCTTCATGCCCGTAGCGAGAGACAAGACCTTGCCCACTTCCGGCAACGATTCGAAATAATCGTGAATCGCTTCGATCTGCGTTAACCGATCGCCATTGAACCAATAGGACACGTCGTCGGTCGCCCCCTCTTCCTGATCAAACGGATCAGCGAATGGGTCATCCGTCTCTTCGAGGGAAGCCGCCACCGTTTCATCGGCGTCGAGCACGAAGTCCAGTGGAATCGTCCCCCCCAATTTCGTATCGATCAATTCCATGCCGCGGTAAATTTCCGTCGTGCTTTTGAAATGATCGATGAACCGGTTTTCCACCTCCAATTGTCCGATTCCCAATCCACCCAGGACGGCCAATGCCACACAAGCCACCACAATCGGCTTGGCATACCTGAGCGTCACACTGGCGACCGCCATGGTAAACGTCCGCGTGGCATCCGCGCGTGCAACGGCCTTCTCCGGCTTGAGCAACGCCAGTACCGCCGGGAAATAGATGAAATTCAGCACGAACGCAAAGGCGATGCCGATCGTCATGATCCAGCCAAAGTCCACGACCGGCCGAATGTCGCTGACGATCAGGGAACAGAACGCCACGATCGTCGTCACGGCAGTATACAAACAGGGTTCTGCCATTTCCCTCACCGTGGACAAGACCAACGTTTTCTGGTCCGTCTGCGGGACCTGTTCATTGAGAATCCGGTATCGCACGATGAGGTGGATGGTCAAGGACATGGTGATGATGAGTAACAGGGAAACAAAATTGGAAGAAATGACCGTGACCCGCCAATCGGCAAAGCCCAGATAGCCCACCATCACAACCACGGAAATCACGCAGCAGGACATGGGCAACAGCACCCAGCGCAGCGCACGGAAAAAGTAGACCAGGGCCGCGATCAGGAACACGAGAATGCCGACGCCGAATGTGGCGAGGTCGTGCTCGATAAACCCGATCATGTCGGCGACGACCATACGCGTCCCACCCAGGTACAGTTGAGCATGGGCACGATACTTGTCGAGAATCCCACGGATGCTTGCGATGTCCCTCCGTTCGGCTTCGACCACGCGGGTATGATGGTCGTAAAAGGTTCGCTCGACCGCTTCCAGGGTCGAGGCTTCTTCTGGCGTGAGTCCCGACTCGGCTTTCTTTTCTCCCAACCGGTTTCGTTCGTTCAGTAGCGCGCGATAGGTCTCGTCTTCCTTGAAAATGATCTGCAGGGCCGTCGTACGGCCATCCTGGCTCAGAAGATTGTCTCGATAGATGGGGCTTTCCAGAAATTCCTTTCTGGCGAGTTCCATGTCAACACCCGGAGTCTCCAGCGTTCGGATCCCCTCCCCATTTCTCAAGTCGGCAATGGAGACTCGAGGGCTATTCACAAGCGGCACATCCAAAATAGAGAGGACACTCCGGACCGAATCGATTCCGGCCAATTCATCGCGAAGCGTTTGCAGACGTGCCAGCGCCACTGGAGAGAACACATCTTCATGAGGCGTATAGGTCACAATGAGAAAGTCATCAGACCCATAAACGTCGCGGCTGGCTCGGTAATATTTCAACGCCTCGTCGTGTTCCAGGACAATCGATTCAGCGGATGCATCGAGCTTGAATTTCGGTGCGTGAAACCCGAAAAACGCCACCAGGACACACACCAGTCCCAAGGCCACGACCGGCCGATCAATCACAAGCGCCGTATAGAATCGCAAAAAAAGTGAATTCATGTCGCTTCTGCTTCAGGAGTCCCAGGCCAGCCCTCAGAGAGATCTTTTCCCAGCATGCCGGTAACGTAAATAAACACGCGAGCCGGTGCAAGAAGAAAACGGCCGGGCAGGAGTATTTTACAGGAATATTCGGACGAAGATCAGGAACCGTCGCATCGAATGGTCGGGAGACGGTATAATGGCAGCTCGTGTGTCCAAAACCGCAAACACAGGAGGTCTCATGACGGCCAAGAACGGAAAAGACGTGGCTACCCTCGGGGGCGGATGCTTCTGGTGCATTGAAGCCGTGTTCGAGCACGTGCGGGGCGTGTCATCGGTGGAATCAGGCTACATGGGAGGACAGCACCCCAACCCTTCATACGAAGCGGTCTGTACCGGCATGAGCGGCCATGCCGAAGTCGTCCAGGTCACGTTTGATCCCGCGGTGATGACGTACCGTGAAATCCTGGAAATCTTTTTTGCCGTTCATGATCCCACGACACTCAATCGCCAGGGCAACGACGTAGGCCCGCAATATCGGTCGGTCATTTTCTATCATTCTCCCGAACAAGCGGCTACGGCCAAGGACCTCATTGCGGCTCTGACCACGAACAACTCGTTCGATGCCCCGATCGTGACGGAGGTCACGCCCGCGCAAACGTTTTACGCGGCTGAGGCGTATCATCAGGAGTATTTCACGCGCAACCCCAGCCAACCCTATTGCACCTACCTCATTGCGCCCAAACTCGCAAAGTTCCGCCAGCAATTCGCCGCTCGATTAAAAAACTGAAGAAAAGGGAGATCACCCGAGTTCACGACCGTTCACGAGTGCAGGCTCCTGCGTTAATCCGATGAGAACAACCGGGTCAGGGCATCCTGAACCCCGCCCCACGTATCCGGTCTCAGGGTGATCTGGTGTTCGTACAGGATCACGTGGGCCCGGGTCGGACAGTCCGGGAACCCTCGTTTCCCTGTGCCAAGCGTTTGGGCAAGATAGGTCCCATCCGCGCGAGCCTCTGCACTTTCTAGAATCAGCAACTGGTCGCGAGCCTGGAGCAGACAGGATCCCTGATATCCAAGGGTTTGATAGCGGGTTGTCTCGACGAAAGACGTCCGATGTTGTCCAGTGGAAAAAACGACGTGGTTTTTCCGAATCGGGCCTTCGGGACCGATTGAATAGATACACAGAGGAACAATCAGAACGGCCAGGACCGCACACCCTATGGGAATCAATGGATTCCGTTCGGCCGTCTGGTGCTCGGAAGACATGGACCGGAGTATAGACCCTCCTCGACTCGGATGCAGAAATTTTTCCCTTTATCCCGATGCCGACGCATGACCGCGGATACATCCATGCTCGGCAGGTGGCCATCCCCCAACGATGGACAGGATCGACCAGGCATTTGAACCGACGTGCCACGTCCGGCTGCTCCTCATCACGGTCAATCGGGCCTCCGGCGTTCAACTTTCTCGATTTTTTTCAGATTTTCCCTAGCCTTATGCGGTAAGACATGGTATTCTGTACTAATTTGAGACTTAGAGAAGTACAGAAGTACATGTGACAAGCGCATCGGGGCCTTGCTGGTCTCAGCTTACCGTGTAGAGATATGGAGTACGCAACAGGCGTGCGATTCGAAACCGGAAGACTGCTCTTGAGAAAACCGGTTGGATAGTAAGGAGTCGAACCATGGCGAAAAGTAAAAGCGGGGGTGGAGGCCGAGGATCGTTGGAACCACTCAGTGCTTGGAAACGACACCAGGCCTTGCAAGAATTGGCGCGATTCATGGGCCAGGAAGGACGGGCTCATCTGACTCAGTTGGAATACGATCTCGCCGAAGAAAAAGCCTATTCTGTTCAATTTTTCGTTCGGCATTGGGGATCCTGGGCACGTGCCGTTGAAAAAGCACGGGAACTGGTGAATCAACAGGAAATTCCAGAACCCGAACCTTCTCCCTATGCCGGATGGGTCAACTGTCTCTGCGGCAAAGCCTGTCATTGCGAAAAGCGCTTCTGGAGCCCCGACCGACGCAAAATCCGAATGTGCGACGCTTGCCGGGCCTGGTCCGACAAGCTGTCGGTGGACGACCAGTTCTTCTATCTGACTGACGACACGACGTTAAACACTCGAGCCCGAACTCGTGCCAAACAGGGACGCCCCAAGAAGGATGCCGTACGGGTGAGCGTGAAATAAAAAGACTCATCCGCACGTGAAGCCTTGCCATACAAGAAGCCCCCATCGTTGATGGGGGCCGTCCTCATGAAACGTCTGAGTGTCCTCACCGGGGTGGTCCTGTGGCTGCTGCCTGCCCCGGGCGGGGCCTATACGGCTCAGCCCGTTGTCAATGGTGGCCACATTGTGGGCCAGGTCATTCTGAACGGCCCCCCGCCCCCGCCGAAAGCCTTCAATCTCATCACCTATACCGAACCCGTGTTCTGCGGCCGGATTTCTACCGGGACGGCTTGGCGCCTGCTCGACCAGGTCCAAGTCTCGGCTGACGGAGGACTGCAACATGCCGTGGTCATGTTGGAGGACATTCACCAGGGAAACCGTTTCCCTCCTCCTCGCCGACCATCGAAGCCCGGGACTGTACGCTCACTCCACCGGTGATGACCGTCCGGAACCACCAGAATCTCAGCATCGTGAACATGGACCCCATTATCCACGACATCCTGGCGTATGAAGTCGCTCCTTTCGAATCAGAAGTGATGTTTCATCGCCCGCTGCGCATGAATCCCTATCATCCCAAGACCGATGCAGGAGCGCACGACCACCTCCCGGGCACGCCTCTCGTTGAGACGATTGCCTTTACCAAGGGGCGACGCATCTTTTACCTGGAATGTGAATTCCATGAGTTTATGCAAACGTGGGGAGTGGCCGTGACGAACCCCTATCATGCCGTGACGGATGCCGAAGGCCGTTTCACCCTCCCGGATGTTCCGGAAGGCGTCTATACTCTCATGGCCTGGCACCCGGGCATGGGCGGGATTCTCGACATGAAGGTCATCGTGCTTGCAGACGAGACACTCCGAGTCCGGTTTGAATTCGAAAACGCCACGGACCGTCGCATGGCTCACACGACGATGGTCGAAAATCCTCACTTCGGAATCGGGACTCTCGACACCTTTGGTGAGCGAATCACGATTCACCCCAACCACGAAATCCAAACGCCCTGATCGCTGCCGTTAAAAAATGGGGCCTCTTCCCAATGCGTTGGACTCCATCGCAGGACCAAGAGGATTGCGCATGAGATGCAATCGTCTGCGTTCTCTCACTCGCCGACCGAATCTGTCGGCTCTCAAGAAGCCGGTCAGAAGGCAATGCGGAGCCCGACGTTCAGCCGGTGGTCCTGACGCGACTCGCTGCCGAAGCGGCCGGAGTACCCGGCGAAGGCGCTTGCGTTTTCATGGACGTCCACGGCAAGACCGAAATCGGTGCTCGCCCATTCGCGCGGCGGCATGAATCCCGAGAGCGTGAAGCGGCCCGGCATGGTATTGGAGCCTGCCGTCACCGAGACCGGATCATCCTTGAATTCCCTCTCATAGGCGAGACCGGCGTAGGGACGAAGGGTCAGAGAGTCCCAGGCCATGGTCCCCCCGACGGAGTAACCTCCACGCGCGATGAGAGAATTCCGGGTAAAGTCGGAAAAATTCATCGAGGTGGAGAGGTTTCCGTTTTCCCGGTACCCGTCGATCGTCTGATCAAGCCAAGCGAGCCCCAGGAAGGGACCATGTCGGAGCCCCTGGGAGTTCCCGAGCATCCAGCCGAACTCGAGGTCGGTTCCGAACTGACCGGCATCGGTGGAACCCTGCTCGGCACGCACCGCCGATCCAAGGGCAATCGAGCGCTTGATATCCACCGACGTCTTGCCCACACTCAACGCACCGCTCAGATACAGGCCATCACGACGCCACGTGCCGTGGAGTGAGCCGAGGACCCCGGTACTGTCGAGACTCGCACCCGAGGCATCATTATCATAGCGACCGAGGCTTACTGCGGCCCCCCACCACCATTCGGACCCCGCACGGTGGTTGACCCCCACAGTCAGCACCTGCACGTCGGCTCGCGTGTCGCCGAGACGCGGCAGGGCATTGAGCTTCTGGGTACCGATACGTCCCGTTACGTAGCCTCGCCAACTGCCACGGTCGAGCCGAAAGTCCGTCATCCGTTCATTGGACACGGCACTGCGATGAATTGCCGCGATCTCAACGCCGCCTTCCCCTGCCAGCGAAACCTGAACCGGTGCCGCAAGAGTGGACGTGACCACGTTCGCGATGATCTCGTGGGTCGCACCGCTGGGGTGACTACGGTCCGCAAAGAGATACCGTCGGGTGTCGTCGGACTTATCGGTTACGGGATACCCGGACCCCTCCGGACCGCATGTGACCGCGACCGCACTGGAGGCATTCGGCTCCCCGCAGGCCGTTCCCGTGACGTCGGTGAAGCCATACGTTTCGGGTGTTTCGAGCAATTCCCCCGTCAGGGCCCAGACGTTGATTGGGATGATGCCAGCTTCGCGGTCGCGCAACCCGGCCTCGAGCCTCTCGTTATAGGCCGCATTCAACCCGGACAGCGCGACTCGAGCGGGCTCGGAAAAAGCCGCGGCATAGGGCGTCACAGCGATGTCAGGCAGGTTGTAGACCAAGATATGACGGGCGCCGGCTTCCTGGAGGCGTTTGATCTGCTCCACGTTGACGGCAGCCGCTGCCAACGTATGAAGCGGCGCATTGGCCGGGTCATTGACGAGGGAGTCGGCAACGTCGTTCAGGCCGCCCCAAAGACTGTACAGGGCATCCGGGTCGGCTCCGGTCTGGTGGAAAGAAAGATACTGGTCGATCTGCTCCCTCACCGTCGGCACCGCATCCGCGTCGCATGGCGTCTCCGGGTTCATGCAAGCCCCTGCCCAAGCGTAGTTCGACCCTCCGGCGAGTGAGTGTTTGCCCGATGCCCCGAAGGTCCGTGCCACGATCTCGACGGCAACCGGGTCGGGATTGGTCGTAAAACTACTGCCCTCCGGCAGATTCAGGCTCTGACCGATATTACCGGAATCGCTCAGGCTATCTCCGAACACGACGACGTCGCTGAAATTCTGACTCCACGCATGACCGGTGAAGCCTAGAATGACGAACAGAACGTAGAGCAAGGAAACGTGACGAAACATCAGAACGGCTCCTTTTTTTGCAGGGAAACATGCACCAGGCGGTATCCAGAATCCCTCGCGTTTCAGTTTGCCCCGATTTCAACAATAGACCAGTCGGGGTCTCGCAATCTGCCTGACATGATCGAGAATGGTGCCCCCGAGACGATTTGAACGTCCGACCTGCGGTTTAGGAAACCGTTGCTCTATCCACCTGAGCTACGGGGGCAGCCAAAACGGACCATTGAGGGAACAGGTGCGCTCGAATGGCGAGAGTATCGCAAAGCTCAGGAACGAGACAAGCAAAAACGAACAGGACGGAATCCATGAGAAATGATTGGTCAAAAGACGATGGGGAGCGGTATGATTGGACATGGGATGCAAGCCGGTCGCGCAACGCTTGCCTCATCCGATGATGATCCCATGAAGCCAATCGCCAATCCGCCCAATCCCTTTGATTCCCATCACCGGGAACTCCTCGAACCGGCACCTCACGTCGTGACGCAGGTCTTCGAGGAACAGACGGGGGCCATCCTGAGTCGAAACGACAGCCCGGATTTGCCCTTTCGTTGGAGCGTGAACCCCTATCGCGGCTGTTTTCACGCCTGTGCCTATTGCTACGCACGACCCAGTCACCAATATTGGGGATTCGGGGCAGGGACGGATTTCGAATCCAAGCTCATCGTGAAGCCCAACGCGGCGGCTGCGCTTCGCACGGCGTTTTTGAAACCCTCGTGGACGGGAGAACTCGTGGTCTTTTCCGGCAACACCGACTGCTATCAACCGCTGGAGGCCACGTACGAGCTCACACGGGCCTGTCTGTCGGTATGTGTCGAATTTCGAAATCCCGTCACCATCATCACCAAGGCCGGACTCGTTCAACGGGATCTGGATCTTCTGCAAAAACTCCATGAACGCGCCTGGGTCCGCGTCTATTTCAGCATTCCCTTTGCCGACAACGAGGTCGCGCGAAAAGTCGAACCGCAAGCCCCCTCCATCACCAAACGCTTGGAAGCCATGGCAACCCTCTCGTCGGCCGGCATCCCGACGGCCGTCATGATTGGCCCCGTCATTCCGGGGCTGAATGAACAGGACATTCCGCACGTTCTTCACCAGGCGCGACAGGCCGGCGCCACACGCGCCGCGTATACGCTTTTACGGCTCAACGACAACGTGCAACCCGTGTTTCTGGAACGCATGGCAGCCGCCTTTCCCGACCGCATCCAAAAAATCACCAACCGCCTCAAAGAAAGCCGAGGCGGCACGCTGGAAGAAAAGCGGTTCTTCGCACGCCATCGGGGACGAGGCTCGACGTGGCACGCCATCGAACAATTATTCGATCTGGCGTTTCGCAAAGAAGGCTATGATCGATTCGAACGAGCCGACGCCGTTCCTGCCACCTTCACCAGACCATCGACGGCGCAACTCGATCTGTTTTCATGAAGCCGCCCTGCTTGCCGTACGCTTCCTGCCTTGAGCCGAGCGCTGCCCTGATGGAAAATCGTCGAAGCCTTCATTGGCATTTTTCAGTTGGCACGGACCGCTCCCCCCGTTACAATCGCCTTCCACGAGCCAATCAAGGATCAATGTTCTCTTCTCGCGGATACAGAAAAAGGTGCTGACATGCTGAATGGTCATTGGAAACGGTTGATGGCAATCTGCCTGGTCGGAATGATCGGCTTCACGGGATGCGAAGACGAGAAGGCTCCTTGGAACCGGCACGTGGATCGAGGGGATCTACTCTTTCAGCAGGGCCGTTTCAAGGAGGCACGGGAAGCGTACACCGCCGCGCTCGACGAAGCCGAAACGTTTGAGGAACGAGATCCCCGTCTTCCCCAAACATTGACGAAGCTGGCCGGGCTCCATGATGCACAGGGTGAATATGAGCAGGCCGAACCGCTGTTGAGCCGGGCCGTCACGCTGAATGAAAAGATTCTGGGAGACCGAGACCCTCAATTCGCCGCCAGCCTGAGCAACCTCGCCGCCGTCTATCATGCTCAAAAACACTATGAAAAAGCCCGGCCTCTTTTTGAACGGGCCTTGCGCGTTCGTGAGCGGGCACTTGGCACAGACCACCTTGATCTGACGCTGGATCTCAAAAATCTCGCGGGTGTGCTGGCAGCGGAAGAACGCTATGCAGAAGCGGAGACGCATTTGACCCGAGCCCTTGCAATCACCGAACGGGCCATGGGGCCGGACGATCCCGCCCTGCTCGAACGTCTCAATAATCTCGCGCTCCTGTACCGGGCCCAGGGGCATTACGGGAAAGCCATCCCGTTGCTGGAACGCGCCATGGCCATCAACACCAAAAACCATGGGGCCGAGAGTCCGAGTCTCGTCGGCAGCCTCAACAATCTCGCTTTCATGCATGCCGCACAGGGAGCCCACGACGAAGCCGAGGCGCTGCTGAAACGCGTGCTGCACATCCATGAACAAGCATTCGGCCCTGAGAACCCACGATTGGTGTCCAGCCTCACCAGGCTTGCCGACTTCTATCGCCTGCAAGGGCAATTCGAGCAAGCCGAGCCCTTATTGATCCGGGCCCTGGCCATTAACGAGAAAAAATTCGGCGCCGAAGACCAAAAGATCGCCAACGTGGCCAACAATTTGGCGCTGCTCTATTTGTCGCAGGAAAAATACGAAAAGGCCGAACCGCTCTTCGCTCGAGCCCTTAAGATCCATGAACAGGCCTTGGGCAAGGAGCACCCGATCGTGGCCCGCACCCTCAGGAACTACGTCGCGCTCTTGAAAAAAACCAACAGGGAAGAAGAAGCAAACGAACTCGAAGCCCGGATCACAAGCCCGGAGAAAGAGTAAAGGAACCCATTTGCTACCTGATAGCTGGCCCATGTTGAACGCAAAGTCGGAGAATAGAGGCCAAAGGGCAATGGGGCAAGAGGACCCATGATGACACAAACAATAAAAAGAACCGCCAAAGAGCCTCCGGGCAAATACGGCAACACTAACAAAGTTCAAGGTCATGATAGTGCTGCACATAGGTGGTATCGGTTTGTTCTTTCCTTTCCACCCCACCTGGTCCGCAAATACCTGGATGATTTCGGCGTCCGTAACGACGGACTGGTGCTGGATCCATTTTGTGGAACAGGGACTACAATCGTAGAGAGCAAGAAGTTGGGAATCTCAGGCGTCGGCTTCGAAGCCTTACCGATGGCTCACTTTGCGAGTTGCGTGAAGACAGATTGGAGTCCTTCGCCCGATGGGCTAGCCGAACATGCTCGACGCATCGCCGACAAAACGCTATGCCGCTTAGAGTCGGACAACATCCAGGACATTCCATTCTTCTCCGAAAACTCGGCTCACCCGAACCAGCTGCGCACACTCCCACCGGAAGTCGAGAAAATCCTGCTAAAGCACTCTATCAGTCCATTGCCGTTACACAAGGTTTTAGTTTTGATAAACGTGCTCGAAGAAGAACGAGACAGACGATTCTGGGCGCACGAGCGTTTGGCGTTGGCTAAAGCATTGGTAGATGACATCAGCAACCTCCACTTCGGTCCGGAGGTCGGCGTGGGAAAATGGAAAGACGATGCTCCGGTCGTAAATGCCTGGCTGTCTCGTGTCAACGCCATAGTAGAAGACCTGCGACAACTTCCTCGAAGCCATGACCTAACGACTCAGGCATTTCTGGCTGATGCACGGCACATTCCCGACGTACTTGAACCGGAATCGGTCGATGCGGTGATCACCTCCCCCCCCTATCCCAATGAAAAAGACTATTCACGCACAACACGGCTCGAGATGGTACTCCTGGGTTTCGCACGGAATATGGAAGACTTACGGACTTTGAAAAAGACCCTCATACGATCCAACACGCGAAGTATCTATAAAACGGATGACGACGACGTCTGGATACGAGGCCATGAAAAGATTGAATCGCTTGCGCGTGAGATCGAAGAGCGGCGCACGATGCTGGGGAAAACTTCAGGATTTGAACGGCTGTATCACAGGGTCACGAAGTTGTACTTCGGTGGGATGGCAAGGCATTTTGAGGCGCTGAAACGCGTCCTGAAGCCTGGGGCCAAATTGGCCTATGTCGTAGGAGACCAAGCCTCCTATCTACGCGTCATGATCCGAACTGGACAAATTCTGGCTGACATAGCGAAAGCACAGGGCTATGAGCCAATCAGGATTGATTTGTTTCGGACGAGACTAGCAACGGCAACGAAGGAACACCTCCGAGAAGAAGTTCTTGTCCTACGATGGCCAGGAAGACGGTAAGCCACGAGAAAGTTATACAGACATGACAGAACCGAACCGCTATATTCAGATCATCGAGCACATCTTCCTGGCGAGTTACAAAAAAGGCCAACAGGAAATGCTTTTCAGCCGGTCCGATATCGAGAGGGCTGCTGCAAAATTGAGCATCAGGCTACCGAAGAACCTCGGAGACGTTATATACAGTTTTCGCTACCGTGTCCCATTGCCATTCTCGATTCGAGAACGCGCCCCCAAGGGCAAAGAATGGATTATCCGACCGGCCGGGCGAGGAAAATACCGATTCGTGGCGACCGAGTTGGCGCAAATCACACCGAGCAAGCACCTGGCTGAGACAAAGGTACCGGATGCAACGCCTGGTCTCATCTCGATGTATGCGCTGAATGACGAACAGGCCCTGCTTGCCAGGTTGCGATACAATCGACTGATTGACATATTCACAAGGGTGACGTGTTATCCGTTACAGAGCCATCTACGCACCACCACGCCGCAACTTGGACAGGTCGAGACCGACGAAATTTATATAGGAGTGGATCGGCGTGGTGCGCACTATGTTTTACCCATACAGGCGAAAGGTAAAGCGGATCGACTCAACGTTGTGCAGATCGAACAGGACATTGCGCTCTGCAAACACAAATTTCCCAATCTGATCTGCAGACCAATTGCCGCACAGTTCATGCAGGATGATCGCATCGCTCTGTTCGAATTTGAGGAAGGGAACAAGGGAATTGTCATCTCCATCGAGAAGCACTATCGGCTTCTTCCCTCTAAAGAAATCGATCAGGAAGAGCTGGCAAGATATCGTACACGGAGATCCGAGGGGCCTGCTGGCTGAAAGCTCTCTTGACGGTCACCAGCATATACAGACTGCGTTTCGGAAAAACGCAGACTCGGCCCTGACAAACAAGCCGGAAGTTTAGAGAGACAATCGTGATCGGCATGCGAGCAGGATGCAAAACTTCTCAGCTATCACTCGTTCGATAGCAGGGCAGGACGTAAAAGTTACGCCTCACTGACTACCATGGCAATGCCCGTCTCTCGTCATGCCAGGCTCGCCCCGGTATCAGAAAAAAAAGAAAAGCCCTTCGCCCGTCATGCCGGACTCCGATCCGGCATCCAGAAAAAAGGAAAAGACAAAAACTCTGGATTCCCGCGTTCGCGGGAATGACGACTGGGGGCGCTCACCCGTCATGCCGGACGCGATCCGGCATCCAGAAAAAAGGAAAAAACAAAGACTCTGGATTCCCGCTTTCGCGGGAATGACAACTGACGATTTGGGGCGTACGGGGATGACGACCGGTGGGCTTCGCGGGAATGACGGAAGAGGCACGGGAATAACGGACGAGGCACGGGTAGGACGAAGAGAGGCGTTTATCGTCTCACCAGCCGGAATCCGGCATTCAGTGAAACGCAGTGGGAGTCCCAGTCGTTGCTCGGACCAACCCGGCAACCGACAACGCCCGGTTAGGTGCGCGTTTCAATGCCAAGGCAAACTGGTGTCGGGCCTCGGCTTCTTGTCCCAATTGCCACAACGCCTCGCCCAACAGCTCATGCGCAGGCTTGACCGGAAATGGTGGCCCAGGCTTGTGCGGGATCGTCTCTTCCAATAGTGCCGCTTTCCTGAGAAGCATGAGCCCTTTGTCATTCTTCCCCTGCGCCATGAGAAACATTCCGGTCAATTCCTTGAGCATCACCTCCACTGGCAAGGCCTGAGCCGGAGAGCCACCGACCCGCTCCATTTGCCGGCGAAACTCCTCCAGGACCTGCTCAACCACCGGTACCTGTCCGGTCCTGACTGCGCTCATTCCAATGGCAAACAGTTCTCCCAGCGCAGCAGAAACCTGCAAGGCCGACCAATCACGCTCAAACCCCGTGACGTCCCACTTGCGGGTCTCGATGACAGACGTCGCACGCATGGCCGCTCGATACCTCTCTACGGTTCGAGAGTTGGCCTGTTCGGCATCTTCTTCCACCATGCGAAGAAAGGACTCGGCTTCTTCCACCCGACCTTGCTGAAGCAGGGCATACATCAGCCAATGGGCCACGTGATAGGCGCGCTCCTGCACGCCCAACCCCTTCCGGATTCGTCGTTTCTCGCTCGCCGCCCAGCTCCGTTCATTCGTACGAACGGCGTCATCCCACAGACCCAGGGCCATGAAAATGTGCGAAGGCATGTGCAAGGCATGAGGGGCCATGGAGGCAAGATCGGCGTAGACACGGGCTGCTTTCAAGGCCCCGTGAGCATGAGCCGGATCGTCCAGCGCGTGAATCAAATAATGCACGGCGCCGGGATGACGAGGATTTCTTTCGAAAACCGCTTGCGCAATGGAGGCAGCCTCCAGATACCGTTTCTCCTCTCGTTGACCCTGGGTGGAACCCAGAATCGCCAGCGCATACAAGGTCCGGGCGTTATCATCTTCGGGAAATTCCTTGGCCAGCGCTTGCATGGCCGCCATGTATGCATGATTGCGCTGTTTCCTGTCGCCTTCTCCATACAACGCCTCGACCGCTCGCAGATATCCCTGCTCCCGCCTAGTCGGAGCCGCAGCCATTCGCCGATCCGGCGTGGGCCCCAGTCGCTGTAAAATCTCCAAGGCCCCTTGAACGTCCTGTTCTCCCCACAAGGGATGCGTCATCGTCAGGGCCTCTCCCCAATAGGCCATCGCAAAACCAGGATCGAGTGCCTGGGCCTGCTGGAAGGCCGTCCGGGCCTCGTCGTATTCAAAGTTGTGCAACAACAACACCCCTCGAAGAAACGGTCGTTGGGCTTTTCGGGAACCCGAAGTCGGAAAATCGATCTCACCGAGTGAGGAAGAGGGCCTGCCTGGCTCAACCGAACGGTTCACATCTGGCCGGGGATCGGGAACAAACCCGTTGCGATTCAACATCCGCACCTTGGGAAGCGTCTCCTGATCGAGCATGGCGTCCTGTTTCAGCAATCCGTTCCGGAATAAAATCCAGGCTGTCACGGCATACACTTGATCCGGCGTCAGGGACTGCGGCGCGACAAACGGCATCGCACGATAAATATAATCAAACAGGGTTGTGGCATACGGCCAATAACTGCCGACCGTTTTCAAAGGATGCGCGCTCGCAAGAGTCCCCTGTTCCCCGACCAGCTTCGGACTGGGGCCTTCGACACCGGTCACGCCATGACAGGCCGCACAACGCTCGGCATACACGACGGCTCCCTGCATCACCGTCCCGCTGCCGACCGGCAGTCCCTGGCCATCCGGTGCCACATCAATATCCCAGGCTTGAATCTGATCCTGGGTGGCGATCGTCCCAAGACCAATGTTCCCGGGTTCCCCCCGTCCATTCGTCGGGCTACCCGCCAGGACGACGAGAAGCAAAAGAACTCCCGCCCGCTGACCCATCAATCATCCCTCCTCATTCCACAACCAATTTCTCCGGGCAGCATGAGACCTGCGGAACAAGAAATGTCACCGCAGGTCCGAACCGTCCCATGCCTCGCCCTCTCTTCTCAGACCTTTCGCTCAATGCAAGGCAAGGGGAACGCAATCCCGGCCAGGAAGACGGCACGCGACGAAGAAAGAATGGTCCCGAAAGGGAATCGTGCAAGACCATCATACCTGCACGTTCCACACGTTCCCCTGTTCGTCGATCTTCCAGCTCTGAATGGCATTGTAATGGTAGTAGGAATTGACGCCCCGGATGCCAACCAGTTCCTGACGCGTGGGTTGCCGGTACCCGGTTTCATCAATGCAGCGGCTTTGGAGAATGGCTTCCTGGCCATCCCACTGCCAATCGAGACGAAATCGGGTGTGACATTTCGGCAGAACCGGGGCCTGCAACGCTGCGGTGCGCCAGCTTGTTCCTCCATCCACGCTCACTTCCACTTTTTCGATTCGCCCGCGTCCGCTCCACGCCAACCCACGGATTTCCACGTAGCCCGGCTGTTGTACGCGTTGCCCACCGGACGGCACCGTGATCACAGACTTGGCTTCCATGTCAAAGGTGAATTGACGCGCAGTTCCATCCGGCATCAGGTCGGTATATTTCGACGTTTCTTCACGAGTCATCACCGGTGCGGAAACGAGTTTCAGGCGTCGCAACCATTTAACAGACATGCTGGCTTCGAAGCCCGGCAACAACAAACGCAAGGGATAGCCCTGCTCGGGACGGAGGGGTTCGCCGTTTTGCGCATAACACAACAGGGCTTCATCCAGCATCCGATCCAGCGGAACGCTCCGGGTCATCGCAGCCGCATCACTGCCTTCGGCCAACATCCAGGTCGCTCCGGGCATGAGACCGGCTTCCGCCAGGACCACGGACAATCGAACGCCCGTCCATTCACTGGTGCTGGTGAGGCCGTGGATTTCTTGAACCGTCTTGCCCGTTGGCCCCTTCCATTCTTTCCCACTGTTTCCCGAACATTCGACAAAGGCAATCCGGGAGGTCGCAGGCAACCGTTTCAACTCATCGAGGGTAAAGATCAACGGCCGTTCCACCAAACCATGCACCAGGAGCCGATGGTTCGCAGGATCGATGAAGGGCACGCCATTATGATGGCGTTCAAAATGCAAGGCCGAGGGAGTGATGATCCCATGCAGGGCCTGCAAGGGAGTCCTCGACCGCTCTGGCTTGACCAACCGCTTGGCCCGTTCGAAGGATGAGCGCTGACCATATTCCGTAGCCAGGGCTCCGGGCACCTTGGTGGGATCGTTGGGAACATCGGCCGCATGCCCCCAAAAAGGCGCAAGCAGGACGTGGGCCGCAGCCGTCCCCAGGAGCGACGTGGCACCGGTCAAAAAAGCCCGACGCGTAGGCGGATCCTTGTGTCGTGCGACGAAGTCCTGTTCCGAGACTTCCGGTTCCTGCTCACTCGACATGGGGTTCCAAGCCTTCCTATCCATCATTCACCATGTGCCCCTATCAGATAAAGATTTAAACACGAGCACCCCCAAATAGCAAACGGGTCCATCCTGGCCACCATTCCAATCTGGGCACGTCGGGGACTGGAGGAAACGGCGGAAATCAGGTCGGGGACAGGCCTCGGAGACAGGCTTGATCCGGCGATACTTCCGTCATGCCGGACCCCGATCCGGCATCCAGAAAAAAGGGGAAAGCAAAGACCCTGGATTCCCGCTTTCGCGGGAATGACGGAGTGGTATAACGTGCGGGGATGACGAAGGGGCACGGAATGACGGACTGGGGCCGGGTGGGAATACAGAGAGACGCAGGAATGACGATTCAAGGCCCTCGCCCGTCATGCCGGCCGCATCCCCGTTTTTAATATTCTGCTTGACTGCTTGCCTGCATCTTGGGTAAGAATCGCGCTTGAGTTTTCTCAAGCCACGGATTGAAGCAAAACACCCGAGAGCCTGGGATACCCATCCAACGGTCGTAATCGAGTATGTCTTATCTGCCAATTGAAAATTACGGCTTGATCGGCAACATGCGAACCAGCGCGCTGGTCGGCATGAACGGGTCGATCGACTGGTTCTGTTTCCCCCGCTTCGATTCCCCAAGCGTGTTCGGCGCCATCCTGGACGATCGAAAAGGTGGATGGTTCAAAATTTCGCCTCAAAAAGATGGGGTCAAGCACAAGCAGTACTACTGGCCGGATACGAACGTCCTGGTCACGCGATTTCTCTCGAAACAGGGAGTGGGACAGGTCATCGACTTTATGCCGATCAATCTGAAGGCCACCGAACCAGGCTATCATGGCATCATTCGTCGCGTACGCGCGGTTCGCGGCAACATGACGTTTCGCCTGGAATGTGTGCCCGCCTTCAATTACGCGCGGGACCCGCACACCACGACCCTGACCGCCGACGGTGCCTGTTTCGAATCCTCGGGCGTCAGTTTGCGGTTGGGAGCGACGATTCCCCTGAAACAGGAAGGGAACGGCATCGTCGCCGAATTTACGCTGCAGGAAGGACACGAGTTGAGCTTTTCCCTTCAAGAAGTCGAGGCAGGTGACCGTAGCTGCCAAGCCGTGTCCGAAGACCAGGCCCAGGAACTCTTTCGCCAAACCGTCGACTATTGGCAACAATGGCTTTCCCGCTGTACCTATCGAGGCCGCTGGCGTGAAATGGTGAAGCGCTCGGCCTTGACCCTCAAACTGCTTACCTTTGAACAGACGGGCGCGATCGTCGCCGCTCCGACGTGCAGCCTCCCGGAAGGCATCGGGGGAGGGCGCAATTGGGATTATCGTTACACGTGGATTCGTGACGCAGCGTTTACTATCTATGCGTTCATGCGCATCGGGTTCACGGAAGAGGCGGAAAACTTCATGCACTGGCTCGAAGCGCGCTGCCATGAACTGAATCCCGACGGTTCGCTGCAAGTCATGTATGGCATCGATGGTCGGCATGAATTGCAGGAAGAGACCCTGTCGCATCTCGACGGATACAAGGGATCGCGCCCCGTCCGCATCGGAAACGGGGCCTACAATCAACTCCAATTGGATATTTACGGCGAATTGCTGGATTCGGTGTATCTCTGCAACAAATACGGCAATCCGATTTCCTACGATCTCTGGAGCCATCTCCGCCGGCTGGTGAACTGGGTGTGTGACAACTGGAATCGTCCCGATGAAGGGATTTGGGAAGTTCGGGGCAGCCAGCAACATTTCCTGTATTCGAAACTCATGTGCTGGGTGACCCTCGATCGAGGCTTGCGTCTCGCGGAGAAGCGCTCGTTTCCCGCGGATCATGCCCGGTGGCTCAAGGTCCGCGATACCATTTACGAAGAGATTATGGAAAAAGGATGGAACAAGACCCGAGAGGCCTTCGTGCAGCGGTATGACAGCGACGTCCTCGACGCGGCGAACCTCATGATGCCCTTGGTCTTCTTCGTCTCACCGACCGATCCCCGGATGCTCAAGACCCTGGAAGCGATTCTCCAGTCTCCGGAAAAAGGGGGACTCGTCGTCGATGCCCTGGTACACCGGTATAACGTCAACGAAACAGAGGATGGACTTCAGGGTGAAGAGGGCACCTTCAATCTTTGTACGTTCTGGCTGGTCGAAGTGTTGACCCGCGCCGGTCGAATCAGTGAAGCACGACTGACGTTTGAGCAAATGCTGGGCTATGCCAATCACCTCGGACTCTATGCCGAAGAGACCGGACATCACGGCGAAGGCCTTGGAAATTTCCCGCAGGCCTTGACGCACCTGGCCCTGATCAGTGCGGCGTTCAACCTGGACCGGATTCTGGGTTCTCGACACTGATCGCTCTCTGCCCGGGGACCTCTCATCCCAACTCATGTGAACCCGCGAGCAGAAACCCACCGCCTTCCTTCCCTCATGAAGGATCGGTTGCCCGAGGATCTGTTTGCTCTCCTCGAGCAGGCGGGAAAGACGGCTGACCAACATCGGGTTTCCCTCTACGCAGTCGGAGGATTCGTCCGCGATCTCCTGCTCGCCATCCCGAACCTCGACGTGGATCTGGTCGTCGAAGGCAATGGGATTCGTTTTGCCAAAGCCCTGGCACGGGGCTCCAAGGCACGCATCACGGTCCATGAACGATTCGGCACAGCCACGATCACGTTACCCGATGGACACGCCTTCGACGTGGCAACGGCTCGCACCGAATCGTATGACGCGCCAGCCGCGCTCCCAAGAGTGCAGCAGGGTTCCCTCTCGCAGGACCTGTACCGCCGGGATTTCACGATCAACACCCTGGCCATTCGGCTCGACTCCCCTCGCTTCGGTGAACTGACGGACCTCTACCGCGGAAGGCGAGACTTGCGTGACAGGACCATCCGAGTGCTGCACGGCCTGAGTTTCATCGACGACCCGACCCGCGTGTTTCGGGCCATTCGGTTTGAACAACGCCTGGGGTTTCGACTCGACGGGGACACGGCTGTTCTGATGAAAGAAGCGGTAAAAATGGGAGGCATTCGCCGCCTCTCCCCGTCCCGACTCTCGCATGAACTCCTTCACGTGCTCTCGGAGCCCATCCCCGTCACAATGCTGGCCAGATTGGCGGACTTCAACCTGCTGCCATGCATTCACCCTCGGCTGAAATGGTCGCCCGGACTGGCCAGGCTGCTGAACGCAGTCGAAAAAGCCGTGGCATGGCATGCACGGCTCTCCCGTCCCCTGTCTTCATGGATCGTCTATGCCATGGCCTTGCTGGACCCGCTCCCCGGACCGGCCGCTCTGGAAACCCTGGCCCGGTTGACGTTTCCCCGTCGTCAAACCCGACAACTTGTCTGGATGGTGCATGAAGGCGAGCGGGTGCTTCAGGCCCTGCACCGGCGAACCAGACCATCGGCGATCTTCCGTCTTCTCCGTGATTGCCCGGATGAAACGCTGCTTTTCCTGATGGCCAAGACCCGCACAGAACGTGAAAAAATCATCTCCGTTTTCACCAGCTACCGACACGTGTCGCCGATTCTGAAGGGAAAAGATCTGAAGGCGATGGGCATCCGGCCCGGACCTTTATACACCACGATCCTGGATCGGCTCCTGGAGGCACGACTGGATGGAACCGTCGAGACCGAAACCGACGAACGCCGTCTGGTCAGCCGATTGCGATAAAAATTTCTTCTCTTTCTTTTGATGAAGCGATACAATCGGGTATGCCCGTTGTTTGGCCGCTTGCGAAGTTTTTGTTCAAACTGGTCGTCCCCAGCCTCCCCAGTCTTGTCTCCACCATCGCGACCCTCAAGCCGGCAGAGCCGCTTGAGGCACACGTGGCAGAAATGGAGCAGCGGCTCACCCAACGGCTCGACCTCACGTTGACCAAACAGGCCAAGTCACGGGACGAGCCGTTGCAGGCGCACATGGCGAAAATGGAGCGCCGACTCTCTCAACAGCTTGAACGCATCGAGACGTTGACGACACAGGTCGAGGCCCTGCACACGATTCTCCGGCGCGCGTTGTTCATCGGCCTTGTCGCGCTTGGGCTCTCACTGACCGGACTGGCGCTCTTCCTGTTCTCGTAAGACGAGACGGCCTCACGGGCAGAAAGAGGGCCGGGCATCAGGGCGATGATGCGAAAATTATTCGTTTCCCCGAATCTCGTCGAGGTTGAATCGCTCAAGGACGTCCTCGATCAGACCGGCATCCGCTCCTGGATCAAAAACCAGCGCGGCTCGTCCCTGGCCGGAGAAGTCCCCTTTGCCGAAGTCTTTCCCGAACTCTGGGTGCTGAACGACGCGGACTATGCCACGGCACAACGGTTTCTGGAAGAATGGCGCAACGCCACGCCCCGCGAATCGACCAACTGGATCTGCTCGCACTGCCACGAGGCACACGAGAAACACTTTACCGCATGCTGGAAATGCGGCAGAGACCGTCCCTTGTTGGACTGATTTCGGCTGATCGCCCCCGGCGTTCAGGCACCCATTACCTGTTCGAATGACCGAAATTCGTCATGCCGGACTCGGCGCGGCATCCAGGAAAACCAAAGACTCCATTCGTCATGCCGGACCCCGATCCGGCATCCAGAGGAATTAAGAAAAAGCAAAGACCCTGGATTCCCGCTTCCGCGGGAATGACGAATGACGATTGGGGCGTACGGAGATGACGACTGGGGGGCTTCGCGGGAATGACGAAGAGGTCGCGGGAATGACGAAGAGGTCGCGGGAATGACGAATGACGATTTGGGGCGTACGGAGATGACGACTGGGGGGCTTCGCGGGAATGACGAAGAGGTCGCAGGAATGACGAATGACGATTTGGGGCGTACGGGGATGACGAATGGAGGTCTTCACGGTAATGACGGAGCGGTAAGCGGAAACGACGAAGGGTGGAGGAGACGTGGGCCAACGACAGCGGGCTACTGGGCTGACAACCGATCCAATGCGATCCGTTTCAGGGCACGAAGATCCAACTTTCCCGTCCCGAGCACCGGAAGTTGCTCCACCTTGATGAACGCGTCTTTTCGGGGAATAAATAAATTCGGCAACCCATCCGATGCGATTTTTTCCAACAACCCGGGAATGACGGTTTCATCGAGCACGTGCAGAACGGCCAACCGTTCGCCTTTTGCCTCATCGGGAATGGACGTCACCGCAAACACCTGCTCATCGGATTCAGCGGCCTGGTGCAAAGCCTCTTCGACCTTTCCATGCGGCACCATCTCCCCGCCGATTTTGGCAAAACGGGAAAGCCGGTCCGTGATCGCAAGAAATCCGTCTTCATCCAGACTCGCCATGTCCCCGGTCACGTACCACTCGTCGTGCATCACCTGGGCCGTCAGATCCGGACGGTTCAGGTAGCCCTGCATGAGGTTGGGCCCCTTGACGAGCAGCAGGCCGGCCGTTCCGAGAGGGACGGGTTCAAACGAATCGGGATCGACGATGCGCACGGACACCCCGGGCAAGGGGCGACCGACTGTCCCACGACGCGAGGCGGGCTGGTAAAATCCCGCGGCGCGAAAGTCCGGACAATTCACGGAAATCACCGGGGAACATTCCGTGACCCCGTACCCTTCGATGGGACGAATCCCGAACTTTTCTTCAAACGCACCGGCCAGGCGTTCCGAGAGTTTCTCGGCACCGGTCAGCACCACGCGAAGCGATCCGAGCTGCTGCGGCAGACACCGCCGCCAGTACAACTGCAGAAAGGTCGGCGTCGCGATCAGGATCGTGACCCGCTTCTTTTCAATGAGTTCGCCAATCGCTCCCGCGTCCAACGGCGTCGGATGATAGACCACGCCCACGCCGTGGTTGACGGCCAGCCAGAGTGTCGCCAGGTAGCCGAAGGAATGAAAGAACGGCAGAATCCCCAGGACGCGATCTTGAGGCCCCAGGTGAAAGACCTGGATGACGGCTTCGACGTTGGAATCGACGTTGAAGTGGCTGAGCATCACCCCCTTGGGCTCGCCCGTACTGCCGCTGCTGAAAATAATCGTCGCGAGATCATCGGGTTGCGGACGCTGGATCATCCCTACGCCCTGCTCCAGCATACCGATGGGCGCAAAGAGCGCCATGGCAAACGCCTTCACCCGTTCGGCCAGTCCGATGGTCTTGCGAACGTTTTCGATCCAGATGATCTTGATGCCTTCCGGCATTTCGAGATTCGCCTTTTGAAGAAATATTCGACTCGTTACAATCGTTTCGAGGCTGGCTTGCTTGGCCATGGATTCGATCCCGCTTCGCCCGACCGTATAGTTGAGATTGACGACCGTGCGTCCCGACAGCGTCGCGGCAAGATTGACCACGGCTCCACCGACGCTGGGCGGCAACAGGATACCCACGGTGTACTGGTTCATCCAGTGAGGACGGAGGGCTCGCGCCAAGACAATGGCACCGACGAGCGATTCCAGACACGAGACTCTGGGCCGCATCGCATCCGCAAAGGCCAACCGCAACGGATGACGCCGAGCCGCACGAATAAAGGAATGATGGAGCGGCCGTCGTTCGGGTTTCCGATGACGCCAGGCTTCCTCGCCCAATTCCTGCACGCGCTGACGCACGTCGGTCGCCGTGGCGGTCGAAGGCATGGGGTGCCCGTACGAAACCGTCACGGGGTAGGGAAGGCGTTCCGGCCATTTCGTCAGAAATTTTCCACCGACAAAGCTGAAGACGCTGCCCCAGATGCGATCCAGATGAACCGGGATCACGGGCACCTCCCGCCCCTTGACGATCCGCTCGAAGCCCTGGCGAAACGACAGGAGTCCGCCTGTACGGGTTATCTGCCCTTCGGGAAAGAGACACACGACTTCGCCTTCGTCCAGCCGGCGACCGGCCTCGCGGAGTGCATGGAGGACGTCTCGCGGTGAGCCTCCAGTGGATACGGGAATGACGCCCATGATCCGCGCCGCCCAATGCAGCAGCGGAAGCTCGTAGTAGGACCGATCCACGAGAAACCGAATCGGACGGTCCAGACTTGCCAACAGCAACAACCCATCCACGAACGACACGTGGTTCGGCAGCAACAACGCGCCTCCGTGCTCCGGCACGTACTCCAGGCCGACGACCCGAAGCCGATAGAGGGTATGCGTGACGAGAAACAACACCATGCGAATGAAGGTTTCAGGCATGAGCCACACGGCCCAGGCCGTCAACGCGGCTGACGCCACCCCCGCGGCCAGCAGGATCTCAGTGGCGTTCAGCCCGACAAACGACAACGCCCCGGCCCCCAGGGACCCGACCACCACACCGCTGAACACGAAGATATTCCCGAAAGAAATCACCGCGCCTCGTCGATCTTCGGGCGCACGCCATTGGATCAAGGCGTTGATCGGAACCAGAATGAATCCGCTGGAGAACCCCAGCCATCCCATGCCCAACAGGGTTCCCGGCAAGCCCGGAGACAACGTGCCCATCAGGAGCAACCCCAGCATCAGACCAAGGGCACCCAAAGGAATCTGGCCGACTTCGATTTTGGCATGCGAGAGTTTGCCGGCCAGCACCGAGCCAAGGCCGACGCCGATCCCAAACGTCGCCAAGGGAATGCCTGACAGGGAATCGGACAGCCCCAGCACGGCCTTGGCATAGACGAGCACGTCCTGGCCCACCAAACTGGCGACGGTCCAGTAGCCCACGTTGCCGGAAATGCCCAGACGCAGGACGCGGTCCGACCGAACGGCCTGCCATGCCCCTTGCAGCGTCGAGCCGACCCCGCCAGTCTCACGAGCACGAGGCACCGCCGGCACCATCAGCGACGCGACAACCCCCACCACCGAAAACAGCAGCAACACCACTCCGCCCAACCAGGGAGAAGAACCCGACAACTGCAGCAGGACTCCTCCTGTCCCCGTCCCGCCGATAATGGCCAGGAAGGTCCAGAGTTCCAATTGCCCGTTCCCAGCGGCCAGTCGTTCGTGAGGAAGCAGTTCCGGCAAAATGCCGTACTTGGCCGGACTGAAGAGCGCGCTCTGAACGGCCATACCGCCCAAGACGACGAGCGGCAGGATCCCGCCTGACGGATTAGCGTAGAGGGCCAAGGTGCCCAAGGCCATCAGCACTACTTCGACGACCTTCATGACCACGATGACGGAACGCTTGCTGAATCGATCGGAAAAAACGCCGGCGACGATGGAGACGAGAACGAGGGGCAGGGTGAAGATGACAAAGGTGATGGTCGTTTGGGCCTGCGAGGCGGCTTCGAATTCCGGCCCCGTCCCCATCTGCGCGGCCAACTGCTTGATGGCCAACAATGCGACCATCAACTTCCAGGCATTGTCATTGAACGCCCCGAAGAACTGGGCGACAAGAAGTCCGAAGAGAGGAGAACGGGTTGGAGAGCCGTCGCCGTTGACGGCCGTCGTCTGAGGAGCGCCTTCTGTTGTCATGGTTTCTTTAGCGCCATCGCCTACCCCGTGCCAACGCGGACCTGACCGGACCAGCGTCACATCCGTCAATCACATCGGGCATTATGAAGCAACGTTGTTCCTCCCTGCGCTCGCATTGTTCGACGATTGTACGTCACTTGAGAAGTATCATGCGGCACAAGAGGACGTCATGGCTGCACACCGGGGAGGAAAGAAAGTCTCACGGCAGGCACGTAAAGACCACTATTGCCGTGACCATACCACATGATCTCCCGGAAAGAAAGCGGCCGAGAACCCCGCTGAATGTTTTCTACGCGCGAACGACGATTTGGGTGGCGCGTCGGAAGGACGACTCAAGGCGCCTCAACCGTCATGCCAGGTCTGACCCGGCATCCAGAAGACCACCGGCTCCATTCGTCATGCCGGACTCCGATCCGGCATCCAGAAGAATTAGGAAAAGGCAAAGACTCTGGATTCCCGCCCACGATTAAAGATGTCGGGGGCAGGATTTTCGCGGGAATGACGAATGACGATTTGGGGTGTACGGGGATGACGAAGGCGAGAAATCGTTCAGGGCAGGGTCCCGTCCTTCAACCATTGGGCGA
This sequence comes from Nitrospirales bacterium, assembly GCA_965221365.1. GTDB lineage: Bacteria > Nitrospirota > Nitrospiria > Nitrospirales > UBA8639 > Bin75. The sequence goes on along the minus strand of OZ244884.1, from coordinate 2,096,429 downwards.
GGGCCTTATCGGGGCGAGCAAGCTCATCGAGGGAATCGTACCAATAGGCCTGCCACCCGGCTTCGGGCAGACCGGTGAACAGCATCAGGTTAAGCGGATAGGCCTCGCTGTCGGTACAACGACGGAAGTCATCCCGAAACAGAAACACGGGCTTGTTCCAGGCGATGGCCATGCCTAACTCCACCATCACGCCCTCATCCGGTGGACAGCCGTTGACCACTGCGAACAATCCGTCAGCTTCCCGCACGTCCCGGAGATCGTCCTGTCCGATCCGGTAAGCCCAACCCGGGACCGTCCGATCGATCTGGTTATTGCGGGCAAACGGCTCCCACACCTCGGCACCCATGGCCTCCAACGCGGCGACGAGTGCCACCAATGGCCCCTCACGCTGCTGTAACGAGAACCCATATGGGTTCGCCAGGTACACCGTTTTCTTCACGCCCTGGTCGCCCAAGGCAGGGCTGATACCCATTCCACTCACACCCACCATGAGTACGAAGCCCACGACGAGGGGTTTCGTGTACCCCATGACGTTGAACGGGATTGGAACAGGGAGCATGGCTTTCGTCTTTCCATTGAGGTGGCCGGGTTTGGCACCGGAAATGCGACCGTACTCCACGTTGTCTCTCTTCAACCGCAGAGTCCAGCCTTCGACACGGACAGGGTACCTTACTATTCAAGAAACCCCGTTTGCAAAGACTGTTCAGGAAGCAGCGATCCGTCCCCTGCCCGACCCTCTGAGTCGGCGTCCAGAGGGACTGAAAGAAAAGACCCTGGATTCCCGCTTTCGCGGGAATGACGACTGGGACGCTCAACCGTCATGCCGGACCTTGATCCGGCATCCAGGAAAAAAAGAAAAAGCAACGGACCTGGATTCCCGCTTTCGCGGGAATGACGAATGACGATTTGGGGCGTACAGGGATGACGGCAGGCCTTTCACGGGCATGACGACTGGGGCGCTCACCCGTCATGCCGGACTTGATCCGGCATCCAGAAAAAAAAGAAAAAGCAAAGGACCTGGATTCCCGCGTTCGCGGGAATGACGAATGACGATTTGGGGCGTACAGGGATGACGGAGGGGTGCTTCGCAGGAATGACGATTTGGGGTGTACGGGGATGACGACTGGGGGGCTTCACGGGAATGACGATTTGAGGCGCGGGAAGGACGACTGGGTGTCTGCGCGGGCATGGCGCAAGGGGCGGGAAGGACGAGGGCGCGCCGGGATGACTAAGGTGCATATTTGATGACAAAAGATGCGTAAATGGTGCTAAAAAGATCATAAAAGGTGCGTAATTGATGACAAAGTGTGCAAATTTGGTGCAAATGTGTGAAGAATGATCGAACCGGGTTCTCAGTCGAGCAAGGAAAGCTGTTTCGGTTCTTTGTCAGAGCGTCGGGCGCGGCTGGAGACAACCGTGGTTTCTTGCAGGCTTTCGTCAAATTCCCCCAGGAATCGTGAGGGTTCGCGGTCCTGACGAGCCCCGAACACAACCCGGGTGCGGCAGTGAAGGAGAGACACGCGTTCCCTGGCACGGGTCAGGCCCACGTAAAACAGCCGGCGTTCTTCTTCGAGGTCTCCATGCTCGCGCGGCAGGCTCCCTTCTTCGACTCCGCACATCACCACCTCGGCAAACTCCAACCCCTTGGCAGCATGAATGGTCATCAGGCTCACCGCATCGATGGAGGCGTCATAGTCATCGACCGCCACGGCCAGAGTCGCCTCTTCCAGAAATGGCCCAAAGGCCAGGGCGGCCTTCATCTCATCGTATTTCGCGGCGATCGCGCCAAGCAGCAACAAATCATGTTCATGACGCGGGTCCTGTGCTATCTGCCATTGCCGAAGGCCCGTAACGTCGGCCACGTGCGCAAGGAACTGCGAAAGAAGGAGTTCTTCGCCACTGCGCCGCATGTCTGCGATGCACGTGACGAACGCCCCGACCGCCTTCCGCTGAGACGAAGAAAGGATCTCGGATTCTTCCAGCACGGCCCACAGCGAGAGCCCGCGTCGCTCGGCTTCGTCTTCGAGGGCCGTCTGCGTCTGCCCGCCGATGCCCCGTGGTGGGCGATTGAGAACGTGGACGAGGCTGCTGTCGTCGTGTGGATTTTGGAGAACCCGCAGGTACGCCAGCACGTCCCTGACAATTGTCCTGTCGAAAAACCAGGTCTCTCCCACGACCCGATGCGGAATACCCGAGTTTCTCAGCGCCTCCTGAAGGGGCTTGATCAGGGCATGAAGCCGGCACAACACCGCCACGTCCCGAAAGCTGTGCGCCCGTTGGGCTACGGTATCGGTCACCTGCCCCTTGTACTGTTGATAATGACTGGTGCCCCCGACACGTTCCTCGATCTGTCTGACGATCCAGGCGGCTTCGGCCTGTTCATCCGGAACACTCACGACGTGAACCGGCACGCCTGATACATGCGCCGTCTTCAGGGTCAAGGCCCGTCGGGAAACGTTCCGTTGGATGACTTGTGCCGCCGCCGCCGCAATCTGCGGGGTGAACCGGTAACTCTGTTCCAACGTGATGACTCGGCCATTCGCATAGTTCTTCTCAAATCGCAGCACGTGTTCGGATTCCGCACCCCGAAACGAGTAGATGGCCTGATCGCCGTCCCCCACGGCCCAGAAATGGCATGGCGCGCCGACCAGATGGTGCAAGAGTCGGTGCTGGATCGGATCGACGTCCTGATATTCATCGACCAGCACGTGCGTCCATCGTTGAGGGATGCCGTCCCTGCCGTCTGCAACGCGTTCGAGCACCTGCACGCCGAGCAGCAACAGTTCATCGAAATCCAGCAAGCCACACGTTCGCAATTGTTGCCGATAGGCTTCGCAAATTTCCGTCAGGCTTGCAGGGTCTGATGATGGCTCGACCACGGCCCATGGATTCCGGAACGCGGACACGTCGTGGAGCATCCGCTGCGTCGCGGTCCGATGATCCGGCTTTCCCAGCCGTCTCAACACCCGCTGCATGATCGTCATCTGGGCACGCCGATCAGCCACGCCGAAGTCCTGCGGAAGATCGAGCCACTGCCCTTCCGACCGCAGCAACTGGAAACAGAACCCGTGGAAGGTGCCCAGAAACACCCGTCGTGCTTGCAGCCCCACCAGCCGTTCCAGCCGTTCGCGCATTTCCCGCGCAGCCCGCGTGGTAAAGGTCAGGGCCAGCACGGCCTCGGGGGCAACCTGCCGCTCGACCAGAAGATGCGCGAGACGAACCGTCAACGTCTTGGTCTTGCCGGTACCGGGTCCTGCCACAACGAGCACCGGCCCGCCATGGGCAAGGACGGCTTCCCGCTGTCCGGCGTTGAGGGTGTCAAGCAACGCGTTGATTTCGACGTTCACGGACGCACCCTTCTACAAGGACGGGAACGATTCGCGCATGTGCCAACCGACTGCACGACGGCAGGCGTTCCACGCAGGCCGTCAGAACAATGAGATTTGTGAAGAATGGGATTGCCGATCGGCTTGAGACAACGCGCAAACCGTCCCGTATTCCCCGTCGTACCCCGGGGCAATGGTCACGTGGCCCTCTCGCATGCGCTGGATGGCCATGGCGAGCAGCCCTCCCCCAGCCTCTTCAAGAGCCGGAATCGGCACGTTCAGCAGAATCTCGAATTCATTGCCCAGGCTCGCAAGCAGTCGATGGTAGATTTCGGTGACGCCTTTCGTATTGACTCCTGCTCCCTTGACCTCGGCAATCAATTCGACGAGCGGAACCAGACTCCAGTACGGCCGCGCCATGCGCGAACGGTGTCCGGTGGGTTGATCGGCCAGCATTTCGACACGATGCATGACCCCGCGCGTCACGGGCTTTCCGCATTCCGGACAGAGGTGGTTGTGGGTTCTGGCTTCTTCCGGAGACAGACGGACCCGACAATTGCGATGCCCATCGTAATGGTACTTGCCTTCTTCCGGGAAAAACTCGATCGTGCCCAGGAACAGGGCCGGATCGCCACTCGTAAAGGCCGTCTTGATGCCGGCAAACGACATGTCACCATTCAACACGTTGGCCTCGCGGCCAAGCTTGCTGGGGGAATGAGCATCGGAATTCGAGATCAGGGTAATGGCATCGAGCTGACTCAGCCGCCAGTTCATGGGCGGGTCCGATGACAGTCCGGTTTCAATGACCTGGATATGCGGACTCAATTCCCCGAAACATTCTTCCAGAGAATCAAACCCCGAGTTGGCCCCGAACACGGAAAAATGCGGCGTCCAGGCATGGGCAGGCACAAACAGGGCATCCGGGGCGCGCTCCAACATGATGCGCAGCAATTCCTCACTGTCCAATCCCAGGATGGGCCGTCCATCCGAATGAAGGTTGCCGATGCGCGCCAGCCTGTCCGTCACGTTGGCAGCGGCGCTGAACCCGGGCGCAAAGATCAGATTGTGGACTTTGCGCGTGCGGTCATGGCGCTTGTAAATGCTGCTGATCTCGGACGTCAGCATGAATCGGACCTCGGCCCGGCAGGACTCGGGGATCTCCGCATCCACCGGAGCCGCAAGTTCCGGCTTCAGACGATAGAGTCCCGGTTCGGCCGGTTCGAGTTTTTCCCGAAGTTCCGCAAACCAGGCGGGATGCGTGAAATCTCCGGTGCCGACGACGGTAATCCCCTTGAGTTGCGCCCAACGATAGAGGCTCTCCGGGACCATGTCTTTGCTGACGGCACGGGAATAGCGGGAATGAATATGGAGATCGGCGATGAAGGACATGCAGCAGGCTCGAATAGTCGGGCAAGCTTAGCGGGTCCCCTCCAGGGGAGCAAGAGGTGGGAATTACCTAAGAAACCCCTGCGGCCACTCGTCTCGATCTTTCGACGTCACGCGTGCCCGTTTCTCTTTTCTTGCCTCTTCCCGAGGAAAGTTGGGATAATGACAGCATTCAGGCAAGAAATTCGAGCTTCTTGACCATTTCCCAAAGGAGGGAGCCATGTCGTCTCATCAATCGTCTCTCATCGGTTCGCTTCTTGTCAGTCTGGCGTTAGCCGGTGGAATCGCACTGGCCATTGACAACGGGCCGGCCCTGGCCAAAGAAAAAATCAAGGTACTGTATCACGTCGACGGAAAGGATCTGGCGACCGCTACCTACGCGATGGCACTCATCAATAAACACATCGAAGCCGAAGGGGGACCGGAGAACATCGACGTGAAGCTCGTGGTGCACGGTCCGGCCCTGGAGCTTTTCAAAGAGGAAAGCGTTGACCCGCAACTCAAGGCCAAGCTCAAGGCGGCCCTGGACAAAGGCATCGACGCGGAAATGTGCCAGGTCTCGATGAAGCTGTTCGGAACGCCACTCGAAAAACTGGTTGCGGGATTTCAGCCGACCGAACATCCCGTGGCGGTGAAACGCATTGCCGATCTTCAGCAACAGGGGTACATCTACATCAAGCCGTAAGTTCCCTCCCCCTTACGTCATTCGGCGAAGCCCCCCATGCGTCATCCCCGACATTTTTAATCGGGGATCCAGAGTCTTTTTCTTTTCTTCTTCTGGATGCCGGATCGGGGTCCGGTATGACGAATGAGCGCCCCAGTCGTCATTCCCGCGAAAGCGGGAATCCAGAGTCTTTGCCTTTTCCTAATTCTTCTGGATGCCGGATCGGAGTCCGGCATGACGGATGAGCGCCCCCAGTCGTCATTCCCGCGAAAAGCCTGCCCTCGACATCTTTAATCGGGGGCGGGAATCCAGGTCTTTGTCTTTTCCTAATTCCTCTGGATGCCGGATCGGGGCCCGGCATGACGGTTGAGCGCCCCAGTCGTCATTCCTGCACACGCCCCCTTCGTCATCCCCGACATTTTTAATCGGGGATCCAGGGATTTTTCTTCGTCTTGTCTTTCAGTCTTCTGGATGCCGGATCGGAGTCCGGCATGACGAATGTGGCCTTTGCCCCCTTCTGGCGCCGGATCGTAATCCGGCATGACGAGCGGCATCCGGCAGCCGGGAAGTGTATTTGGAACAGAGTTTGCATATATTACCTTGGCAGGTAAATCGGCTCATTCAACCTGGAAACAACGCCATGCAAAAACACTGGAATCACCCTTCTTCTCCTCTACTCACGCATTCCAAACGACCATGGCTCCTTGCCTTGGGGATCATGGTCTTTTTCTTACTGTCATGTGCACATTTTGCCACAGCCGGGTCATCCCTCACTCCCCGGGCCACCGCATATGAAGCCCCACCCGTCCTCGACGCCAGAACCCTGCTCTCTCCTGAACTGCGCAAAGGAAAATTTCATACCGTCCTGGACGAGGTCACTCCGTTTCGATACACCCATCGGTTCAGGATTACCTCACCATATGGCCAATTCGAAGCTTACGGCGAGGACATGCTGCGGATTCGCATTCAGGAAATTCAGGCTATTGCCACCATGGAAGAAGAAATCTCTCATCTCCATAGTCTGGCAGCGGGAGCCAAGCATGCCATCCTGAGCCCCTTTCAATTTATGTTCAGCCTGGTCACCGAGCCCACGGAAACCATCACGGCCGTCCCCAAAGGCATATGGCGCATGGCGACACGAATCGGAGAAATGAGCTCCGGTGAACGAGGAAGACTCGAAGACACTGAAAACGAAGAACTGCTCGGGCTTTCAACAGTCAAACGACACGTCGCGGACCATTTGGGCGTGGACGTGTATTCCTCCAACCCGATCCTGCAAGAAAAACTCGACGGCTTGAGTTTCGCCGGATATGCCGGGGACGCAGCCATTCGGATCGCCACCCTTCCCATTGGAGGACCGACCGGGGCCCTGCTCACCGGGACGTCGCTGAGTAGCACCGTCAGCGAGCTTCTCCGAGATCATTCGCCGGAAGAACTCCGGCGACTCAACCGCCATACCCTTGAGACCATGAACGTTGACACAGCGCTCATCGAAGCCTTTCTCTCGCACCCATGGTACTCTCCCCGGCATGAAACCATCCTTGTGCAAGCCCTGTCTGAAATGAAGACCGTCAACCATCGACCCGCGTTTTTGAAAGTCGCCACGTCGGCCAAGTTCGAAGAAGAAGCCCTGTTTTTCCAACGAATGGCCGAAATGCTGCTCTCCTACCATCAAAACGTGAAACCGCTTTATGGACTCGTGGCCATTGAAAACAGGCTGCTGATGGGGGTCACGCATGATCGCCGGCTCGTGGGCATGCTGCCCATCGGCCATCTTCCCTGGAGAGCCGAGATCGCCGAAGCCGTAGACGCAGTCACGAACTGGAAGTCCGCCGACCGGCGCGGTGCGACCGTCGAGTTGTGGATTGCCGGGAAACCCACGCCACGTGCCGCTCGCGAACTCCGCGCCCGAGGCGTCACCGTGCGTCAGGGGGCCATGGATTCCCTGACGTTTCATCGACTGGTCAACGCCTCGCTCGTTACCGCACGCGCCTCAGCGACCAACTGACCATTTTTGCAAAAAATCAAGCAGGGACGTCGCGCTTGACGATGCTCCATTTTGTGCCCACAATATACACATGATGGAAACAAGGAAACCGGAAGATCAGAATTCTCAACCATGGCTTGCCCAACTTCGCGAGACGTATGACCAGGCCGTGCGTCGATTTGAACAAGGCCAGCGCGGCCCTGAAACCGTCATTGGTCAAGACGCCTTGGCCTTTCTCGATTCGATCGGTACCTCTGCACAAGAACTCTATGATTTCGTAGAGGATTGGGTGGAAGACGGCGAGCCGGATTTCGAGACCGTGGCCGCCATCACCGACGTCCGCCGGTCATACTTTCTGACGGTGCAAGAAGGGAAACCCTCCGAGAAGATGATCTCGTCGGCAACCCTGCCCTCCGGCTATGCGGAATTGGGTGGGTATCGATGGCTCCCCCGCATTATTACCAAAGCCCGTGCCAAGCTTCGCGGGGAGCTTTCCTCGGACATCATGTTCGGCTGCGGTGCCGACCGGCCGTTTCTACGGAGTGTGAACATGGACCCTGCAGAATTCCTGAACATCGTGTGGAACGCCGGCACGGATGATCAAATGATCCTGGACGCCGTGCAGAGCAAGGCGCAATCGACCGCGGAGAAAAAAATGCAACCGGTTCCGGGGAGTTCGACGTGACCGAGAAAATCCACAAATCAGAGGACGAGTGGAAACAACAGCTCACCCCTGAAGAATATTACGTCACCCGTCAACGGGGAACCGAGCAGGCCTTCACCGGCGCCTACTACCACCATAAAGCCAACGGGGCCTACTATTGCGTGTGCTGTGAAACCCTCCTGTTCCGGTCGGAAAACAAGTTCGACTCCGGGACGGGTTGGCCAAGCTTCACGCAACCCTCGAATGAAGAAGCCCTGGAGACCACAACCGACCACAGCTACGGGATGACGCGCGTGGAAGTCACATGCAGCCGCTGCGATGCCCACCTGGGACACGTCTTTGACGATGGCCCGGCACCCACGGGCCAACGTTTCTGTATCAACTCCCTTGCCCTGCGTTTCAAAGAAGACTAAGCCGGCGTCAGTCCTTCAACGCGACAGCCTCTGCGTCGTTCTCGCAGGCCCGCTCCGTCATTCCCGCGAAGCCTCCCATTCGTCATCCCCGTACGCCCAAAATCGTCATTCCCGCGAAAGCCCCCAGTCGTCATCCCCGACATTTTTAATCGGGGATCCAGGGTTTTTTCTTGGCCTTGTCTTTCAGTCTTCTGGATGCCGGATCGGAGTCCGGCATGACAGTTGAGGCCTCTCAGTCATCCCCGCACTCGCGGGGAACATCCATTCTGGCGCAGGCGCTGCCGGGGTGATATGCTGATGCTTCGAGAGAAGTTGGCCTCAACATCTTCTGGGGAGGAAATGATGGAAAAAATGCAACAAAAATACGCGGGCCAAATGGCGAAGATCAAATCGCGAATTGTATCGATCAACAAGTTTTATGAGATAGCACATGGACAGCTAGATGTGCGGTTCGTGGCGGAATGTATATATCTCCAACTCCGCAAAATTTTGGAGCTTATTGCCATGTCATCAATAGTAGCAAATCATCAAGAGATGAAAAAATTAAACCAAAAGATCAGAGATATAAGAAAAGAATGGCATGGCGATTTAATTTTGAAAATGGTGGAGGGAATCAATCCCGATTTCTATCCAGTTCCGGCAGTCTCGATACCACCAGACAGACTGGATATAAAAGCAAGCTTTGAGGAGAAAACAGGTGGATTTCTTAGTCGCGCCAATTTTACTAAACTCTATAAGCTGTGCGGCAGTCTAATGCATGCAGATAATCCTCTTGGCAAGGAAACTAATTATGAGGCACGTCTAAAGGAATGGCCGAATTGGGAAAAACTTATCTGGGAACTTCTCAGCATACATAGAATCCGTTTAGTGGGTTGCGATGTACTCTATATTGCGCTCATGAACGGACTAAATAATAATCCTGTGACTGTAATTACGGCGTCTCGAACTTCGAAATGATTTGGTTGTTAAGTGGTTCCAGAATGAGGAGATTACAATCCAGTATTTGACCGAAAATTGTCGACCATTAATGGCATCCAAAATCTTCATTCCATTCTTTGCGAGTGGCCTCTATAGTTGATCTCAGAACACCTTGGTTTTGGAATCACGACTAGGTGTTGTGACGTGGGAGTAGCCACCGCGCTTAAGTAGAAACGTAGGTGGGAAGACGGCATGATTGCTGCCGAAAGGCGAGTCACAGTGCTGGCGGTTGATCCCCGCACTCGCGGGGAATATCCATTCTGGCGCGGCTGCTGCTAGTGCTCAACGCCTTTCGGCATCAGATATGAAATCACTACGAAGTGGGAGTAGAATTGACCTCGTTGTTTGAGGTGCTCAACGCCTTTCGGCATCAGATATGAAATCACGCCACATGCGAGCCAAACACTTCCAAAGAATTATCGTGCTCAACGCCTTTCGGCATCAGATATGAAATCACGCGCTCCGGCCCGACCTGTACGACCCCATTTTCGCGTGCTCAACGCCTTTCGGCATCAGATATGAAATCACTTCTCCAACGTCGAAAGCAGGTAAGTCACTATCGTGTGCTCAACGCCTTTCGGCATCAGATATGAAATCACGGGAAGCACGGCATTCACTATGAGGTTGAGCGTGCGGTGCTCAACGCCTTTCGGCATCAGATATGAAATCACCGCCTCTGGACCCAAGAGCGCGCTGTTGTCCGTCATGTGCTCAACGCCTTTCGGCATCAGATATGAAATCACTTTTGGCATACCCGCGAACGGTAAGGTCGATCGTCGGTGCTCAACGCCTTTCGGCATCAGATATGAAATCACTCGCCGTGTTGCCACGTCCGCGTCAGTTGCTCCAGCTGTGCTCAACGCCTTTCGGCATCAGATATGAAATCACTAGTCAAAGACCGCTTGGATGCCCTGATCGAAGACGAGTGCTCAACGCCTTTCGGCATCAGATATGAAATCACGTTGAGCGTGTACAGCGCGGGCGTGCTCCGGCCAATGTGCTCAACGCCTTTCGGCATCAGATATGAAATCACCTGAGTCCGAGGGCAGTCTCCACGGCCAGGCCGATGTGCTCAACGCCTTTCGGCATCAGATATGAAATCACCAAACCGATCCCATGGCGTCGGTCAAGGTCGGCGAGTGCTCAACGCCTTTCGGCATCAGATATGAAATCACTGGAAAACGATGCGTGGATGGCGATCATCAATGTCGGGTGCTCAACGCCTTTCGGCATCAGATATGAAATCACTGGCCTTATCCCGGCGTCGGTCTCGGCCTGCCTGGGTCAGTGCTCAACGCCTTTCGGCATCAGATATGAAATCACTAGAATCCCCACGTTCGGACTCGACGGCCTGTGAAGTGCTCAACGCCTTTCGGCATCAGATATGAAATCACAGAAAAAATTCTACGTCTCCTTTTGAATCGCACTCAGTGCTCAACGCCTTTCGGCATCAGATATGAAATCACGTATTCCACGCCGCGGAGCACCATGTCCCCGCTCTGTGCTCAACGCCTTTCGGCATCAGATATGAAATCACCAGATAGACCGATGGAAATTTTGGAGCAGACCACAGTGCTCAACGCCTTTCGGCATCAGATATGAAATCACTCTCGTTGCAGGCCATGGCGAGCTGATTGTCGTAGTGCTCAACGCCTTTCGGCATCAGATATGAAATCACGGCCCATAAAGAAGGGCCGGTTTTTGTTGAATTTTTTGATGCTCTATACAAGCAAGTCTTCCCCACAATTGAGATTTTTTATAAGACACCCATATTATCCTCCCCCTCTTCTTATCCAACTCATGAATATTCAAACCTTTTTTCTCATTTCATGAACTTCTTTCTCATTGAACTCCTCTTTTCCTTAAAAAATACAGGCGCTTAGCCGTTTGCCTGGCACTCGTATCCCAAACATCCTGAGATGCATGAATTTGATATCTTCCTCAAAAAAAAAAATTCATACGACACAAAAGCGTGACTCTTTCTCAACCCACTCGACCTTTGTGTTACGTGCAATTAGATTTGCCGTACACGAGGTGCAAAGTCTCGCTATCAACAAACTGTCTTCAGCATCCAATTCCTTTTCCAATTCCCAACGCATCCGCTCAAGTTGTCGCTTCGTCAACCTGCAGCGAAACACCGAATATTGCAACCCTTCTCCATATCCCTTTAAAAGTGCGAAACAACGTCGCCAACGCTTGGGATCACGAATATCGTAACAAACCATATACCAAAACCGTCCTTCTGCCATACACAACCTCTCAACGCAGACGCATCCGAGCGAACAATCCCGTTTCTCCGGCCCATTCCTTCTCTAACAAACGAGCCTCCAGCTCGATCAAGCGTGCATACGATAACGAATATCCCGTCACAGGATGTTTCCAGCGATGCTCTTTACGTCGTTCATAGATTTCAATAGCCTTCTTTCGACCAACGTCGCTAAGCCAGACTTGTTTGCCAGCCTGGGTAAAATCCTCCCCTGCGTCCCATTGAAGACGATTGACCGAAGCAACCAACGGCATATCCCATAACGGAACTCGAAACAACTCCATCAAATCCAACGCCAACGGATGAGCAGCCGAACGCGGCCGATGGAAGAAGCCAAAAGCGGGTTCAAGACCCACGGCCATAATTGCCTGCAACACATCACGGTACAAAAGCGCGTAGCCAAAGCTCAGCAGCGCATTAATCCGATCTCGAGGCGGACGACGATTTCTTCCGTTAAAATGCAATCGTTCATCGAGGTCATCTCGTAATAGTCCGGGAAACCCTGAGAAATAGTATCGTCCGGCGTCACCCTCATGGCCACGCAATGAATCAATCCCCTCTGCATAACTAGCGGCACGCAGCGCGTTCCGAAGCCCTTGAACGGCACTGGCAATACCTAACATTTTTCGATCCTTACCCCGCGACGCCCGCAGCAAGAACCCAAGTTGGCTCGACGCTCGGGCAATCACCAATCGCCGGCTCAGGCGAAAAATCAGGCCAGGATCGCGCAGTGCCTCGAACTGACGAATGCGTCGTTGTACTGGACTGGTACTGGAGACGAGCCCACTGACGTAATTTCCCCCGCGAGTAAACCAATGCACCCCGATTTCCTGGGACGCGCAGAGATGGACCGCCTGCGTACTGATTTGTGCATAGCCGTGGATGACAAGCTCGCCGACCTCACGAATCGGGAATGCCTGCTTCTGACCATCGGGGCTGGTAACCGTGAGCGTTTCACCGGACTTCGCGACTCGCGCACCATGCGTTGTAACATGAACGGTCTGGCGTTCACGGTCTTGAGGAAAAAGCCGAACAGACTCCCAGTTCTCGTCTTTTGCCAAACGTTCTTCTTCGGGAAGACAGACCGGAGCGAGAGAACACCGAAGACACAGCCGATCATTTTCAGTCACCGGCGGACGCTCAACCGACTGGCTGAGATCCCGGGCACGCGCAACCGCCATCAAAACATCTGCACGAGCTTGTTCGTCTATGAGGACGCGAACCGTTTTATTATCGGCGTGGTACCGAATCCGCGCTTCTTCGATAGGGGACCCAGTATGCTCTTCCAACAGCAGCGTATAGGCACAGACTTGGAGCCGGTCACTCGGCCATGCCTGCGGTCCTGTATCGTCCTTGGCAGAACGACCGCGCTTGTGTTCGTAAGGAATGAGTTGCCCATCCCTGCGACGCAGACAATCGACTTTTCCACGAATACCGAGCCTTTCACTTTCCAAAACCATGCTGACGATTTCGTCTTCGTCAGCCGCCAATTCTTCGTGCAGGCGGCGCCCCGCATACACCGCTGCATCGGCAATCCGGATTTCTTCGACCTCTTCCAGATAGAACAACCGTTCGCAGTAGGCCAAGGCATGCAGCGCCATGACGCGGAGAGTGGGGGTTGGTTCCATAGTTTTAGAGGAGCGTATCAGGCAGGAGGAGCGATCGTTATCCACTTATCCCCTTCTAAGGGACAGGCGGGTAATAGGGCGGGGGAGAGCAGGGTAAAAGTTTCAACATGGGGAATATCATTCTTATGATCGGTCCAAACAGGCATGGTTAAAAACCCGGTCTTGTCCCGTACCAGAAATCGCCCCTCTCTTTCTGTTGGATTGGCATCTCCGACAGCTAATTTGATTTCATTCACCATATGGGAAGATTCTCCCAAACACAGTGCGCCGTGACGAATAATGTTCTTCCGTCGCCTCTTATCTAAGGCTTCACCTATTTTTTCGGTGAACAGCTTATCAGCTTCGGAGTCATCAACCCAGAGCCAGAACTTGAGCCACAACACTAATTCTTGATAATCAGGGCGGCGATCTGTCAGTGGATCGGCATCATTCCTGGTTTGCGCAACGCGGCGGAATTTTCGAAAGACACGTCCGCTCTCCGACTGGTCCTGTAATGCTATGGCAATTTTGACGTTCGCATGTCTTGCTTTTTCTTCACGCTCCACGCCGATAAGGGAAAGCAGCATACCGTAGATCGTAGAAGGCGGTGGTACGGGATAGGTCTCTTGGTACTCCCGAGACCACATCGGACGAAAGGATGCCATTGGCACGTCCACGAAAAGGCAAAGCGGCTCCATCACTCTTGGCCCTTTTGTTCTTCTCCAGAAATTTTCTTCAGACAGAAATCAACTGCACGCTTGACGCCTTTGAAAAGACTGGCTCCTTTTAAGACTCCATCTGCCACAATTTCATTCTTGTCATCGCCGTTTTCGTTTGTTTTGACACTCCGCAGTTCCTTGATGTCCAGCGTCGTTCCAATAACGAGTTCGGAAGCGACAATATCGCCGGCTTCGACCTTGTTGATGAGTTCTTGAACACTTAACTCTCCAGTGTCGCTCTGTCGAAAGCAGTACAGCATTCTTGGTGCGGGATCGTCCGTCACTCGTAGGATTATCGCCTCTGGAGAATAATCTGAGAAATACCGGGCATGTGCACCACCGACTCGGCGGAGATTACAAAGACCGTTGAGTGTAGCCCGAACTCGCCTAATTCGTTCTTCAGCGTTGTGGACGCTGGCCATGCGCCTGCCTTGGTCATCATAGTTTCGTTCTCGACCCAGTGCGTCTGGTGTCAAGGCAAAACCAAATTGATAGCGGGTATGATGGACTTCAACTGCGTAGGGAATGGGATTATCGTTACCGATTGGGTTAGAGCCTGGAGAGGCAAAGTTCTGCATAATCTCACCGGCCCATGGAGTAGTCGAAATCGCACGGGTGACTTCGAGATTCCCGCGACGGCTGACAGTATCTTGCTGGGCGCGCATGTAGCCGAGTACGTCGTCGTCGAGATACTTTTTATCGGCGTACTTCTTGAATTTCTCTTTTAGTTCTGCCTTTTCCTTGTCTATTTTTTCCTTTTCCCTAACTTTCTTATCTGGGTCGCTCTCCTGAGCGAGTTTGTTTTCCTTCTCTGAAAGCTTCTTTGTAGCGCTATCGAGTTTCTCTTGCCCATCACACCATCCCCAGAAGTCGCTATCTTCGTATTTAACTTTTTTATGTGACAAGACCATGCGGTTTAAGCTCTCAGATCGGTCTTGTTGCCAACCCTCACGCAGAGCGTAACGAATCGCTTCCGCTGACACGGTTGAATAAAGGTCCCCATCGCGAATGACTTTCTGAAGCGTATTGGTGGTTCCTTCTCCCTCTCCACGATTGTTCGAGAAAGTTCCTTGATGAGTCAAAATCATGCCGAAGATATGGGTTGTCATTAGTCCCTCTCCCCTTGATTTTGGTTCGTTGATAAACGCCCGTCAGTAAAAGTGATTAAGGCCAATAGGGCCAAGTCTCGCATTCGTTGCCATTCAGACGAGTTATTGACCTCCCGCCAGAACCACGTATGAAAGTCTGTATCGTCTTTTGCCAAGGGAAAGATGGGACCGGACACACGCATCTCCTTTTTCCCTTCATCCAACTTACGTGTACGTCTCTGGGCAGTACCGATAAATTCGTGAATAACCGAGCGAAACAAAGGCCGTGTTTTGGCCCGCATGAAACGTCGATGCCAATTGTCGATAACGGTATCCCAACGCTCAACTAAAGTGCGGCTCCCTCCACGATAATGAACCGCACATTCTTCTTCATTCAGCAATCGCCGTAGAACCTGGTTGCGCAGAATTTCCAATAATCGTTTTTCTTCCGGGCTATCCCACATCCGTTCCTCTTTACTGAGTTCCATGAGTTGTTTCCTTTCAAATTTGCGAAGCTTCAAAAACCAGAGCCGTTCCGGCGAGACGGAATCACCATTTTCTTCCCTCTTTCTCCCCGGCAAGTTGATTCCCAGAGATCGTAATCCATGCTTACGGGCCGTTTTACAGTCTTCGGTAATCTGGTCCTTTTGCCAGAAGGGAATAAAGGCCAGCTCCCGGTACCATGGTGCATTAGCGAGGATGTTTGCAGTAATACGCTCCCGACTGCTCGGCAGGCGAATATAACTATTTGCCCGCTCTTCGCTCTCTTCACCGTTCTCTTCTCGTCTCTTCTGTATAGTGTTCCTAGCTGGATAGACACGATTAAAGGCGGCGTGACGGGTGTATGCACTAGAGTTGACCTGCACCCGGAGAAAATTCTTGCGGGTTTTCTGTTGCTCTCCATAGTAACCAGCCTTGCCCATAACCACGATGAGGACGTTTGCGGTCTCTCCACGCGTAAGAAATTGCCGAAGGTCTGCTGAGACTGCGTATTTCAGAATGGCATCCTCCATGCTCGCTACAGCACCGTTGAAAGGCCAGTTACTATGATTAGAAAGACAGCGGAGGAATAAACGATGGAAATTTTTGAGACTACGCACTTGCGGAATAATGAAAGCCCAATTCTCGGTCATTCCTTTTTTGGTCTTTGTCAATGGTAACTCGATGTAATAACAGGACAATGGTGCAAACAACATGAGATACGTCAAACGAGGTATCGATCTCCAGGGTTTTTCTTTTTTGATACTTAGAGGATTATTATTAAAGCGTGGCTCGGAACCAGGATAAATCCATGAGTTCACAGCCCCTGCAAAATCGGGACTGTTAATTCCCTGAATGAAAGTCGCCTTTTGATACTGAGGAAGTTCCGCATCAGGGCGTATAGCCCTATAGCTGATGGAAAAAGTCTGTGTTTCGTCGAGCTCTTCGACCTTCTTGACTGGCTCATTCTCTTTCTTGATCGTGCTTCCAAACTGAAAGAAGGTGTTGAGGAGACCTTTATGCGGATGAATTCGCAGGTAGTAATTATCCAGACACTCCCTCTTACGATGAATGGCGGGCAAGAAGAAAACTCCATTTTCGACCTGCCAGGCCCACTTCACCAAGGTGCTGAGGGCTTTGTCTTCATCATCCTTCCATTTCAGACAAAGAGAAATTTTATCCGTCCCTAAATCCCACTGAATCAAATGCTTCAACTCTTGCGCCTGGGTCTTGACTGACGAAGGCAGGCTGTCCTTTGCCCACACATCTACCGCGGTAAGGCTCATGTACAGTCCAGCCAGCCCTGCCCGTTCATATTCACCCATGCCGGGGTCGTTGAGGGCAAAGGTAATTCCGTCACTCTTCACTCTTCGTTTGCGTCCGGCCATTCTGCACCAGTCTCCTCGCTGTATTGAACACCCGGCACCAACGGGTAGCCCTTGATCTTATCCAAGTCTCTCATTTTTTCAGGCTTGTATAGAATCGGAACTGTCCATGCCGCGAGCTTTCCCCAGCCACCTTGTCTCTCTTCCTTGATTTGCTCGTGGTCTTGTTCTAGTAGTACGGTGATCGTCGCCCCGCCTTCTCGAAGCGTTGCCTGCCGACTCTCCCAGCCTCCATCTATCCAGGAAGAGTGCAGTTTCAATTCCTCTTTTTGGTTGAGGGTCTCCAGTTCCTTTTTCAGAGTCGCTTGGGAGAGAGCCTTGTCGCCTCCGGAAAGGCTTTTGATAATTTTATCACTCGCTTCCAATTCCGACCGCCTATACGGCTCACCATCTTTGCAACTGAATGAATAGACTAAACATCGCGCGCCCTTCTCAACTTCACCGCGCCTGTTCAGTCGTCCAAGACGCTGTACAAGTGAAGGAAAAGGAGGGAGGGCCGTCACCATCAAGTGCGCACTGATATCGAGCGACATCTCACACACTTGCGTTGTTACAGCCAGACATGGAGCACCTCTTTCCTTAAAGGCAGCAATAACTCTGTCCTGAACCTTCACCCGGTCTTTGTAACGAAATCGGCTATGGTAAAGGATTGGAGCTGTCTCGGTAACTCTCTCCTTAGCCTGCCGGTAGACCTTAATGGCATCACCAACCGTGTTGCAGACCCATAGAACCTTGCCCTTGTCGTGCAATGTCTCTGAAACGGCACTCCAACAATCGTCTTTCTTCTCTTGCCATTCAAGCCGATAACGCTCCCGTCCTTCCTCAATTTCATCTCCCCCAATCGGTTCCTGCCATCGTTCGCCAAGAGCCTCGCGGAGGGCGTCAAGGCGACCTTGTGGTAGTGAAGCACTCATCAACAACACCGGAATCTGGGGAAAGGCCCACAGAAATCGGACTAAGGCTCCAAACAATTTCGCGTCGTAACTATGGACCTCGTCAAAGACAATCGCAGACTTGATAATAGCGGGGAAACTGAAGAGGGCACGTCTGTTGTTCTGGACAAGTCCGAGTACAGTATCGGCGGTACAGGCAATGACTTGCTGCCCCCATGCTCGCAAAGATTCGACCTTGAGTAAAGATTCACGTTCCTCATCCTTCTCCCCTCCGTTTTGGGTCATGTGTTCAATATCCACCTCTGCCCGACTATGGATTAAATCGCGTTCCAATTCGGATTGAGCAAACAAATAATCAGTAAATCCAGCCGACGCCGTGCCCGTGGTCGGGTAGCAAAAAAACAACTTTCGCCCTTCGTACTGCTTCGCCCATTCGTAGGCAGCGACAGTCTTTCCACCTCCGCAGGCAGCAATCAAGATAGCGGGAGAAGGTGTCTTTGATGCCTGTTCTTGAAACGGTCTCAAGGCAACAAAGTTAGGAGTTTTTTTTCGAATCCCTCTAACTATTGCTTCTAACTCAGACCCGCTCACGGTTTTTTGTAAAGACTGACGAACGGCAGGTTCAAAGTCAGTCGTCCATAGGGCTGAGCCAGCAACATCCGCCGCGATAACAATCGCTTTGGCGTATGCCAAGAGCAATTTATTGTCTTCATCCAACCGCTCAGCGGTCTCTTCTGAGTCCCAAACAAACTCTTCAACAAGAGCAACATGATTGATCTCGTTAGATACATCACAAGATAATGTAAAGTTTGGTAAGTCAGGTCTCCCCTTCACGGTCACACCTGACTCCAGTAAGGCAGTGTCCAAAATCGCAAGCGTGGTGGAAGTTGCTTGGCCGTAAAACTCGATATCATCGACGGACGAAGTTCGGGTCAACTCGCCAGATTCATGGTCTGCATAGTGATGCAACTTAAGATGGTGCCCACCAGCCACCCAGGCTACCATCCAGATCCATTCGGGCATTCGGTGAGAAAAGGCCTGTTCACATAACCAACGAGAAAAATTTCTCGTCTCTTTAATTGTTCCAGTCGTGATGAGGGCACTCAAAACTTCGTGGCGTAACGGCTCCTGCTTTTGTCCGAGATTCCTCCTGAGCATATTCTGAAACGCTTTATTCGCTTTGCCGATGTCATGAAGAACCGCTGCGGTATACACAAGCTCTTTCAGAGCCTCTTTGTCCAGTTCTGTAGGCAGAGAAGGGCTGATTTCGTCAAAGATACACTTGGCCGCTGTGTACACAGCCCCGATGTGTTCTGCCAAGCTGACCGGAGAGCCTGTCGTCGTTCTGTCTGGAGATTTTGCCCAGAGGTCATCAGCTGTCATCTTTGTTACTACTCCCATATTTGTTCTACCTCCCCTGGCACGAACACCCCACACCCCATTTTCCGTCTCCCACCAAGCCCCTGTTCCTGCAACGTCAGGGACTCTTCGGCTGTCAATTGCGTGACACCTATTTCAAAGCCAACGACCTGCTTGTCTTTGATCTGAAACGTGCGACGTGTCCCGAGGTGAACCTGACCGTTAACGTCAAGCTGTTCCAGATGGCGCTTGACGGCTGCAACAAATTCTTCTTCTTGGAGAAAGCCTTTGATCGTAACCAATCGAGCACGAAGACTGGCGACTGGCCGCAGCATACGGATTTCCGGCACTCCCACGCCGAGAGAATGTTCACCAACTTTCAATCGTTTCCCGGCCAATTTCAGATAGACGTGGATCTCCTCATCCTGCAAACGAAGGACTAAACGGGACGATTCAGACAATTGAAGCATGCCGTTTCCACTATAGATACCACGAATGGGATGCACCCCAAGGGATTTGGCTTCATGGATTTCCGGCACAATCCGACTCAATGCGGCATATAAAGCATAACCGTGATCGACCGGAACTACAGATGCATTCAGGCGAAACGCCAGATCAATAGACGGCATGGCATTCTCCTAACGATCTCGACTCGCACCATATTGGTGAACGTTTCGTTTTACGATGACGGCTCAAACACCAGGTCCTTCAGACTGAGCACGATGCTGTGGCCGTTCATTTTCCTGAGCAAGGCTTCATCCGCGGTCACGCAGGGAAAGCCCATGGTTTCGGCAAGGGCGACGTAGACGGCGTCGTACCATGTAAGCTGATAAGCCCAGGCCACCGCATTGGTCTTTCGTAACACCCGAGGCGTATGCTGTTCGACGTGGAGCCCCAGGTCGTCCAGCGTCGTAAGCACTTCGGCCAGGTCTTCTTCCTGGCTCTTCCTACCGGCTTTGATGGCATTGGGCACTTCCAACAAAAACAGTTCCGGCACGATCATGCGGGTCGCGCCTTCGATATGACGTTGCCGAAGGGCCAAGGCGACCTCGCGGTTGGCTTCCCGTTCTCGAACGAACCATTTGATCCCGACCGAGGCATCCACAACGTAGCCGGCATGATAGGCGGGAATCATCGTTTCGCTCCGGTCCGCCGGTCGCGAAACTGGCGGATGATTCCCACGCCATCCCACTTGCCGAATTTCTCGGCCAGTTTATCCATGTTTGCCGCGGCGTGTTGCATCCGTTGCTTGCGTTCCCTGGCTTCTTTTTCCAATTTCGTTTTCTCCATATATTGTCTGGCTGCCTTCTGGAGAAACGCGCTGCGTGTCAGGTTTTCTTCGTTTGCCGCACGATCGACGGCTTGCAAGATTTCTTCGGGTATCATGACGTTTATGCGAGCCATGCCTTCTCCTTTTCCAGAAATTCCGTCCACATTATATATGTGTAGATTTACATACTCAAGATGTGTAATTTTTTATTTTTTGTACACACTTGAATTGAGATTTTTGACGACTGGAGATTCGAAGGCATATGCCTCTTCCACTATTCCTGCTTTTTCACGTCATTCGGCGCAAGCGGGAATCCGGACATCGGAGCTTCGCACATGAAGGCAACCGTGAAGTCTCTGGATCCCCGATTAAAAATGTCGGGGATGACGGGAGGGAGGGAGGTCGGGGATGACGGAAGAGGGGTCGAAGATGACGGGATGGGAATCAAGGATGATGGGAGAGAGAGGGAGAAATATGGTGGTGCACAGCGGGCCAGTGTTCAGCCGTCCGTCGGCACAAGCCCGACGCTCAACCGCGTGCCGGTGGCTTTGGCATAGCGGCGAAGGGTCGCGAAGGACGGCGATACCCGGCCGCCTTCCAGCCGCGCGACTGCGGACTGCGTCGTGCCGAGTCGCCGCGCGAGTTCCGCCTGGGTCAGATTCGCCGCCCTACGGGCACGGACCAGCGCCTCGATGAGCGCATACTCCTCGTCCGCGCGCGCATATTCTTCCCGGAACTCCGGGTCTTCCATGAAGCGCGCCTTCAGATCTTTCAGCTTCGTCATATCTTCACCTGCTTCATCCGTTCCCGGGCGATACGGTTTCGACTGTCCAACCCATATCGGTCATATAGCGCATTCGCTATAGGTTTTCAACCAGGCGAGCGATTGCGCATGAAGGAACTCGTGAAGTCTCTGGATCCCCGATTAAAAATGTCGGGGATGACGGGAGGGAGGGGGCGGGGATGACGGGAGAGGGCGCAGGAAGGACGGAGGGGCGGCGGAAAGACATAAAGACCACATTCGTCATGCCGGACCCCGATCCGGCATCCAGAAGAAGAAAAGAAAAAGCAAAAACCCTGGATCCCCGATTAAAAATGTCGGGGATGACGGAGGGGGGGAGGGCGGGGATGACGGGAGGGGGCGAGGACGACGGGAAGGAAATCAAGGATAACGGGAGAGAAATCGAGGATGACGGGAAAGGGAGAGAGAGAACGGCATTGAATGCCTACAAATCGGGAGGGGCAGGATGACGGGTGAAGGCGGCAGATGGCCCGGGGGAGCGTTCCCTTACGGGCGGCGGCAATGGCCAATGAATTCGTAAATGTCTTCGACGGTTAGCATGATAATTTATTGAAGGCGTCCAGCGCCGCGACTTTATAACATTCGGCCATGGTCGGGTAATTGAAGACGGTGTTCAGGAAGTAGTCCAACCCTCCGCCCAACCCCAACACGGTTTGGCCAATGTGGACCAGCTCCGTGGCTCCCGATCCGATGACGTGCACGCCCAGCAGTTGATGACTCTGCCGATGAAACAGGAGCTTCAGGAGGCCGCTTTCGTCTCCCATGATTTGCCCGCGTGCGATTTCCCGATACCGCGCGAGGCCGGTTTCATAGGGAATTTTCTTCTTGGTGAGATTCTGCTCATTCTCTCCTGCCATGGAAATTTCCGGAATGGAGTAAATCCCGATGGGAAAGTACGATGGCATGGGCTCCGTCTGCACCCCAAAGGCGTAACAGGCCGCAAGACGACCTTGTTCCGATGACGTAGCGGCTAAACTGGGATAGCCGATCACGTCTCCGGCCGCAAAGATATTGGGCACGGCGGTCTGAAATTGTTCATTCACCTTCAACCGCCCACGCTCATCGGCTTCGAGGCCCGCGCGGGCCAAATTCAGCGACTCCGTGGCCCCCATCCGACCGACGGCAAACAAGATCAGATCGGAAACGAGCTTCTTCCCCGAGGCCAGATGCATGACGGCTTTCTCGGGAGACTCTTCGGACATCTCCATGCTTTCCACCGTTTCCCCGAGTCGAAAGGTGACGCCGGAATTCCGCATCTGATGAATGAGTTCGTCGACGATTTCAAGGTCCAGAAATTCCAGGGGCCGCTGGCATTTATCGACCAGCGTCACCTCGACACCCAGAGAGGCAAACATCGAGGCATATTCGATGCCGATCACCCCTCCTCCCACGACCGTCATGGCCCGCGGCACGCGTTCCAGACTCATGATTTTATCGCTGGTGATGATCCGAGGATGATCGTAGCCTATCCCAGGTGGGGGGGCGGGAATGGTGCCGACGGCGACGAGGATGTATTGGGCTTGAATCCATTGCAAGGCCTCCTCCGTCACGACCTGGATCGTTTGGGCGTCGAAAAACGAGGCTTCGCCCCAAATAATCCTGACGTCATTCCGCTGGAGTTGTCGTTCGATCACGTCCCCTTCTCGTTCAACGACCTCGTTCACCCTCGAAAGCAACTGATCGACCCCGGGTCGGGTCGGCAGGGCCAACCCATGCCGTTTACGAAATTGTTCGGTTTGCCTGCCAAAGGCCAGAACGGCTTCCCGAAAGGTCTTACTGGGGATGGTTCCCGTATCCAGACAGCCTCCCCCCGCGGTCTGACGCTTCTCGATTACGGCCACGCGCTTGCCCAGTTTTGCCGCCTGCACCGCGGCTCGCTGGCCTGCCGGTCCGCTTCCGATGCAAAGGAAATCCACCTCCAGCACGTCATGGATGGCTTTTGGCATGTTCTCCTCGATGCTTGTCGGCCCTTGACTCGTTCTCGATGACGTTACACTATGGGGCAATACTCTTTGGAATTTTGATCATATCCATTCTGGTGCCATGATTGCACGAAAAATTTTCCCCGGCGCCTGCTTGCCGTGGCCATGACGACGGGTTCACCCTTCCGGACATCCAACCGGACCCTGCCGATCGGCATGGCGGCCGTCGGTGTTGTGCTCTTAGCCATTCTGGCCCATTGCTCCGGGACGTCACCCTGTCAGCCCCAGGAGGCCGAAGCGGCACTGGCGACCTATGCCGAGCAAGGCATTCACGGGACGAATCGTCCGCCCAGCATGTCCAACCTGCTGTGGGTCCACGTCGGTCCTCGATGGCACGCCCTTCCGCTCGACGAGAAAAAGGACCTCGATAAAGTGGTCCGTTGCGCTGCGACAACGCTCGATGACCAGGGACAACCCACGTGGCAGGCCGCCTATTATGACAAGAGCACCGGCACCATCGTCGCGCTGACCAGCCGGCAGTACGGGTTCCGGTTGAAAGTTTCGGAAGAGCCGTGACATCCTTTCTTCTGGATGACGCCGGACAGGAGAGATCCCCAGCGGGTCGAGCGTCGCTCTTCCAACGTAAGTCGGTCCAGACCCTGAGATGCGGCCGTGACGCACCACCGGCCTCGCTCCTGACACGCGTTCGTTTCGCCATCCATGCTATAATACTATCATTGTGCGCATCCTGATTGTCGAAGACGAGCCCAAGGTCGCCTCCTTTATCCGTCGCGCGTTGGAAGAAGAAAGTTATGCGGTGGACGTGTGTCCCGACGGCATTCAGGGCCGAGACATGGCGTCGGAAGTCAACTATGACCTGATCATCCTGGATCTCCTGCTGCCCGGCCTGCCCGGCATCGACGTTCTGAAAGCCGTCAGGAACGCGAAGGTGACCACCCCGATTCTCATCCTGACCGCTCGCTCAAAAGTGGACCAGCGGGTCAAAGGGCTGGATGCGGGTGCGGACGACTACCTCACCAAACCGTTTGCCATTGAAGAACTGATCGCCAGGGTGCGGGCCCTGCTGCGTCGAGCCAGTGGGGACACGGCGGATATTCTACAAATCGATGATCTGATCCTGAACCCCATCAACCACGAAGTCTCCCGAGGCGGGCAACGGATCGATCTGACCTCGAAGGAATATGCGTTGCTGGAATACATGATGCGCAACGCGGGCCGGGTGCTCACGCGGCCGATGATTGCCGAACACGTCTGGGACCTTGATTTTGATACCTTCACGAACGTCATCGACGTCTATATCAATTATCTCCGCAACAAGATTGATCGAGGCCATGCCCATGGACTCATCCACACCGTCCGGGGAAGTGGATACACCCTGAAGCCGGCCGATGCCTAACACCTCCATCCGCATCCGGTTGACCATCTGGTACGGCGGAGGGTTGGCCTTGATCATGATCCTCTTCGCCAGTGCGCTCTACATCGTCATGTCGCGCGCGTTACAGGATCAGCTCGACCGTTCGCTGGAGGAAGCGGCCCTCGCGGCCAACCGGTCTCTTGAAGAACACCGCTTTGGCCCGTTCCTGTTGTTGGACGACATGGCCCAGACGTTTCCCGAGCTGGCGCTCATCGACAAGTTCTTCCAGATTTTCGGGCCACAGGGTCGAGTCACCCTCCAATCGGCCAACATCAAGACGCGGAACATCCCTCTCAGTCAAACGGCGCTCCAAGCGAACCTTCAGGGTCGCGCCATCTTCGAAACCGTCCGGTTCCACGATGAAATCCCGATTCGCCTTCTCTCGTTTCCCATTCGACGCGGGGAGAATCTTGTCAACATCCTGCGAGTCGGCGCGTCCCTCCGGCCCCTGGAGGAAATGCTGAGTCGCCTGGTGTTTGTCCTGCTCATCGGCTCGCCCCTGGCCGTCGTGGTCAGCATGTTGGGCGGCTGGTTTCTGGCCGGCCGCGCGTTACGACCCGTGGACACCATCACCCTGGCAGCCCAACGGATTGCCGGAGGCGATCTGACCCAGCGTATTGAGACGACCTCGAAAGATGAAATCGGTCGATTGGCCTCCACGTTCAACGACATGATCAGCAGGCTTGAATCTTCGATCCGGCAAATCCGTCAATTCAGTGCAGATGCTTCGCACGAACTGCGCACGCCCCTGACGATAACGAAGGGAGAAACGGAATTGGCGCTCAGAAAACCGCGGTCGCCCGAAGTCTACCGGGAAGCGCTGGAAAGCAACCTGGAAGAGATCGATCGGATGAGTCGCATCGTGGAAGAACTCATGTTTCTCTCTCGAGCAGACCTCGGAGAGGTGAAAGTGGCGTCGGACCCCGTGCAACTCGATGCGCTGATCCAGGAGATTCAACTGCAAGCCATGGTCCTGGGAAAAGATCAAGAGATCGAAACGACCTTGGGACAGGTCGAACCACTCCAGATCCGAGGCGACGAATGGCGGCTGCGCGAGCTTCTCCTGAACGTGGTCGACAACGCCGTGAAATATTCCTCTCCGGGTGGAACCGTGCAGATCAGTCTTACGCAATACCACGGAATGGCGAAGATTATGGTTCAGGATCATGGCATCGGCATGACTCCGGATGAACAACGTTTCGTCTTCAACCGATTTTATCGTACCGATGCCGCACGGGCCCATGCGCAAAAAGGGACCGGCCTCGGCCTGTCGATCTGCAAATGGATCACCGAGGCCCACCACGGCACCATCGAGGTCACCAGTTCCTTTGGCCAAGGCTCCTGTTTTACGATTTCCCTCCCCCTCATTCATGCCCCTTGACGGCACCCTGTCCGGGTCCGGCCTGACGTTGGGGGCCTTTGCGTCGTCATTCCTGCATGCCTGCCCTTCTCGCGCGCCCTTCGCTATTCCGCGCACGCCCTCTCCGTCATTCCCGCGCACGCTCTTCTCGTCATCCCCGTACGCACGCAATCGTCATTCCCGCGAAGACCCCCCTTCGTCATCCCCGACGTTTTTAATCGGGGATCCAGGGTTTTTTCTTGGCCTTGTCTTTCAGTCTTCTGGATGCCGGATCGGAGTCCGGCATGACGGAGAGAGGGATGCCGAGTCGAATCCGGCATGACGGTTGGGGGCCTTTGCGTCCTTCCTGCAAGCCCTGCCCTTCTCGCGCGCCCTTCGCTATTCCTGCGCACGCCCTCTCCGTCATTCCCGCGCACGCTCTTCTCGTCATCCCCGTACGCCCCCAGTCGTCATTCCCGCGAAGACCTCCAGTCGTCATCCCCGACGTTTTTAATCGGGGATCCAGGGTTTTTCCTTGGTCTTGTCTTCCAGTCTTCCTGGATGCCGGATCGGGGTCCGGCATGACGGTTGATCGTCCCAATCGTCATTCCCGCGAAAGCGGGAATCCAGAGTCTTTGTCTTTGTCTTTGTCTTTGCCTTTTCTCCTGATGCCGGGGACTGCCCAACAGCCCGGCGGGGAAATTAGAAGTTTTTAATCCACGATTAATTTTCTTTTCATGTTTCGATGCTACAACTATTTCAACGATGAATCGAACGTTTCAAAGCCACAAGGAGGTCATCATGAAAAACCCGTTTCGCCGTTCATCGCTCGGCTCCTTCAGAGACAAGATTCTGATCAGTTCCGCAATATGTCTGTTCCTTTCGGGAACGTTGGCTGTGGCTTTTTCTACGGGTGCGGTGGAATCTCCTGCGTCATCCGCAGTCTCGACTCCTTCGATGCCGGATGCCAGCGCTCGGCAATTCGATTCTCAGACGGGATTTGCGCATATCGTGAAAGCGGTCAGACCCGCCGTGGTCAACATCACCGCGTCCAGGACCATGGACACAGGATTCTCCGGTGCTCCCAACCGCCCGAATTGGTTCAATCCTGGTCAGCGGAACGAGAATTTCTTCGGGATGCCGCCTGTTCCCAACCCCGGGGATAGGCCTCGTGGAATGGGGATGGGATCCGGGGTCATTGTGAGTCCCAAAGGATACGTGGTCACGAACCACCACGTGATCAAAGGAGCCCAAACGGTCACGGTGGCGTTGCTCGATAAACGGGAGTTCACCGGTTCGGTCGTGGGGAGCGATCCGCAAACGGATTTGGCCGTCATTAAAATTCAGGGCGACGCCCTGCCCTTCGTCCCCTGGGGTGATTCATCCAGACTCGAGGTTGGGGACTACGTTCTGGCGATCGGGAGTCCTTTCGGCCTGCATGCCACGGTCACCCAAGGCATCGTGAGCGCCAAGGGGCGTGGCGGTATGGGCATTACGCAGTATGAAGACTTTATTCAGACCGACGCCGCGATCAATCCCGGCAACTCCGGTGGCGCCCTGGTCAACATGCATGGGGAGCTGGTCGGCATCAACACCGCGATTCTTTCGAGAAGCGGCGGGTCCCAAGGCGTGGGCTTGGCCATTCCTGCGAGCCTGGGCCAACACGTCTATACCAGCCTGGTGAACACCGGGACGGTCGTCCGCGGATTCCTGGGCGTCGGGATTCAGGGCGTCACGACCGAGCTGGCCCGCTCGTTTCGCCTGAATCGTCCTGATGGCGCCATCGTGACCGAGGTTCGTGAGGAAAGCCCGGCCGACCGTGCCGGACTCCGGCGAGGCGATACCATCGTCGGGTATCAGGAACAGCCGGTGAGCGATCCCAGGGCTCTCCAACGTGCGGTGACCACGACCCCGGTAGGCACCGAGGTCACGATCCGGATCATGCGTGACGGAGAAGAACAATCCTTGCGTACGACCATCGTAGCCCATCCGATGAGCCAACGAGTCGCCTCCGTGCCGAACCCCGAGGCCGAGTCCCATCTGGCAGGAGTGACCGTGGAGGATCTCACGCCACGTCTGGCCAAGCGACTCGGCGTTGACGGCCGAGGTGTCGTGGTCGCGGATATTCGTATGGGCAGTCAGGCCGAGAAGGCCGGGCTCGTTCGAGGGGACGTGATCCGTGAGATCAACCATCAACCGGTCGAATCGATGAGCGAATTTCGGCAAGCGGTGAAGTCCTTAGAGAACGAGCAGATGATTCTCCTGTTCATCCATCGGCAGGGAACGCCGCTGTATCTCACGGTCAAGGTGTAACCGGTGCAGGGTGAGGCTTCGAGAGCAACCCGGCTTGTCCCAGAACGCCTTTCGAAGCTTCACCCCCTACTGGAATCGGATCCTTGAGAGAGGAGAGAGCCATGAAAAATCAACGCGACAACAAACCGCTCAACATGGAGAAGGACGTGCATCGACACACGGCGATGCTCCCTTACGGGGCTCCCACGGTGGATACCATGCTCGAGGACTTCTCCGGCGATGCAACGGAAACCAAGGAGGAACCCAAGGGCACCGCGCTCGAACCCATCTATTTTCGGACTTTCCGGTCACGTCCGCTTCTGGCCAAACAGGAGGAATTGGAACTGGCCAAATGCATCGACGAGAGGAGCCACAACATTCGAACGCTGCTTGCCAAGGCGATTCATGACGTCGGCGCTCTCGGGGATCGGCCCGAGTTTCAAGAGGCGTTGCATGCCCTGAAAGAAATTCGTGGACTGAGTGGCTTGTCGGCTCCTAGCCTGAACGAGGCGGAAAAACAATTGGCCGAACTCATACGGATGTTATCCTCTCACAGACTCAAAACCCGCATGCTCGTCAAAAGCCTGCAACGGCTTCAACGCCAGTTGTCCGAAGACCGCGTACACCTGGAACAGGCCAAGGAAGGGTTGGTGCAACGGAACCTCCGTCTCGTCGTGGACGTTGCCAAGCGCTTCACCGGACGCGGGCTGAGTTTCCTGGACCTCATTCAAGAGGGAAACATCGGATTGATGCGGGCGGCCGAGCGTTTTCAATATCGTAAAGGGTTCAAGTTCAGCACCTATGCCACCTGGTGGATACGCCAGGGAATTTTACGCGCCGTGGCCGACCAGTCTCGAACCATTCGGGTTCCGGTTCATACGACCGAAGCATGGCAACGGATGATCAAGATCTCCCACCGTCTGGCGCAACAACTGGGCCGCGAACCCAGCCATGAGGAGATTGCCCTGGCCCTGTCTCTCAATCCCGAACGCGTCCGGCACATGACGCAGGCGTTTCTGGAACCGATTTCTTTCGATCAGCCTAATGCCGAAGGAGAGCGGTTCCTGGAGGACTGCATCCCCGATGAGCATGCCGCACTGCCTGATGAACAGATTCACGATGAACAGATGAAGACCCAACTCAATCATATTCTCGGAGCCCTGAGTCCACGCGAAGAACAGGTCCTCCGGTTGCGTTTCGGCATCGGGAACGGACAGTCCCGAACGCTCGAAGAAGTGGGCAAAATGATGAAAGTGACACGAGAACGAATCCGCCAGATCGAAGTCCTGGCGCTCAAGAAACTTCGTGAGCCGTCGATCAAGGCCCAGTTGGCCGCTATGTGTTAAGGGCTGGAGTTGGCCACGCCCGCCAGATCCAGCAGGAAGGTGTAGATGAAGGCCAACTCCTTATAGCGCTCAAACCGACCGGAAGCCCCTCCATGGCCTGCGTCCATGTTGGTTTTAAGCAGCAGGCGGTTCCGGTCGGTTTTCATCCGGCGCAATTTGGCGACCCATTTCGCGGGTTCCCAATATTGCACCTGGGAATCATGAAGCCCCGTGGTCACCAGGACATGCGGATAGGCCCTTTCCGTGACGTTGTCGTATGGAGAATAGGAAAGTATGTAGTCGTAAGCGTCTTTGCAATTGGGATCGCCCCATTCGTCGTATTCTCCGGTGGTCAGGGGGATCGTCGAATCCAGCATCGTGGTCACGACGTCGACGAACGGGACTTGCGCCACCACCCCATGAAACAGCTCAGGGCGCATGTTGAGCACCGCGCCCATGAGCAACCCCCCGGCACTGCCCCCCATGGCATACACCTGCTCCCGACGTGCATAGCCTTGCTGAACCAGGTGTTCGGCACAGGCGATAAAATCCGTAAACGTGTTTCTTTTGCAAAAGAGTTTTCCGGCCTCATACCATTCACGACCCAATTCCTCCCCGCCCCTGATATGGGCAATGGCAAACACGAATCCCCGGTCGAGCAGGCTGAGACGCGGGGAGCGAAATTCCGCGTGCATGCTGATCCCATAGGAGCCGTATCCATACAGCAGGAGCGGGTTCCCTTCGGGAGCCCGAAGACTTTTTCGGTACACCAGTGAAATCGGAATCCGCGTGCCGTCCTCTGCCCGGGCCCACGTCCGGTCGGTCGCGTAGTGCTGAATCTCAAACCCGCCCAGAACTTCTTCCTGTTTCAGCAGGACCTTGTTGCGGGCGTTCATGTCATAGTCATACACCGACGCCGGCGTGGTCAGGGAGGTATACTCATACCGCAGGGTCGACGTGTTGAACTCGGGGTTTTCCAACAACTCCGCGGAATACGTCGGGTCCTCGAAATCCACGTCATGTTCTGTCTCTCCGTCCCACGACAGAATCCGGAACTGTACCAGCCCCTGACGCCGCTCCTGCACGACCAGAAAATCCCGAAACAATTCAAAGGATTCAAGCAGGACGTCGTCCCGAGACGGAAGAATTTCCTGCCACGAGGCCCGGTCCGTCTGCCCGACTTTCGCCTTCATGAGGCGAAAGTTCTTCGCCTCCCAGTTGGTCCGAATGTAAAACGCCCCCCGGGCATGCTCGACTTCATACTCATGAAACCGCTCACGCGGGAGCAACACCACCCAGTCACCTTCGGGATTGTCCGCGGAAAGATAGCGATACTCCGTACTCACGGTTTGATGCGAGGCAATCATCACATATTGCTTGGATTTGGTTTTGAAGACGGCCGTGGAAAATGCTTCGTCTTCTTCCTGGAAGACCAAGGCATCGGCAGACGGATCATCCCCGACCCGGTGCCGACACACCTGATAGGCGCGCAGGGTCACCGGATCCTGCTTGCCATAGAAGAGCGTCTTGTTGTCATTGGCCCAGGCCACGTTGCCCGTCGCGTTTTCAAGCACGTCGTCCAGCCACTCGCCGGTGACCAGGTTCTTGAATCGTATCGTGTAGATGCGCCGCCCCTGCGTATCGAACGCATACGCCAGCAGATCCTGGGCAAAACTGATGGCCATCCCGCCAATGGAGAAAAATTCATGGCCTTCGGCCAACACGTTCGCGTTCAGCATGACCTCTTCCGGGGCTTCCAGCGTCTCCCGCTTTCGACAGTACAACGGATATTCTCTCTTTTCCTCATATCTCGTGTAATAGTAGTAGTCATCGAGCCTGTAGGGAACGGATGCGTCGGTTTGCCTGATTCGGCCCTTGATTTCTTCAAACAGGGTCTCCTCGAATTCGGCTCGGGAGGCCATGATGTTCCGGGCATAGTCGTTCTCTTCGCTGAGATAGGTCAGGACGTCGGGATTCTCGCGTTCGGACAGCCAATAATACTCGTCCACCCGTGACTGGCCGTGTTTTTCCAGGATCGTGGGAATTGCTTTGGCGAGAGGAGGATTCAACGCTCCATGGGAAACATCCTGATTATCGGGCACGACACACCTCCTGAAACATGCCTCACGTCTTGTGAAGGATCGTCACGACTGACGGCTGCCGATACGGGGTCAGTCATCGAGCGGGACCGGCCGATGGCGTGATTGCTTGACCCGTCCCCGTTGTTTTTTCTGCTCCAGACGCTTTTCAATGGAATTCCGGGAAGCCTGCGTCTTTCTTCGGATCTTCCGTGGAGCCAAGGCCTCTTGAAGAAGCCGGCAGAACTTGTCGAGCAAATCGGCTCGATTCATCGCCTGACTCGACGACCGCTGCGCGTACAGATACAACGTTCCTTCCTTGTTGATTCGAGTCCTGAGCGTTTTCGAGATCAGGGACTTCTGCTCGTCCGTCAAGGACGGAGAACCCAGGACGTCGAAATGCAGCATCACGCGCGTATTCACTTTGTTGACGTTTTGCCCTCCGGGTCCACTGCTGCGTGACGTGCGAAATCGGATTTCCTGGTCCGGAATGGACAGCCGGGACGTGACGGCAATCACTGGCTCCCTCCTGGCGGTAATCTGACGAAGGGAGCCAGATTAAACCAACTGCACCTTTTTCACAAGAATCAGATCAGGGGCAGGCTCTGACCCGGGACCCAGAAGGCTGAAAGACAAGACCAAGAAAAATCCCTGGATCCCCGATTAAAAATGTCGGGGATGACGAATGGGGGTCTTCGCGGGAATCCAGGGCCTTTGCCTTTCTTTTTTCTGGATGCCGGATCGGGGTCCGGCATGACGAATGATGCCAATGGTTTTCCTGGTTACCGGGTCGGAGCCCGGCATGACGGGTGGAGAGTCGTTGCTTTTACCTGGCGAGGTGCCCGTCCTGCGCCTGACACGACGACGGCAACAAAACGGCACGCCTGTCTACGAAGACTCGGGCTTGTGTGTCGGAGGTGGCTGCTGCGTCACGTTGAAGTCTTTCTGCGTGATGAAAGACCCGTTTGCAAACAATCGGAACTCATATCGGCCCGGTCCCGGAAAGATCAGCGAGGGAATGTTTACGCCAAAATCATTGATCTGTAACCGATCCTTGATTTCAACCGGCGACAACGAGGCTTTCCCGATGAGTTGATCCTGATCCAGATATACGAGACGAAGTTCGAATTCGTACTGCCCTTCTGCATCCGTCAGACAAAAATAGACACCCATCTGGTTGTGCTGACAGGGGAATCGGGCCGCCCACAAGTGCGTGAACGTTCCGATCACGCTCTTCTTTCCGGTAAAACTGTCCAGGATCACCGAATCGCAGACCAGAAAGGCCTGCACGATGGGTTTGACGAGTTCGTTCATGGTGCGGTTCCTTTCATCAATGCACCGGGGATCACGTGAGTATCGCCTTGACGCTGAGATACAGGATCATCACCTCAATGGCGTGGGCTGCCACCACGGCCCACAGATTCCGCCATCGCAAAAAAAGGGCTGCCCAGATGAGTCCATCCCACAAAGCGATCCAGTGGAGATGCCGAAACGTCATGACGATAAAAGGATCGAACGTAAACACCAACGTCGACAGCAACGCCGCTACGATCGAACGCAACCGGAGACCGTCTGCAGTCGGCGTTGCCCTCCATTGGCCACAGAGGCACTCCAGCCTGCCCAGGAGAAATCCACGAAAATTCAATTCACTTACGACCACGATCACGATGGTGAGCCAGGGGATCATGATGAACGGGGGGACTCGGGCATGTGGAACGTCGGCCAAAAACAGAACGTCGCCCCCAAGACTCGGTACCACCCACAGGATCACGGCCGCGTTCACGGCTCCCAGGACACATCCCGTGCCTATTCCCCACCCGACCCCCTGATTCAGGGAACTCCGCGTGAATCCCAGCAACGGCAACCCATCGGGATTGAATCGCCACCAGACGACGAGTGCCCCGTAGCCGGCGAGCTGCGGAACAAATTGCAGAAACCGGCTCTCCTGCGCCCAGGCAGGGAGAAGATAAAAGAACCCCGTCAGACAGATCGGAACGAAGACCACCCACGTCGCGCGTTCATCGGTTTGACCGGATCCGGGTTCGCCCTTTTTTCTCCAGTCAGGCAACGGTTCATCATCCCCGTCTGTGTGCGGTCATTTGTGGACCAGGTCTTTCCTGGCCCGTGCAGGCGCCCGGTCACGGCTCCTGCCCCTACCGGCACGACTGAAAATCGAATTGGCGTCTCTCCCCGCACCCGGACCGCGCCTCTTCATTCTGCCGGCGACGCACGAACCGTTATTCGTCTCG
Source organism: Nitrospirales bacterium (assembly GCA_965221365.1). Classification (GTDB taxonomy): domain Bacteria; phylum Nitrospirota; class Nitrospiria; order Nitrospirales; family UBA8639; genus Bin75. Next base: position 2,062,502 of record OZ244884.1, on the reverse strand, counting down.
GGGCCATTGTCTCCCGGAGAACAGGACCCTTGCAGGAAACGTCTTTTTCTTCGTATGATGCTGTGAGTAAACTCGTTGGCACCTATTTCCTACTTTTGGGGAGATTTATGTACACCATGGTTTTCTTCACGCGTTTCCGTCTTTCTTCTTTTCGATGCGTCTCAAGAAGGGCAGGCCTTCGGTCCACTGGCCTCCTCCTCGGGTTCGCGGCTTTCGTGCTCTTCTCGGGCGTTTCGGATCTGTTCGCAGAAGACGCTCCCCTGAAGGAACTTCCTCGAGCCGTTCTGCGGCATACGCCTCCGATTTTTGAGGAATGGAATTTCGAAAAGAACCTGGATGCCGTCGTTCCTCCCGGGTTTTCCTCCCATACCCTGGGACATGGGTACCCCGGGGAATGGACGGTCATGACCGATGAAAACGCTCCGAGCCGCACCCATGCCCTGTTGCAATCGACCCCCTGTCCGAGCCCCGGCTGTTATCAACTGCTCATCAATGACACGGTTCGCGTGGAATACCTCGACCTCACGGTAGGGATCCTTTCCCAGCTCGGGACACCGGAATCGGCTGCCGGCCTGGTGCTAGGGTTGCAGGATCTCGACAACTTCTACGCGGTCATCATTCATCCGGCCACCAACGTGGTCAAGGCCTATCGTTTTTCCGACGGGAAACCCACCTTGATCGAGGAACATGCGGTCACGCCGAGGCCAAGAACGCCCTGGCATTTCCTGCGAGTCCAGAGAAATACGATCGTCAGCAAGGATTTCTTTGAGATTTCGTTCGATAACCAGTTCATCCTCTCCATTTACGATTCCACTTTCCAGACCGGCCAGATCGGACTCCTGACCACCGGTGATGGAAAATTCGCATTCGATAATCTGCGGGTCGTGGAACTGGTCACGAGTGAACCGCTCTCTCGACCACCGGCTTATTGAACCGGCCCCGATTCACGCTTGCACCCGAGGGGACGCCGCCGCGTTCCGAATCCGGAAGACTGGCTCGTGGCGGTTCCGCGCCTATTCAGGCTTTCTGCAACACATCGAGTAACGTCGTCGGATCGGAGGCCACGTGAATCAAGGCCCGATTTTCCGGCAACAAAAACCCTTCCCGTGTCTGATGGTCCAAAAAATTCAGGAATGAATCGAAAAATCCATCGACGTTCAAGAGCCCACAGGGTTTCTGATGCAGGCGAAGCTGTCGCCAGGTGATCATCTCGCAAAATTCTTCCAGCGTCCCGTACCCTCCGGGTAGCCCGATAAAGGCATCCGACAAATCTGCCATGAGCGCCTTGCGCTCATGCATCGACTCAACCACGTGACACGCGGACACGTTGTGCCGCACCCATTGTTTCTCCACCATGAATTTCGGAATGACGCCAATGACCCGGCCGTTTTCGGCAAGGCAGGCGTTCGCCACCACTTCCATCAACCCGACGTTTCCGCCACCATACACCAAGCCCAGCCCACGTGCGGCCAGTTCTTTGCCCAAGAGTGCCGCCACGTCGAGATAACGATTCTTCCGGCCAACATTGGAACCACAAAACACACAGACGTTGTTCATGCGTCACGATCGGAAACCCATCTGACCTGGCAACTATTGGCCAAGCTTCAGATTGAGCAGAGAATGGGGTTCAACCCGTGCTCCATTGAGTCGGACCCCCCAATGGAGGTGTGGCCCGGTCGCCCGTCCCGTCGAACCGACTCTCCCAATCACCTGGCCTTTCTTCACGGTCTGGCTCAGCGCTACGTCCACGCCGGACAGGTGAAAATACATGGAAAAGAGGCCAAGCCCATGGTCCAGGACCACGCTTTTTCCGGAAAAGAAATGATCCGCGGTGAGTCGCACGATCCCGTCATTCATGGCCAACACGTGGGTGCCTTCGGGGGCCGCGATATCTTCTCCGCTATGGGGTTTTCTGGGTTGGTCATTGATGATCCGTCGGCTGCCGAATCGCCCGGATATTTTTCCATGCACCGGTTCCAGAAACCCTTCCTGCCACAGGGGGTGCGGGACAAAACTGGCGAACGCCCCATGGATGGAGTCGGATTCGGTCTTGATCCGATCCAGGGTCTGCTGATCAAACTCCACCATTCCGGGAGGCAGGGTCAACCGTTGCACGGGATAGTCTTCCTTCATCACCAGCACCGACAGGCTGCGACGTTCCGTCCGTTCAGGATACACGACCTCAATGGCGAGTTCATGCCGCCCGGGCGGATCCTGCATGTCCAACCCCAGCAGCCCTCCATAAGCCTGTTGCTCGAGAGGGAAAAAGGCCAGCGTCCGATCGAGGAATCGCCCTTCGATTCGATCCGGCTGCTCCCGAACGGGCAGCGTGACCAGCAACACGTCGCCCTGTCTGCCGCTCAATTGCCCATCCGCCCCCACGGAATATTGCGGCCCTTCCCTGAACAACAGATTGACCGGAAAGATGCTCGCCAGCACCAGGGTCAAGGCCAGCGGCCACGGACGAAAGCATGAGAGCCTCATGTCAGGAGGGAAGCGGGCGCCACCTGCGTCAGCAATTCATTGACCCGCCGATTGAACGCACAAAAGGGATCCATACACAAGATCGTTTCTTCCCAATACCCGTTTAACTTCAAATAGGTCCAATCGACCGTATAGGATCGATTCTTGGATCGGGCGAACCGAATGAAATCCCCGCGAACCTTGGCGCGGGTCGACTGGGGCGGAACGGACATCGCGCGTTCGACGGCTTGCTCGTCCACGACCTTCGCCGTCTTCTTCCGCGCCTCCAGGAGATAGTACAAGCCACGCTTCCGGCTCACGTCGTGATATTGCAGATCCATCATCGCCACTCGCGGATCGTCCCACCCACATCCTTTGCGATCGACGTAGGATTGAATCACCCATTGTTTCGTCACCCAGTCGATCTCCTGCACCAACTGCATGGGATCGTCCTCCAGCGCATCCAGGACACGGGCCCACTCCCGCAGCACGTCCATCCTGACGGTGTCATCGGGTCGGGCCTGGAGAAACTCCGAGGCCTTGTCCAGATACATCCGTTGAATGTCCAGGGCCGACACCGCGCGTCCATCATCCAACTTCACCTTTTTCTTCAACGTGGGATCCCGGGAAATTTCCCTGATGGCCCTGACGGGATCTTCCAATTCGATCCCTTTGATGAAATACCCGTCTTCGATCATGGCCAGCACCAGATCCGCAGTCCCGACCTTCAGGTAAATGGCGAATTCCGACATGTTCGAATCACCCAGAATGATGTGGAGGCGTCGATACCGTTCGGCGTCGGCATGCGGTTCATCGCGCGTGTTGATAATGCTGCGGGACGACGTCGTCGAGGAGGACGTCTTTTCGTGAATATGCTGGGCTCGCTGAGACAGGAAATAGTGCGGTTTCCCCGAGACCTTGAGCACTTTCCCCGCGCCTGAAAAAATCTGTCGCGTCACAAAAAACGGAATGAGTTGTTCCGCCACTTTCCAAAAATTGACGTCTCGCTGCATCAGAAAGTTTTCATGAGATCCGTAGGTATTCCCCAGGGAATCCGTGTTGTTCTTGAAGATATAAATGTCGCCGGCGAGGCCTTCTTCCCTGAGGCGCTCTTCCGCCGCGGGCAAACAGGATTCGAGGATTCGCTCACCGGCCTTTTCATGAATGACCAGTTCGAAAAGATCGTCACATTCCGGCGTCGAATATTCGGGATGGCATCCGGTATCCTGATAAAATCTGGCTCCATTCGTGAGAAAGGCGTTGGACGGCCAACTATTCGGAATCAATCCTTCGAAAATATACCCCAGGATTTTTTCAATGGGCAGGTAGACCCGGCCATTGGGCGAAAAGGTCAGACCGTATTCACATTCAAGTCCGAAGATGCGTTTCATGGATCCCTCTCCACGGAAACGGCTACCCGGATCCAGCATACACCTCCGCCCCTGCTGCTTCAACCGAATGCTTGATGAAACCGGTGAGAATTATGAAAGCAGGCCGTCGGCTTCTGCGGCGCCGACTCGACGGAACTTTCGGCCGAGACGCGTTCGGTCGAGAAGGGCGACTTCCAGCGCAGGCAGGGAGACGTTCTGCCCCGTCGCGGTCTCGAGGGCGTTCATGCATCGGGTCAGCGCCGTCTTGAGGTCCGGGGTCCCGTCCCCTTCCGTCGTACGCAGGGCAGCAACGACGGCGTCCGAGCGCCCCCCGATGGCTACGAATTGCGTTTCGTGAACAATCGTCCCATCGAACATAATACGATACAATTCCGTCTGTTCGGGACGTTCGCCCACCTGCGCCAGGAGAATCTCCACTTCGAAGGGCTTCAGTTCCTGACTGAAAATCATGCCCAGGGTCTGCGAATACCCATTGGCCAATGAACGGGCGGTGACGTCTTCACGACTGTACATGAAGCCTTTCAGATCCGCATGTTGAATGCCTGCCTTGCGCAGACTTTCGAATTCGCTGTATCGCCCCGCTCCCGAGAAGGCAATGTTGTCGTAAATTTCTGAGATCTTGAACAGGGAACTGCTTGGATTATCCGCCACGAAGAGTACCCCGTCCCGGTACTCGATGGCCACGATCGACCGGCCTTTGGCAATGCCCTTTTTGGCATACTCTGCCTTATCCTGCATCAATTGTTCGGGGGAAACGTAAAAGGGTAGCGACATCAGGATTCCCGTTCGGACCTCGAGCGAACCAACTGATCGCACAGGGACGCCACGTCGGCCTCTTCCACGTCCTGCACGCCTTGGCCCTCTACGATTTTCATGGTGGGGTAAATACCCCGGAAGGAATCGGCGCCTCCGGTCCCGACGTCCTCTTCCGCGGCACTCAACAGCGCCTGAAGCGCGAGGGAGATCGCCTCCGGTTGAGACAAATTCCTGCGAAAGCGTTCCTTGATGGTCACACGGGCGTCCCGGCCCCCGGACCCGACCGCGTGGTATTCCGTTTCTTCGTAGGTCCCGCCCGTGACGTCATATTTGAAGATCCGTCCCCGTTGCTGCTTCACGTCGAATCCCACGAACAACGGAATCACGACCAACCCCTGGAGCACCATGGGCAAATTGGCCTTCACCATTTGCCCCAGACGATTCGCCTTGCCCTCACAGGATAGCGGCACGCCGTCCAATTTTTCATAATGTTCGAGTTCAATCCCGAACAACTTGGCCATTTCCAGACAGGGTCCCGCGGCGCCCGCAATGGCAATGGCTGAATGGCTGTCGGTTTTAAAGACTTTCTCCATGTGACGCGACGCGACCTGATAACCTTCGACGGCACGTCGGTCGCCGAGCATCACCACGCCCTTCTCGTATTTCACGGCCAACACGGTCGTCCCGTGAGAAAGGGGCGACAGGCGTCGCATCTCCTCCGCGGATGGAGCGGCGCCGCTTCCCCACCGTACGGCGGGCATCAATTCGGGGCGCGCGTGATGGAGGAAATCCAAAAAGCTCGAACAGTGATTCGCAGGCATCCCGAACAGCATCGATTCCATGGCCGATGGTCTCATCACGTTCCCGATTCAAGCCGCGCAAGGAGTTGTTGCGCCGTCTCCACGTCCTCCAGCAACTCATTGGTCAGATCCCGCGTTCCCCGCCAGGGATCCATTAAAGGAACCCGTTTGACGCAGACGTCTCCGACGTCGAAGAGAACCGACGTCCAACTCGCCCCATAGACCTGGTGAGGAAATCGTTGAAGACAGGCGCCCCGAAAGTAGGCTCTCGTGTCCGGCGGCGCATGCAATTCCGCCCTGGCGATTTCTTCATCATCCAGCAGCCGCTCGAGGCGGCAGTTCCGTTCGAGCATGTACGACAAGCCCTTGTCCGGCCGAACGTCATGATATTGGAGATCCATCATCGCCACGCGCGGATCACCCCATCCGCACCCTTTTCGTTCCACGTAGGACTCGATGATCTGCTGCTTCGCCACCCAATCGAGTTCCATGGCCAATTGTTTCGGATCGCGTTCGAGTTTGTCCAGGACGATTTCCCATCGGACCAGCACATCCTTCGTCGCGGGAGATAATTCGCGACAGGCATAAAAATCATGAGCAGCCCGGAGATACGCGCGCTGGATGGCAAGCGCAGTGGTCGCCCGTCCGTCGGATAACCGCAAATCGGCCTTCATGGTGAGATCACGAGAGACAATCTGCACGGCTTCGACGGGATTGTCCAGCCCCACCGCGGGGACGTCGCCGCCCTCGTCCAACATGTGCGTCACGATCGCCGTGGTGCCCACCTTCAGATACGTGGAGAGGTCCGCCATGTTGGCGTCACCGACGATGACGTGTAAGCGTCGGAACCGCGCGCCGTCCGCATGCGGCTCATCACGGGTATTGATAATGGGTCGCTTGATCATGGTGTTGAGATCCGCCACGCATTCCAGAAAATCCGCACGTTGAGAGATTTGATACGTCGTGGGCGTGGTTCCATTTTCGGCTCCGACTTTCCCGGCTCCCGCCACGATGGGACGCGAGACGAAGAACGGCAACAACCCCCGAAGAATTGCGTCGAACGGCACCGAACGGCCCATCAGGTAATTTTCATGGTATCCGTAGCTGTTCCCCTTGCCGTCGGAGTTGTTCTTGTACAGCACGTACCGATTGCCCTCCGCCGTTCGATTCAGGGCTTCCAGGCATTGGGCGGCAATGCGTTCGCCCGCGCGTTCATACGCGACCAGTTCTCGAGCCGTACTGCATTCGGGCGTCGAATACTCGGGATGAGCCCCATCCACGTAGAGACGACCGGCGTTGGGCAACAGCTTATTGAGCGCTCGATTGTACTTGGGCCCCGGCCGTTCGCGTTCACCCTCGACCTCAAACCCTCGAGCGTCCCGCAGCGGGTTTTCATTCTCGTAATCCCAGATCGCCTGCGGGGCCACGAGGGCAGGATAACCACTGATCAATTGGAGGGAAGTCTCGACGGGATCGGATGCGCGGCGCGAGGCGACACCAAACTCAGTTTCTGTCCCAAGAATGCGCTGCAAGAACTCCTCATCACGGCATACGCCGGAGCCTTACAAGTAATGTCCGGCACTCACGGTTTCGATTTCCCGTGCTGTTTCGGAGCCGGGGGTCAGGCTCCGAACGTGGATGATTTTTTCGCCTTTTTTCCCGGCGATCCGGGCCCAGTCATCCGGGTTCGTCGTATTGGGGAGATCTTCATGCGCCTTGAATTCCTCCCGAATGGCGCACAGGAAGTCCTCTTCCTTCAAGCCTTTTTCACCCGTCTCGATGGCTCGCTTCAGGGCGGTCTTTTTGGCCACCGAGACCACGCCTTCGATCAGCGCGCCACTGGAAAAGTCTTTGAAGTAGAGGAGCTCCTTTTCTCCATTGGCATAGGTCACTTCCAGAAACCTGTTCTCGTCCGACGTGGCATACATCGACTCCACCGTGACGTCGAGAAGGGACGACACCAGCGCGTCCCGATCCTGGCCGTGCCGAGCAAGTTCCTCTGCGGCAAACGGCAGATCGGTGGTGAGATATTTGGCAAAAATATCGCGAGCGGCCTTTTTGTTGGGTCTGGGGATTTTGACTTTGACGTCCAGCCGCCCCGGTCTCAGGACCGCCGGATCAATGAGATCCTGTCGATTACTCGCCCCAATGACGATCACGTTTTCGAGTGTCTCGACCCCGTCAATTTCAGCCAGAAACTGCGGAACGATCGTGGACTCGATATCGGAAGAGATCCCGGAGCCCCTGGTCCGAAACAACGCGTCCATTTCATCGAAAAACACCACGACCGGATTGCCGGTTGCCGCCTTGTCTCGCGCCCTGGCAAACACCTCGCGCACGTACCGTTCCGATTCGCCCACGTACTTGTTCAACAGCTCGGGCCCCTTCACGTGCAGAAAGTAACTGCGGACTTCCTGGCCGGAGGCATGGCGCATCTTTCGGGAAATGGAATTCGCCACGGCTTTGGCAATCATCGTCTTTCCGCAACCCGGCGGTCCATACAGCAGAATGCCCTTGGGCGGCGTCAGGCGGTGTTCCCTGAAGAGTTCGGGGTACAAAAAGGGCAATTCCACGGCATCCGTGACCTGCTCGACTTCTCGCGCCAATCCCCCGACGTCTTCATAGTGCACGTCCGGCACCTCTTCGATCACGAGGTCTTCGATCTCGGCCTTGGGGATCTTCTCGATGACGTAGCCGGACCGGGCGTCATAGAGCAGGTGATCCCCGACGCTGAGCGACGCATGAAGCAACGGCTCACCCAGTTCGACGATTCGTTCTTCATCGTGATGCAACTGAACCAATACTCTGTTGCCATCGAGTCGATTCTTCAACTTCACGACCTGTCCCTGGGGATCAAACGCGCGCGCCTCGATGATGTGCAAGGCTTCATTCAAAATCACTTCCTGTCCTTTTTGCAGGGTCGCACTCCTCACCGAATCATGGACGTTGACGCGCATTTTCCTGCCTGAGACGTAGACGTTCGCGCTGGCGTCATCATTCATGCTGCAGAACAGCGCATAGAACGACGGTGGAGCCGTGAGTTTGGCAATTTCGGCACGGAGGGTTTCAAGCTGGCCTTTGGCTTCCTGGAGGCTGGCCGTCAGCCGTTCGTTCTGTTTCTGCGATTGCTGCAATTGCATACGGGTCTCGTACAGGTGACGCATTTCGTTTTCCAGGGACTGGAGTTCTCCACGAAGTTTTTCGATCTCCCGATGGTCGTCTTCGTGTTTTTTGAATCCCATGGAATCTCCCTCCGTCCGCTCAGCGAGATTCTTGTTTTCACGCCCGAAACGCTTGTATTGACAAGGTTCGGCCTTGTTCCGCGTCACTGGGAAATAAATTCTAGCACCGGTTTTCGAAAAGGGTCAATACGAGGCACGTCACCTGGTATGCCATTTGCGCAATTGCGTGGCATACGTCGTCACGGCCTCGCGCGGAGACGGGGCCTGAAAAATGGAAGATACGACCGCGACGCCGCCGGCACCGGCCGCCATCACGTGCTCGACGCGAGCAGGCGTCATCCCTCCGATCGCATACACGGGAATGGTACAATGCCGGGCGGCTTCACGAATGACGCTGATGCCCAACGGGGGGCCATAGTTCCGTTTGGAAGGGGTTTCGTACACCGGTCCGAGCACGACAAAATCCGCCCCCTCCTGCTCGCTCCGTCGCGCCTCTTCCGGGGAATGCACGGATTTCCCGATGAGATATTCTGCCCCCAGACATTTTCTGGCCTCTCCGACGGGAAGACTGTCCGAGCGAAGATGAACCCCTGCCGCCTGAATGGCGAGGACGAGGTCTACGCGGTCATTGATCAGACAGGGAACGCGGAAGGGACGCGCGAGTCGGTCCACCTCCCGCACCACGTGCAGAAGCTCTCGGGATCCGAGGTCTTTTTCGCGAATCTGGATCATCATCCCCTGCTCGGGGATGATGTCTTCGAGGACGTGCAGCCAGGCGTCCTCTCCGGCCTGACGCCGGTCGGTGACAACGTACAAAGGAGGAAGCGCGTTCGTTGTCACGGAAGGCCTCGTCCAAGCACGTGGGCTCCGGAGGAATTTCCGGATGCCCCGTCGCGGGTTACAACATGCCTTCGATCGGACTGCTCGCGGTGGCGTAGAGTTTTCGGGGAATGCGCCCGGCTTGATACGCCAACCGGCCGGCCGCGACCGCATACTTCATGGCCTCAGCCATGACCAGGGGCTCCTTCGCCTCCGCGATCGCCGTATTCATCAACACTCCATCGGCTCCATATTCCATCGCCAAGGTGGCATCGGAAGCCGTTCCCACCCCCGCGTCCACGATCACGGGCACGGACACGGTCTCGAGGATGATCTTCAAATTGTAGGGATTGCGTATGCCCAAACCGGAACCAATAGGGGCTGCCAGGGGCATGACCGCCGGGCATCCGATATCGACCAGCTTTTGGGCCACGATAGGATCGTCGTTGGTATACGGCAAGACCACGAATCCCTCTTTGATCAGGATTTTCGCGGCTTCAATGAGTCCGGCGGTATCGGGGAACAAGGTCCGTTCATCCCCGATCACCTCCAGCTTCACCAAATCCGAGACCCCGGCGGCCCGGGCCAACCGCGCGTAGCGAACGGCCTCCTCCACCGTGTAGCATCCCGCGGTATTGGGAAGAATGGTATAGTGCTTGGGATCAAGATAATCCAGCAGATTCTCGGAATTTCTATCCGTGATATTGACGCGACGCACGGCCACGGTCACGACGTCCGCGCCGGACAGGTCGATGGCCTTCTTCGTCTCAACGAAGTCCTTGTACTTTCCCGTCCCGACCCACAGACGGGAGCGAAACTCCAGGCCGGCTATGGTCAACTGATCCTCACCCATCGATGCTCTCCATTTCCCGGGACGCCTTCCTCATCCTTGCGACGTTCACTCGCCAGCGGTCGCTGACGCCTCTTCTCCGGGCGGGTACCCGGCCTCCCCGTCACGCCGGAGTCGATCCGGCATCCTGAATGTTTCTCTCTCGACGCCGGCACGACCCTATCTCCAGCGGTCCGGCTGTCAGGGGCATGCGGACTGCGCCGCGTTTCTTCCGACTGGACCGGCGAGGAGACAGGCCCCTCCTCCGATAAAACTCATGATTTCAATGCGGTCGCCTTCTTCCAGCCTTCTGGCGTCGAAGTCGCCTCTGTCAAGAATTTCAAGATTGATCTCTACGGCGACCCGGTCGGCGTTCAGTTGCAAGTCCTGGAGGAGCCCCGTCACGTTCAGCTCCTCACGTACCCGGCGCGTCTCCCCATTGACGTGAATATGCATCCCTGGCCCACCACGTGCTCCGCCGTCCAACGTCTCTCCGACCAACTCTTTGCATCCTACGAGAGCCTCTCGATCCTTGTCAATTTTGGAACGCTGCGGAGGTGCAGAACCCCGTCATCGTCAGGTACAATCCTCGAAACGCTCCACGTGCGCAGATCCCTATGCCGACGGCTCACGACTCGAACAACGTGCTCGCCAATCTCTTCCTCTCCATGGCGGAGTTGCTGAAGAAACACGGCGAAAACCCCTATCGGATACGAGCCTACCAACGCGCAGCCGACACGATCGCCAACCTGGAATCTCCGATTGCCGAGGTCGCGCGAGCCGGAGACCTCCGAACCCTTCCCGGCATTGGAAAAGACCTGGCGACAAAAATTCAGGAATACGTGGAGACCGGCGTGATCAGGGCCTATGAAGAACTCAAAACGCCCCTGCCACCCGCCATTCGTCAATGGAACGTTCTTCCCGGCCTGTCCGAGCCCATTGTGCATGACCTGTATCATCGCCTCGGGATCCGGACGCTCGACGATCTGGAGACGCTTGTGCGTTCTCATCTGTTGAGGACACGACCGGGCGTCAACGTGACCTCGGAGGAACTGCTCGCGGCCATTCACACCCTGCGTGAACGATCCACCAGCGATTGACCGGACTCCACGGCCTTTGCTAAGGTCTCCGAACGGAGGCGCAACCCCGCTTCCTCCAAGAGGCATGCAATGAGCGTATCGGCATTTGTCATGATTGACGTGGCGGGCGACCACACGAAAACGGCCTACAAAACCATCACCCGCATTCCTCTGGTGAAGAAAGTCGACGCCGTCACCGGCCCTTATGATCTGGTGGTCCAGATTGAAGCGGACACGTTGGAGAGTCTCAACGAGCTGGTTCTTTCACGGATACGAAGCGTGGATGGGGTCATCAAAACCAGTACCGCCATTATCCTCGACCTGTGATAGGCTTAGGTCGATCCCAGGGGATGCAGGCCCTTGAACACCTTCCAGGTCTTGAGCAGTTCGATCGCCTTTTGAAGCTGCACGTCCTTTTTCATCAATTCCGCTTCGAGATCCTGTTCTTCTTCCGGTTCGTCGGCTGAAGGGGAGCGCGTGGCCTCTTGGGACGTGGCCTCTTGAGGCGCATTCTCTTCCTCCTCCTCAGGGGTTATCGGTTTGGGCTCCACCTCGATGTCCGGTTTGACGCCAACGGAATGGATCGACTCCCCACTGGGCGTATAGTATTTCGCCGTCGTGAGCCGAAGGCCCGAGCCATCCGACAATGGAAGGATCGTCTGAACCGAGCCTTTTCCAAACGTCGTCTTTCCCAGGATGACGGCTTTCCCCCAATCCTGCATGGCGGCGGCAACGATTTCCGACGCGCTGGCGGAACCATGGTTCACCAGGACGATCATGGGATAGTCATAGGGCTCTCTCGGCGGACTGGCCCGATATTCGTCCTTTTGCCCATCGCGGCCCTTGACCGACACGACCAGCTTGTCGGTCTGCAAAAATTGCTCGGAAACTCCGACCGCCGAGGATAACAACCCTCCGGGGTTGTTGCGGAGATCCAGGATGAGTCCCTGCACGTCCTCGTCCTGCAACTTCACTAATTCCCGACCAAGATCGTCTGGCGTGGATTCCTGAAACTGGGAGATTCGGATATAGCCAAGGTGATCCTCCAGGGTCCGGGACCGGACGCTGCGAATCTTGATCGTATCCCGAATCAGGGTGAAGCTCAGGGTTCCCTGGGTCCCTTCCCGCTGGATCGTCAGCGTGACTTCCGTCCCCTTGGGTCCTCGCATGTGCTGCACCGCTTCCATCAGCGTCAGATCCTTCGTCGGCGTCTCATTCACCTTCAAAATCACGTCCCCGCTTTCAACCCCTGCCTCATGAGCGGGCGTCCCTTCAATGGGCGCAATGACGGTGACGTGATGGTCCTTGATCCCAATCTGGATCCCCAAGCCATCGAATTCTCCCTTGGTTTCAACTCTCATTTCCTTGTACATCTCCGGTGTCATGTACGAAGAATGCGGATCCAGCGTTTTGAGCATGCCGCGAACGGCCCCATGGACGAGATCACCCGTCTGCACCTCTTCGACGTAATGTTTCTTGACCTGCGTCAGGACTTCCGCAAAGGCTTTGAGTTCTTCGTAGGATTCACTGGCATGGCCCGTTTTGTCCACGCCTTTTCCAATCAACAACCCCAAGACGAGCGCACCGAATACGACGAGCCCGCCCCCCCACGTTATTGAAGAGCGTTCCTTTTGCATGACGACATCCTCATCCTTTCAATAATCTGCCCCCCTGCAAGGATTCGGGGGCTTCCTCTGCTCTGCTCTGCTCTGCTCTGCTCTGTCCCCTTCCCTCCATGGGCGAGAGGACGTGCCGGGGCTCACCGTTTCGCCAGCCAGCCCAACGGATTCACCGGTTTGGTACCCTTTCGCAATTCGAAGTACAGGACGTTTCGGTTGGTCAATCCGGAGGATCCGGTTTCACCGAGCACGGCTCCCTTGGCCACCGTTTCCCCCTCTTTCACCAACAACGTGGAGGCATGGGCATAAAACGTAAAATAATCATTGCGATGATCCAGAATGACCACGAGTCCATACCCTCTGAGCCAATCGGCATACACCACGTCCCCGCCCGAGACGGCCCAGATGGGAGACCCTTCGCTCGAGGCGATTTCAATCCCTTTCTTCTGAACGTAGGTATCAAACGTCGGATGTTTTTGTCGTCCGAAGCCCCCCACCAGATCGCCGACAGCCGGCCACAGCAATGCGCCCTTCCGAAACGAATCCGTCGTGCCTTTTCTCCCTTGCCCCACGGCGAGTTGCCTGCGCCGCTCGAGTGATTTGAGGAGCGTCTCCTTTCGGGTCTCGGTCTGATCGAGTATCCGCAGGGCCTGTTCATGGGATTGGGTCTTTTTTTTCAAACTCGCCAGGACGACGCGCTTGCGGGACTTGACGTCCTGAATCGCACTCAGTTTTTTGTCGATGCGACTCTTCCGCACCGTCAGCGACTCACGGACGTTTGTGCGTTTGTCGTGCAATTGCTCGCTTTGAGCCACTTGGCGCCGGTATGCCTCAAACAGGTCACGCTCCCACGAGGCCAGCGAGGAAAGATACATCAGACGACGCCGAAACTCCGCATACGACGTCGCGGCCACCAAGGGAGACACCCAGCCGGCCCGGCCCTCCATGTAGAGACGTTTCAAACGGGCTCCAATCACGACCTGCTTGTCGTTCATCTCGGATCGAAGCTCGGCCAACTGCACGTCGATCTTCTTCAACTCCCGGTCGATCTGCTTGATTTCCCGGTTGAGTGAAACGGTCTCCTTGTGTTCGCTCTGGATCTGACGATCAAGCCGCTCAATCGACTGCAAGACGTTCTCCTGTTTTTTCCGTGATCGATCACGCTGTTTCCTGGTTCGTTGGATTTCCTGCTTCAACTGTTGAAGGTTCTGCTTTTCCTGTTCGATTTTTTCCTGCAGAGAGCCCCCCCGGGACGAAGGGACGTCGATGAGACCTACGCAGGCGGCCAGGCAGGCCACGACCACCAGACGGCGTCCGTCAACGCGCGGTTCGGCCTTCATCAGTCCCTCACCCTCATCAGGCCGAAAACCGAGAGCAGGCTGCTCATGCATCCTAACAGCATACCAGTCAGCACCAGGAAAAAAGAGAGTCGGTTCGGGAACAACGGCAGCATGTGCGTCCCCCCTCCAAACCAACCCGAGGCATCGAGTTCCAATCGAAACAGCTCGAAGCCCCCCTTCAACAACGCAAGGGACAGCGCCCCCCCCACGGCCCCGAGCATCGTGCCTTCGAGCATGTAGGGGATCGCAATAAACATCCCCGTGGCACCAATCAAGCGAAGGATCTCGATTTCCTCCTTTCTGGTATACAACGACAAACGGATCGTATTGGCCATGATCGTCGTCGTCGCCACGGCCAGAATGGCCCCGATCAACACCGCCCCCAACTCGAAGTAACTGATCAACAGCGTCAGCGTGTCGATCCAGTCCTGACTGTACTGCACGTGGGTCACGCCGGGAAGCTGCCTGACTCGTTCTGCAAAGGCACCAAGGAATTCGGTATCCAGAAACCTCGGAGACAAATTGACGACAATGGACGCAGGCAACGGATTGCCCTCGATCCCATCCAACAGGAGCGATTCCTCGGGAAATCGTTCGACAAATTCCCGAAGGGCCTGTTCCTTGGACACGAACGTCAACGCAATGGCCGCGGGTTCCGTCTCGAGACGTTGCTGCACCAACGACACCACCTGTTCCGAGGCGTCGGGCTCCAGATAGACGATCACCTCCACGTCGCTCTTCAGCGTTCCGGTCAAATATTGAAGATTCAGGTACAACAACAGAAATACGCCAAAACAGACCAGGGTAAAAGCCGTCGTGACAATGCCGATCACCACGTTCGCTCGATTCGCGCGAAGATTGGTCACGGCCTCCCTCAACAAGTACAGCGCTCGCATTACGACGTCGCTCCTTCATCGAACAAGACGTGTCCGGCCTGGAGGTGCACGACTCGACCGTTCATCTGCTCGACGACCCGTTGATTATGCGTCGCCAAAAAAATCGTCGTCCCCTGAGCATGAATCCTTTTAAAGAGTTCCACAATCTCAACCGTCAATTCCGCGTCCAGATTGCCCGTCGGTTCGTCGGCCAACAACAGAATGGGGCGGTTCACAATGGCCCGGGCAATACAGACCCGTTGTTGCTCTCCGGCCGAAAGGACACCCGTACGGATCGTCTGCTTATGATCCATTCCGACGGCTTTCAGGGTCTCCAGCACCCGTTTCTTCGCTTCGCGTCTTTTGACGCCTTGAATAATGAGCGGCAGGACCACGTTTTCATAGACGGTTTTCTTGGCCAGCAACTGAAAGTTCTGCAGCACGATGCCCATGGTGCGACGCAGATAGGGAATGGCGCGCCCGCGTAACCTGGCGATATTGCGGTTCTGCACGAGAATCTGGCCCGCATCCGGAATCTCAGCCCCAAAGATCACCTTGAGCAGGGTCGTCTTGCCCGCCCCACTGGGCCCCGTCAGGATGACGCTTTCACCTTTGCCGATCCGAAACGAGACGTCATCGAGCGCGGTACATCGATCATAGAATTTGGAGACGTGGAACAACTGAATCATGAGGACGTTTTCTCTGACCCTCGTGGGGGTCGCCGGGAGCCTTACCAACGCCGATCATCGCCGGCCACCTCAAAGGCATTTTCAACGTGCTCAAGAACGGGAGCCCCAGGACCCCCGGCATCATACAGGAGCACGTCAAACCGGCAGGACTGATTCTGCAGGCGATGACGGGCCAGATATTGCGCCGCCAACTGAATGAGCTGTCGTTCTTTCCTGGCCGTTACCGCGTACCACACCCCGCCGTAGCGAGTCGTCCGGCGAGACTTGACTTCGACGAAGATCACTGTCTCCCCCGACCGGGCCACAAGATCCAATTCGCCCCTGCCCACCCGAACGTTGCGATCCAGAATCCGATATCCCTTTCGGCGCAGAAACTGCTCGGCCGCGGCTTCGGCTTCTTTGCCCAAAAGACGTGGCGTGAGGGTCACGCATCCTCCTGATGAGTCAACCAACGCCGCACCGGCCCAAAACTCTGCCGATGGGCCGAGCTCGGTCCAAACCGCCGGAGCAAACGGAGGTGCTCCGGCGTCGGATACCCTTTATGAACGTGAAACCGATACCGTGGATCGCGTTGGTGGTATTCACACATCACTCGATCACGAAAGACCTTGGCAAGGATCGACGCGGCGGCGATGGAAGACGAAAGCCGGTCTCCCTGAATCACGGACCGATGGGGGAGCCACCCTTCGGTGCCCGTGGAGCCGTCGATCAACAGAAAATCCGGTGGGATCTGCAATTGCCCGATGGCCCGTTGCCAAGCCAGACGGGTCGCGCCGAGCACGTTGAGCGAGTCGATTTCGGCTTCGGACGCGACGCCGATCCCCCACGCCACGGCGCGTTCGGTAATCGCCGAAAAGAGCACCTCCCGTTCCTCGGGGCTTACCTGTTTGGAATCATCGAGATGCCACAACGAAAACCGACGCGGCACGATGACCGCCGCCCCGACGACCGGCCCGGCCAAAGGACCACGGCCGGCTTCGTCCAAGCCGGCTATTCGCCGATACCCGCACCGCCATGCCTCTTCTTCGAGATCGCACGTGGGGCCCGACACGTCCAACCCTATGGCGTCATCGATCAACGTCACGACGCATCGAATGATTCGACAGCGGTCTCCGTTGAAGCTTCGGCACTGGCCACCGCCACGGCTTCCTGCTTGGCGGTCTTCGATTTGCCCGCGGTTCGGGAAAATTCCCGTTCGGCGACTTTGGCCTGCTTCCCTTTTTTGTCGCGCAGATAGTAGAGTTTGGCTCGTCGCACCTTCCCTTTTCGCATCACGTCGATTTTCGCGATATTGGGAGAATTCACGGGGAACACCCGCTCGACTCCGACCCCATAGGAAATTTTCCGAACGGTAAACGTCTCCCTGACCTTCTCGCCTTTTCGAGCAATCACGATGCCCTCGAAGACCTGGACCCGTTCTTTCTCGCCCTCGATCACTTTCACGTGCACGCGCACGGTGTCCCCGATCTCAAACCCGGGCATGGAATTCGTCGGGAACGTTTGCTCAAGCCGTTGAAGCCGATTCATGATGGTCATCCTCCCCCTTGACTCACTGCTTGTTCACCTTCCTGGGAAATATCAGACAGCACTCGTCGATCCTCCGGGGTCAGCGACTCCTGCTGCAACAAATCCGGTCGTTTGTAATACGTGTTCCGCAAGGCTTCCTTGCGACGCCATCGCCGAATGGCCTCATGATTGCCCGACAGCAGCACATCGGGAACCCCATACCCGCGAACCGTCTGAGGCTTGGTATAATGAGGGAAATCCAACAGGGATTCGGCAAAAGAGTCCTGCGTCACCGACGTGGGATCACCCACGACCCCGGGCACCAATCGCACGGCGGCATCAATCATCACCAGCGCCGGCAATTCCCCTCCCGTGAGCACGTAATCACCCAGCGAAACTTCTTCGGGCTCCAGCCGAAGCAGCACCCGTTCATCGATGCCTTCATAATGCCCGCAGATCCACACGAGCCGTCGCGACTCCCGACTCAACTCTTCGGCCAGCCCCTGCGTAAACGGCCGACCCTGAGGCGAAGGCACGAGAATCCGCAAGTGCCTGCGTTCCTGGCCCAAGGCCTCGACCGCCAAGAAGATCGGCTCGGCCTTCATGACCATGCCGGATCCGCCGCCATAGGGCGTATCATCGGCCACACGATGCCGACTCTCGCTGAAGTCACGAATATTATGGGTGCGAATCGACACCAGTCCCTTGTCCTGGGCACGTCCCAAGATGGAATGCGACACGACGTTCGCAACCATTTCCGGAAACAGCGTCAGAATGTCACATTGCATCGTCACCCGTCCATTCCACATTCGGGATGACGGTCATGACGCCTCCGGGGACGTCGACCGAAGAGATCCATTTGCGCAACGCGGGCAGGAGATATTCCCCGTTGGCCCCGCGAACCACAAACAGGTGCTGGTGCGGAAGGGTCACCACTTCCTCCAGCGTTCCGAACACGTTGCCCGACTCGTCCTGTACCGTCAACCCGATTAATTCAAACTGATAATGGTGCCCGTCGGGTGCAGGCGGAACGTCCCGTTGCGGAATTTTCAACCATGCTCCGCTGTAGGCCTTCACTTCCTCGGGCGTCGAGAAGGCCCCGAATTGCAGGAGATAGGAACGGCCGTCCGAACGAACGTCGGTGATCGTGGTCACCAGGGTTTTGCCCGTTGGCAACTCCAAGGTGACTTCCCTGAGGGTCTCGAATCGATTCGGAACGTCCGTGAGGGAAAGAATCCGAGCCTGTCCCCTCACACCAAAGGGCTTCACCAGTTTCCCGACCGTGACCATGTTCTCCGGCGACGCCACGTTTCCGTCATCCAGTTTCGACGACGTGCTTCCCGGAACGGCGAGAGCCACGTTCACCGTGGCATCAACGCCACAACGGTGACACGAATTCTCCTCGAGCCGTGTGTTCAGACGTTCGGCTGCTTTTTCAATTCTGCGAATGTCTTCAAGATTCCAGCGCGACGAAGGAGCGTGCGAACGGTCACCGAAGGTTGGGCCCCTTTTTGAAGCCAGTCCAGCACCCGATCCGACTTCAGATTCGTCACAGCCGGTTCCTGCAAAGGATCATGGGTGCCGATGATCTCGATGTACCCTCCATCCCGGCGAGCCCTGGAATCCGTGGCCACGACCCGATAGAATGGTCGTTTGTGCCGGCCCATACGGGTTAAACGCAAATGTACTGCCACGAGTCTCGACCTCCTGCAAAATGAGTTTTTCCCAAAAGTTTGCTATTATACTTGGTTCACGAGCAGAAATACACCAGAATTTCTGCTCAACTCGGAAGACGGCGTCCCTCGATGATCGGATGGTCAGGAACGCAGGGCTATGGAGCGTGAAGGGCGCGAATCAGCTTTCCCCGTTTCCGGAGTTTCCCGGATTTCCCCGGTTTCCCGCCGACCAGTGATTTCAACATGCTTCGAGCCGCCAGAAATTGCTTGATGAGCCGATTGACGTCCTGCACGGAGGTCCCACTCCCCTTGGCTACGCGTTTCTTGCGACTGCCGTTGATGATCGCATGATTCTGGCGCTCTGCCGGCGTCATCGAATCGATCATCGCGACCATCCGCTTCATGTCCTTGTCCGGCAGTTCCTGCCCGACTCCTGCCTGCATCATCGACTTCAACTTCCCTGCCCCGGGCAGCATGTTCACGATCTGTTCCATGGACCCCAATTTGTTGACCTGTCTGATCTGATCTCGAAAATCTTCCAGGGTCAGGGTATTGCTCGAAGCCCTGTGACGCAATGTCCGGGCTTCTTCCTGCGAAACGGATTGTTGCGCCTTTTCAATCAGCGACAACACGTCGCCCATTCCCAGAATCCGGGAGGCCATGCGATCGGGATGAAAGGGCTCCAGCGCATCGGCTTTTTCACCCACGCCAAGATACTTCACCGGCTTCCCGATCGTCGCCTGCATCGAAAGCAGGGCGCCGCCTCGCGCATCGCCTTCTATCTTGGTCAGAATCACACCGGTCACTCCCAGGCGTCGATCGAACTGCTCCGCCACGTCGACGGCGTCCTGACCGGTCATGGCATCGGCGACCAGCAACACTTCCTGCGGCATGACGCCGGCTCTGATGTCTTCCAGTTCCACCATCAGGTCGTGATCGACGTGAAGCCGCCCTCCGGTATCCAGAATCACGACGTCATAGCCATGCTCCCGCCCACGACGGACTCCCTCCGAACAAAAACGCACCACCTCCTCGCGAGTCGAGAGCAGCCGATCCGCACAATGAACGGGCACATCCAGGCTGGCCCCCAGGGCGGCCAATTGTTCCACAGCAGCAGGACGTCGGGGATCGGCTGCAATGAGCAACACCCGCTTCCCCTGGAGGGTGAACAACCTGGCGACCTTGCCACAGGTGGTGGTTTTCCCGGCCCCCTGCAAACCGACCATCATCACAATCGTCGGAGGGTGCGAAGACAACGACAAACCGGAATGGTCACGGCCCATCAGGTCGCGCAATTCCTCCCACACGATCTTGACCACCTGCTGTCCCGGAGTCAGACTTTCGAGAATCCTGCTGCCGGTGGCTTTTTCCTGAACACGCCCGATGAAGTCCTTGACGACTCGAAAATTGACGTCGGCTTCAAGCAGCGCCAGGCGTACTTCCTTCAGGGCCTGGACTACGTCCTGCTCCTTGAGCACACCAGCGCTCCGAAGCTTCTTGAGGACGCCATCGATTTTGCCGGTGAGGGATGAAAACACTGAAACGCTCCTAACCATTCGAAATTACAGAGAAAATCCGTTGCAGTCTAGCCAAGACTGAAAATGGCTGTCAAGCAACGTCCTTTCTTGACTTGCCGGGAAAATTACCGTACGTTTCCTAGTAATTCCCCTTAGTTCAGGAAAAGGATATCAGCCAGTTTCAAACGAGCACGCCGGTGAAAAAGTCAGGCTGGAGATTACTGGGGTTTATTCTGATCGGTGGCCTGCTGGGCGGGGTCTTGGGTGAAATTCTCACCGTTTTTTCACCATCGGAACCGATTCAAACCATCTTTGCCCGATCGATCACCCCGGGCCTGGACCCACCCTTGAGCATCGATCTGGTCCTGATCAAGGTCACTCTCGGCTTTCTTTTCAAAATAAACCTGTTCTCGATCCTCGGCATTTTTCTCGGCATCTATCTCCATAAGAACATCTAGGCGTCGAACCCGCGGCCCGTCAGGGCCTCGCTTCATCAAGCAGAAGTTCCCGTTGACGCAACGCCCGAATCCGATCGCGCAACTTCGCGGCCCGTTCAAATTCCAGGACCTTTGCCGCGGCCTTCATCTCCCGTTCCAGAGACGCAATCGTCTGCTCCAGGTCGGCTTCGGTGGCATAGACGGGTTCTTCCTCCGCAGCGGTTCTCGCCTCTACGTCATCGGCTTCGGCCACGTGATAATCCAACTCATGAATTCGTTTCTTGATGGTCTCCGGCGTAATCCCATGTTCATGGTTGTACCTGGCCTGAAGCCGGCGTCGCCGTTCGGTTTCCTCCATGGTCGTCTTCATGGCATCGGTCACGGTGTCGCCATAGAGCACGACTCGGCCTTCGCTGTTGCGGGCCGCGCGCCCGGCGGTTTGAATCAACGCACGATGGCCACGCAAAAACCCTTCCTTATCCGCATCCAGCACGCCGACGAGCGCCACTTCCGGAAGATCCAACCCTTCCCGCAGCAGATTGATGCCAACCAGCACGTCAAACGTGCCCTTGCGCAGATCGCGAATAATCTCCGCCCGCTCAAGGGTCTGAATATCGGAATGAAGATACCGAACTTTCAACCCCAGGTCATGGTAGTATTCCGTCAGATCCTCGGCCATGCGCTTCGTCAAGGTCGTGATCAAGACCCGACCGCCTCCGGCAATCACCGATTTCACTGCCTGTAATAAATCCTCCACCTGCCCTTTCGCCGGCCTGACTTCGATCACGGGATCCATCAGGCCCGTAGGCCGGATAATCTGTTCCACCACGTTCTCGCCTGCCTGCGCCAACTCGTACGGCCCGGGCGTGGCAGACACGTAAATACCCTGCCTCATGGCCTTTTCGAATTCCTGGAACGTCAGCGGACGGTTGTCCATGGCCGAGGGCAGCCGGAAGCCATGATCGACCAGCGTTTTTTTTCGTGAATGGTCGCCTTCGTACATCCCACCGAATTGAGGAACGGTCACGTGGGACTCATCGACGATCAACAGATAGTCCTTGGGAAAGTAATCCAGCAGCGTCGGCGGCGGTTCGCCCGGCGCACGACCACTCAAATGCCGTGAGTAATTTTCAATGCCGTGGCAATATCCCATCGCCCGAATCATCTCCAGATCGAATTTCGTTCGCTGCTCGATGCGCTGCGCCTCAAGGAGCTGACCCTGGCGCCGGAAATGGACAAGCCGATCCTCCAGTTCTTCTTCGATTCCCTGCAGGGCCCGATCATACCGGTCGGGAGCGATGACGTAGTGACTCTTGGGATAAATGGGAATCCTGGACAATCGCCCGAGGGACCGACCGGTCAGCGGATCGATTTCCGAAATCGACTCCACGGTGTCGCCGAACAACTCCACGCGGACGGTATTCGAATCCGAGGCCGCGGGAAAAATCTCGATCACGTCGCCGCGTGCGCGAAACGTACCACGCTGGAGTTCGACGTCGTTGCGGGAATATTGAATCTCCACGAGCTTGGCGAGCAGCGCCTCTCGTCGAATGTCCATGCCTTCCTCGAGATAGAGCAACATGCCGTGATAGACTTCCGGCGAGCCCAACCCATAGATGCAGGAGACCGAGGCCACGATGAGAATATCGTCGCGCTCCAACAGAGCCGACGTTGCCGCATGCCGCATTTGATCGATGGTATCGTTAATCGAGGCGTCTTTGGCAATGTAGGTGTCCGTGGAAGGAATGTAGGCTTCGGGTTGATAGTAATCGTAATAACTGACGAAGTACTCCACGGCATTGTGTGGGAAGAAACTCTTGAACTCCTGGTATAACTGAGCCGCCAACGTCTTATTGTGCACCACGACCAACGTCGGCTTCTGAACCCTGGCAATCACGTTCGCCATGGTAAACGTCTTCCCCGACCCCGTGACCCCCAGCAAGACCTGATGCCGCTGACCGGCCTCCACCCCCTCCGTCAGGGCGTCGATCGCCTGATGCTGATCTCCTTTGGGTGAAAATTCCGATTCCAGAATAAATGGATTCACGGTGAACTCCGAGTCGTCAGCATCGCCTACTCGCGGCATGCCGCGGCGACGGTCGCTTCATTCCCGAGAAGGCCCATCGTCCGCAGAAACCTCGTGTGCGCTCCCGAGCACTCCGCTTCGTTTAAAACAATCCAATGATCTCCCCCGCTGCATCGAGGTCCACGGCTTCGGCTGCGGGCACTCGGGGCAGACCGGGCATCGTCATGATATTGCCGGTCAGCACGACGAGGAATTCGGCACCCAGGGAAAGCCTGATTTCCCGAACGGGAATCGTGAACCCGGTGGGGGCGCCCTTCTTATCGGGATCGGTTGAAAAACTGTATTGGGTCTTGGCCATACAGATGGGAAATCGGCCGTACCCCAGGGTTTCCAGTTCCTCGAATTGTTTGAGCACGGCCGGAGGAATCTCCGCGTCATCGGCCCCATAAATTTCCCGAGACACGATCCGGACTTTGTCGGCAAGCGGCACGTCGTCGGAATAGAGGGGGCGAAAGTTGGTGGGGGCATCATGGATCGTCTTGACCACCAGTTCCGCCAGTTCGACGGCACCCTCTCCTCCCTTGGCCCAATGATTGGCCAGGGCCATGTTGACTCCACGCTCGGCACAGATTTTACGCACGAGGTCCAATTCGGCCAGGGTATCGCTCGTAAACTGATTCATGGCCACCACCACGGGCACGCCGAATTTTTTCACGTTGTCCAGGTGGCGAATCAAATTCGGCAACCCGCGTTTGAGCGCGTCAAGATCTTCCGTGTTCAGGTTCTTGGGATCGGCACCGCCGTGCAGTTTCAACGCCTTGATCGTTGCCACCACCACGGCGCAGTCCGGGGTTAACCCTGCTCTCCGGCATTTGATGTTGAAGAATTTTTCCGCGCCCAGATCCGCACCGAATCCCGCTTCGGTCACGACGTAGTCCGATAATTTCAACGCCGCTTTCGTGGCAACGACCGAATTGCACCCATGGGCAATATTCCCGAAGGGGCCGCCATGCACAAAAGCAGGGTTCCCTTCCAGGGTCTGGACCAGATTCGGATTGACCGCGTCCTTCAACAATGCGGTCATGGCACCCTGGGCTTTGACGTCTTTGGCAAAGACGAATCCCTTTTGCGGCGTTTGTCCGATCTTGATGTTCCCCAACCGTCGCTTGAGGTCCGGCAAATCCATGGCCAGGCACAACACGGCCATGACCTCCGAGGCCGCGGTGATGTCAAAGTTGCCTTCTCTGGCAAAGCCGTTCACGGCCGCGCCCAGCCCCGTGACGACGTGGCGTAATGACCGATCGTTCATATCCATGATCCGCCGCCAGGAAATGTGCCGCGCGTCCAGAAGCGGTTCATGCCCCCAGTACAAATGATTGTCCACCATCGCCGCGAGCAAATTATGCGCCGAGGTCACGGCGTGAAAATCTCCTGTAAAGTGCAGATTGATGTCGGTCATCGGCACGACCTGGGCGTACCCGCCTCCGCAGGCGCCGCCTTTCATGCCGAAACAGGGGCCCAAACTGGGTTCCCGCAAGGCCACCATCGCCTTTTTCCCGATCTTCGCCAGTCCATCGGTCAAGCCGACGGATGTGGTGGTTTTGCCTTCTCCGGCCGTCGTGGGAGTCATGGCCGTCATCAATATCAATTTCCCATCGGGTTGTTCCTGCAAATCCTCGAACTTCGAGAATGGAATCTTCGCTTTATATGTTCCATAGAGATCCAAGGACTCCCGCGCGAGACCCAGTTTTTCCTGCGCCACGCGTTCAATGGGTTGAAGAACGGCCCTGTTTGCGATTTCAATATTGACGTTTGTCTGTGTCATGTCTCATCCTTTCATCGATATGTTCGAGACCACACGTCCTATGAAAAACATAACGCATGGCCCCGGGCTTCAACAACCAACGGCTGAGCCCCACCGTTCTTGCCCCGGAGTCTGATAGGGAGGAGCATTCTTGTGCAGAAGATCGTGATACGGGTCCTGTGTGTCAGTGTCAGCGTCATCGTCGCCGCCGCGTTCTCGGGCACCGTTGTCCGGTCCGTGGGCAGCGCCGCTGAAGGCCCCCTCTCTCCTGTTTGGCATCAAAGTTCCGCCCAGGAAGAAGCGTTGGTGTGGCAATCTCCCATGCATTGCAACCACGTTGTCGAAAACGGCGGTCGCATGGCCGTGCCGGCTTCCGACGTCATCCGACTCGGCACGTGGAACATCCGGTGGTTTCCCCACGGCAGCCCACCCGACCGACCGAATCATTCCCCCATGCCGACTGATCTGGAATGGCTGGCGTGCACGCTTGTCTGGATGCAACCGGACGTCCTGATGGTTCAGGAAAGTCTGACGACCGACAAGGCGCAAGCTGCATGGGGCCGGGTGTTGGCGGAACTTGGGCGACGAACTGAAGCGGCTTGGCAGTGGTCGGTGCAACAATGCGGAAAGCCCGAGAGTCACCACGTGGGGGTGTTGTGGAACACGAGTCGGGTCACGCTCTCCGACGTTCAGAGTCTCTGGGCCTTGAACGGGCACGCCACGTCATCGCAGAATCCCTGTGAGGGCGGACTCCGTCCGGGACATTACGCGCGCGTTCATTCGACATCCCAACCGGGAGCCGATTTCCACGTGATCGGCCTTCACCTCAAATCGGGTCCTACGGTCGCGGCGGTCCAGGACCGGCACGCGGCACTCAACCGTATCGATACCGCATTGGCACGTTTTCTCGAAACGGATCGGGACGTGATCATCCTCGGCGACCTGAATACCATGGGGGCCGGCGACCGGCGTTCACGACAAACCGAATTGAAGTACCTCAAACGAATGGTCGCGAAAGAAGCGCCGGGCTTCCGCGATCTTTCCCTGAAACCCCGGTGCTCACATTACTTTCGCGGTCGGGTCCGCTGGCTGGATCACGTGCTGATTGCAAAGGACATGGCCGAAGTCCAGACCCGATCGGCACGCGTGACCGGCTATTGTGCCGTGGCCGGATGCCGGCCCATCGAGGGGGCCTACCCGCTTGCTTATCGACGACTCTCCGATCATTGCCCCGTCATCATCGAGATTCACAATCAGGACAGGGATTAACGTGCACTCGCGATGCGCATGGGCGACCAACGCGCTCCTGATGCAGTACCATGATGACGAATGGGGCGTGCCCTTGCACGACGATCGACGGCTCTTCGAATTTCTCATCCTCGAAGGTGCCCAGGCAGGGTTAAGCTGGCACACAATTCTGCAAAAACGTGAGGCGTTCCGAACGGCCTTCGATGGCTTTGATGCAACGGCCATAGCCAGATACGGCGAACGACGGGTCCAGCGCCTGTTGCGCAACCCCGGGATCATCCGGAATCGGCTCAAAATTCGAGCCGCTATTTCAAATGCACAGGCCTTTCTTGCCGTCCGAAAGGAAATCGGCAGCTTTGATGAGTATATTTGGCAATTCGTCAAGGGCCGCCCCATCCAGAATCGCTGGCAATCGCCCCAAGACGTTCCCTGTCATACGCCGATCTCCGATGCCATGAGTCAGGACCTGAAACGTCGGGGGTTCAAATTCGTCGGCTCGACGATCTGCTACGCGTTCATGCAGGCCACCGGCATGGTCAATGATCATACGACCGACTGCTTCCGATACCGAATGCTTCGCAAGTCCGTCCTCATTCCTCACGGCATGCACGGTGAATGAGGCCCTCGATTGCCCATGCTGACGGAATGCCTCCCGACCCACCTCAGCCGACGTTGGGGATGAGGAACCTCGTGCGAAAATACGATGATTCTCCTTGAAAAGAACAAAATAAATCAATATACTGTATTAGAATGTCTTTTATCATACACTATGTAGAATAAATGGAGAGAAAACCATTCTCTTCCGGTAACGGTTTCCACATGAGAGGAGACACGTTATGGCAAATCAAATCGCGATCTTCAAAAAATCCAGGTACCGGGGACAAACCCGATGGTTTGTTCAGGTATCCTGCAATTTTCTCGAACCCCGAGTCTATGGACCTTTCCCCGACGAACATGAGGCCAAACGGTTCCGAGAAGGTGCCGAGTTTGAGCTCCGAAAATTGCTGGACTGCCAACTCCCCGTCCTTTCCGGTGATTTCCCGGCATTCCGCGTCGATCCTTGCAGCCTTCCCCTGAATTCTCGGCAGGAACAGCGTATGCGGCCCGCCTTGTCTGCGAAGACGGACAGAGGGTAAAGACCATCAGGTCGCACGGAGAAGGATCCACCGATTCTCCTGAGCTGCGTCGGCAAGATTCCGCTCAGAACAGAGAGCGCAATCTTGACATTCATCCACCAGCTATTCACAGCTACTTATTCCGAATTACGTAAAAATTTTCCTATAACGTCTTATTTTTATTGTGAAAAATGAATCACAAGTCCGTTAATCCACCAAAAATGGGGACAATCTTGTGGATGAGTTTTGTACGACAAAAAAATGGAACGCACAGAAGGCATTTTTACCAATTTGCCTATCTTTTAGGCATAGTGGATTCCTGATGGATACCACAACATCTGGCACAGGAAAGGCACTTGATGGTAGATACGTACACCGGCAAAAACGGCGTCTGTCTCGGATTCACTATTGCCGACTCTCATGGGTGAATCGAACGATCAAGAGGCCGTCCCTGATGGTCGCCAGCACCGCCGTCACGCGAGGGTCTGCGGCGACGATCCGATTCAAGTCCTGAATCGCCTCGGTCGCACCATCCGGGGCCGGGTGCTTGAGCACCTCCCCGCCCCACAGCACGTTATCGATCAGCATGATGCCCTTGGGAGCCAGCAACTCCAACCCACGACGATAATAGTTCACGTAGTTGGTTTTATCCGCATCGATAAAGATCAGGTCGAACGGACCCGAGCATGTCTGCATCGTCTCGAGCGCCTGGCCAAGCCGCGACTCGATTTTTCCACCGACGGAGCTTTGGCTCCAGTACTGCTTGGCCAGCGCAGTGGTTTCAGGATCGATATCGCAAGTGATCACGGTCCCGTCATCAGGCAACACCTCGGCAAAACAGAGGGCGCTGTACCCGGTAAAGGTGCCGATTTCCAGTACGTGCCTGGCCCCTGACAGCATCGCCATCATTTTCAGGAACGCCCCTTCCAACGGCCCGACCACCATTTGCGGAAGCTCCACGGAACGATAGGTTTCCTCTCGAAGCCGACGGCAGACGTCGGATTCCGGCATCGAATGGGCCTCCGCATAGGCTTCGACGCCAGACGCGACTAAATCGTTCATGAGGGTCTCCTTTCTCCTGAAGGGGAATGGACCGTTTTCCCGCCTTGCATTCGACCGTACGGCCTTGTACATTCGCCATTGAGGACGTTCGTTGCCCAGACGGTGCCTATGCAGGCCCTGACTACTTTAAAATCCAAGCTTCTGGAAATACAACACCTGAGGAACGCCGCGGCACTCCTGTCCTGGGATCAGGAAACCTGCATGCCGGCCGGTGGCGGTCAAGCCCGTGCCGAACAACTGGCCACGCTTCAGACCCTGGCGCATGCCAAGTTCGTCTCCCCCGAGATCGAAGACCTCCTGTTGCATTACATCGATCCCGCAACCGGGTTGCCGAATTGCGAACCCGGAGATGCGGCAACCGAGGCCCTGCTTCGGGAAACTTGGCGCGACTTCAGCAAAGCCAAAAAACTCCCGTCCGATTTTGTCTCTCGCCTGGAACGCGAATGTTCTCTGGCACAGCAGGTGTGGGTAGAGGCGCGTCGACGCGATGACTTCCAGCACTTTCTGCCCAACCTGGAAACCATCGTTGCTCTGAAATTCGAAGAGATCGACTACCGGGGCTACGATGATTCTCCGTATGACGCGCTCCTGGACCTTTATGAACCCGGCGCGACTGTCGCCTGGCTCCAGCCGCTGTTCGCCTCGCTTCGCGACGGGTTACTCGTCCTCCTGCAGCACGTTCGGGAAGCCCCGTCGCCGGATGATCGATGCCTGTTTCAACGCTACGATGAAACGCCGCAGCTCGAGTTCGGGAAACTGGTGCTCCACCGCATGGGGTACGACTTCAACCGGGGACGGTTGGATCGCTCGGCCCACCCCTTTACCACGTCGTTTCACCCCACTGACGTCCGTGTGACGACGCGCGTCTTTGAAAAGGATCTCCCCTCCTGTCTGTTCAGTTGCATCCATGAGGGAGGCCATGGGCTCTATGAACAAGGCCTGCCTCAGGAACAGTACGGCACCCCCCTAGGGGAGGCGCTTTCGCTGGGTATTCATGAAAGCCAATCACGGCTGTGGGAGAACAACGTGGGGCGGTCCAAGGCCTTTTGGACGTACTTTTTCCCTTTGCTTCAACAACGTTTTCCGTCACAACTCGGAGCTGTGTCGCTGGAGGCTTTTCATGCAGCCCTGAACCGGGTCATCCCTTCGCTGATTCGGGTGGAAGCGGACGAAGTCACGTACAATCTGCACGTCATGGTGCGTTTTGACATAGAGTTGGCCCTGTTTGAAAAACGGATTCGAGTCAAGGAGTTGCCTGCTCTCTGGCGAGAGAAAATGCAGGAATATCTGGAGCTGGCACCGAAACGGGATGCCGAAGGCGTGCTTCAGGACGTCCATTGGTCCCTTGGAGCATGGGGGTACTTTCCCACGTATACCCTCGGCAATCTCTATGCGTCCATGTTTTTCGATCAGGCTCGTCATGACCTCCCTGCCCTGGAAACCGAAATCACACACGGTCACCTGCTTTCACTCAAAACCTGGCTGAACCGCAACATCCATCAATATGGTCGGCAATATTCATCCATGGATCTCGTGCGTCGCATCACCGGACATGAGCTGAGCGTCGAGCCGTTCCTCTCTTATCTCCAAACGAAAATCGGGGAAATTTATGGTAGGGCCTGATGATCAACGTTCGACCATTCGCCGACGGATGACAAGAAGCCTGTCCGCACCTCTTCGTCATCCCCACCAATGCCCCTTCTGTCATGCCCGCGAAAGCGGGAATCCAGAGTCGTTGCCTTTTCCTAATTCTTCTGGATGCCGGATCGGGGTCCGGCATGACGACTGGAGCCTTTGCTTTTCCCGGATGCCGGGTCAGGCCCGGCATGACGGGTGAGGCCTTTCCGCCCTGCCCGCACACATTCGACATCCCCACGCGCCCCAGTCCGTCATTCCTGCGCATGCCCCCTCCGTCATTCCCTGGTCCCTTCAGTCATTCCGCGAAGACCCCATTCGTCATCCCCGACATTTTTAATCGGGAATCCAGCATTTTTGCTTTTTCTTTTCTTTTTCTGGATGCCGGATCAAAGCCTGCCCCTGATCCCCGATTAAGGATGTCGAGGACAGGCTTTTGATCAGGGGTCCGGCATGACGTTGATGGGCTTGGGCGTCTGCGCCGGATATGAGCGAGAATCCGTCGACGCATATCTGAACCCGGTTCACGAAAGCTGATTCCGAAGATACGAAACCGTCTACCCGAGTAGACAGTTTGCTCTGCTTCTCAGAACCACGCCACCCTCCGGAAGCGAGTACAACACCATCAATAAACGGTTCTCTTGCTCTGGCATGTTCTTTGCTTAAGTTTTGCTTAAAGAGATAGCGGGTCTACTTTTCCACTCACGTCTTTCAAAGGAGGAACGACCATGAGACACATTCAGCAAAAAAATCAATTCGCGACCATCCTGCTTGCGATGATGCTCATCCTCGGTTTTTCAGGCATGACCTTCGCGAGCGACGGCAAGGTGGATCTGAACACCGGCACCGTCAAAGAGCTTCAGCAATTGCCGGGAATCGGCAAAGGCTTGGCCAAGCGGATTGTCGAATACCGAAACGCCAATGGGCCTTTCAAGAACGTGGAGGAATTGGTGAAGATCAAGGGGATCGGCAAAAAAACGTTTGCCAGGATGAAGGAACGCCTCACGGTTGGAAGTTCCGCTCAGGTAGCTGCATCACAGTAAACGGTGCATGTTCGCACCGGCTGACCCGGCTGATTCCGGAACGCCGAGGTCCCATGGAGTCGGGTCGGAACGGCCCGACTCCACCCGTTCCGTCAGCAGGAAGTGGCTATGAGCCAAGCGCCTTGTTCAGGAGAGACAGGACTTGGGGAGAAACGGAATATTCTGCGGTCACTTCGATACGGGAGGGAACAAGCACGATGGAATGAAACGGAATGTCCCGAACGTGTAATTTTTCTTCGGGTCGATCGACCACGCTGATTTCAACGTCCTCCACGGATTTCGTGATCTCCCCCACGTCTTGAGGCCCATAGGTTTGCACGACCGATTGAAGGATTTCCATGATCTGTTCGTTGCCTTCCCCTTCGGAAGCTGTCTCGGCCTCTAACAAGGAAATGCAGGCTTCGGCCTCGCCAACGACGTCGAAGTTCTGCAGCCGTTCTTTCTTGCGCAATGCCAGCAAATCATTATCCAGGTCTTTGCTGAACGCCCCGTAGGGAAACCGCATGAATTCATAATGCAACCCGCGCACGCCTTTTCCGAACATTTGCAACTCAGCCAGAAAGATCAATTGTTGCACCTTGACGTCACTGACCATGGACCATTCCCGGGCAAGGTGCAGCCCGTAGATCAGCAAGGTTCGATCGATCGTAATTTCTTGAGGTTTTCGCATACACGAGACACGGACAGGGAGATGATCCTAACGAGCCACGTGGCGCATCGTCAACGCAGAAAGAGATTCCGAGGGATCCGTCACGCGACCGGCTTCTTTCACGGCCGACTCATGATTTCCGCTTGACCCCTCAAATCTATTACGGTTTAATAGGTTGTCTCATACTCATGAGCACTCCTTTATGGCAAAGCCCACCCAAGAACTCGACAGTCTCAAGCAACACCTTTCCAAAAACGGTCTGAAGCTGACTCGTCAACGGAAAAACATCCTCTCGACCTTTTTGAAAATGGAACACGTGACGGCCGAACAGATGTATCGACTGCTCTCCAGGAAGGACCCTCACATCGGCCTTGCCACGGTCTACCGTACGCTGAAACTCCTGTGTGAAGCCGGCCTGGCCCAGGAGCAACATTTCGGAACGCAGACCCAGTTCGACAACGTGGCCCACAAGGGGCACCATGATCATCTCATCTGCACGGTTTGTGACAAAATCATCGAGTTCGAAAATTGTCAGATCGAAGAGTTGCAGGAAGAAGTCGCGAGAAATAACGGGTTTACGATTCGTACCCATAAACTGGAGCTGTATGGGACTCCCATGCAGTTGCAGAATGGCACCTGCAAAAATTGCGGGCGCGATTTGAGCGAGGCGGGAAGGACGGGGCAACGTTGAGACGGCGCATCTCTCAGGAGTATCCCGTTCCTGTTTTTCGCAACCTCCTGTTGTTCCTGATTCTGGTCGTTCCCTGCTTGAGCCAGGCCGGAGACCCCCTCGTCGTCTACTCCGGCCGAGCCGAACGGCTCATTCAACCGGTCCTCGATGCATTTCGGGACGAATCGGGCATCGACGTTCAAATGCTGACGGCAGACAGTACGGCTTTGCTCAACCGGCTTCAGATGGAGGGGACGCGAACTCCGGCCGACGTCCTCATCACCAATGACGCCGGAACCCTGGAACGGGCTCGTGAATTACGGCTGCTCCAAACCAGTACCATCCCCGGCCTTGAGGACACCATTCCCAGCCAATTCCGGGCGCCGGACAATACCTGGATCGGTCTATCGGGGCGGATTTGGGTGGTCGTCTACAATACCACCATGGTTCGCCCCGGCGAGATTTCCTCCATTCTGGATCTGGCCGACCCACGATGGAAAGGCCGCATTGCCATTCCCAGTGCGGGCAGCGTCTATTTGCAGACCGGCGTGTCGGTGATCCGCGCGGTCAAGGGAGATGAGGTGACGACCGCGTTCCTGCGAGGCTTGAAGGACAATGCAGAGACATTCGTGTATGGGAAAAACCGGCAAATCGTGGCAGCCGTGGCACGCGGGGAAGTGGCGGCCGGTCTCGTCAATCATTATTACATCAATCGTCACTTGGCCAAACACCCCAAGGCACCGATTGCCCCACTGTTGACCGATCAAGGCGATCAGGACATGGGGATCGTTCTCAATGCCGCAGGAGTCGGCATCACCGCCCAGACCACGCGCCTGACGCAGGCTCAGACCCTGATCCGATTTCTCATCTCTTCCAACGGGCAACGCATGTTCGCAAACGTGAACAAAGAATACCCCCTGAATCCTCAGGTGGCGGCTGCGCCCGACCTGTTGCCGCTTCAGAGTTTTCAGGTGGCCCGCGTGCCCTTAAGCCACCTGGCTCAACTCCGCGAGCCCACGATGAGCCTCATTGAAGACGTTGGACTCCGCTGACCCTCTTCCGACATTCTCCTCGCTCCGTACTCCTTCTCCGCTCGTCGTGCTCGGCGTGTGTCTGGCCGTGGCACTCATGTTGCCGTTGCTGTACATCGTCTTTTCCGCCATCACGGCAGACCCGACGGTATGGCGAAGACTCTGGGCCACGCGGGTCCCGGAACTGTTCTTCAACACGCTCTCCTTATCCCTTGGCGTCGCAATCGTCGATCTGACGCTGGGAGTCTCGCTCGCCTGGATCCTGACTCGCTATACCTTCGTCGGGTCAGGAACGTGGGACTGGTTGCTGATCTTACCCCTGTCCATCCCTTCCTACGTGTTGGCCTATACCTATACGTACCTGTTGAAACGCGGGGGCATGCTGGAACACGTCTGGCAAACCATTGCCGGGCCCGAGGCACCGTTTTTTTCACCCTTCAGTTTCGCTGGCGCCGTGTTCGTGCTGGCCTTGAACACGTTTCCATTCGTGTACCTGTTGGCACGGTCGGCACTCAGAAATTTCAACGTCTCTTTTGAAGAAGTCGCGCGCACGACCGGAGCCGATCGAGTCACGACGTTCTTCCGCGTGTCGCTTCCACTGATCCGCCCGTCACTGATCGCCGGCCTTTTCCTGGCGATTCTCTACGTGGCTTCCGATTTCGGCGCGGTGTCGCTGTTGCGCTTTCAGACCTTTACCTACGCCGTCTATCAGCAAATGACCGGACGATTCGACAACACCGCCGCGGCCTGCCTGAGCCTGGTGTTGGTGGCCTGTGCGTTTGTCTTTCTGCTCGGGGAACGCCGGTTCCGACAGCGAAGCCGGTTCTATCAAACCACCGGCCGGTATCGAAAACCGGTTCCTCAACCCTGCCATACCCTCACGGCACTGTGTTTTACGGGATATCTGCTGCTCGTCTTCATGGCTGCGTTCGGCCTACCGGTGATCCTGCTCATTCAATGGACCGTGGAGACCGCGGCAGTCGGTGGGATTTCTCATGAGTTCTTCGGGTACGTGTGGAACAGCGTCTCACTCTCGGGCATCACGGCTACCGTGGCCGTGATCAGTGGGATTCCCCTCGCCTATCTGGCCTGTCGGCATCGGACCTGGGTCAGCACCCTCTGCGTGCAAGGGGCCTACACCGGATACGTTTTGCCCGGACCGGTCGCGGCCCTCGCCGTCCTGGTCCTGGTGTCACAAACCGTTCCCCAACTGTATGGCACGATTCTGGTCCTGCTGCTGGCGTATATCGTCCATTTTCTCCCTGCGGCCCTGCAGGGCATGGAATCCACCCTTCAGCAACTCACGCCGAATCTCGAAGAAGCCTCGCGCAGCCTCGGAGTTCGAACGGTTCGCACCTTTTTTCTCGTCACCCTGCCGTTGGTACGAGGCGGGTTCCTAAGCGCCTGGATTCTGGTATTCGTGCAATGCATGAAGGAATTACCGGCGTCGCTTCTCCTGCGACCCGTGGGGTTCGATACCCTTGCCGTCAGAATCTGGCTTGAAGCCAGTGAGGAACTGTATCAACTGGCGGCTCCCCCGGCCTTGCTGATCGTGGTCATTACCATTCCGGTCGTGTTACTATTGATGCGGAAAGACCGGGTGTAATTCACCTCCATCGTGCGATCCTCTTCGGCGGGCATACCCCTTCCCCATGACGCCACAACCTGACCACGTACTCGAGTTGAAGGACGTCGCCTGCTCCTATGAAGCCGGTTCATTGGCGCTGAAGGAAATTTCCTTCTCGGCACGGAAAGGCGACGTCATCTGCCTGTTGGGCCCATCCGGATGCGGAAAAACGACGACGCTTCGGGCCATCGCGGGGTTTGAATCAATTGCCTCCGGCGAAATCAGGCTGAACGGCACCATCGTCTCGGCGACGGACCGGCACGTCCCTCCCGAACGACGTCGAGTCGGCATGGTGTTTCAGGACTATGCCCTTTTTCCTCACTTGACGGTCCAGGACAACGTAGGGTTCGGATTGAAGCGGGACACGGCAAGCAACCGGCAAGCCCAAATCGACGAGATGCTGACCCTCACCGGGCTTTCAGCATTTGCCCAACGCTACCCTCACTCGTTATCCGGCGGCCAACAGCAACGCACGGCCTTGGCGCGTGCCCTGGCCCCCAAACCCGTGCTGCTTCTCCTGGACGAACCATTCAGCAATCTGGACCCCGATACGACCAAACGCATGCGCCTGGAACTCCTCCACCTGCTGAAAGCCACGCACACCACTGCGGTGCTCGTGACGCATGATCATGAAGAAGCCTTCGCCATGGCCGATTACGTGGCCGTCCTGAATCACGGAACACTCGAACAATTTGCACCACCCGAAACCATCTATCATCTTCCGGTTTCGCCTTTTGTCGCGGAATTTGTGGGACAGGCCGACTTTATTCCCGGAACCATTCGCGATTCCGTGATCACGACGCGACTCGGTCCGTTTCCAGTGCCACGGGACTATCGGGGCGGTCCCGAGGTCATGGTCATGATTCGACCGGATGACGTGCACATTCGTGAAAACGGGAATGGAGACGGAACCGTGAAATCCCGCCAATTTCGAGGCTCGGAGATCATCTATGGAATCCGCCTGGGTTCCGGCGATGTTGTCCACAGCAGCGAAGCCTCAACCCTATTCTTCCCTCTTGACTCCAGGGTGGAATTGACTGTCATAGCCACCCATACGGTCGTATTCGACAGGAACACGTGGAACACGTGATCCGCACGTCTGGCAGCACGATTCGCACAGGAAGGCTCAAATTGGCATTTGCAGGCGTCGGTGGGTATAATACTCCATGCGCCTGAGGTCGATCAGGCCGCAAGAACGCTCTATTCCATCGAACATCCAAGGAGGATCGAACATGAGGACCCATGCATGGTTTTCACCCGTTTCCCTGCTGACTCTTCTCTTCCTGCTGTCTGCCGTTCCGGCATTGGCCCATCCTCATGGCTCCATGGATGGGGATTTCAAAAAAATATCTTCGCGTTCATCCCACCATGGCGCATCCGGTGTCGGTCCGAAGGGCTATCACGGAAAAGCCGATGGAGCAGACGAGTACCAGAAGAACTATCGGCAGAAACATGAAGGGGCGCAAAAGGGACACGGCTATGGCTCAATGCATTCGTCAGGATACGGAAAAGCCCATGCCAAGGGGTATGGTAAGGGGTACGGGTCTACGCATCCCGGCCACCATCAGAATGCCATGAACTATATCGAACATATCCTGAAATTCAAGGAAGGCATGAATCTCACGGACGAACAGGAACAGCAGCTTCAGGCGCTCAAGACGGACTACAAGAGAACGCGAGTCAAGACGAAGGCAGAAGTGGAATTAGCCATGATCGATCTGCATGAGGTCCTGAAAAACGAACAGTCGAGTCTTTCCGACGTCGAAGCGCAATTCAATAACCTTCATGCCCTGAAGACGAAACTCTACATGGCCTCAATCAAGGCCAAACGGGACGCCAAGGCCGCGTTGTCCGACGAACAACGATCCCGGATGGACACCATTCACGAACGCATCAAGGCCCATGGTGGCAGCATGGGGCATTCCGGCGATTATTCCAAGAAGTACAAGAACGGCCATGGAAAAAAGGGGTACGACGAGTAACCTGTTTCGTTGCAATGCGCTCCATGCAAAAAGGCCGCAACATGCGGCCTTTTTGTTATCCCATTACGGTGATGGGCTCAACTGCAACCGACCCTGCAATCCCGAAGAAACGGACACCGTGCCGTCAGCCCCGATGATCACGCCTTCGACTTCCGGCAGGCGTTCGATCAACGCCATCCCCTTTTCCGGACCCATGACAAAGACGCCGGTATCCAGCCCATCGGCCAGAACCCCGGTCCGGGCCACGATGGTCACACTCTGAGAGCGCCGGGCAGGCCTCAGCGTTCGAGGATCGAGAATGTGATGATACCGAATGCCGTCCTTTTCGAAATAGCGTTGATAATCCCCCGCCGTGGACACGGCCTCGTCTTCGAGTTCAAGCTGCCCGATCATGATCCCGTTCTCTTTTCGAGGATGTTGAATGCCGAACGTGAACCGCTGCCCATCGGGCAGACGTCCGAAGGTTTTGATATCCCCGGAAATGGCAACCACCCCGGCTGAGGCCCCGGCATCCTGCATCACGCGAGCCGCGAAATCCGCGGCGTACCCTTTGCCGATACCCCCGATATCCACCCGCATCCCGGAACGAGCCAGATACACGGTGCCGGCGCCCCTGTTGACATGAATGGCGGAAAGCTCCATGAGAGGGCGTGTGGCCTCCAGTTCTTCCTGAGTCGGAATACGGCCCTCACGACTGACGTTCCAGGCCTCCACGGCCGGACCAATGGCCATGTTGAACCCACCCTCCGTCAACCGGGCCACTTCCAGGGCCTGCTCAAGGAGTTCCATCGTTTCAGGGCTGGACTCAACGGCACGTTGTCCTGACGCCGCGTTGATCCGGGACAGTTCGCTGTCGGGAATCCACGTACTCAGGATCCGTTCCAAACGACGAACTTCGGCAAACCCCCGTTCAATGGCCCCATGGGCCCGCCGTTCGTCCGAGGCCACCGCAGTCAAAAACACCAGGGTGCCCATATGCATCTGCCCACGCTTGACCACGTGGGCTGGGGCCGCCTGTCCGTACGAAACCTGGCCCAGCCAACACAGGACACTGAAAAGAGCAACCAAGGGAACTCGTTTCATCATCCGCGACTTATCGACGACGGAAATATTTGGCGTTCGGGGTCGGATCCACGTAAAACGCGCGCGCTTCGAATGTTTCTGGTTTCGGCAGAACCGTTTCAATGGGTGTTCGTTCCAGTCCAAGTTGTGCGGAAAATTTCTTTGAGAACTCCGCATCTCCTTCAAGAATGCGGATTCTCACGTGTCGAACGGTGCGAGGCGTTTCAAGCTCGATCCGCCACGAGCCCAAATAGGCCAGTCTTTTCTCCGGCACGTGAAATGTCAAGCGGACGTGGGATTCGGTCCTGAATGGACCCTCACTGAGTTGCACGCGATCAACGGCATACCGTCCCGCTGGCAATCTGGCGGAAAACGCTCCAGATCCGGAATTCACGTCAACCCGAAATCGTGCTCCGGTCTTTTCATTCGTCAGGAGAAAAAATCTCAGTTTGGCGGGAAACATGCGAGGATTGGGGCCCTTGGTCTCGACTCGAACGTACCCAAACGCCAATTCATGCGTCGTGGAATCCAGAGACGCATTCGAAACTCCGAACACGCATCCCGTCACGAGGAAACCACACGCAAACAGGATTGTTCTGCTCAGTGGCATGAAAATCGTCAACGCGGTCCCCAATTGGTCATTCGAGCATGATCCGATCATTCGGTGACAAGATTCGTTCTCATGCCCGGGCAAAGGACTTGGCGCCTCTGTGCCCTTCACCTGGCTCGATTGTTTCATACACGTTGACAAGACGAGAAAAATTCTATATTAATAACTGTTATCAAAATCAATTTAGATAAAAACAAGAATCATTTTTCAATTTTTCAGGATCGTTCATGCTCGTTGACAGAAAACCCCTCTATCAGGAAAAGCCTCTCAAGCCGACCGAAGCGAGATGCGAGTGCGGGCAACTCATCGCAAAAGTTCATGGAGACAATCTCGAACTCAAGTGCAAACGCTGCAAACGGATCGTCTCCATTACCTACGACAGACTCAGGGAAACCACAATCATCTTAGCACCATGCGGATAGTAACAAAAGACTGAGGAGATCAAACAATCCGTAACGTCATGCAGAGGGTCCCAAGAACCCCTTTATTGATCCAGAGGACCACAGAGTCCCCAACGACAGGAGGTCGTCCAATGCGACGATTATTGATCACGGGGGCAATGATGGTCCTCATGATGGGGGCCCAAACGACCGTTTGGGCCGAAGAAGAATTTACTCCAGCCCAGATGGAACAGATACGTAAAATGTTTGAAGAATGGTCGGCCCAACAACGGCAACAACAGCGTCCGGTGGCAACGCCCCCCGCGGCGCCTCCCCCGAAAGAGACACCCATGCCGCGTATGGGCGACACCACAAGAGACCAACCGCGATACGGCGTGGACTTCTCGGGTGGTACCGGCCTGCAGGGCGGACGCACCATCTACGCCAGACCCTTCGTCAAAGCTCCGAAAACCATCATCGGTGGGTACATCGACTTTACCATCTCGGACTGTGATGGCAAGCCCGGCGCGAAACATAATGCCAACGGCTCACGGGATTGTCGAAACGGGATCGATTTCGACCAGGAACGCTTCGTGCCGTTTTTCTATTCCCAGGTCACGGACCGGCTCAGCGTGGCCGCTGAACTCGAGATCGAACATGGCGGACCTCAAGGCAATCAGGGAGACGGAGATATCAAGATGGAATTCGCCACCATGGACTATCGGTTCAACGACGCGTTCAACCTGCGGGGGGGCATCATTCTGATGCCGATGGGCCGGTTCAACCTCATCCACGACTCGCCCTTGAACGATTTGCCTCTTCGGCCCATGGTGAGCCGATTGATCCTGCCTTCCACGTTTGCTGAAAGCGGGGTCGGCTTTTACGGCACGTTCTATCCGACCGCACTTTCCAAGATCGATTATGAATTCTATTTGACGAATGGCTTTAACGGTGATGACGGCCAGTTTTCAGTCGAAGAAGGAAGCGGGTTGCGATCGGCTCGCGGAAGTTTTCAAAAGGACAACAACAGAAACAAGGCCATTGCCAGCCGGGTCTCGTTCAGCCCCATGTTGGGGGTCGAGATGGCCGGATCCGTTCACCACGGCCAATGGAACAATGAGGACGAGCCTGAAGACCATTACCTGACCCTGCTCGCCATCGACGGAAACCTGCAACGAGGGCCCTTTGACATCCAGGGGGAAGCCGCCTGGGCCCATGCCGAAGGGAGCGGGACGTATACGCGTCGCGCGGGCACGACATTTTTTACTCAGGATACGACCGGAGCCACGAGGCGCCAGCACGTTCAGGAGGGAGACACCAGTTACGTCGTCCCCGAAAACATGTTCGGATATTACGTGCAATTGAATTACCACTTCATGCCCGGCGCGCTCACCAGAACCTTGCCCAGCTTCTTCGGCCAGGATTCGACGTTTACGAGCATCGTTCGTTGGGGACAGGTGGATACCAACACCGATGACGACAGCAACCCGAACAGCATCGACCGGTTGACCCTGGGGCTCAATTTCCGGCCGATTGAAGATTCGGTCCTCAAGTTGGCCTATACGTTTAACAAACATGACAAGGAAAATAATGACACGTCGGCCACGGATCGCGACGGGTGGCAATTCAACCTGTCGACGTACTTCTAGGAGGTTTCACCCATCCATGGGCAACCACGTCGTGCTTTCCGTGTTTCTTGTCGTTTCCACGGTGGGGTGCGCCGCGATTTCCGGCGCGCCCCACCGTGTGCAGGCCGGCTGTGCCTATGACCAAGCCTGGTCCGTGGCTCTCGCAAGCGTGGATGAATTCGCGTTGACCCAAGTGGACAAGGACAAGGGAGTGATCGAGACCGAATGGATGGGCTTCGCTTCCAAGCGATTGGCCGGGGCGTTTCAACGAGAAGTCAACGAGGAACGCGCCAGGTTTTTTCTGAACCTCGATCCGGCCCGGCAGCCCGTCAGGATCTCCGTTCAACAGGTCCGGGAATTTTATTCTCCCGTGGGAGCGCGGTCACAATCCACGGGCTGGAAACGCATTCCTCCCATCGCGGAAGAAGAACGGCAGCTTGTCCAAAGAATTACCAATCAACTGGTGGAGAAGGGATGCTCAATTTCAGGTTGATACGACGGCTTTCGGGGATACTTGCCATGTGCGGTGTCCTTTTGGGATTCCCCGCGTTCCAGGTCTTCGCAGAGGAGAAGCCTCCGGAACAGATCTGGGATCATGAGCTGAATCGCTGGCTCACCCCCGAGGAACTGGGACACCTGGAAATCTATTTTACCGAGGACGAAGCCGCCAAGGTCATGTTTCCGGATTCCGACACGATCCGCAGGGAAACCCTGTCATTGACCCCGGAGCAAAAAACATTCGTGGAAAAAGTCATCGGCTGGGAATTTCCGGAAACGTCTTTCGACGTTTTTATCGGCGAGACCAAGGAAACCATCGACGGATACGCGGTGATCCAGAACACCATCGGCAAGCATCGTCCGATTACGTACATGGTGGGCGTTGATTCGACGGGCGAATGTTCGAACTTTGAAGTCCTGGTGTACCGGGAAGCCCGGGGCAACGAGATCGCCACCAAGCGGTTCAACTTCCAGTACCAGGGGAAAACCATCCAAGACCCGATCCGGATCAATCGCGACATCATCAATATCACCGGGGCCACGATGTCGGTGCGTTCCGCGAGTGCCGGGGTGAAACGTGCGCTCGTCCTGGTGAATGAATTCTATTTGAAGCCTCGCGGACTCGGGACGAACATCATGGTCGCCGGCAAGTCCGAAAAAGGATTTTTTGAATCGCTCTTCGGACTCTGAGGGAAACACGTCACTGGATTCCCGCCCTGATCGGAGTCAGGAACAGGCTTTTGCGGACACGACGGATTCGAGGGACGCTCAAATCAACAACAGATGGGGCTTGATGACGGAAGGAGGTCAGGGCTCTACGTGAAGATCCCGCTGCGATGCGGAATTTCAATACTCGGTTTCGGCTCCGTGATACCGACCGGCAAATACGGCTGGTGTATACGTGGTTTCTGCTCCTGATGTTTGTGGGATTCGTCTTCACCTTCGTGTGGGCGCACAGCATGACCGACCTGACGCCGAAAGGCATTGCCCAGCATTATCGAGGATCCGATGGCAATTTCGGGGAGCCCATGTCCTTCGGACAACTGGCTGAAACCTCGCACTTTCATTTATTCACGATGCCCGTCGTGTTTCTGATCATGGTGCACGTGTTGTATCTCACCATGGCCAGCCCTCTCATGAAGGTCCTGACCACGTGGGCTGCCTTTGCCGGCGTGACGCTGGATCTCGTGTCGCCGTGGCTGATCACGTACGTGTCTCCCCTGTTCGTGGTGAGTCTGCTGACCGGGGATCTTCTCATGGTGCTCGCGTTCCTGATCATGTTTGCGATCCCCATGTATGAAATGTGGATCTTGAACCATCCCTTCATGATGCGAGGAGATTCGCAATAACGAGACGACCGCAACGGACCATTTGAAGAGAGCCAGAGACCGTTCGTCCGAAGCCCACGCATGCAGACTGCATCCTTGGGCTTTTTTGTTGAAGGTCATCAGAGAACGTGACCCTCTTCCTGTAACCCGCTCCACCGGCGGTTCAGACTCGATCCGGCATCCAGAAAAAAAGGGAAAGTAAAAACTCTGGATTCCCGCCCCCGATTCAAGATGTCGAGGGCAGGTTTTCGCGGGAATGACAATTGGGGCGCGGGGGATGGCGAAGGGCAAGCATGCCGGAACGACAAAGCACGGGCCTCAACGTCATGCCGGGCTTGACCCGGCATCCAGAAGAGCAGGAAAGGGCAAAGACCCTGGATTCCCGCTTTCGCGGGAATGACGATTGGGAGCGTGTGCGGGGATGACGAATGGGCGGCTTCGCGGGGATGACGGAGAGGTAAGCGGGAATGACAAAGGCAGGCGGGAACGGTTCGTGCCTGCTTTACCGGTCATCGGCCGGGCGCAAAAATCGATCGACGGTTTCCTGTAACCTCGTTTGCATGGCTTCACGCGTCCGCGCGTCCTCGATCTTGCGGCCGTTCTGATCCGTCACGTGAAACACGTCCACGACCTGATCCAGGCGAGTCCCGATCTTGGCCGAATGAACCGAGAGGCCGAGGTCGTACAGGGCCTTGGCCATCTCATGCAGCAGACCCTGCTGATCATCGGCAAAGACGTCGATCACGGTAAATTGATCCGACGTCTCATTATCGATTTTCACCTCGGTCTGATGTCGGCGAATCGGCATTGGGGCACGAAACGACACGCGCCGATTCTGACTCATGAAGGCTTCGATCGAGAGTTCTCCCTGTAACACGCTGACAACGGCCTCTCCGACTTTTTTCAACTTTGCCGGCGTCGGGGCGTCGCTGAAATCAGGATCCTTGACCCAGAACGTATCGACCACCACGCCGTCGGATCTCGTCACGATCTGGGCATCGAGCACACGCAGGCCTTTTGCAGCCAATACACCCGTCATCTTCATGAAAATCCCGGGCGACGTGGAATCGAAGGCAATCAACGAATACTCACAGACCTTGAGTTCCCGGTTATAGGTGGATTCAACCTTGGGATGTTCCGGAGTCAAGGATCGAATTGCGGACAGGTGGGCGATGATTCGGTCCTTGGCCGTTCCGGAAAGATAGCGCAACGGAAAAGCTTCCAACTGATGCCTGATCCATTCACGGGTCGGACGATCCTGTGCGTCAACCTGCGGGCTCCAGGCTGCCACCACCTCGTCGGCGACGCTCTCGACGTCAGGAACGGATTCCAACCGGTCGCCTTCCCCGGATACTTCAGGAAGCGCCAGCCGATATAATTCGAGCAGTAAGGCCTCCTTCCATTTCGTGAACATATCCGGTCCCACTGCCGTGATGTCCGCGGCCGTCAGGAGCAGGAGATGCTTCAATCGTTCGGGATGGCTCACGGCACGACAAAACTTCAGCAGGACTTTTTCATCATGAGGGTCCCGTCGAAAGGCCGTATTCGCCATCAGCAGATGTTCATGAACGAGAAATTCCAGGGTCTGAGATTCCCGTGTCTCGAGTCCTAATCTGAGAGAGACGTCTTGAGCAATCTTTTTCCCGACTTCGCTGTGGTCTTCGGGAAGCCCCTTCCCCACGTCGTGAAGCAGCACGGCCAGGTGCAGGAGATCCTTCTCCCGAATCTCCCGGTACACCTCTCCCCACGTTCCGGGCTGCTTCCCCAAGGCTTCGACCTTCGTCACGGCCAGCAGGCTGTGCTCATCGACCGTATACTTGTGGTATTGATTGAACTGCATGAGGCCTCGGACCCGGCCAAAAGCCGGGATCAGTTTTTCCAGGACTCGCGCCTGATGCATCAGCATCAGGGTCTCACCCACCGCGCCGGGTCCCGACAGCAA
Source organism: Nitrospirales bacterium (assembly GCA_965221365.1). Lineage (GTDB taxonomy): Bacteria > Nitrospirota > Nitrospiria > Nitrospirales > UBA8639 > Bin75. Next base: position 2,018,184 of record OZ244884.1, on the reverse strand, counting down.
CTCCCGAAACCGCCGGCTCACGACCTGAGAAGCGAACAGATGGTCGGGCAGGCTTTCCACGTGATGGTGGATCGCTTCCAACACCAGGCCATCGATCGGCACTCCCTGTCGTTGCGCAACCTGAAACAGGTTCAGGACGTGTTCGGGAGCATCCAAGACCTGCATGAGTTTTTCTTCATGAACGGACAACCTCCCGTCGACGACCTGAAACATGCCGTCGATCAAAGGAGAAGGCCAGAATGTTTTGATCCGGTTCCAGAGAGAGCCGGACCCCGCACGCTCCACGAATCGCATCGCGCGATGATGAAGCCCCGTGGTCAGACGATAATACTGCTGCATGAACTGTTCGACGCCCAGCATGTGGGGTTCATCCTGATAACCGAACTCCTGAGCCATGCGCACCTGTTCGTCGAACGACAAGATCTCCTGCGCACGGCCCGCCCCCAAATGGAGCAGGGCGCGCACCTTGAACAGCAACTCTCTCGCCTCGAGTAACGCCAGATAATCCTGGTGTCCCAGGACGCCCTGGTCGGCCAACTCCTGCAGCGTGGAGGCCCGGTACCTGGCCATGCCGGCCCATTGGAGTAAATGGACGTCTCTCAACCCACCTTTGGTTTTCTTGATATTCGGTTCCAGGAGAAACACGGTCTCGCCGAACTTGGCATAGTCCCGCTCACGCTCCTCAAGTTTCTCACGGATAAAACCCTCCACCCGTCTTCCAAGAACGCGCTTGGCAAACCGCCGCTGAAATTCCTGAAAGACCGATGAACTTCCCATTAAAAACCTGGATTCCATGAGCGAGGTTTTGGCCGAGAGATCCCCGTCCGCCACGACCATGCAGTCGTGAATCGATCTGACACTGTGTCCCACCTGAAACCCCACGTCCCATAAGTGGTGAAACACCCGTTGAGAGAGCTCCTGCACCACCTTCTCCCCACCGGAGCGATAGAGCATCATGACGTCGACATCGGAATAGGGGGCGAGCTCGCGGCGCCCGTATCCACCCACCGCCACGAGGCAACAATGCTGCATGCCGGAAGGCATCTCACCACCCAACTGTCTGGCCACACTTCGATAGCGGCCGATCAGAACCGTATCGACGAGAGCGGTAAAATCCGACACGACTTCCGTCCCGGACGTCCCGCCCAGTAATCGTCGGTGAATGTTTTCGCGTCCCTCCTGGAGCACGGCCTGCGCAGAGGACACCGTCGACTCAGGCCCCGACCGTTCCATGCGTTCCTGATTCACAGCCATCCCCCCCGCATCAGTCTTCTTGTCGTGAGACATGGATTCGTCTCCTCGTCACTGCTTGACGTATCGATTGGTAATCGGCATGCGTCGATCTTTCCCAAGCGCCTTTTGGGTGATTTTGATCCCGATCGGAGCCTGGCGGCGTTTATATTCACTCCGGTCCACCATGGTCATCACGTGCCTGACGGTTCGCAAGGGAAAACCCATTCCGGTGATGTCCCGAAGCGAGCATTCTCGCTCGACGTAGGCCTCCAGGATGGGATCCAGGACGTCATAGGGCGGCAGGACGTCCTGATCCGTTTGAGCAGGCTTGAGTTCAGCCGAAGGCAGACGATCGATGATCCGTTGAGGAATCAGGATCGTCCCATGGGTCTCGACGGCCTTGCGATTCCGATACCGAGCGAGATCATAGACCAGGATTTTGGAGACGTCCTTGATCACGGCAAACCCACCTACCATGTCTCCATACAGCGTTGCATAGCCGACGCTCATTTCACTCTTGTTGCCGGTCGTCAGAACCAGATGGCCGAATTTGTTGGAGAGTGCCATCACGAGAGTCCCACGGATGCGAGCCTGGAGATTTTCTTCCGTGGCATCCACGGCACGGGCTCCGAACGTCGGAGACAAGACTCTGAGGTAGTGCTTCCAGAGACGCGTAATCGGAATGGTCAACAAACGAACGTTCAGGGCCTTCATCAGGGCGTTGGCGTCCACGCGACTTTCCCGAGAGGTAAACGGCGAGGGCATGAACACCCCCGTCACCCGGTCCGGGCCCAGAGCATCGGTGGCAATCACGGCAGTCAGGGCCGAATCGATTCCTCCGCTGATCGCGATCAGGACGTGCTGGAAACGGTTCTTTCTGACGTAGTCACGCACCCCCGTGACCAGGGCGCGATAGATTTCCTCCGAATCCCGAGGCAAGGCCGGATATTTCAACGGCACGGGTTTGCGGAGTTTCCGCGGCACGACCGGAGACAGTCGTACGTGCTTCACGGGATACCGGGCCACGGCTCGTTTATCTCGAACCGCGGAGCGCGTCTCCCGACGCCCCTCGAACGACAGATCGGCCACGAGCAGTTCTTCTTCAAACGTCCCGGCACGCGTGAGGATCGTTCCCGTTCGATCCACAATCATGCTGTTGCCATCGAAGACCACCTCGTCCTGTCCTCCAACCATGTTGGTATAACTCACCACGACGTCATTTTCCCTGGCACGTTTCGCCAACATGCGCTCCCGGATTCTTGCCTTGCCCACGTGGTAGGGAGAGGCATTGACGTTCAGGATCAGTTGGGCACCTCCGACGGAGACCTGATCTCGAGTGGGCCCATCGGGGTACCAGATGTCTTCACAGATGTTCACGCCGAACCGCATGCCCCGGAGTTCACAGACTACGGCTTTCCGGCCTGGCGAAAAATAGCGACTTTCATCGAAGATCCCGTAATTCGGCAGAAACATTTTTTGGCAGGTGGCAACGATCCGGCGATCATGAATGATCGCGGCGGCATTAAACAGGGACCGGGGGCCCGAGGGAAGCACAAACGGCGTCGACTCGCGTGCACGAACCCGTTCCTGCTCTTCGAGATACCCAACGACCACGGTAAGGCCCCCACATCGTTCCGTCAACCGTTGAAGGGCCTGATGCGTGGAGCGAAGGAAACTCGGGCGGAGCACCAGATCTTCCGGAGGATAGCCAGTGATCGCGAGCTCCGGGAAGACGACGATCTCCGCTCCCACCCGACGAGCACGGTGTACCCATTTTCCTATCGCACGGGCGTTCCCATCCACGTCCCCAACGACGGGATTCATTTGCACCATGGCGATTCGACACGTTCGCATCGTAAAAAAAAACGTCCTCTTCCCTTCAAGGAAAGGAGGACGCCTTTGTCCCACTCCACGCGGTATGCCAAACTTCTAGCAGCGAACCGGACTACCTGTCAAGGGAGGTCTCGCACGCGCCGGGACGTTCACGGCGCTCCTCCTTGCAATTCTCCGGCGAGAATAATGGCCTCGGCGATTTCCCGCATGGACTTTCTCATGTTCATGCTTTGCCGCTGCATCAACCTGAATGCCTCGGCTTCCGATAAGTGGCGGGAATGCATAAGATGCCCCTTGGCTCGCTCCACGAGTTTTCTGACGGTCAAGGCTTCCTGCATTTCAAACGACTTCTCCATGAGACGCGTATGCGCGATGGCCACCGCGGCCTGGTTGGCAATGGCCTGCATGATCCTGATTTCCTTGTCGTCAAACGCATGTAACGTGGACGTATAGGTGTTGATCACGCCAATGACCTTTTCCTTGATCATCATGGGCACCGACAACAACGAACACAACGATTCCCGTTTGGCCAAATCCTGATAGACAAACTCTTGTTCCTTCTTCACGTCGGACACGTAAATCGGCCGTTGTTCCTTCACCGCCCGTCCGCTGATACTTTGGCCGATCCTGAGTGGGGGTTTCCGACGATAGGCTTCGCTCAGACTCTGCGTCGCCGCAATGTGCAGATCTTCGTTTCTTTCGTCGACGAGCATGAGGGAACAGATGGTGGAGTCCATCATCTGCGCCGTAGTCGTCACGATCAACTGGAGCACGTCTTCGATCACCCGATTGGACGCGACGGTTTCCGAAACTTGGGACAGGGTGTCCAGTTGCATCGTTTGTCGCTTCATTTCATCATACAGTCGAGCGTTCTCGATGGCGCCCCCGACCTGGTTCGCGATCGTCGAGAGCAGCGCCAGTTCGGCATCCTGATACCGCCTCGCTCGCTTGTGTTGCACGTTAATGACTCCGATGACGTGCCCCTTGGTCACCACCGGAAGCGACACAAACGCCTGATATCGGTCTTCGGGCAGGTTATGGAAGAATTTGAACCGGGGATCATCACTCGCGTGACGAGGAATGATCACCGGCACCCGTTCCCGTGCGACCCAACCCGTAATCCCTTCTCCCAACCCCACGGAGATCCGGCCGATGAGCCTGGGATGAGGATTCTTGGAGGATCGCAGGACGAGTTCATCCCGGTTTTCGGAGACAAGATACAACAGACAGGAGTCGGCCTTCGTCACCTCCACCACGACTTCCACGATGTGCTTGAGCACCGCTTCGAGATCGAGCGTGCTGCTGATCGATTCACTGATACGGTACAACACTTCCACTTCCCGTGTTCTTTCTCGAAGGACGGTCTTGACGTCCCGTTTAGGGGATTTCTTGGTCGGCGTCATCTCCGGATGCCTCACTCGTCTCGACCATACCGATACCAGTGTCGCACCATCCGTGGCTCCAGCGGCACGACCTGGACTTTCCCTATGGATCGGGGAAGCACGCAATGAATGGTTCCCTGAACCACCTTCTTGTCGTGACGCATGGCCCCCCAGAACCTCGCAAACCCATGGGCCGGCATTCGCACGGGAAGGCCCATGCCCGCGATCAAGGTCCGTTGTCTGTCCACGACCTTTTGGGAGCACAGATTCAGGTGATGGGCAAGACGGGCTTCATGCACCATGCCGATTCCCACGGCCTCGCCATGGAGATATTTCCGATATCGACTCAAGGATTCCAACGCATGTCCAATGGTATGCCCATAATTCAGAATCCGACGCAAACCCGATTCCCGTTCGTCCTTGGCCACCACCCTCGCCTTGATCTCACAGCAACGCGTCACGATCCGTTGAACGTCCTGCTCCTGCCTCTCGAGCACGTGTTCCATCCTGTCTTCCAGAAACGCGAAGAATTTCGCGTCGGCAATGACTCCGTATTTGATCACTTCGGCCAACCCGGCCAACCATTCTCGCCTGGGGAGGGTCTGCAAGGTCTCCGTATCGGACACCACGAGGACTGGTTGGGAAAACGCACCGATCAGATTCTTCCCCGAGGGATGATTGACCCCGGTTTTCCCCCCCACGCTGGAATCCACCTGTGCCACCAGCGTGGTGGCCACTTGAACGAACGGGATGCCACGAAGGTAGATGGAGGCGGTGAAGCCGGTGAGGTCCCCGATCACGCCTCCGCCCAGGGCGACGAGGACGGATTGGCGTTCGAAGCGATGCCTGACCAGTTCATCCAGGATGGACGAGACCCACCGAAGCGTCTTGGTTCGCTCACCGTCCGGAATGCTGATCACGTGACAGGTGAATCCCGCTTCCGTTATCGCCTTTTTGAGCGAGGCTCCATACAAACGCGCCAACGCGGGATTGGTCACGATCCCGACTTTTCCGGACAGGCCCAAGGCGTGCAAGTACCGCCCCGTCCGGTGAAGGCTCCCGGGACCGATCACGATCTCGTAGCTTCGCGTGCCGAGACCGACTTTGACGGTTGCGTCCGAGGAGGTCATGTGCAGCCCCAAGTGAAACGATTCGATCCGTTCATACTCGTTGAGAACACGAACGACGAACGCTCAAAAATTTCTCACGTATTCCTGGTAGGCGTCGAAGTTCCGTTTCATTTCTTCCAGGCTGTCGCCCCCGAACTTTTCCAGCATGGCATTGGCCATTTCATACGCGATGACGGCCTCTCCTACCACGCCGGCGGCGGGAACCGTACAGATGTCGGAACGTTCCACCGTGGCTTTAAACGGTTCTTTCGTTTGAATATCCACGCTGTTCTTGGGTCGATACAGGGTGGCAATCGGTTTCATGGCGACTCGCACGACAACGGGTTGCCCATTCGTGATTCCACCTTCCAGCCCACCGGCGTGGTTGGTCTTTCGTGCAAAGCCCGGGTTGCTGTCACCGGGATAAATGTCATCGTGCACTTCAGAGCCGACGCGACGGGCCGACTCGAATCCCATACCGATTTCCACGCCTTTCATGGCTTGGATGCTCATCGCCGCCATGGCCAGCCGCGCGCTCAGGCGCCGGTCCCACTGCGCGTAACTGCCTAACCCAATGGGAGGATTGGTCACCACCACCTCGAAGATTCCTCCCAGGGAGTCACCCTGATGTTTCGCCGACTGGATCTGCTCAATCATCTTGGTATTGGCTTCCGGATCAGGACATCGCACCTGGGACTGCTCGGCCCGCTCGTAGGCCGCGAGGGGATCATCGACCCCCGTGATCGCCACCGAGCCGATGCGAGTCGTATAACTCACCACCCGCATGTCAAATTGCGATAACAACGCCTTGGCCACGCCACCGAGGGCCACCCGGATGGCCGTTTCTCTCGCGCTCGCCTTTTCGAGGACGTTGCGAATGTCCCGATGTCCGTATTTAATGGCACCCACCAGATCCGCATGACCGGGACGCGGACGAGTCACGACTCGTTCCGTTGACGGGGGACCCGGTTCGGCTGCCATGATCTCCTGCCAGTTTTCCCAATCCCGATTGCGAACCAGTAATCCCAATGGATTCCCCAGGGTTTTTCCTTTTCGGACTCCGCAGTAAAATTCAACTTGATCCTTTTCGATTCGCATGCGCCCACCCCGGCCATACCCGCCCTGCCTTCTCGCCAAATCCTGATTGATCATTTCCGCGGTCAGAGGCAGCCCGGCCGGCACACCTTCCAACACGGCCATCAATCCCTTTCCATGGGATTCGCCGGCATTCAGATAACGCAGCATCCTGCACCTTCACTCGTCAAGGGTTTATTCTTCATCCAACACATAGATCCTCTCCGCTTGAGACGCGCCACCCGTCTTCCCTTCTACAACGGCCAGCGTCACCTCATGTTCCGTGATCCGCTTCACGACTCGGGAGGGAGCAGCAAGGACCTCTCCCACCGTGACGATGCGTCGCGCTCCATCACGACGTTCCAGCAAGGCCCAACGGCCTTGCGCGGATGCCAGGATTCCAACCACCTTCACGGGATTCACGGCCTGGCGCGGCAACGAAGCCTCGGCTTCACGTCGGACCATCGATTTCGGGACAAAAGGATCCCGATAACGATCCGCCGCATAACGAAAAGGACGGACCGGCTCTTGGTCATTCGTCGGATCGGCCTGCCCGGCATGAACGTGGGGCCAGAGCGCGAAGAACGTGGAGACGAGCAGGAACGCGCAACGCCTCATGGATTTGCCCCTCTAACTCGTGAGACTCGCAGCGAGGCGCTGCGTCCCCGTCGTCTGGAAGCCCGTCAATTCAAAGGAAGCTTGAATCAGTGGGGCCACGGACTCCTCATGCCGTTCCCGGGCTTGAAAATCCAGCGACTTCAGCGTCAACGCATTCGGAAGCCCGTGAAGCTCTTCCAGAAAATGCGCGAGAGCATGATATTGGCCCTCTGCGTCGAGCCGAAGCGTGATCCGATACACGTCCCCTTCCGCGAGCGGAACGGGTTCTCCGGCCATCCAAGAGGTGAGGACCACGCCAACCGATTCAGCCTTGGTCAGAACGTCCGTGAGCGCGATGGGCGCCTTCAGCGCGGTTCGTCGGGCTTCGAGTCCGCGGGTGAGATCGGCGATTTTCTCTTCGAGCGTTTCCAATTGACGGTCCTCTTTCATCGTGGCCAATCGATGGTCCAGTGATTGAATGGTCTGTTGAAACGCCAGGACGCGTTGCCGTTGCGGGTCGATGAGGAACTGGAACAGGATGATCGACGTCAACCCTGCCGAGAGAAGCAGGACGATGACCTTGTGGGTCATACGCGTGTCTTCCACCCAATCGAGAAGGCGTCCGATCATGAGTCCATGAACACGTTCATTGAAAATTGAAGGAGATCTGGCTGGTTCACGTCGGGTTCGGCCTCCAGCACGTCCACCGGCCCAATCCGTTCAAAATCCCTGGCGAGTGTCAACACGTCTTCAAGCGAACGAGCGAAACCGATCAACGTGACCGTGGCATCCTTGACCTGAAGATGCCGCAGCCAGACGTCCAACGGATCGATCACTCGGCTGATTGTCGACAACAGGCGAAGGGGAGCGTCCGATTCACTCATCAAGGCTTTGAGCGTCGTGTCTTCGGCAACCAGGCTCTCAAGGCGTTCCTCCAGCTCCAGAACCTGCTGATGGGTACGCTCCAGCAACGCCACGCGCTCCTGTTTGGCCCGGATGTCCCGTTCAAACCGTTGAGCCGCGCGATTCCCGTCGATCGCCACCCATCCCCACGACGCACAGACGCCCACCAGGGCGACGATCCCCGTGCAGAGTTCCGCCACGGCGCGCCGCCGCACCAGACGCGCATCGCGCTGTTGGCCTTTCAGTAAATTGATGCTAACCATGATTGTCCCTGTGAAGGGCCAACCCGACGGCCACTCCTCCGAGATGGGCCAATGCCGACAGCCGATGATCGGGGTCCCATTCGATTTCGTCGAAGGGATTGATCGGGAGCGCGGGAATCGCCAATGCGCTCTGCAACGCCTCCTGCAACCGCGGATGCTTCGCTTGCCCTCCACAGAGAAACAGCTTGTCCACCATGAATCCCGGATGGCGTTCCAGGAGGGATTCGACGCACCGCTTCACCTCCCTTGTGACCTCCTCCACAATCCAGGGACGGTCCGGACTTCCCTCCTGACGCGGCGCCGTCGTCTCTTCGACGGGCTCGTCATCGACGGTCCGGCGTGACCGGGTTTCCTCGAAGGTGACGTCCCGGACGACGAGCGGATCCTGATCGGTGGCAAAGACGAGGTTCATGCCGCTTGCGCCCACGTTGACAATGCCAAACGAACGGCCCCGCAAGGCCGGACTTTTTCGCATGATCGTCTTCATCAACGCAAGACCATCCACGTCACACACGACCGGATGAACCCCGATGTCTTCCAGCAACGTCGTGCGGCTCTCTACAACCTGTTGCCTGGCCGCCACAAGAAGCACGTCCATCTCCGTCGAGGCCGGAGACAAGGGCCAGTAATCAAAATACACGTCACTCATGGCACAGGACACGTACTGATGTCCTTCCCACGTCAAATGTTCCTCTAGCGCGTCTTCCCGGACTCCGGACACGTGTATCCGCTTGACCATCACCGATGGTCCGGACACGGAGATGGCCACGGGACTGCCGAGCAACTCCGCCTCCTGAAGCAGGTCGCTCAGGACGGCCCTGAGCCGATGGGCCTTCGCCTCCTCGTCCATCACGTCCGATTCGAGCCGGCACACGTCAAATCGTTTGAGACGATACCGGGTGCCCCGTTGCTCAAGCTGAATCAGCTTGATTGCGGAAGAGCCAATATCCAGCCCGATGGGGGTTTGCGTTCGTGCCCCCGCCCATTTCCACAATCGTCTGCTCATCCGCGACTCACGAGGGCGCATCGACGTACTTAGGCAAAATCCCTAGGGTTCACGCCTTCGGCATTCAACCCTACACTGTTCTCGATTGACCGTCAAACGATGAAGCCCGTGCCTGGACGATGACGCTGATGCCCGTTCCCTTGCGCTTCAAGCCCGATGCGAACGCCGCAGCCGACAACCGGTCAATAGTCCAAACGATTCATGTCCCGGTGGCTGAGCATCACGTGGTAGCCCAACGGCACAAACAGGTCCTTCAACTTGTTCGCAATCGCTACGGAACGATGTCTCCCTCCCGTACACCCCACGGCAATGGTCAAATAACTTCGTCCTTCCCGCTCAAACAACGGAAGGAGAAATTCGAACAAATTCTTCACGTGTTCAAGAAACCCTCGTGCTTCCTCGTTTTCGAGCACGTACCGCTGAACGTCCTGTTCGTTTCCCGTCAACGGCTTCAAGGCCGGAACGAAGTGAGGATTGTGCAGAAATCGAACGTCAAACACGAGGTCGGCTTCGTAGGGCACACCAAACTTGTACCCAAACGTCAGCATGGACACCTTCATCGAATGCCGCTGGTCACGATCGCCATACTGCTGCACCATCCAGTCTCGAAGTTCATGAACGGTGAGTTCCGAGGTATCCAACACCCGATCGGCACGCGTACGTAATGCCTCGAGTCGCTGCCGTTCGAGTCGGATTCCTTCAACCACCGGCCGCTGAGGCACGAGGGGGTGAGGACGACGGGATTCGGAAAAACGACGAGTCAGGACGACGTCGTCCGCTTCCAGATAAAGCAGTTCGACAAAGGAGACGCTCTCCTGGAGCCGTTCGAGATTTTCGAAAAAATCCAGAAGGAATTCGCGTTCACGCACGTCAATACACAAGGCGATGTTTCGAACGGTATGACTCCGTTGACTGCAAAATTCCGCAAATGACAGGAACAGCGCCGGAGGAAGGTTGTCCACGCAGAAAAACCCCATGTCCTCAAGACATTTCAAGGCCTGGCTTTTCCCAGAGCCCGACAGTCCGCTAACAATGAGGAGATGCAGTGAACCAGTCACGGTAGGCTCAGACAAAGGGACCTCGTTCTTCTCCCCATGCACGCCTGCGCCGACCGGATAAGAGGCACGTCTGCTTCGAGCACTCCGGATGCCGGATCAGGCTTAGCCTGCCCACGGCACAGCAACCGGTCCACGGCTTGTCCGTCCAAGGAGAACGCATGGGCAACACATGACTGAACATGGACAATCCTCTTCCCCTTCACACAGAGGAGCTTGGATTCAAGAGAGACGTTTTCTCTGGCTGGCCGAGGCGATGTTGAGTTCTGCTCGATACTTGGCGATCGTCCGTCTGGCAATGACAATTCCTCTGGCGTGCAACCTCGAGACGATCTCCTGATCTTTCAAGGGCTTCCCAGGATTTTCCTGGCCAATCATTTCACGAATCAACTCCCGAACGGTGAGCGAGGATAAATCTTCCGCACCCGGGGCTGCCCGTTGAATTCCCGCGTTAAAGAAAAATTTCAGTTCCAGCATGCCCTGAGGACAATACATGTATTTATTCGTCGTCGCCCGACTGATGGTCGATTCATGCATGCCCACGTCTTCGGCCACTTGCTTCAGCACGAGGGGTTTCAGGTATTGAATGCCCTTTTCCAAAAAGGCTTCCTGGAATTGAATTAAACTTCTGACCACCTTCAGAATCGTCTTGTTTCTCTGTTCCAGGCTGCGAATGATCCATTGCGCCCCCCGCAATTTGTCCTCCAGGTACGCCCTCGTGACGCCGCCATCTCCGCTGTTCGTTCCCAGCATCTGCGTATAATACGGATTGATGCGTACGCGGGGCATTCCATCATCGTTCAGAAGCACCTGCCATTCTCCTTCGTGTCTGAACACGAAGACGTCGGGCACGATTATCTGGTTGCTGTCCGAACCATAGGGCCGTGCCGGTTTTGGCTCCAGGCCTTCGATCACGTGCACGGCCGCCAGAATCTCGTCAATCGGCCTGCCAACCGCCCTGGCGACGATGGCATATCGTCTTTTCTGAAGGTCGTGAAGATGGTGTGTAATGATCCGCTCGAGCAGTGAGGCCGTCCCACGAGGGGTCCCGTCGCTCCCCAGTGGCATCTTCTGAAGATGGCGGAGTTGGAGCAATAAACATTCCTGAAGATCTCGAGCCCCTACGCCAATCGGATCGAACGTTTGAATCAGGGAGAGAACCGATTCCACCTTTCTGACAGATGTACGGGACTCCTCGGCAATTTCCTCGACCGACGCGCAAAGATATCCGTCTTCGTTCAGATTGCCGATTAACAGGCTCCCAATCGCCTTCTCTTCATCATCTTCGGAAGAAAGACACAGCTGCCACTGCAAGTAGCTTTCCAAGGTCGGCGGCCTGGTCAGCGTTTGATCATAGGAAGGGAAATCCTGATCCAGGACAACGGAATCCTCACCGCCACCCGACCGCCAGTCACTCTCGTAGTAATCTTCCCAGCCATCGGGAGAGAGCGGCTCGGTGAACTTCTCTCCCCAATCGTCATCGGTCTCCTTGCCCTCTTCTTCTCCCTCCTTGTCTTTTTCTTCACCCTCTTCTTCCTCTTCGTCTCCCTCTTCGAGGATGGGATTTTCCAGCAACTGTTGCGCAAGCACCTGATGCAATTCCATTCTGGACAACTGCAACAATTTGATGGCCTGTTGCAGTTGGGGCGTCATCACCAACTTCTGACTCAGCCGAAGATCGAGTCTGAGTTCCATGGCCGTCATCCGGACGCGTTCAGAGCCTGAAGCGTTCGCCTAAATAGATCTCTCTGACCTTGGGGTTCCTGACAATGGTTTCCGACGTTCCCGACTCCAGAATCGTGCCCTCGTTCATGATATACGCCCGATCGGTCATGGAAAGCGTTTCCTGTACGTTGTGATCCGTCGTCAGAATCCCGATGTTCTTTTTTTTCAGGGAGTGCATGATCTTCTGGAGGTCGGCCACCGCAATGGGATCGATCCCGGCAAAGGGTTCATCCAACAACAAAAACCGCGGGGACGTGGCCAGGGCCCTCGTGATTTCCAACCGACGACGCTCTCCGCCGGAGAGCGTAAAGGCTTTGCTGCGTCGCAGATTGGCCAACCCAAGTTCGTTCAATAAGTTCTCGAGACGTTCCCGATACTCCTCCTGAGAAAGGTTGAGGGTCTCCAGAACGGCACAAATATTGTCTTGAACGGACAGACGGCGAAAGACAGAGGGTTCTTGCGGGAGATATCCAATCCCGCGACGAGCCCTCTGGTACATCGGCAAGGCAGTGATCGGATCCTGATTGAAGAAAATCTGACCATGATCTGGCTGGCACAGGCCAACCACCATGTCAAAAATCGTCGTTTTTCCTGCTCCATTCGGCCCCAACAGGCCGACGATTTCTCCTGACTCGACTTCTAACGAGACGCCTCGAACGACGTCCCGTCCCTTGAAGCTCTTGCGCAATTCCTTGACGGAAAGACGGGAATGCACCATGACAGGCTGCGGCTCAACGATTGCCAACGGCCTGATGGCCCCTATTCTTCCCGAATAACCACATGGGATCCTCCTTCGACGATGCTTCGCTCTTCCTTCAAAAACATGGTCATGCGGGATCCTTCAATCCTTGTCCCACCCTGCCACGCCACCGGTGACTCCGTCAGAACGAGTTTTTCTTCATCCTTGTAATAGAAGGCGCGTCCGCACGTCGCCTTCCCATCCGATTTTTCAATGAGGACTTTGCCGCTGGCCTCGATTCGGTCGACCTGACTCGCAGGGCCGTTGCCCCGGCTTCCGGGTTGCCCGCCTTTTCTAAACGTCACGATCATCTGATCGGATCGCATGACGAAGTCCCCTCGTTCGAACGCCACCATGCCTTCGAAGACCGTCCGGCCGGATTTTCCCTGGATGGTCATCGTCTGTGACGTAATCGTCGTGTGTGTTCCCTGTTCGGCCAAGACCACCGGGACGACCAACGTCGAACTCACCAGAATCGCAACGAGGAAGCGGTATTCAGGACGTAATCCGAACGCGTACATCATCAAGCACTCCCAACTGTTCCGTTTTCATCTCTGCGACCAAACCGGTACCCGTAATGATCAATCCTGGACCATGGATGGTCACCGGCTTATCCGTGCTGATCGTCTGTTCCGCATCGACCCAGTGAACGTGCGGAGTCAGAATGGTATAGCCATTGACCAATTCAATGGCAATCAATTCTTCACGATTCCGCAGGTCGAAATTTCCATTGGCCGTGTCAATCGTTCCTTCCTCGGCCTTCAGGTTCACGGCCTGCGCTTGTCCGCTCTTGTCGAACAGGCGAACCTGAACCTGTTTGAGCAGGACGTGTTGTTCGGACTCACGACTTTCGGCCTGTTGGGCTTCCACCTCCCACTGGATCCGGCCTTCCCTGGTCTGACGGTAGAGAAACCCTTCCAGGCCTGCCGTTTCAAAGACCGGTTCCGTGAGCACGGGAAGGGGAGGATTCGATTCCACGTGCTGCAACAGGACGTACCCGAGAAATCCTACCAGACTCAGGGTTATTCCTCTTACGACCCATCGAATCCATGAGTGAGACATCAGGGCATACGTAAACGTAGGAACCTGAAAACAGAATACCACACGCCCCCACCCAAGTAAACCACGCCTCTGAACGGGAACGCGGGACGTTGGACACGAACGCTTGTTGCAGCGTGAGGAGCAAGAGGCGGATTATGAAGCCTCGTCCTGGGTCTGGGGTTGTTCAGGAACGTGGGCAGCCGCCCCTCGTTCGATCAACTCCACGGCCACGAGTTCCGCGGCATCCCCAGGTCGCCGTCTCGTCGAAATGATCCGGGTATATCCTCCTGACCGGCCGCGAAAGCGTCCCGCCACGTCGCCGAATAACTTGGACACGACGTCCTTTTTGCGGAGGAAATCCAGGGCACGTCTTCTGGCATGAAGAGAACCCTCTTTTCCCAAGGTAATCATTTTTTCGGTCATCCCCCGGATTTCCTTGGCTTTCGCCTCCGTGGTCTCGATACGTTCGTATTCCAGTAGCGAGGTGACCAAGTTCCGAAACATCGCATGTCGATGTTTGGTATTTCGTCCCAATTGTCTGCCTTTTTTTCGATGACGCACGACTCGGCTCTCTTGATAAACGTTAATGCGATTGGTTGTTGGTCTGTGTCAGACTTTCTCTTCTGAGCCCAAGGTTCAAGCCCATTTCGGCCAACACTTCTTTGATTTCATTGAGAGATTTTTTCCCAAAGTTTTTGGTTTTCAACATCTCGATTTCCGTTTTTTGCACGAGGTCTTCGATGGTCCTGATGTTCGCGTTTTTGAGACAATTCGCCGCACGCACGGAAAGTTCCAGTTCGTTGACGCTTCGAGCCAGGTGTTTGTTCAGTTCGGCTTGCGTTTCCCCGTACGCGGCATCATGTTCGACTTCCTTCAGTTCGTCGCTGGGAATGCAAATAGACAGATGCTCTCGCAGGATGGAAGCCGACGAGGAAACCGCCTCCTGCGGCGTAATACTTCCATCGGTCCACACCTCAAGATTCAATTTGTCATAATCCGTCACGCGTCCCACGCGGGCATTCTCCACGTGAAAATTCACCCGCCTGATGGGCGAAAAAATTGAATCGACGGGAATCACCCCGATGGGCAAGCCTTCTTCCTTATTGCGTTCGGCCGGCACGTACCCGCGTCCCGGCTTCACGATCAGTTCCATGTCGAGGACTCCGTCCTTGTCTAATGTGGCAACATGCAGCTCGGGATTCAATATCGTCACGTCCGCATCATGCTGAAGGTCGGCGGCATGAACGTCGCCGGGCCCTTTCTTCTTCAACCGCATCGCTTTGGATTTGTCGGTATGCAGTTTGATGCGAAGGTTCTTGACGTTCAGAATGATAATGGTCACGTCCTCCGTCACGCCGGGGAGGGTGGAAAATTCATGAAACGCACCTTCGATCTTGACCGAGGTCACCGCCGAACCGGTTAAGGAGGACAACAGCACGCGTCGCAGGGAGTTGCCGATGGTCGTCCCAAACCCTCGTTCAAACGGTTCAGCCGTAAACTTCCCATAGGTGGACGAGGCCGTTTCCTTTTCCAATTCCAGTCGCATGGGCAACTGAAAATCCATGATCCCTTTGCTCATCACGCCCCCTTTCACCTCATCAGTCGCAGTCCATGCATCATGGGCTCAGGCATGGTGCCGGATTTTCCCATTCTAGCGAGAATATAATTCCACGATAATCTGTTCATTGACCGGGGCTCCGATCTCATCCTTCGTCGGCAAGGCTCGGATCGTCCCTTTCAACGCATCACGGTCACAGTCGATCCACGTCACCCCTGGCTGATTGTCCGCGGCCTGCGCAGCGGCCTTGATCGCCACCAATTCCACACTCCGCGGTCTGACCTGCACCACGTCTCCCACGGTCGTCGTATAGGATGAAATGTCGGTCTTTCGGCCGTTGACCAGAATATGGCCGTGGTTCACCAATTGGCGAGCCTGCTTGCGCGAAGAAGCCAAGCCAATCCGATAGACGACGTTATCCAACCGTCGCTCGAGCAACGCCAGGAGATTTTCACCCGTCACGCCCTCCTGACGTTCGGCCCGCTCGAAGATTCCACGAAACTGACGCTCCTGGACGACATACATCCGACGCAATTTCTGCTTTTCACGAAGCTGCATGCTGTAATCCGTCACCCGTGCTCGGGATTGTCCATGCTGCCCGGGAGGATAACTGCGACGTTCAATCGCACATCGGTCGGTCATACAACGCGTTCCCTTGAGAAACAGTTTGACGCCCTCCCTTCGACAAATCCTGCATACTGGCCCACGATAATTTGCCACGGTTCTATCCTCTCACTGTTCGGATCCTGTGTTAGAAGCTCCCAACGGGTCTAGTGACTCGCTGCCTAGACTCGTCGCCTTTTCGGCGGTCGGCATCCATTATGGGGAATGGGGGTCACGTCGCGAATCAAATTCACCCGCAAACCCACGGATTGTAGGGCCCGTACCGCAGACTCACGTCCCGACCCCGGCCCGTTGACGTAGACGTCGACCTGACGCATCCCTTGCTCCATGGCCTTTCGTCCCGCCGCTTCTCCCACGCGCGTCGCCGCAAATGGCGTACTCTTTCTGGCACCCTTGAAGCCCAGGCCCCCCGCGTTCGACCAGGAAACCGTATTGCCGCTTACGTCCGTAATGGTCACCAGCGTGTTGTTGAAAGACGCCTGGATATGGGCAATCCCCATCTGCACGACTTTTTTCTCTTTTTTTCGACCCTTTTTGACGCTCATGTTCTCCCCGGCTGATTATTTTTTGGTCCTGCCAATCGATGCCCGTTTCCCTTTTCTGGTCCGCGAATTCGTCTTGGTCCGCTGTCCCCGAACGGGCAGTCCTCTTCGATGACGAAGCCCCCGATAGCTCCCCGTATCGATCAGACGCTTGATGCTGAGAGTCATCTCCTTTCGGAGATCGCCCTCCACGGTATAGTCTTTGTCGATGGTTTCACGAAGCTTGACGATATCTTCCTCACGAAGATCCTTGACTCGCACGCCGCATGCAATGCCGGTCTTTTGCAAGATCTGCTTCGCACTCCATGGCCCGATCCCGTAAATATAGGTCAAGCCAATTTCAATGCGTTTTCCTACTGGCAGATCGACGCCTGCTATCCGAGCCATGGACCCTCCTTACTTCACGCGAGACGCGGCTGATGCCGTTATCCCTGTCGCTGTTTGTGACGAGGATTACTACATCGAACCCGCACGATGCCTCGTCGTCTGAAGACAATACATTTTGAGCACATCGGCTTGACTGATGATTTAACTTTCATGAGAGCGTTCCATTTATTTGAATCGATAGGTGATCCGTCCCCTCGTGAGATCGTACGGAGACAATTCCACGGTCACTTTATCACCCGGGAGAATCCGAATAAAATGCATTCGCATCTTCCCTGAAATATGCGCCAGAATCTTATGCCCACTCTCCAGTTGAACCCGGAACATAGCGTTGGGCAACGTTTCCATGATCACCCCCTGCACTTCGATCACGTCTTCCTTGGCCATCAATCTGAACCGCGTCCCTATGAAGTGACGCCCACCTGTTCCTTGACCATCGTCAGAATCGTTGGCGGCCCTTCGGGTTGAATCGCCACGGTATGTTCAAAATGCGCCGACAGGCTGCCGTCTCTTGTGACTGCGGTCCATTGATCGTCCAACACCGTCACCTGAGGCCCTCCGACGTTCACCATGGGCTCGATGGCCAGCACCATCCCGAACTGGAGACGCGAGCCCTGTCCCGGACGCCCGTAATTGGGAACCTGTGGGTCTTCATGAAGTTGCCGACCGATCCCATGCCCCACAAAGTCCCGTACCACGGAAAACCCGTGCGCTTCCACGTAACGCTGAATCGCGTGGCCAATATCAGACAACCGCTTCCCCACCCGGGCCTGATCAATCCCTCTGTGCATCGCCTCTTCCGTCACCCTGAGTAGGGTTTCCACATGGTCCGGGATCGATCCGACGGGGACCGTCACGGCCCCATCTCCATAAAATCCCTGAACAATCGCTCCCAAGTCAAGCCCGACGATGTCTCCCTCTTTCAACACCCGGTTGGAAGGAATCCCGTGGACCACTTCATGATTCACCGAGGCACACAAGGTATTGGGAAAATCGCGATACCCCTTAAAGGCCGGAATTCCCCCGTGGTCGCGAATGAACGTTTCAGCGAGTCTGTCCAAATGCAACGTCGTGACCCCGGGTCTGACTTCCCGCCGAAGGACCTGATGCGCCTCGGCCACAATCCTGGAGGCCTGGCCCATCATCGCAAGTTCCTCTTCGGTCTTGAGCATGATCATGACAACAACGCGAACAACCGCGCCTGTACGTCTTCGACGGATCCCGTGCCGTCCAATTCGGCCAGAAGGCCCTGCTTTTGATAATACGTAATCAAGGGAGACGTCTGCTCTTCATACACCGCGAGCCGCGATTCGACCGTTTCCGGTTTATCATCGGCGCGTTGCACGAGGGCCGCTCCGCAGTTGTCACAGTATCCTTCCTGCCTGGGTGGAACGTAATCGACGTGATACACCGTCGAACACTTCGAACAACTTCTTCGTCCACTCAATCGTCTGACCACTTCCTCTTTGGGAATCACGAAATACACGACCCGGTCCAAGTCCATGTCCCGCTTCCGAAGGATGTCCGACAGGGCATCCGCCTGCAGAATGGTTCTCGGAAACCCATCGAGGATGAATCCGTTTGCACATTCCGAGGAACCGATTTTTTCTGCCACGAGGCCGATCACCACATCGTCGGGCACGAGTTCCCCTCGTGCCATGTACTGCTGCGCCTCAAGACCCAACGGCGTCTTCTGCGCCACCCCCGTTCGCAACAGGTCTCCCGTGGAAATTTTCGAAAGGGAAAATCTGGACGCCGCCATTTCAGCCTGCGTGCCCTTCCCCACCCCGGGCGCACCAAGAAACACCACCCGCATGGTCTGCTAACCGCTTCGGCCTTTCAATCGCCCCTTGGCCAGGAATCCTTCGTAATTTCGCATCAGCATGTGCGACTCGATCTGCTGAGCGGTGTCCAACCCGACGCCCACCACAATCAGCAGCGACGTTCCTCCGAAATAGAAGGGAACGTTCAATTTATAAATCAACAATTCCGGAATCACACAGACAATGGCCAGGTAAATGGATCCGGCAAACGTGATCCGAGTCAGGACCCTATAAATATAATCCGCGGTTCGCTGGCCAGGCCTGATGCCCGGAATAAACCCTCCGTATTTTTTCATGTTGTCCGACATGTCTACCGGATTCAACACGACGGCGGTATAGAAAAAACAGAAGAAGATAATAAGTCCGACATAGAGCAGCGTATAGACAACCGACCCGGGAGCCAACTGTGCCCCTAACGCCTGGACCCACGGCACCTGAATGAACGAGGTAATGGTGGCCGGAAACGCAATGATCGAAGACGCAAAGATCGGCGGGATCACCCCCGCGGTGTTGATCTTCAACGGGATATGCGTGCTCTGTCCTCCATAGACCCTTCGGCCGACGACCCGTTTGGCATATTGAACCGGAACCCGTCGTCTTCCACTTTCCAGAAAGACAATGGCCGTGATCACCGCCAGCATGCTCGTCCCCAACAGGATCAGGAAGAGCAGGCTCAACTCCCCGACTCGGTACATTTCGAAGGTCTGGGCCACCGCGCTGGGAAGCCTCGCGACGATCCCGGCGAAGATGATCAACGAAATTCCGTTCCCAACTCCCCGTTCAGTAATTTGTTCCCCCAACCACATGAGGAACGCGGTTCCCGCGGTCAGGGTAATAACGGTCATGAGCCGAAACGGCCAGCCCGGGTCCAACACGTATTGGCCACCGTTCATGCCTTCCAGCCCAATGGCAATCCCAAATCCCTGAATCAGGGCAATCCCGATGGTGCCATACCGGGTATATTGAATAATGGTCTTTCTTCCTCGCTCACCCTCCTTGGCCAGCTTCGATAAATGCGGAACGACGACGGTTAATAATTGAAGAATAATCGAAGCACTGATGTAGGGCATAATGCCCAGAGCAAAGATCGTCAGCCGTGAAAGCGATCCTCCGGAAAAAATATCCAGGAACCCGAGGAGGGCTCCACCCTGATCCAACAGAAACTCCGCCAGTTCATCATTATTGATCCCCGGGGTCGGAATATGAGCCCCAATCCGGTACACAGCCAACATGGCCAACGTAAAGAGGACACGGCTACGTAACTCCGGTATGTTGAGGATGTTCTGGAAGCTCGTAATGAGCCGTTCAAGCACCGCCGATGACCTTGGCTTGTCCGCCCGCTTGTTCGATTTTCCGAAGAGCCGACTGACTGAATTTATGTGCTTCAATTGTCATGGGTTTGTCCAGCTCTCCTACGCCAAGAATCTTTATAGGTCTTGACTGTTTCTTGACTATCCTTTTCTCATATAAGACTTGAGGGGTCACGTGCTGGTCGAGGGCAGAAAGGGTTTTGAGGTTGACCACGACGTATTCCATCCGAAAAGGATTGTGAAATCCTCGTTTAGGCAGCCGTCTGGCAAGCGGCATCTGCCCCCCTTCAAACCCAGCGACGTTCGCGCTGCCTGACCGGGCGAGCATGCCTTTATGCCCCTTGCCCGCGGTCTTGCCCAATCCCGAGCCCGGACCTCGTCCCAGGCGTTTCTTTGATTTTCTGGAACCCGGCGCCGGCTGTAGTTGATGCAGCTTCATTGACCATCGACCTCAACGAGATGTCTGACCTTCCGAATCAACCCCCACACCTGAGGAGTCTTGGGATGCCTGACCGTTTGATGAAGCTTTCGCAGACCGAGTCCCTGCAAGTAGAGCCGTTGTTTATAGGGCCGCCCAATGGGACTCTGCTTCAGCGTAATGGACAGTTGATCGGGAGATTGGGACACGACACTGCTCCTCATGACATGGATGCCCCGTCCTGGACCTGACGGAGTTGTTTGACGTCCTCCTGGCCCTTGAGCTGGGACAATCCGGCCAACGTGGCCTGCACCACGTTATAGGGGTTTCCACGCCCCAGGGTTTTGGCAATGATGTTATGGGCCCCGAGCACCTCCAAAATAGCACGGACGGCTCCGCCTGCGATGATCCCGGTCCCTTCTTTCGCCGGTTTCATGTACACGTGTTCCCCACAAAAATGCCCATGCACGTCGTGGGGGATACTGCCGTGTCTCAAAGGAACCTGGAGGAGTTGTTTCTTGGCCCTCCCCACGGCCTTGGCAATCGCCGGAGGGACCTCAGTAGCCTTCCCCTTTCCAATGCCGACCCATCCCTGGCCATCCCCGACCACGACCAAGGCACTGAAGGAAAAACGCTTCCCGCCCTTGACGACCTTCGCAACCCGATTAATCGAAATCAATTTATCCTTGAGACTCAATTCTTCAGGATTTACTTGCACCGCACGCCATCTCCTCGGTTAAAAGGCAAGCCCCCCTTCACGGGATGCATCGGCTAACGCTTTGACGCGCCCATGATACAGTCGCCCGTTCCGATCAAACACAACGCTGGTCACGTTCGCGGCCTTTGCCCGCTCGGCCAATAATTGCCCGACGGCCTGCGCAGCCGACTTCGAAGAACCGGATCTGACGGTTTCCCGCAAACCGGTGTCCCGGGACGACGCCGCGGCCAGCGTGAGACCCGCAACGTCATCGATGACCTGCGCGTAAATATGGGCATTGCTTCGAAACACCGTGAGCCTCGGCCGGGCAGACGTTCCCTGTACCTTTTTTCTGACTCGGGCTTTACGCCGTTCCAGTCGGTGACGTTGCGTCTTCTGATTCATGTTACACGCTATTTTTTGCCGGCCTTTCCGGCCTTTTTGATCAAGACTTCTCCGGCATACTTGATGCCCTTTTGCTTGTAGACGTCCGGTGGACGCACCCGTCGAATGTTGGCCGCAGTCTGGGTCACCAAACGCTTGTCAATACCCTTGACGGAAATCACGGTTTGTTTTTCGACCGAGGCCTGCACGCCTTCCGGAATCGGCATGGTCACGGGATGTGAAAACCCCACGTTCAACGTCAGCGATTGACCCTGCACCTGTGCCCGATATCCGACCCCGGTCAGTTCCAGGGTCCGTTGGAATCCCTTGGTCACGCCTTCGACCAAATTTGCCAGTTCGACGCGAGTCAGACCGTGCAAGGCCTTCACCCGAGGAGAATTCCCCCGTCTGCCCACGTTGATCGCCCCTTCGTCAATTTCCACGTCAATCCCCTCATGAAGGTCCCATCCCAACTGGCCCAGGGGTCCTTTCACGGAAACGGATCGAGCTTCAACCTTCACTTCGACGGCGGAGGTCAGCGCGATTGGCTTGATCCCGATCCTAGACATCGTTGACGTGACGCTCCCCTTGAGGCGAACCGATTCGTCTTACCACATGTGGCACAAGACTTCTCCTCCGATGCCGTTCTGTCTGGCTTGGCGATCAGTCATGACCCCTTTCGAGGTCGACAGCACCGCCACGCCCAATCCTCCCCGCACTCGAGGGATCGATGCAGCCCCGACGTAAACCCGTTTGCCCGGTTTGCTGATCCTCCTGATTCGCTCGATGACGGGCTTCTTTTCCCGTCCCGGGACGTATCGCAATTCCACCTGAAGAGCCGGATGTCCATCCAACGTGGTAGGCGAGAAATCCCGAATAAAGCCTTCGGCCTTGAACACGGACAACACGTTGGCCTTCAGCCCGGAGGCCGGAACGGTCACCGTAGCATGCCTCCGTTGAATGGCGTTCATGATTCGAATAAACAAATCGGCGATTGGATCCGTCATGCCCATAGCGTCAAGCCCTCTTTATCCTTCACGCCGAGTTACCAACTCGACTTGGTGACCCCGGGAATGTTTCCTTGCAGGCTATGCAGCCGAAAACAAATGCGGCACATGTGAAAGCGTCGCAAAAAAGCCCTCACGCGACCACAGAGGGGACACCGATTGTATCGTCGGACGGAAAACTTCGGCTCCACCGACGCCTTGTTCCGTAATGCTTTTCTTGCCACAAGGTCCTCCGTCTCAATCGCGCGGACAATCGGTCAACGAAACGGCATCCCCAGATGCGCCAGCAGGGATTTTGCCTCATCGTTTCTCTGCGCATTCGTCACAATCGTAATATCCATTCCGTGAATAGCCGCCACGTCGTCATATTTGATTTCGGGAAAGGTCAACTGCTCCTTAAGCCCAAACGTGTAATTGCCGCGACCATCGAATGACTTGGGCGACACCCCTCGAAAATCCCGAATCCTGGGCAGGCCGACGTTCAGCAGACGATCAAGAAATTCATACATTCGGCTTCCACGAAGCGTGACCTTGGCACCGATCGGCATACCCTGTCGCACCTTAAAGCCGGCAATGGCTTTTTTCGCTCGGGTCACGACGGGCTTCTGCCCGGTGATCAACGCCAGCTCGGCTACGGCACTATCCAGCAATTTGACGTTTTGAATGGCCTCTCCCATACCGACGTTCAGCACCACCCGCTCCACGCGAGGCACCTGCATCGTGTTGGCATACGAGAACTCCTGCATCATCCGCGGAATAATCTCATTCCGGTAGCGTTCTCTCAACCGCGGAGGAGATCCTGCCTGGGCCGGCGGTTTCCCCGCTTTAGACTCATCCTTGGCTACTGGCTTGGCCATTACACTTTATCCAGGACGTCATCCGGACTTTTCTGAAGCACCCGCACGCGACGTCCATCCTCCAACTGCTTGATCCTCACGCGTGAAGGCTTACCCAAAGCCTGGGCATACACCATGACGTTCGAAATCGCCAGGGGCGCCTCGCGTTCCAGAATACCGCCTTGTCGGATTTTCTGAGAGGGTTTCGTGTGACGCTTGATCACGTTGAGTTTCTCAACCGTCACCCTGCTTGTGCGTGGATTCACGTGCAGGACCTTCCCCATCTTGCCCTTCTCCCGTCCGGCAATCACGATCACGACGTCCCCCTTGTGAATACGCGACTTGACCGGCTTCGGATTTTCCGTTGTCGTTCGAGTCCTCATGGGCATTATAAGACCTCGGGCGCGAGAGAAATAATTTTCATGAACTTCTTCTTCCGCAATTCCCGAGCAACGGGGCCGAAGATTCTCGTCCCCACGGGGTCCCCCTGATTATTCACCAACACGCAGGCGTTCCGATCGAATCGAATATAGGAACCATCTTCACGACGCCGGCTTTTTTTCGTTCGCACAATCACCGCCTTGACCACGTCACCCTTTTTCACTGACGCCTTGGGAATCGCCTCTCGCACCGACACCACCACGACGTCGCCGATGCCTCCATACCGTCGACGGGTCCCACCAAGGACGTGAAAGCACCGCACGCTTTTAGCCCCGGAATTGTCTGCAACGTCAAGATAACTGTAATTCTGAATCACCGCACACCCCTCGTCACCACTTACGGCGTTGGGTTCTACTCGCCCCGCTCGACAATCGCCGCGACCCGCCAGTGCTTGTCCTTACTGAGCGGGCGCGTCTCTACGATTTTCACGCGATCGCCGACGCGGGCTTCATTCCGCGCATCATGGGCCTTGAGCTTGGTGAGTCGCCGCACCACTTTGCCGTACAAAGGATGCGACACCAGTCTCGTGACCGCCACGACGACCGTTTTGTCCATTTTATCGCTGATCACTCGTCCAAAGGATGCACGCTGTCGCCTTGAGGTCTCAATCATGTTCAATCCTGCCGTCAGCCTTTCGAGGATCCCCTCGTCTGTTTTTCATGAAGCACGGTCTTTGCCCTGGCGACGTCTTTCCGCACATGACGGATTCTCATGGCATTCTCAATTCGCCCAAGGGCATGTTGACAACGAAGGTGAAACAGTTCCTGCTTCAATTCGTGGACCTTGCCGACCAGTTCTTCCGCATCCATGCCCTGTAATTCTTTAACGTTCATCGCCAGGCCTCAGACCGGATATTCTCCCCGGACGACGAATTTCGTCGCCAATGGCAGCTTATGACCGGCTAAACGAAACGCCTCTTGCGCGACGCTTCTCGACACATCATCCATTTCATAGAGAATGCGACCGGGCTTCACCACGGCAACCCAGAACTCGGGACTGCCCTTGCCTTTTCCCATTCGAACTTCCGCGGGTTTTTTGGTAATCGGCTTGTCAGGGAAGATCCGGGTCCAAATTCTTCCTCCGCGCTTGACGTGGCGCGTCATGGCAATTCTCGCCGCTTCGATCTGCCTAGCCGTGATCCGACCGGGCTCAAGCACCTTGAGGCCAAATTGTCCGAACGACACGTCACCGCCGCGGTAGGCCTTCCCACGCATGTTGCCTTTCTGCACTTTTCGGAACTTGACTTTTTTCGGAGCTAACATCGTCCGTCATCCGTCATGGGTGAATGCCCTACAGTAAATTCAAGGAAGTCTCGTCTTTCGCCACGCTCGGCAACTCGGCGTTACCCTTGTAAATCCATGCCTTCACTCCGATAATCCCCATGGTCGTACGGGCCTCCGCAAAACCATAATCCACGTCGGCTCTGAGCGTGTGAAGCGGAACACGGCCTTCCCGATACCATTCCGTTCTGGCGATTTCATTGCCGCCCAGCCTTCCGGCACACGAGACTCGAACACCCTGAGCCCCCAACCGAAGCGCCGAGGCCACGCTTCTTTTCATGGCCCGACGAAACGACACGCGCTTCTCCAGTTGCAAGGCGATATTTTCGGAAACAAGCTGCGCATCCAATTCCGGCTTCTTGATCTCCTTGACCGTCACGTAGACTTCTCGACCGTAGCGTCCCTCCAACATGGCCTTCAACTTGTCGACTTCCGCCCCTTTCCGTCCGATGATAATGCCGGGACGGGCCGTATAGATGATCACCTTCACCTGATTACCCGAACGCTCGATCTCGACGCGCGAAATACCGGCGTGGAACAAACGGGTTTTGACCGTCTTTCGAATTTCCACGTCCTCGTGCAGCAGCTTCACGAAATCTTTCTTGGCATACCATCGAGAATTCCACGTCCTGGTATACCCCAACCGAAACCCATAAGGATGTGTTTTTTGCCCCACGCGTACCTCGTTCGCTCAACTAGCCACGGAAATCCCCATTCGTTGGAGAAACCGCAATGGTGACGTGACTGGTTCGCTTATGAATAGGATTCGCCCTACCCATGGATCTGGCCCGAAATCGCTTCAACACGGGGCCACCGTCCACGTAGGCCCTGGAGACTCTCAGGGTCTCAGGATCCCCTAATTCCTGCTGTCCGGCATTCGCGACCGCGGAATTCAGCACTTTCTCCACGACCGGCGCAGCAGCTCTGGGCAGGTACCGGAGCACCGTCAACGCTTCAGGCACGGCGCGGCCGCGAATCAGATCCACGACCATCCGCATTTTCCGCGGCGTCATTCTGACGTAACGCAAGACTGCCTTTGCTTCGGCCATGAGGTTCCTCGCTCCCGCTCCACGCTACTTCAGTGGAACGGCTTTTTCCGTTTTAGCGGCTCCATGCCCCTTGAAGAACCGGGTGGGAGCAAATTCTCCGAGTTTATGTCCAACCATGTTTTCCGTCACGTAGACCGGAATGAATTTTTTCCCGTTGTGCACGGCAAACGTATGCCCAATCATTTCGGGAATAATCGTCGAGCGACGAGACCAGGTTTTGATCAGCTTCATGTCGCGGGACGCATTCATCCGTTCCACCTTTTCCATGAGGGGAGCATCGACAAACGGTCCTTTACGAATCGAACGTGGCATCGGCCTTTGCTTTCTCTATTTCGTCCGCCTGGCAATAATGAACTGGGACGACGCTTTCTTCTTCCGAGTCTTGAACCCCTTGGTCGGAACGCCCCAGGGGGAAACGGGATGGGGGTTCCCCTGTCCGGATTTCCCCTCTCCACCCCCATGCGGGTGATCAACCGGATTCATCACGACCCCTCGTACGTGGGGGCGCCGGCCCATCCACCTCGAACGCCCGGCCTTCCCCACCGAAACGTTCTCATGATCCAGGTTCCCGATCTGCCCCACGGTCGCCATACACGTTCCCAGAATCCGTCGCATCTCTCCCGACACCAGGCGAACCTGAACGTACTGCCCCTCCCGCCCCATCACCTGACAGGACGCGCCAGCGCTCCGTGCCACCTGAGCACCTTTTCCGGGTTTGAGCTCGATGTTATGAATCGTGGTGCCCAGCGGCATCAACGACAAGGGCAACGCATTGCCAGGACGAATGTCGGAACCCGGACCGGCTTGAACCACGTCCCCGACGGACAAACCAACGGGTGCCAGGATATATCGCTTCTCTCCATCCACGTAGGCAATCAACGCAATGCGAGCCGAACGGTTGGGATCGTACTCCACTCTGACGACCTTGCCGGGCACGCCAACCTTCTCTCTCTTAAAGTCGATGATTCGATACCGGCGCTTATGCCCCCCGCCACGAAACCGGGAAGTCACTCGCCCAAAGTTGTTTCGACCTCCGGAACCGGGGAGAGACGTGATTAAACGCTTCTCAGGCGGCTCCTTCGACAGCGTCTTGTCCTTCGACACGGTCATGCCCCGACGACCGGGTGACGTCGGGCGATACGGTTTAGTCGGCATGGACGGCGATCCTTTTCCGGCCCCACGCAGGAAGGCTAGGCGCTTTCATACAACTCCACCTTTTCTCCCTCATGCAGCGTGATGATGGCCTTCTTCCAATCCGGTCGTTTTCCGAGAAAGCGGCCTTGACGCTTCTTCTTGCCCATGACCTTCATGACGTTCACGGACTTCACCTTCACCTTGAGCACCGCCTCCACCGCTTGACGAATCTCGATCCGATTCACGTCGTTCTTCACCACGAAGGCCACGCGGTTGGCCGATTCCTGAAGCTCCGTGATTTTCTCGGTCAACAAGGGTTTCACGAGGATGTCAAACGGATCTCGCTTCATGCCCACAACTCCTGGACGCTCGGCAATTCATCCTTCAACACCATGAGCGTCTCGTATCGAAGCACGTCGTACACGGTGAGTTCAGCCGGGGACACGATTTTCACGTAAGCCAAATTCCTGGCCGCGCGCAGGATGACGTGGTTGTCCCGTCCGACCACAAGGAGCACGGTGCCGCTCACCCCCAATTCCCGTAGGGCCCTTGCCAGCAATTTGGTCTTGGGCTCCGGAAGGGAGAGTTCGGAAAGAACCAGCAGCTCTCCCGCTGCCTTTTTGGAAGAAAGGGCGCTCTGCATGGCCTTTCGATACATCTTTTTCGACATGGCGGAATGATATTTTCTGGGACGAGGTCCAAAGACCGTTCCGCCGTGACGCCACACAGGGGAACGATTCGAACCCGCTCGAGCCCGCCCCGTATGCTTTTGTCTCCAGGGTTTCTTGCCCGTTCCACTGACCTCGCTGCGCCCCTTTGTACTTGCGGTACCCTGTCGAAGCGACGCGAGTTGCATCACCACCGCGGAATGGACGAGCGCACCATGCGGCCGAGCTTCGAACACGCGTTCACTCACCTCGACGCTGTCCACGGCCTTGCTCTGCTGGTTCACGACTCCTACCGAGGCCACCGTTACCCCCCTGCCTTCCTGATAAGGACCAGCCCGCCAACGGGACCAGGAACGGCTCCCGAGATGAGCACCAGATTTTCTTCCGGTCGAGTTTCGACGACGGTCAATCCTTTCACCGTGACCCGCTCGTTCCCCATTTGCCCGGGAAGTGCCTTGTTCTTCAAGACGCGCGAGGGATACGAACTGCAACCAATCGACCCCGGGGCACGATGAAACATCGAACCGTGACTGGCAGGTCCCCCACCGAAATTGTGCCGCTTCATGACCCCCTGAAATCCTTTTCCCTTTGAAGTGCCCTGTACGTGAACGACTTCACCTTTTTCAAAGAGGCTGACCGTGACCGCGTCGCCCACCTGACAATCAGGCACGCCACGAAACTCGCGCAAATACCTGAACAGCCTGTCCTGGCCGGAAGAACGAAGATGCCCGACCTCGGCCTTGGTGAGCTTCCGCTCCGGAACCTCCGCATAACCGAGCTGTACGGCATCGTAGCCGTGACGCTCCCTGACCTTGATGGTGGTGACGAGACAGGGGCCCGCCTCGATCACGGTCACGGGATGGAGACGCCGATGCTCGTCGTAGATCTGCGTCATCCCCAGTTTTTTCCCTATTAAGCCAGTCACCATGCCATACCCTTACAGGCTTTCCGATACGTTACCCTACAGCTTGATCTCCACGTCCACGCCGGCAGCCAGATTCAACTTCATGAGGGCATCCATAGTTTCCGGAGTTGGATCGAGAATATCCAGCAGGCGTTTATGGGTTCGGATTTCAAACTGCTCTCGGGATTTCTTGTCCGTATGCGTGGATCGCTGAATGGTAAACTTCTCAATACGAGTGGGCAGTGGAATCGGCCCGGCCACGCGCGCGCCCGTTTGTTTGACCGTATCCACGATTTCCCGGGCCGATTGATCCAGGATTCGATAATCGAATCCCTTCAATCGAATACGAATACGCTGATCCACGTTCACAACCATTGGCAGTCGTCCTCAGGCGAGGATTTCGGTCACGACGCCGGCGCCCACCGTGCGCCCCCCTTCGCGCACCGCAAACCGTAACCCCTGCTCCATCGCAATCGGCGCAATCAATTCTCCCGTAAACGTCGTATTGTCCCCCGGCATCACCATCTCCACTCCTTCCGCCAACTGCACCACCCCCGTCACGTCCGTCGTCCGAAAATAAAACTGCGGCCGGTATCCATTGAAAAACGGCGTGTGCCGCCCCCCCTCTTCCTTCGTCAATACGTACACCTCCGCCTTGAACTTCGTATGCGGCGTGATACTCTTCGGCTTCGCCAACACCATCCCCCGCTCCACCTCGTCTTTCTTCGTCCCCCGCAATAACGCCCCAATGTTGTCCCCCGCCTGCCCTTCGTCCAATACCTTCCGAAACATCTCCACGCCCGTCACCACCGTACTCCGCGTCTCCCCCAACCCCACAATCTCAATCTCATCCCCCACCTTCACCTGCCCTCGCTCCACGCGCCCCGTCACCACCGTCCCCCGCCCGCTGATCGTAAACACGTCCTCAATCGGCATCAAAAACGGCTTGTCGATCGCCCGCTCCGGCGTCGGCACGTACCGGTCCACCTCCGCCAACAACTTCTGGATCGCCGGCACCCCCACCGCGCTCTCGTCCCCCTCCAGCGCCTTCGTCGCCGACCCCACCACAATCGGAATCTCTTCCCCCGGAAACTGGTACTTCGCCAACAACTCCCGCACCTCCAATTCCACCAGCTCCAGCAACTCCGCGTCCTCCACCTTGTCCGCCTTGTTCAAAAACACCACAATGTACGGCACCCCCACCTGCCGCGCCAACAGAATGTGCTCCCGCGTCTGCGGCATCGGCCCATCCGCCGCCGATACCACCAAAATCGCCCCATCCATCTGCGCCGCCCCCGTAATCATGTTCTTCACGTAATCCGCATGCCCCGGACAGTCCACATGCGCATAATGCCGCTGGTCCGTCTCATATTCCACGTGCGAAATCGCAATCGTTAATATCTTCGTCGGATCCCGCCGCCCCTGCGACTCACTCGCCTTCGCCACCTCGTCGTAACTCACATACTTCGCCATCCCCGCCTGCCCCATCACCTTCGTCAACGCCGAGGTCAACGTCGTCTTCCCATGATCCACGTGCCCAATCGTCCCCACGTTCACATGCGGCTTCTTCCGATCAAATTTCGCCTTCGCCATCTGCCCCTCCCCCTTCGATTGCCAATCTCCCGAGGCTCAGCGAGAAAGAAACGAATGTCGCGTCCCCGTCTTTCAAGCCTTCCACCGTCATTCTCCTCGCTGCTTGCCGACGACCTGCTCCGCCAGTTGCTTGGGAACCGGCTCGTATTCCGCAAATTCCATTGAATAGGTGGCACGCCCCTGCGTCTTCGAACGAAGGCTCGTGGCATACCCGAACATTTCCCCAAGGGGAACCATGGCCTCCACGGCCTGAGAACCGACCCTCGCCTTTATGCCCTGAACCTTGCCTCGTCGGGCATTCAGATCGCCAATCACGTCGCCCATGAAATCCTGGGGAACGAGCACCTCCACTTTCATGACCGGCTCGAGCAGGATCGGACTGGCCTTGCGACAGGCGTTCTCAAAAGCCATAGAGGCCGCGATTTTAAAACCCATCTCACTCGAATCGACTTCATGAAAGGAACCGTCGAACAGCGTCACCCGAACGTCACGCATGGCGTACCCGGCCACCACGCCGGACTCCATTCGTTCGCGCACCCCCTTTTCCACCGCGGGGATGTACTCGCGGGGAATCACGCCGCCGACGATTTTATTGACGAATTCGAATCCCACTCCGGGTTCGCACGGTTCAACGCGTAACACCACGTGACCATACTGCCCCCGACCACCGGACTGTTTGATGTATTTCCCTTCGGCTTCACCCGTACCGCGAATGGTCTCACGATAGGCAACCTCCGGCTTCCCCACGTTCGCCTGAACCTTGAATTCCCGGACCAGGCGATCCACGATAATTTCCAGATGCAACTCCCCCATTCCAGAAACAATCGTTTGCCCGGTTTCCTCGTCGGTGCGAACGTGAAAGGATGGATCCTCCTGCGACAGTTTTTCAAGGGAAAATCCAAGTTTTTCAAGATCCTGCTTGGTCTTGGGCTCAACCGCCATGGAAATCACGGGCTCTGGGAATTTGATGACCTCCAACAAGACTTTGCGCTTTTCATTCGACAGAGTATCACCCGTTCTCGCGCCCTTCATCCCGACCGCCGCCGCAATGTCTCCGGCATAGACCACGTCAATGTCTTCCCGCTTGTTCGCGTGCATCTTGAGCAAACGCCCGATCCGTTCCCGCTTGCCCTGGGTGACGTTATACACGTAGGAGCCCGTTTCCAGTCGACCGGAATAGACGCGGAAATACGTGAGTTGCCCGGCAAAGGGATCGGCCATGATCTTAAAGGCCAACGCGGAAAACGGCTCTTCGTCGCTGGCGCGACAGGGAATTTTCGTACCGCTGACCGGATCGACCCCTTCGACTTCCGGCACATCTACCGGCGAAGGCAGGAAATCCACCACGGCATCCAGTAACGGCTGCACGCCCTTGTTCTTGAAAGCCGACCCGCACAACACCGGCGTCATACGCATCTGATTGGTCCCGGCACGCACGGCCCGCTTAATGTCCTCCGGCTTCAGCGGGTCACCGTTCAGGTATTGCTCAAGCACCGCCTCGTCAAATTCAGCCACGACATCCAGCATCTTGTCCCGATATTCCTGAGCCATGGGCAGGAGATCCGGGGCGATCTCTTCGACCACGAAATTCGCGCCTAATGTTTCATCATCAAAGAGGCAGGACTTCATCGAGACGAGATCGATGACCCCTCGAAAATCCGCCTCTTTTCCAATTGGCACCTGAACCGGCACAGGGTTCGCCTCCAAGCGATCGATGATACTCTGCACGCTCCCCGAAAAATCAGCACCGACACGGTCCATTTTGTTCAAAAAGGCGATTCGAGGGACTCGATATTTATCGGCCTGACGCCAGACCGTCTCCGACTGCGGCTCGACGCCTTGGACCGAATCAAACACGGCCACGGCTCCGTCCAACACGCGAAGAGACCGCTCGACTTCGACCGTAAAATCCACGTGTCCCGGCGTATCGATGATGTTGATGCGATGATCGTTCCAGAAACAGGTGGTCGCCGCGGACGTAATCGTAATGCCTCGCTCCCGCTCCTGTTCCATCCAATCCATTTGAGCCGCCCCTTCGTGCACTTCACCCATGCGGTGAGAAACGCCGGTATAAAAAAGAATGCGTTCGGTCGTCGTGGTTTTTCCGGCGTCAATGTGGGCCATGATGCCGATGTTCCGGGTCCGCTCTAATGGATATTCTCTAGACACCGTTCCTCCGAACAAAGCTGCGATGACACCTTCCAACACCCGATCCGAACGCGGACCGGAACCGACAACATTCACAGGCAGAGAATAATCCGACGAAAGAACCCGCTACCAACGGTAATGAGCAAACGCACGATTCGCCTCGGCCATTCTGTGCGTCTCATCCCGCTTCTTGACCGCAACCCCTGTATTATTGGCAGCATCAAGCAATTCGGCGGCAAGCTTCTCTTGCATACTCTTTCCCGATCGAGACTGGGCACTACGCTTGATCCATCGAAAGGCCAGGGCAACCTGCCTGACCGGACGGATTTCGACGGGAACCTGGTACGACGCCCCACCCACTCGCCTCGACTTGACCTCCACCATCGGCTTAACGTTCCCAAGCGCAGCATGAAAGACTTTCAAAGGATCACTGCCCGTCTTCCGTTGAATGACGTCGAACGCACCATAACACACGCGCTGAGCCGTGCTCTTCTTCCCTCTCGCCATCAGAATGTTGACAAACTTCCCCACGAGCTGATCCCGATACCTGGCATCCGCTATGGTCTCTCTGACAACGGCACTTCGACTACGAGACATCTCGTGAAATCACCTTCTCTACGACAACCGGCTATTTCGGTCGTTTCGCGCCGTATTTGGAACGGCCCTGTTTTCGATTGGCCACGCCTACCGCGTCGAGTGCGCCGCGAACCAGATGATACCGCACGCCCGGCAAGTCCTTGACACGACCACCACGCACCAGAACGATGGAATGTTCCTGCAGATTATGCCCCATTCCCGGGATGTAGGTCGTCACCTCGACCCCCGTCGTCAAACGCACACGAGCGACTTTCCGCAAGGCGGAATTCGGCTTTTTGGGCGTCGTCGTATAGACGCGCAAACAGACTCCCCGCCGCTGCGGACATCGATTGAGGGCAGGGCTTTTGCTCTTGGACTTGGGGGCTTCACGCCCCTTTCTGACAAGCTGGTTTACCGTTGGCATCTCAACAATAGTCCTTCTCAAAACGTTCCAACATCGACCGCATCGGACAACCTTCCGATTCTAATGAAGTCCATCCTAACGTGTCAAGAAAAAACCCTGTCTCACTTACGTGGATTGCATCTGCAATTCCTCTTCCCGGTCCATCGTCAAACCCTCGGCCCCATCCTCTGTCACGGACTCGACGGCCTTTTCCTCCGGGGCAGGCACGAAGGTTTCGCGGTAATGCGAGAAGCCTGTTCCGGCCGGAATCAGACGTCCCACGATGACGTTTTCCTTGAGCCCCCGCAAATCATCGACCCGACCATTGATAGCGGCTTCGGTGAGCACGCGCGTCGTCTCCTGAAAGGAGGCGCCCGAAATGAAACTGTCCGTATTCAGCGACGACTTGGTGATCCCCAACAACACCGGTTTTCCGATGGCCGGTTTTCCCCCTTCGGCAAGGACCCGCTGATTTTCATCGGTGAAGGCAAATTTCCCGACCTGGGCGCCGGGCAGGAAATTCGTATCGCCGGGGTCTTCGATGCGGATCTTCTTCAACATCTGCCGTGCGATGATTTCGATGTGCTTGTCATTAATCGAGACCCCCTGCAGTCGATACACCTCCTGAACCTGATTCACCAGGTACCGCTGGAGCTCTCGAGGACCCAACACGTTCAGAATATCATGGGGGTTCGCCGAGCCGTCCATGAGCGGCTCACCGGCCCGCACCCAATCCCCCTCATGCACGTTGACATGCTTGCCTCGAGGGATAAAATATTCCTTGACGTCTCCCATTTTGTTGTCGACGACGATCTTTCGCATTCCCTTGACGAATCCGCCGAATGAAACCTCCCCGTCGATTTCGCTGATCACCGCCTGTTCCTTGGGCTTTCTCGCCTCGAACAGTTCCGCGACCCGTGGCAAGCCACCCGTAATGTCTTTGGTCTTCGTGGTTTCCCGAGGGATTTTCGCCAACACGTCCCCAGAATGCACCACCGCTCCCTTTTCCACGAAGATATGGGCACCCACGGGAAGAAGATAGCGGGCCGGCGCACCGGAACCGGGCAACTTCGCGGTCTTCCCCCCCTCGTCCTTAATCGAAACCCGCGGGCGGAGATTCGTGCCGGCTTGCTCGATCACCACCTTGCGGGACAGACCGGTGATTTCATCGACCTCTTCTTTCATGGTCACGCCTTCGGAAATATCACCATAGGCAATCTTCCCGCCCACTTCCGTCAGAATGGTCAACGAATACGGGTCCCATTCCACGAGTTTCTGCCCTACCGTCACCCTACCGCCGTCCTTCACGACAATTTTGGCACCGTAGACGACCGGATACTTTTCCCGTTCTCGACCCGAGTCATCATAGACCGCGATCTTCGCGTTCCGATTCATGACCACCCATTCGCCCTGCTTGTTCTGGACCGCCACGTGCCGATTGTGAAAATCGGCGTTTTTCTTGGCATCGAAACTGAGATATTTCAAGACCCCGTCGTGCCTGGACTCGACCACGCTCTGCTCGACGACTTTACTCGCCGTCCCTCCGATGTGGAAGGTTCGCATGGTCAACTGCGTGCCGGGTTCGCCGATGGACTGCGCCGCGATCACCCCCACTGGCTCACCGAGCTCTACGAGCCTCCCTCTGGCCAAATCCCTGCCGTAACACTTCACGCAGACGCCCCACCTGGCCTGACAGGTCAACACCGAACGGATACGGACGTGCCCGATGCCGGCTTCAACAACGGCCCTGACGCGCGTTTCGTCCAGCTCTTCATTCGCCGACACCACCACGTCACCGGTCAGAGGATCGAGAATGTCTTCGGCCACGATACGGCCCAGGATCCGTTCTTCGATCGGCTGAATCACCTCTCCGCCTTCGACCAACGCGGAGACGTCGATCCCATCGGCCGTCTTGCAGTCTTCGACACTCACGATGACGTCCTGTGAAATGTCCACCAGCCGCCTCGTCAGGTATCCGGAATTTGCGGTCTTGAGAGCCGTGTCCGCCAGCCCTTTTCTGGCCCCGTGCGTCGAGATGAAATACTGGAGCACCGTGAGCCCTTCTCGGAAGTTGGCGGTGATAGGGGTTTCAATAATTTCACCGGACGGCTTCGCCATCAGACCCCGCATGCCTCCCAACTGCCGAATCTGCTGTGAACTCCCCCGCGCGCCGGAATCGGCCATCATGAAGATGGGGTTCAACGTGTCTTCCGGTCCTTGCCCCCCACCGGCCTTGATCTCTTTCATCATTTCATTGGCGACCTGTTCGCTCACGTGGGCCCAGATGTCAATGACCTTGTTGTAACGCTCGCCGTTCGTGATCAACCCCTCGCTGTACTGCCGTTCGACCTCGGCCACTTCCTTCTGCGCCTTGCCCAGCAGCACTTCCTTTTGAGTCGGGATATGCATGTTGTCGATGCACAGAGAGACCCCGGCCTTGGTCGCATAGTAAAAACCGAGGTCCTTCAGCTTGTCGAGCATCTTGACGGTTTCGTGCAGCCCGACTTTCCGGTAGACGGCATCGATCAGCTTCGTCATTTCCTTCTTGGTCATGACTCGATTGACGTGAGCAAACCGGATGGAAGAAGGCAGGATTTCTCCGAAAATCACACGCCCGACGGTCGTTTCGACCAGTTCCCCGTCGATGCGCACTTTGACGCAGGCCTGCTCATCCAGTTCTCCGGCATCATAGGCAATCCGGACCTCTTCGGATGAATACAGAATTTTCCCTTCTCCCGTGGCCCCCGGTCGCTCCTGAGTCAACCAATAACACCCCAACACCATGTCCTGAGAGGGAATCGCAAGCGGGCGGCCATTCGCCGGCGACAGCACGTTGTTGATGGACATGATCAACACGCGAGCTTCAATTTGCGCCTCGACTGACAACGGAACGTGAACGGCCATCTGGTCGCCGTCGAAGTCCGCGTTGAACGCCGCACAGACCAACGGATGCAACCGAATGGCCTTGCCTTCGACCAACACGGGATCAAACGCCTGCATGCCCAAACGATGCAGCGTCGGCGCTCGATTCAGAATGACCGGATGTTCGCGAATCACTTCGTCCAACACGTCCCAGACTTCCGGACGCTCCTTTTCGACGAGACGTTTCGCACTCTTGATGGTGGTCGCGGCTCCGCGCTCTTCCAACTTGTGAAAGATGAACGGCTTGAATAATTCCAACGCCATTTTCTTGGGCAACCCGCATTGATTCAACTTCAGTTCCGGTCCCACCACGATCACCGAGCGCCCCGAATAGTCCACCCGTTTCCCCAGGAGATTCTGACGAAATCGGCCCTGCTTACCCTTGAGCATGTCGCTGAGGGACTTCAAGGGTCGCTTGTTCGCCCCACGAATCGTCCGACCGCGTCGTCCGTTGTCGAATAAGGCATCCACGGCCTCCTGCAACATTCTCATCTCGTTACGAATGATCACACCGGGGGCCTTCAACTCGACCAGCCGTTTCAGCCGGTTGTTGCGATTGATCACCCGACGATAGAGATCGTTCAAATCCGACGTGGCAAATCGCCCACCATCCAACGGCACCAGCGGCCTCAATTCAGGAGGAAGCACGGGGATGACGTCCAGAATCATCCATTCCGGTTTATTGCCCGACTTGTGAAAGGCCTCAATGACTTTCAGGCGCTTCGTAATCTTCTTGTTCAAGGCCGCAGAGGTCGTGGCCTTGACTTTTTCATGGCGCTCCGCCCACAGGACGTCGATATCGACCTGTCTCAACAATTCACGAATGGCCTCTGCTCCGATGCCAACGCGAAAGGCCTGCGGCCCGTACAGATCGACGCATTCACGGTACTTCTCCTCCGAGAGCAACTCTTTTTCCTTTAACGGGGTTTCCATGGGATCGATGACGACGTAGGCCTCGAAATAGAGAATTTTTTCCAATTGCTTGAGGCTCATGTCCAGGAGAATCCCGATCCGACTCGGCACCCCTTTTAAAAACCAGATGTGGGCCACGGGCGCAGCCAGCTTGATGTGGCCCATCCGTTCGCGCCGCACCTTCGATTGAATGACCTCGACTCCGCATTTGTCACAGACGATGCCACGATGTTTCATGCGTTTGTATTTTCCGCAATTACATTCCCAGTCCTTGGTCGGGCCGAAAATCTTCGCACAAAACAATCCATCCTTTTCCGGTTTGAACGAACGATAATTGATGGTTTCGGGTTTTTTGACTTCTCCGTACGACCACGAACAGATTTTTTCGGGCGATGCGATCCGAATGCACATGGCATCGAAGGACATGGCATCGCGCGGCCTGTCAAACAGAGCATAGACGCTTTCCAAGGCTCTACCTCCTTTTCAAATCTCTCGTGATAGCAGGGGCAAGGGCTGAGTCACTCAGCGGATTTCATCAACTCGACGTCCAACCCCAGGCTCTGCAATTCTTTTACCAACACGTTAAACGACTCCGGCAAGCCCGGCTCCAAAAAGTTTTCTCCCTTGACAATCGCCTCGTACATTCTCGACCGTCCCGGGACGTCATCGGACTTCACGGTTAAAAATTCCTGAAGCGTGGAGGCTGCCCCGTAGGCCTGGAGGGCCCAGACTTCCATTTCGCCCAGACGCTGACCGCCGAACTGCGCCTTCCCTCCCAGGGGTTGCTGCGTCACCAGGGAATACGGGCCAATGGAGCGGGCATGGATCTTGTCGTCCACCAGGTGGTGCAACTTCATCATGTAGACATACCCCACCGTCACCGGACTCTTGAACGGATCACCGGTGCGTCCGTCATACACCACCGATTGTCCGTTCTCCGGCAATCCCGCCTTTTTCAACAATTCCTTGATCTCCACTTCCGTCGCTCCGTCAAACACCGGACTGGCGGCATAGATCCCCAAGGCCTTGGCGGACCACCCCAAATGTGTTTCCAGAATCTGTCCGACGTTCATCCGCGAGGGAACTCCAAGCGGATTCAGGACGATTTCGATCGGAGTCCCGTCCGGCAAATACGGCATGTCTTCTTCGGGCAGAATCCGAGAGACCACGCCCTTGTTTCCATGACGTCCGGCCATCTTGTCTCCAACGGAAATCTTCCGCTTAATGGCCAGATAGACTTTCACCAGTTTGATGACGCCCGGGGGCAACTCATCGCCCCGCCGAAGTCGTCCAACCTTTTCGTCATAGAACGTTTGCAGGCTCTCGATCTGATCCTTGGTCACTCGTTCGATCTCTTCGAGCTTGCGTTGCTCTTCCGGATCACCGAGAATCACGCGCCGGGCGTCATCATCCGGAAGTTTTCGCAAGACGTCGGTCGTGATCTTTCCTTTCTTCTTCAGGATGACTTCACCGCTTTCGGGATCCATTAAGTCACGGCCCACGACCTGTCCGAGCAGAAGTTTCCGTATCTTCTTGTTCCGCTCATCTTCAATGATGTGGAGTTCATCCTGATAATTCCGTTCGATTTTCACGCGATCCTGGGATTCGATGTTCTTCGAACGCTCATCCTTGTCGATGCCCTTTCTGGAAAAAATCTTGACGTCCACCACGATTCCTTCAATGCCCGGAGGGACCTGAAGGGACGTATCCTTGACGTCTCCCGCCTTTTCTCCGAAGATCGCTCGTAACAGCTTTTCTTCCGGAGTCAACTGGGTTTCTCCCTTGGGCGTCACTTTTCCTACCAGGATGTCTCCGGCCTTGACTTCGGCCCCGATGCGGACGATCCCGCTTTCATCGAGGTTTCTCAGAGTCTCTTCCCCCAGATTGGGAATATCGCGGGTAATCTCCTCTTTCCCCAATTTGGTATCCCGGGCTTCGACCTCGAATTCTTCGATGTGGATGGACGTAAAGGTGTCTTCACGAACCAACCGCTCGCTCAACAGGATCGCGTCCTCAAAATTGTACCCGCCCCAAGGCATGAAGCCGACCAGGACGTTCTTGCCCAGCGCCAACTCGCCCCGATCGATGGCCGGCCCATCCGCCAACACCTGCCCTTTCTTCACCTGCTGCCCTACCTTCACGATGGGCGTCTGGGTCACGCACGTGTTCTGATTGGTTCGTTGAAACTTCACCAAGTCATAGGCATCCCAAAAACGGCCGGTTTTCTTTTTGCCCTCTTCCACCCTGCCCGGTTCGGTCCGGACGACGATTCGCCTGGCGTCGACGCTTTCCACGATCCCATCCCGCCTGGCCTGTTCGACGTACCCGGAATCGCGGGCCACCACGGCTTCCATGCCGGTTCCAACCAACGGCGCCTCACTCTGCACGAGCGGCACGGCCTGGCGCTGCATGTTCGATCCCATTAACGCACGGTTGGCGTCGTCATGCTCGAGAAAGGGAATCAACGCCGTGGCGACGCTGACCACCTGCTTCGGGGACACGTCCACGTAATCGACTCGCTCCGGCGTCGTAGCGATAAACTCTCCCTGCGACCTGGCCGTCACCGAATCGGACAACAAGCGACCGGACGCATCCACCTGGGAATTGGCCTGGGCAATGACGTAATGCTCGCCTTGCAGGGGAGAAAGAAATTCGACGTCCCGCAGCACCCGTCCCTTTTGGACTTTTCGAAACGGGGCTTCGATGAACCCGAATTCGTTGATTCTCGCATAGGTGGCCAACGAGGTAATGAGCCCGATATTCGGCCCTTCAGGGGTCTCGATGGGACAAATACGACTATAATGAGAGGGATGGACGTCGCGGACTTCAAAGCCCGCGCGCTCACGGGTCAGCCCGCCTGGCCCTAACGCCGACAATCTTCGTTTATGAGTGATTTCGGCCAGGGGATTCGTTTGATCCATGAACTGCGACAACTGACTGCCGGCAAAGAATTCCTTGATGGCCGCCACAATGGGTTTGGCGTTAATCAAGTCGTGCGGCAGCACCGTTTCCATGTCCAGCAGATTCATGCGTTCCTTGATGCTGCGCTCCATGCGGGCCAACCCCAGGCGAATCTGATTCTCGAGCAGTTCTCCCACCGTCCGAACCCGACGATTCCCCAAATGATCGATGTCATCCACATCGCCCTTGCCCATCTTCAATTCGACGAGACAGCGGATCACTTCCACCACGTCCTGCGCGGTGAGTACCCGCTGAGACAGGGACAGGTCCAAGGAAAAACGATTGTTCATCTTCAGCCGTCCGACCGGAGACAGATCGTACCGCTTGGGGTTGATAAACAGGTTCTCGAACAAGAGCTTGGCGGAATCCACGGAAGGCATTTCTCCCGGTCGAAGTCGTTTATAGATTTCCACCCAGGCTTCCTTCTGCGACGTCGTTCGTTCGGCATCAAGGGTATCCAGGATGATCGGCGTCGCCGCCATGCTGTCCAGGTAAATCACCTTGAAACTCGAGGACTTCAATTCAAGAAGCCGTTCGAGCACGGGCAGGGTCAACCGCTGATCTTTTTCAACCAGCACCTCGCCTTTTTCCGAGTCCCGGATTTCCGTCAACACCGCTCGCCCAACCAGTTCTTCCGGTTTCACCGGGATTTCCTTCACCCCGGCGGCTCGAATTTTGGTCATCAGCGATTTGGTGAGCCGCATCCCTTCTCGCACGACTGGATCCTTCCCTCCCGGCTCGAACACTTCGACCGAGGAACGTAATCCCATGTGGAGTTCGGGATCCAATTTCCGCATCAGTTTCCCGTCTGCCACTCGAATTTCCTCGATGGGATAATACGTCTTCAGGACGTCATCCGTTGAGAGCCCGAACGCTTTCAACAGAATCGTGGCGGGCATTTTGCGACGACGATCGATGCGGACGTACAGAATGTCCCGCGCGTCGAACTCAAAATCCAACCAGGAGCCTCGATAGGGAATGATGCGAGCGGAAAACAACACCTTGCCACTGGAATGGGTCCGTCCCTTATCGTGACTGAACGAGGCCCCGGGGGAGCGATGCAACTGACTCACCACGACCCGTTCCGTGCCGTTAATGATAAAGGTGCCTCGATCCGTCATCAGAGGCAGCTCACCCACGTAGACTTCCTGCTCCCGAACGTCGAGCACCTTGCTGTTCTTCGCCCCCTTTTCCTGCGGATCAAACACCACCAGGCGGATGCGCAGTTTCAAGGGCGCGGCAAGCGTCATGCCCTGTTCCAGACATTCACGCATGTCGTACTTGGGCGTTCCCAGCGAGTAACTGGAAAATTCGAGAATGGCCGAACTGTTGAAGTCTGCAATGGGAAAGACGCTCATGAGCGCAGCTTGCAGCCCCTTTTCCCCACGACGCTCGGGGTCCACGTCTTTCTGCAAAAACCCCTCGTATGAACATTTTTGAACTTCCACGAGGTCCGGAATGTCAATCGTCGACTGAATTTTCGAAAAATCAGTACGCTTGATAATTCCCGGCAATGGCGGTTGCGGCATATGCGGCTCCTTCTGTATCTAGGCGTGTGAGATGACCCGTCCTGACGATCAAGGGAGAAGATTCCCTATTTGACTTCGACCGTGGCCCCCACGTCGGCGAGTTTCTTTCTGATCGTTTCTGCCTCATCTTTGGCCGCACCCTCCTTGACCGGTTTCGGCACCCCTTCCACCAAATCCTTGGCTTCCTTCAACCCGAGCCCGGTGATCTCGCGGACGACTTTAATAACCTGAATTTTCTTGTCGGCCGGGGCACCGGCCAGAACGACGTCAAAGGAGTCCTTCTCTTCCGCGGCCTGAGCCGCCGCATCGCCTCCAGCCGGCGCCGCCGCAACGACCGGCGCCGCCGCCGTCACGCCGAATTTTTCCTCGAATCCCTTGACCAGTTCGGACAACTCCAGAACCGTCATGCTTGCCACGGCGCCCAGAATGTCCTCCTTCGAAAGCTTTGTCTCTGTTGCAGCCATTTCTCCTTCTCCTTTCTTTTTGTCTTGAATCGCCACCAACACCGCGGCCAATCCTCGGAGGATTCCCTGCAGAACGCCCACAATCCCTTGAAGAGGCCCTTGCATGGAGGACAAGAGCATCGACAGCAACACCTCCTTGGAGGGCAAATCAGCCGTCGCGATCAGTTGGGCGGAGTCGAGCGCCCTCCCTTCTATCACGCCACCTCGCCAGAGGATCTTCTCGTCACATTTTTCCTGCCTGATAAAATCCCGCAGGATCTTGGCAGGCAACACCGGGTCATCATACCCGATGACCACCGCGACTTGCCCCTTGAACAACGACGCAACGGGCAACAACGAGGTCCCCTCCGCGGCTCTCACGGCGAGGGAATTCTTCACCACCTTCAATTCCGCCTGAGCTCCGCGAAGCTGATGGCGCAACTGAGTCACCTGATTGACCGGCATCCCCCCGCATTCCGCCACCACGGCCAACTTGGCCTTGGCGAACTTCTCGTGCAAATCGGACACGACGCCCGCCTTCTGTTCCTTTTTCATGCCCCGCTCCTTTTCACCTCGCGACTACTCCGCTTGTCGACCCAAGGTCGTACATTCCAAAGAAATGCCCGGCCCCATGGTGCTCGACATGGTCGCCCCTTTGATATACCTGCCCTTGCTCGAGGAGGGCTTGGCCTTCACCACCGACGCAAAGACCGCCTGAGCGTTTTCAGTGATCTGCGAGACGGCAAACGAGACTTTCCCGATCGGCACGTGAACGTTCCCGGCCTTGTCCACCTTGTATTCAACCCGACCCTTCCGAATTTCCTGGATCGCCTTCCCGACTTCAAACGTCACGGTCCCGGACTTGGGGTTGGGCATCAGGCCACGGGGACCCAACACTTTTCCCAATTTGCCCACCGACGCCATCAGATCCGGAGTGGAGATGGCCTGATCAAACTCCAGCCACCCTCCCTTGATCTTTTCCAACAGATCATCGGCTCCCACGAAATCGGCACCGGCCTGCCTGGCCTCCTGCTCCTTCTCCCCCTTGGCAAACACCAGAATCCTGACTTTTTTCCCGGTGCCATGAGGTAACACCGTCGTCCCCCGAACCATCTGGTCCGCACGTTTCGGATCGACGCCCAATCGAATGGCCAGCTCTACGGTCTCGTCGAATTTGGCATAGGATGCTTGCTTGACCAATTCACCGGCCTCCTGAAGACCGTACAGTTTGGACTCCACTTTTCCTGCGGCGTTCTGCAATTGCTTTCCCACGAATCACGCTCCCCTCTGACCGTCAGTCGGTCACCGTAATCCCCATGCTCCTTGCGGTCCCCTCGATGATTTTCATCGCCCCTTCGATGGTCACCGCGTTCAAATCCTCCATCTTCTGCTTGGATATTTCCTGCAACTGGGCACGGGAGATCGCCCCGACCTTGTCCTTCTGCGGCACGCCGGATCCCTTGATGATGCCCACCGCCTTCTTCAAGAGATCGGTGGCCGGAGGCGTCTTCGTGATAAAGGTAAAACTCCGATCCCGATAGACGGTAATGACCACGGGAATGATGCTCCCTTCCTGCTTTTGCGTCTTCGCGTTGAATTGCTTGCAAAAATCCATGATGTTCAGGCCATGCTGACCCAAGGAAGGACCAACCGGCGGAGCAGGATTGGCTTTCCCTGCGGGAATCTGCAATTTGATTTGCGTCATCACTTCTTTTGCCATCTCCGGATCCTTTTTCCTGAGGTGAATCTACGTTCGCCGACGCCTATCCGCGCTCGATCTGTGTAAAGACCAATTCCACCGGGGTCGAACGTCCGAGAATGCTGACCAGGACCTTGGCTCGACTGTGTTCATCATCCACTTCGTCGATCAAGCCATTGAAGCCCATGAACGGCCCGTCCACGATCCGGACGTTGTCGCCTTTGGAGAAAAACACTCGCTCTCGAGGAAGCGAGGCCCCCGATTCGATCTGTTTCAAAAGAGAATCCGCTTCTTCTCTCGGCAGGGCCATGGGTTTTCCCCCTTCCCCCCCGATGAACCCCGTGACCTTGGGCGTCTCTTTGATCATCAGCACCGTTTCGTCCTTGAGAGGATCCTCCAACTCGACCAACACGTACCCAGGGAAAAATTTTCGTTTCGAGGCGCGACGCTTTCCATCTCTGATTTCGATCACGTCCTCGGTGGGAACGAGGACCTGCCCGAACTCCCCGTGAAGCCCCATCTGGGTCGCCCGCTCGACCAGGGAGGTTTTGACTCGCCCCTCATATCCCGCATAGGTGTGAATCACGTACCAATTTTTGGCCATAGAGCCTGCCCTCGAATTGTCAAAGGATTTGACTGACCAGCCAAACCAGAATGGAATCAGCCATTGAGAGGTACAAAGACATAATGACGCAAAACACGACCACCACC
This sequence comes from Nitrospirales bacterium, assembly GCA_965221365.1. GTDB lineage: Bacteria > Nitrospirota > Nitrospiria > Nitrospirales > UBA8639 > Bin75. The sequence goes on along the minus strand of OZ244884.1, from coordinate 1,973,268 downwards.
GACGTCGAACCAAGGGTTTCGTCACGCGTCGGATACGACACCTTTTTCAATTCACCCTTGACTTCAACGAGAAATTCCGTAATTTTCAGCCAGAGTTTCTTCATGTCACGCGCATCCTGTCTTCGTACGTGGCAGGGGCACCAGGACTCGAACCCGGACCTTCGGTTTTGGAGACCGACATGCTAGCCATTGACACCATGCCCCTTCCTGATTCATTTCACTTCCTTGTGGGGGACGTGTTTTCTGCAGAACCGGCAATATTTCTTGACTTCCAAGCGATCAGGATCATTCTTTTTATTCTTCATCGTCGAGTAATTCCGCCTCTTGCATTGCCCGCAGGCTAAAGAAATAATGACCCGCATAACGTCTCCTCTCTCGTGGCGAACTCAGGCGGTCGTCCTCAGGCGAGGATTTCGGTCACGACGCCGGCGCCCACCGTGCGCCCCCCTTCGCGCACCGCAAACCGTAACCCCTGCTCCATCGCAATCGGCGCAATCAATTCTCCCGTAAACGTCGTGTTGTCCCCCGGCATCACCATCTCCACCCCTTCCGCCAACTGCACCACCCCCGTCACGTCCGTCGTCCGAAAATAAAACTGCGGCCGGTACCCATTGAAAAACGGCGTGTGCCGCCCTCCCTCTTCCTTCGTCAGCACGTACACCTCCGCCTTGAACTTCGTATGCGGCGTGATACTCTTCGGCTTCGCCAACACCATCCCCCGCTCCACCTCGTCCTTCTTCGTCCCCCGCAATAACGCCCCAATGTTGTCCCCCGCCTGCCCTTCGTCCAATACCTTCCGAAACATCTCCACGCCCGTCACCACCGTACTCCGCGTCTCCCCCAACCCCACAATCTCAATCTCATCCCCCACCTTCACCTGCCCTCGCTCCACGCGCCCCGTCACCACCGTCCCCCGCCCGCTGATCGTAAACACGTCCTCAATCGGCATCAAAAACGGCTTGTCGATCGCCCGCTCCGGCGTCGGCACGTACCGGTCCACCTCCGCCAACAACTTCTGGATCGCCGGCACCCCCACCGCGCTCTCGTCCCCCTCCAGCGCCTTCGTCGCCGACCCCACCACAATCGGAATCTCTTCCCCCGGAAACTGGTACTTCGCCAACAACTCCCGCACCTCCAATTCCACCAGCTCCAGCAACTCCGCGTCCTCCACTTTGTCCGCCTTGTTCAAAAACACCACAATGTACGGCACCCCCACCTGCCGCGCCAACAGAATGTGCTCCCGCGTCTGCGGCATCGGCCCATCCGCCGCCGATACCACCAAAATCGCCCCATCCATCTGCGCCGCCCCCGTAATCATGTTCTTCACGTAATCCGCATGCCCCGGACAGTCCACATGCGCGTAATGCCGCTGGTCCGTCTCATATTCCACGTGCGAAATCGCAATCGTTAATATCTTCGTCGGATCCCGCCGCCCCTGCGACTCACTCGCCTTCGCCACCTCGTCGTAACTCACATACTTCGCCATCCCCGCCTGCCCCATCACCTTCGTCAACGCCGAGGTCAACGTCGTCTTCCCATGATCCACGTGCCCAATCGTCCCCACGTTCACATGCGGCTTCTTCCGATCAAATTTCGCCTTCGCCATCTGCCCCTCCCCCAAAACCTCGTCCTCTCATGAGAACCGTTTCGTTTCCACGAAAGACGAGGCCGTCACAATAGAAATTCATTGACCTTTCATCGAGATAATGGAGCCCACGACGCGGATTGAACGCGTGACCTCGTCCTTACCAAGGACGTGCTCTACCAACTGAGCTACGTGGGCCACGGCTTTGTGAGACAGGAAACGTGAAACATCCATCCTGCATTGCCGCCACGTTTATTGCTTCATGATTCAACTGTTCGCTGGAGCGGGCGACGGGATTTGAACCCGCGACAGCCAGCTTGGAAGGCTGGAACTCTACCACTGAGCTACGCCCGCCACTGTTTTTGTATTCATCGTTGATCTACGACCCTGCTGACTCCCCTCCCTTTCTTCCTTCTGACCGGCGTTGGTGGGCAGGCAAGGATTCGAACCTTGGAAGCCGATGGCAGCAGATTTACAGTCTGCCCCCTTTGTCCACTCGGGTACCTGCCCTTTCAACGACCCAATCGTTCGGCAGTCCCCTCCTCCAATCAGGGAAAGAGTCGAGCGGGGATACAAGACAAACAACACTTTTCCTGCTCAAAGCAGGGACAAAGCGTTTTGCAAGTTTTTCTTTTAAAATCGTTAAAGGACGACCCCACCAAACGAAATATTATATAGAGACTCCGGAAGCCCGTCAAGAGACTACGGCTCGTTCGAGCAACGTGAACGGAACCCTACGGGGTGTCCTGCTTGACGGTTCGAGGGACATTGCCACGATCGTTGACAGGGTTTTTCGAAAGCCCTTAGCATGGTTTTCATGGGAATAGCAAGGCGTTCGATCCCACACAACAGGGCGTTCATGCCGCAGTTCCTCTGTTTGATGACCAGCGTGGTCCTGAGCACGAGTCTCCTCGGGTTCTCCGTGCCTCCCTCCGCCTCCGGCCTGGCCACGGTTTCCACGCCCGATGGGGCCACGATCTATTGTGAAGTCGCCGATACGCCGGCCAAACGGAGTCAGGGGCTGATGTATCGAACGCGCATGGCCCCCGATCAAGGCATGCTCTTCACGTTCCCGGAGTTTCTAGAGCCCGGCTATTGGACGTTCTGGATGAAGAACACCAAAATGCCCCTGGATATTTTATGGTTGGACCGGAACGGGACCATCGTTCATCTTGAACAAGACGTCCCTATTTGCCTACGAACCGACAATCTTTGTCCTCGCTATCGGCCGAAAACCGCTGCGGCCCAGGTCCTGGAACTTCGCGCGGGACAAGCTGCAGCCTTTCACCTCATCAAGGGCACCCGACTCACCATCGAAATGCCGAAATAGCATGCTCACGAATGCTGCCACCCACGCACGCGCCTGGCTGAAATGACTCCATCCACCCGCCCTACGGCTTCAAGCGTCTGTTCGAGGTGAAGGGTATTGGAAATTTGAATCACGAAATCCAGGACGGCCTTCTGATCCTCTCTGGTCGTAATTTCCGCTCGACTGATGTTGGCCTTGGAAGAGGAAATGGCCGAAGAGACGTTGGCCAACACGCCCGGCCGATCGATGGTCAGGACCGACACCTTGACCGCATGATTGCCTTCGGTCTGAGCATCCCATTCCACTTCAACCAAACGATCTTTTTCATAGTCCATGGCCTCGAGATTGGGGCACCCCTTCGAATGGATCGTGAGCCCGCGGCCGCGCGTAATGTAGCCCAAGATGGGATCGCCGGGCACCGGTGCGCAACATTTTGACAACTGCATCAGCACGTCCCGTTCTCCCTTGACCTTGACGGATTTCACGGGATTCTGAGTCAGGGGCGTCCTCGGCTCCACCTGCGCAGCCTCATCGCCTTTTGCCCCCCCCTCTCCGGGCGACAGCCAATTGACCAGTTGCACCGCGGAGAGCCGTCCATAGCCTACCAGCCGGGTCATCTCATCGATGGATTCATATCCTCTTTCTCTGGCGACTTCGGACAGCCGGTCGGATTGGAGCAACTGCGCGGATGGGAGATGCCGACGTCGGAATTCACGTTCAAGCAATCGACGCCCCAATTCCAGGCCCTGCTTTTGCTCTTCGACCTTGAGAAAATGCTTGACCTTGGCCTTTGCACGGGAAGTCCGAACGAACTTCAACCATTCTTTCTTGGGGACCTGGGTTGGCGAAGTCAGAATTTCCACGGTATCGCCGCTGACGAGCGCCTGTCGAAGGGGCACGATTTTTCCATTCACCTTCGCGCCGACGCAGTGATCTCCCACTTCCGTGTGGATCGCATACGCAAAGTCGATCGACGTGGACCCAAGCGGCAGTTCCTTGACTTCTCCCTTTGGAGTAAACGCAAACACCACGTCGTGAAAAACATCCAGGTGAAAGAGATCGAGCTTCACGGAGTCCATGAATTGGCGATTATCGGAGAGGTCCCTATGCCATTCGACGAATTGCCGGAGCCAGCTAAAGACCTTTTCGTCGCGCTCTTCGACGTTCACCCGTTCCTTGTAGCGCCAATGGGCCGCCACGCCATATTCCGCGAGACGATGCATCTCTTCCGTTCGGATCTGAAATTCCACGTGATCACCTTGTGGACCCAATACCGTCGTATGCAGGGACTGGTAGAGATTGGTGCGCGGCGTAGCGATGTAATCCTTGAACCGCCCGGGGACCGGAGGCCACAAGGAATGCACGAGGCCGAGAATCGTATAACAATTGATCTTGGTGTCGGTGATAATGCGAATGGCCACGAGGTCATGCACTTCCTCGAACATGATGCCCTGACGCTCCATTTTTTGATGAATGGAGTACAGATGTTTGGGCCGTCCGGCCACTTGCCCGGGCAATCCGGCGACGGCCAACGCATCGACCGTCGTCTCGATAATCGCCTGCACGGAGACCTGCCGTTCTTCGTCCCGTTGCGCCACTCGGAGCTTCAACAGGGAATAGGCCTCGGTCTTGAGATATTGAAAGCATAGATCTTCCAGTTCCTGCTTGATCCAGCTCATGCCCAGCCGGTTGGCCAACGGCGCATAAATTTCCAGGGTTTCCTGGGCAATCTGCTTCTGCTTGCCATCCGGCAGATGACTCAGCGTTCTCATGTTGTGAAGACGGTCGGCCAACTTGATAAAGACCACTCGGATGTCATCGGCCATCGACAACAACATCTTCCGGAAGTTCTCCGCCTGTTTTTCTTCATACGTCCGAAAGGGAATCTGGCCGATTTTCGTGACCCCTTCCACCAGATGCGCCACCTCCTGTCCAAAATGCGTCCGCAACTCTTCCTGGGTCGCCACGGTATCTTCCAGCGTGTCATGGAGAAGCCCGGCCACGATGGCCGTCACGTCGAGTTTGAGAAAGGTCAAAATGCCGGCAACGGCCAACGGATGTTGCAGGTAGGGCTCGCCGGATCGCCGGGTCTGCCCTTCATGCGCTTTCGCCGAAAACGCATAGGCACGCCGAATCAAGGCTTCATCGGCCTCGGGATGGCAACTCTGCACTTGCCGCACCAGATCATCAATCTCCGTGACGCTGGACAACGCCATCATTCCCCCCTACGCATTCACCGATGCCTTGATCATTCCGGCCCACAACGTGTGCTCATCCTGGCCAGTCGCCATGCTCAGGACGCGACCCGCACGTCGCACAGCCGGAGCTGAATTCGACTCGATCCCTTCCATTCATTCAACTCCGGACTGAACACCGCGTCAATTTGCCCGTTTCCCGCATCGAGGACTTTCGCGATCGGTCCCATCCGAAACCCGATGCTCTCCAGGGGAACGGAGCGAGCCTGGCGAACCACCAATTTCAAATGATTCTCCCCAACCACCCGTTTCTCCAGCACCGATATCCCCCGACTCATGAAGGTGGGCTCAGGATTTCCCCTGCCGAAGGGTTGCAGCCGTTCCAATTCCCGGAGAAGGGGAAATTGCACGTCGGCAAGCGACACGGCCGCATCCACGTGCAGGGTGGGAACCCTTAGCCTGACGTCCATCGACTCCTCGACGACACTCAGAAACCTTCGTCTGAAATCGGCAAACGCTTTTCGTCTGACCGTGAGCCCCGCTGCCATCGGGTGACCGCCAAAGGCCACCAGATCCTGTTCACAGCGCTGCAAGGCCCGGCAGACGTCGAAACCGTCCACGCTCCTGACCGAACCCTTGCCCAGGCCCTGCCGATCGAACGTCACCACGACCGCAGGACGGTGATAGCGTTCCACCAGCCGTGCGGCAACGATGCCGATCACTCCAATGTGCCATCCTTCCGCTCCCACGACCATCGCATGCAGCAGTCCACCGGCTTCCACCTGGGCAATTGCCTCGTGGACGATCTCTTCTTCAATTTGGCGACGCTGACGGTTCAGGTCTTCCAACCGTTGCGCAAGTTCAGCGGCAACGGATTCGGAATCCGTCGTGAGCAGCCTGACTCCCAGTTCGGCGTGGGCCAACCGTCCGGCTGCATTCAGACGTGGCGCAACCCGAAACCCGATCGTGTTGGCCGAACAGACTCCGTGCAGGCCCAGCCCCTGGACCAACGCCCGAATCCCGCATCGGGTCCCCTGAGACACCAGAGCCAGACCATCCCGAACCAACACTCGGTTTTCATCCCGGAGCGGAACCAGATCGGCGATGGAAGACAAGGCCACCAGGTCGCGAAACGTCTCCACGGAGACGCCCGCTGCTCTATATTTTTGTGCGTAGGCTTCCGCGAGCTTGTAGGCGAGGGCGCCGGAACACAACCCTTGAAAAGGATAGGTGGAATCCGGGCGATACGGATTGACAAACGCCACCGCATCCGGCATTCGGGATTGAAGTTGGTGATGATCGGTGACGATGACGTCCATGCCCAGGCCACGAGCCACCTCGATTTCACGGTGCGAGGTGGTTCCGCAATCCGCGGTGAGCAACAGGGAAACACCCCGCTGGGCAAGCGTCCGAACAGCCTCTTCATGCAGGCCATATCCTTCTTCCTGTCGATGGGGAATATAGACTTCCGCCTTGGCGCCGACGCCTCGCCAGAACAGAAAGTGAAGACTCGTCGCCGCCATGCCGTCGACGTCATAGTCTCCGTAGAAGCAGATCCGTTCGCCTCGTTGAATGGCCAGGTGAAGACGATCGACTGCCCGTTCCATGTCAGGCAGGGCAAACGGATCATGGGTCGTTCCCCCGAAAGATGAAAGCCAGGCGTTGGCCCGATCAGGTTCGACGACGCCTCTTGCACACAGGACCGTCGCCGTAATGGGCGAGATGCCCACGGCCCGAGCCAGGGCAGCAACCTGCTTCTGCTCGGTGGAGCGAACCAGCCAATGTTGAGGAAGCATCGCCATATGGAGAGATCCGCGCGTCGAGCAGGAACCGTGAACGGCAGCGATCATAGGAATTGATCGGAAAGGTGTCAAACCGGAGCGCGAACGTGGAACACCGCACTGGTCGATGGCCCATCCAGGCCCCACGTTGTCCCGGTCACACAGGAAAGGGACGGCGAGCGAAGAACGAGGAGCTACTCTCCTCCCTTCTGCATGTAATTCTTGACAAACTCAGCGGCGTTCTCTTCCAGGACCTCATCGATCTCATCAACCAGATGATCGATGTCCTCCTGAAGCTTCTTGCCTGTTTCGATGACGTCGGGATTCGGCTTGACGCCCTGATCCTCATACACGGAGGACGTTGTTGCTGCCTCGGACTTCTGTTCCTGCCGTTCCATGCCCTCACCTCCCGGTTTGTGAGGAGAACAAGACTGTCTTCAGAATAGCCGACCCTCTCACAGGGGTCAAGAGATCCGTCTACCGCGTGTTACGAACACATAAACTGTCCGCATCTGTCACACAACATCTGTCCGGTTTCATCAGGTGCCATTTGGGGGGGCATGATGCAGCGGAGTATCCAGAAAAAGAAAGGCCGCAGTCGTCATGCCGGACTTGAACCAGCTTCAGGAAAAGCAAAGGCTCCAGTCGTCATGCCGGACCCCGATCCGGCATCCAGAAGAATTAGGAAAAGGCAAAGACCCTGGACTCCCGATTAAAAATGTCGGGAATGACGATTGGAGGTGTACAGGAAGGACGGAGGACGCATGAGGCACGTCCCTGTCTATGGCACGATGAAGGAAATGATGAGCAGGGACACGATGTTGATGACTTTGATCATCGGGTTGATCGCAGGACCGGCCGTATCCTTGAACGGATCGCCGACGGTATCGCCCGTCACCGCGGCCTTGTGGGGTTCGGTTCCTTTTCGTCCCTGTTCCTCGATGTATTTCTTGGCATTGTCCCAGGCACCGCCTCCGCTCGTCATGGTAATGGCCAGAAACAGACCCGTGACGATGCTGCCGACCAACACGCCACCCAGGGCAGCCGGCCCCAGAAGGACGCCCACCAGAATAGGCGAGACCACGGGAATGATTCCGGGAATCAGCATTTTCTGAAGCGCGGCCTGAGTCACGATGTCCACGCACGTGCCATATTCCGGTTTCCGCGTGCCCTCCATGATCCCAGGGATCTCCCGGAACTGCCGGCGGACTTCTTCCACCACCAGCCCCCCGGCCTGACCCACGGCCTTCATACACAGCGAACCGAAGATAAACGGAAGCATGCCGCCAAGAAACAATCCCACCAGGATATTGGGATCGGAAAGATCAAAGGTCAGACCCGGGTTGTCAGCCTGAGCTTCCCGAGCATATTCCGCAAACAGCACCAGGGCCGCCAAGCCGGCCGACCCGATGGCATATCCCTTGGTGACCGCCTTGGTGGTATTGCCGACGGCGTCCAACGCATCCGTGATTTTCCGAACGTCCTCACCCAGGTGAGACATTTCCGCAATCCCACCCGCGTTGTCCGTCACCGGACCGAACGCATCGATCGCCACCACGATACCAGCCATCGACAACATGGCCACGGCCGCAACCGCCACGCCGTACAGCCCACCGCCCTCGGCGCCGCCACAAATCCCGAAGCTCGAGAGAATCGCCGCGACGATGACGACCACGGGCCATGCGGTGGACTGCATGCCTACGGCCAAGCCCGCGATGATGTTCGTCGCATGTCCGGTTTCACTCGCCTTGGCCACCTCCTGAACAGGGGGATAGGCGGTGGCGGTAAAATAGTCGGTGATGAACACGAGGGCCAGCGTGACGACGAGACCCAGCAACGCCGCAATGAAATAGCTGATTCCCGAGACTCCACCCACGCCGTCCATCATACCGGTGGTCACGGGGAAAAAGGCCACCGCGGCAAGCCCTCCGCTGACGAACAACCCCTTGTACAGGGCCGACATGATGCTCCCGCCTTCATCGGCCTTCACGAAGAAGATCCCGATGATGGTGGCAAACACCGTCATTCCGCCGAGGGCCAGAGGATACAGCACCGGGGCCACGTTTCCAGGGAAGAGGCTCATGGCCAGAACCATCGCCGCGACGATCGTGACGACGTAGGTCTCGAACAGATCGGCGGCCATCCCGGCACAGTCACCCACGTTGTCGCCCACGTTGTCCGCAATCACCGCGGGATTGCGAGGGTCGTCTTCAGGAATGCCGGCTTCGACTTTTCCGACGAGGTCGGCTCCCACGTCCGCGGCCTTCGTGTAAATGCCTCCGCCCACGCGGGCAAAGACCGAAATGAGGCTGCCCCCGAACCCGAGGCTGATGAGGGCATGCACGGCTTTTTCCGTACCTGCCACCGCGGACCCCACGGCATAGAAGCCGGCCAGGGCCACCAGCCCCAGCCCGATGAGAAGCAAGCCGGTTACGGCTCCGCCCTTGAAGGCGACCTGCAGGGCCGGATTCAACCCATCCGAAGCAGCCTGGGCCGTCCGAACGTTGGCCCGTACGGCGATAATCATCCCGACGTACCCGGCGACGGCAGAGGCAGCGGCTCCCACGATGAACCCCATTGCCGTCAACAAACCAAAATTGTCCGACCATATCCCGGCCAGCCACAAGATCAGAAACATGACGCCCGCGACGAGGCCGACGGTGCGATATTGTCGATTCAGGTAAGCAGCAGCGCCTTCCTGGATCGCCAAGGCAATGCTCTGCATGGTCTCATTTCCTGCATGCTGCCGAAGAACCCAGAAGGTGAGGTATATCCCATAGGCAATCCCCACGATGCCGGACACGAATGCAAAGATAATCACTCCACTCTCAGTATTCACAAAAAGCTCCCTTCCTCAGACGGATTCACCTGAATTCAGCACGCGGCAGGATTTTCACCTAGAAACGCTCTGGCAGCGCCTCTTTCTCTACCTTCAAGAAGTGGCCCGGACGTGCGGTTCCTCGAAAAGAAGAATATGCCCGAAAGGCGCATTACTATAGCCGTCATAGATTGAATGTTCAAGAAGAAATTCCCGCACTGTTACGAACAAATAGAATTGTCCTACTCTGTAACAAATGAATTGTCCGCTTTTGTCTTGCCTCTGCATCCCGTCTCAAACGCCGATTGTGCCATGACCCTTACGCCGCCGTCGAAAGGGCCTCCAAGATCCGGTGTCCCTGTGCGTCGTTTGCTCACACAAGATGTCCTCAAGGGCCACGGACGCCGGCCCCGGGGTTTCCTGTGCGCCCCGCTTATGGGTCAACCAGCCTCCTACTCCGTCATTCCCGACATCTTTAATCGGGAATCCAGGGTCTTTGTCTTTTCCTTTCTTCTTCTGGATGCCGGATCGGGGTCCGGCATGACGACTGGAGCCTTTGCTTTTCCTGAAGCCGGTTCAAGTCCGGCATGACGACTGCGGCCTTTCTTTTTCTGGATACTCCGCTGCATCATGCCTCCTGAAATAGCCCATGATAAAACCGGACAGATGTTGTGTGACAGATGCGGACAGTTTACGTGTTCGTAACAGCCCCCGGACGCGAAGTTGCCCATCTTCCGATTTTCTGCTAACGTGATTGGGCAAGGCATCATTGATCGATCATCGCGACGAGGCATTATGGCTTGGGAACCAAGAGATCCATGGGGGCAGCAGGGCGGGAGCGATCCTCTTGATGACGTCCTGAATAAAGCCAAAGAACAATGGCAACGGATGAAGCCGACGCGAGGGATGAAATCCATCATCCTGATCGTGGCTGGCATTCTGGTGCTCTCCCAATCGGTGTTCAAAGTCGAGCCCGATGAAGAAGGGCTCGTCAAGCGGTTCGGTGACGTGGTGCGGACCGTGGAACCCGGGCCTCACCTGAAAATCCCCTTTCTCGAAACCGTCGTCACACCGAAGGTCCAAAAACTCCACCGTATCGAAGTCGGGTTTCGCACCAACGTCCGGGGACGGGCTCAAATCGTCCCGCAGGAAGCCCTCATGCTGACCGGCGACATGAACATCCTCTCCGTGGAATTCATCGTCCAATACAAAATCAGCCAGGCCAAGGATTATCTGTTCAACGTCGCGAACATCGAGGAAACCATACGGAAATCCGCAGAAGCCGCGATGCGGGAGATCATCGGCAAAAACAAGATCGACGAGGCCTTGACCGTGGGCAAGGCCGCGATCCAGCAGGCTACGCAGGAACTCCTGCAAACCATCGTCGATGAGTATCAGGGGGGCGTGCAAATTGCCACCGTGCAATTGCTCGACGTCAATCCACCGCAAAAAGTGGCCAAGTTCTTCAAGGACGTGGCCAGCGCCAAGGAAGAACGGGAGCAACTGATCAACCAGGCCCACGGGTATCGAAACGACATCATTCCGAAAGCCAAAGGGCAGGCGGCCCAGGACATCAATGAAGCCAAGGGCTACGCCCAGGCCAGAATCGCTCGAGCCGAGGGTGAGGCCACGCACTTCTTGCAGACGTTGGCGGAATACAAAAAAGGCAAAAACGTCATTGGCAAGCGGCTGTATATCGAAACCATGGAAGAAGTCCTGTCGAAAGTCGACAAGATCATTCTGGATTCCAGCGCCGCGGGGAACGTGTTGCCGTATCTGCCATTGGAGCGGTTGCAAAAACTGCCGGGCAGAAAACCGGAGGCGACGCCCTGATGAAACAGAACCTTCTCATCGGCATCGTCGCCGTCGTGGTCCTCCTGTTCGTGTTGGGTGCGTCTCCCTTCTTCATTCTCGATCTGACGCAAACGGCCATCGTCGTCCAACTCGGCAAACCCAAGCGAACGGTGACGGAACCCGGGCTCAAATTCAAACTGCCCTTTGTCCAGGAAGTCCGGTACTTCGACAAACGCCTCCTGGATTATGACGTGCCCGCGCGTGAAGTCATTACGCAGGACAAGAAGACCATCCTGATCGATAATTTCGCCAAGTGGAAAATCGTCGATCCCCTGGAGGTCTACAAGGCGTTTCAGACGCAGCGGGGGGCGCTGCAACGACTGGACGACATCATCTATTCCGAACTTCGCGTGGAACTGGGTCGTCACGAGCTTTCGGAAATCGTCTCCGCGAATCGTCTGTTGATCATGTCCGAGGTGGCCAAACGTTCCAATGAAAAAGCCTCGAAATACGGCTTGGAAGTGCTGGACGTCCGCATCAAACGCGCGGATCTGCCCGAGCAGAACGCCAAGGCCGTGTTTGATCGGATGCAGGCCGAACGCGAACGGATCGCCAAACAATACAAGGCCGAGGGCGCGGAAGAAGCGCAGAAAATTCGATCGGAAGCCGAAAAGGACCGGGAAATTCTCCTGGCCGATGCCTATAAGACCGCCCAGGAAATTCGAGGTGAAGGCGACGCGAAAGCCTTCAAGATTTACGCCGATGCGTATCGCCAGGATCCCAAATTCTTTGAATTCGTTCGTTCCATGGAAGCCTACCGGAAAACGTTCTCCGATGATACGACCATGGTGCTGAGCCCCGACTCCGAATTTTTGCAATTCCTCAAGCAACGCTGAAGGGCCTTCACGCCCTCCCTCACCGATCCGCTCGGCATCACACCCTCTCCATGCCTCATGGCGAATCAAGCCCATCTGGATCTGTTACACCAAGGGGTGGAAGTCTGGAATAAATTCAGACGGACTCAACCGACCGTGCGGCCCGACCTCAGGGAAACGGACCTCTCGGGTTACGATTTTACGGGGATGGATTTCACCGGTTGCGACCTGACCGGCGCGGATCTGTCAGACGCCTACCTGCTCCGAGCCAATCTGGAAGCCGCCGATCTCACCGAAGCGGATCTCACCGAAGCGGACGTCATCGAAGCCAATCTGATCAAGGCGACGCTCACCAACGCAACGCTCGTGATGGTGGACTTCAGTGGAACGGGCCTGATCCGTGCGGATCTCTCGGGCGCGGATTTAACCAAGGCCAACCTGACGCGCGCCTCCCTGCCCTGGGGAAATTTACAGGGGTGCCGGTTCGTGCAAACCAACCTGAAGATGGCCGACCTGCGAGAAGCCGATTTCACGAAAGCGGACTTGTTCGAAGCCAACCTGCAAGACGCCTCTCTGACCGGAGCCATCTTTCAACAAACCAATCTGCAGGGCGCCAAGCATCTCTCCCTGGTGTACCTCGGAAAGGCCAGGACGCTGTTCCAATCCAGCCTCGACCCTGGGATTCATGAAGAAGTTCAGAAGAACTACCCGCACCTGTTGAGGCAACCATAATCCCCTACCCTCTTGGGTTTGCCTGAACCACAACCTCCTTTACCGCGGGGAGCCGGTCTCATGGCTTCTTCGGATGAGCACCAGCCGTCCCAGGAGATGCTGGGGAGGGGTCATGGCCGGTTCGAGCAAATCGACTCGTTGGCCAACGCCCTGCACGAGGCGAAGCCCCTCGGAGGTCTGGACGAACCCCTTGGCCCGCAGGGCATGGCGTGCGCGAATCCGACCCACCAGCGTCTCAGGAGCGATATCCGGCTCGACGACGCATTCTTCGGCCTCAAACGCCTCATGGGTATGGGACGAATGGGCCGACAGCCTGTCGGCTCGCTTGGCAAGATTGCCTGGATCAGGAGGAAACAGGACCGGTGAACTCACACGGGCATGATCGGCCAGCACGATGGGAGTCCCAGGGGCCAAGTGCCGGATCTGCTCATGAACCTGCTCTCGTTGTTCCGAGGGCACAAGATCCACCTTGTTCAGGATCAACAAATCGGCCGATGACACCTGTTGCTCAAAGGTCCCTTCCAGATCACGCCCTTCGGCTACTTGTTCGGCATTCACCACCACTGCGGAGAGACATTCACCGATCCACTCGGACACCGGCTCACGCCAGAAATTCAGAAGCGTGTCAAAGGGCAGGGCCACACCGGACGTTTCGACGACCACCCGATCAGGATTCACCTCTTCCCGGATCCGTTGAAGCGTGGTCACGAGTTCATCGGACAGTTTGCAACAGACGCACCCGCCTTCCAATTCGACGTAGTTTTGACCGTCCTGAGTTCCCAACAGGGCCTGATCGATTCCCAAATCGCCGAATTCATTCGACACGACCGCTATCAGCATTCCCTGAGCTTGGGCTTCTTCGAGCAGATGCCGCACGAGCGTGGTTTTCCCGGCCCCCAGGAATCCGGACACGACCAATGCCGGCACATTGTTTCCCCTGCCCGTCGCGCGGTCTGCTGTTTTCTTCTGCTCGAGGGTCATCTTAGGCCGCTTGGTTTACGAACAGGTTGAGCGCACAGCCGTCTGGTGACGTCTTTGGCTACGCTCCTTGCGTGAGAGGGGTGGAGTGAGGACAGAAAATTTGACAACCATGATCGGGCTTGCTGAGAATGCCTGAATGGACACGCCTTCAACGTCATCCGACTTCTCGTCGAAGACCGACCTTCCCGACCGCCAATGCACGTGGTGCCGGGTTGCCATGACGAAACGACTGGTGGCTGACGGTCGATTTATCCATTACACCTGCCCCTCCTGTCTTTTTCAACATACCAGCAAATCCCTGGTGCGCAACGCCAACGAATAACTCCAGGTCGAGTCGAGTGACCAAGGGTTCTCCTATCCGGTTCATGCTTGAGCATGTTTCTCGGGCTAGAGGATCCGTTTCGATGTGTCTGTCACACGACTGATGGCCATTGGCTGCTCTTCGCACAGTCGAGCAGTCGCACAACGAGTCGCTAGAACAAATTCGACACGATACGCGTGCCACCGACCCACGTCCCGATGATACTGCCGATAGTGGGAAACAAAAAGGCCAGGAACACCCGTAACAGTCGGCTTTGCCACCAGCGCCGGGGAACGGCCACGTCTTCGGCCACGGTTTGAAATTCACGAACGATCGGCGGTTGCATATAGGCTTGGACGAACGCCGTCACGTACCCGACGCCAATCACCGGAGTCAGACTCGTAAACGGCGCTCCGGCCACGGCCACGGCAATCGTGAAAGGGTGAGCCCAGGCCAGCAAAGCCCCCAAACCACTGGGCACACCGTTGGCCACGATCCAAAAGACGGCGTTGTTTCCGGCTGCCTCGGCACCTTTTTGATAGCCGATCAAGGCGATTGAACCGACAATGATGGCCGGGATGGCCCATCCTATCCATTTCCACGCCGGAGATACGGGAGGAATCACGTCCAAGCCGTCCAAGTTGCCCCGTCGCTCGCTTTGGAGAATGGCTTTAATCCCCTCCACGTGTCCGGCTCCGACCACCGAGACGATGGTCCGGCCTTCGGCCTGCAAGGTTTTCTCCGCCAAATAGTGGTCCCGTTCGTCGATCAACACCGTTTTCAACGTCGGAATTTCCTTGCCCAATTCCTGCATCATGTCCGACAACACGTCCTGCTTTTTCAAATCCTGTAACGTCTCCTCGCTCACGGGTTTGGTGTCGAACACGCTTAACATGAGCGACGAGACCAACATGCTTTTCTTGAAGAACGGAGTGGACCGCCAAGCACGTCGCATGGTGACGCGCACGTCCCGGTCGCACAGGAAAATGGGGACGTCGTGCTTCTTGGCCACGTTGATGGCTTCCAGCATCTCGGTCCCGGGCAAGACGCCAAGCTGATCCCCCAATCGTTTTTGATAGGAGGCCAACAGGACGTTGGCCAACATGGTACTGAGCTGTTTTTTGCGGATCACCTCCTTGAGATCGATCGATTCCCATTTCTGCTTCTGGGACAAGGCTTCGTACCGGCGGTCATCCAACTCCACGCAGACCGCATCCGGACCTTCCTCTTCGATGACCGCTCGAACCAAGTCCGCGGATTCTCGTGACACGTGAACCGTCCCGACCAGAATAATGGTTTTGTCCTGAACGGTCAGAACGTGCACGTCCGGTGAAGAGCGGGCTGTGCCGGGAAGGGCCTTGGAGGGCAGGATGGAGCCCGGTTCCTTACCGGCTTCCATTGTGACACCACAACCAGCTTCGTCTCTTACAAGTCCAACATGTACGTGACATTATCTCCCCCGAACGCCTTGACCTTGCCTTCGATCATCTTTTCATTCTGACTGTATACTCTCACGGTGACATCCTGACGACCCGTTAACGACTTCATCTGTTGCATCAACATCAGCACGATCTTTCTGCCACGATCCCGATCGACGGCCAACCGCCGGTACAACTCTTCGGTGACGTGCAGTTGCAGGAGATCGCCCTTGACCAAAAGGTCATCCACGGCCCCGCTCTGGCCCAATTGCGCGCGTATGTGCTCGGCCACCCGTTCATCCGTCATGGTTTGACTCATATCGTTGAAAATTTCCCCTCACCGTCGCCCTTCTCGCCGTGACACGAACCTACCCCGAATCTGTCATTCCCGCAGAAGCAGAAATCCAGTGTTTTCTTGGCCTTTGCCTTGCAGTCTCCTGGATGCCGGATCGGAGTTCGGCATGACGTTGGGAGGAGGCCAGAAAGACCAAGGCCATGAGTAACCCTGCAGAACCATTGCCCTGTTGACGAAGGCAACTCAGGTGATCCGTTCAGTCGCCCGCTCCAACCAGGCGGCCGTGGATGAATCGACCAGCGGCCCGATGACTTCCCGCACATGGGCGTGGTAGGCATTGAGCCATCCTCGTTCCGCTCCATTCAATAACGTCCCGTCAATCAGCGAGGCATCAAACGGCACGGCGGTCATCGTCTCGAACGCGAACCATTCCCCTCTTTCGCCGCCACCCCTCGTCGCAGGGGTCACGACAATCAGGTTTTCCAACCGAATCCCGTATTCCCCCTTTTTGTAATAACCGGGTTCGTTCGAGAGGATCATCCCGGGCTGCAGCGCGACCGTATGCCCACCTTTCGAGATACGTTGAGGGCCTTCGTGGACGCCTAAATAACTCCCGACCCCGTGCCCGGTCCCATGATCATAATCCAACCCGACTTCCCACAGCGGCCGCCGGGCTAGCGTATCGAGCTGTGCACCGGTCGTTCCTTTCGGAAAGGTGGCCATGGCGAGGGCAAGATGTCCTTTGAGGACACGAGTATACCGGTCCCGGTGCTCGGCTGCAGGAACCCCGATGGCAATCGTTCTGGTGACGTCGGTCGTGCCGTCCAGATACTGTCCTCCTGAATCCACCAGGTACAACGTGCCAGGCTCAAGCCTTCGACACCGCTCATCGGTTGCCCGGTAATGCACGATGGCCCCATTGGGGCCTGCTGCGGAAATCGTGGGGAAACTCATATCCTGCCAAAGTGGCTGCCGTCGGCGACAGGCCTCCAGATACGATTCGGCATCGCGTTCGGAAAGTCGTCCCGGTCCGGCTTCTCGGTCCAACCACGCGAGAAATTGACACACCGCGGCGCCATCCCGCTTCTGGGCTTCCCGCGCCCCACTGATCTCCACCGCGTTTTTACAGGCCTTGGGCAAGAGACAGGGATCTTCGCCTTCGAGCACCCGGGCCCCGGACCGAGTCAGACGTGCGAAAATCCAGCTCGCCGTGCGTGTCGGATCACACAAGACTCGTTCTCCTGCCTTTCCCAGTTGTTCCAGGGCCTCAGGAAATTCGGCAATCGGGCGAATCCGTACGGCTGATCCCACGTGTGCTGCCAACGCCTCGGACACCTTGTGCGTATCGAGAAAGAACGATATCGTGCCGTCACGAGACAGCAGGGCGAAGCCAAGGGGCAACGGTGTATGCGGAACGTCACCCCCACGAACGTTCAAGAGCCAGGCAATGGAATCCGGAGCCGTCAGAACAGCCACCCCGATCTCGTCCTGCTTCAACTGCATGGACAGCTCCCGTCGCTTGTCTTCCGAGGGCTTTCCCGCATAGGCGAAATCATGCGGCACGACCTTTGCCGAGGGCGGAACGGGACGGTTTTCCCACAACGCATCAATGGGATTGGGTTCGCATGGAATCAGTTTGGCACCGGCTCGGGAACAGGCGTCTTCCAACCGCTTGACGTCCAGGGGCGTATGCAGCCAGGGATCATATCCCACCCTGTCCCCAGGACGAAGTACGGTGGACAACCACGAATGGACCGGTTCCTCTAGAAGATGCCTGAGGGCAAACACCCGCAGGTCGACTTGATCTCGGACTTGCAGGGTATATCGTCCGTCCACGAAAATTGCGGCCTGTTCGGCAAGCACCACCGCAGCCCCTGCCGAACCCGTAAACCCCGTCAACCACGCCAACCGCTCGGCACAAGCAGGCAAATACTCATTCTGGTACTCATCGGCATGCGGGACGATGAATCCGGAGAATCCTCTCCGAATGATTTCAGCACGAAATGCCTGTATCCGTTCTGCAGTCAATGGGGGCAAGCTCCTTCCACGACAAACCGACCAATTTTCAAAATATCACGTCAGGCCTATTCTGGCAAAAAACGGAACGACTCGGCTGAACGTCTGATTCGATGCCGATCATCGACCGTGATCGGATCGTCGGCTGTCACTGGGACGAAAGCACCGCCCGGAAGCGCGTCGACCAGCACGGCGTCAACCGGTCCGAAACGGAGGAAATATTTTGGAACGAACCGCTTGTGATCGTCGGGAACGTTGGCCATAGCCGATCTGAATTACGGTTCCACGCTCTCGACGGCACGTGACCTTGACCTTGCGAGAAGGGAATACCACAGTCCGCGTCATTTCCGCCTGGGACATGAGTCGCAAGGAGCGAAACCGCTATGAACAGGAAACGACGTCCGACCTCGAAAGCACGCGGGAAGAACGGGTTTTCCGTGAACGTCACGACTCAAGCGGCCACGTGGACTGGAGCAAGGCCCAACGTGCCCGTTTCCCCAGTCTTCACCCGTCCACCAGGCCGATTTCCCTGAGGATTGCCGGTTGCGCTGCTTGAGCAGATCACGACCGAGACCAATAAGCGGGACGTTCTTGACCAGTCATTGATTGACGGTCTGGCTATCAGAAAAGATTGCTTCCATCCAGGAGCCCCCTCCGGGGCAACCCGCTTGAAGTCGTTTTCGTAGCCACGTCGTTTACCCACCGAGGGCGGCCTTGACCGTTGCTCCGATCTCCGCGGGGTTGCGCACGACTCGCACACCAGCGGCTTCGAGGGCTGCGATTTTTTCCTTCGCGGTTCCCTGCCCTCCGGTAATGATCGCCCCTGCATGTCCCATGCGCCGGCCCGGCGGCGCGGTCATGCCCGCGATGAATCCAATAACCGGCTTCGTCATTTCCTTCCTGATGAACGCGGCGGCTTTTTCCTCGGCATCCCCACCGATTTCTCCGATCATGACCACGGCTTGTGTCTCATCGTCATGTTCAAACATCTGAAGCAGTTCGATGTACCCCGTGCCAATGATGGGATCGCCTCCGATGCCCACACAGGTCGTCTGGCCAAGCCCTAAATTCGTCAACTGATTCACGGCTTCATAGGTAAGCGTGCCGCTCCGGGAAATCACGCCGACCTTTCCCTTTCGATGAATGAAACCGGGCATGATGCCGATCTTGCACTCGTCCGCCGTGATGATCCCCGGACAATTGGGCCCGATGAGCCGGGTCTGCATGCTTGCCAGGGCGCGTCTGACCCGGACCATGTCATTGATGGGAATCCCTTCCGTGATGCACACCACCAACCAGATTCCCGCGTTGGCCGCCTCGAGAATGGCATCGGCAGCGAACGGAGGAGGCACGAAGATCAACGACGTGGTGGCTTCCGTCTCTTGCACCGCGGCACGGACCGTGTCGAACACCGGAATCCCTTCGATTTCCTGCCCGGCCTTTCCGGGCGTCACCCCTGCGACGATGTGAGTGCCGTAGGCCTGACATTGGGTCGCATGGAACGATCCTTCCTTTCCCGTAATTCCCTGGACGACCACCCGCGTTGACTTATTCACCAAGATGCTCATGCGCTAGTCCTTCCCCTGTTCTGTCACTGATTCTCACCGTACGCTCACACTCTCCCGGCCCCTGCCCTTTCCACGGGAGAATGGTCTCTCACCCTCGCCTCTTTCGGCCCTTCATGGCGACGATTTTTTGTGCGGCTTCCCAAAGATCCGTGGCCACGTCTACTTTCAAGCCCGACTCCAGGAGAATGTTCCGCCCTTCTTCCGCGTTCGTGCCTTGCAGGCGGACCACCACGGGCAAGGTCATTCCCACTTCCTTGGAGGCCTCGATCACCCCATGGGCAATCCGTTCACATCGAACGATGCCACCGAAAATATTGATGAAAATGCCTTTGACCTTTTTGTCTCTGAGGAGAATGCGAAACCCGGCCGCGACGGTTTCCTTGGTCGCGCCTCCGCCCACGTCCAGAAAGTTGGCGGGCTCGCCCCCGGCCAACTTGATCACGTCCATTGTGGCCATGGCCAATCCCGCCCCATTTACCATGCACCCGATGTTCCCATCCAACTTCACGTAGTTGAGATGATGGGCGCCCGCCTCGATTTCAAGAGGCTCTTCCTCGTGCAGATCCCGAAACGCTTGAACGTCCTGATGCTTGAACAAGGCATTGTCGTCAAACGTCACCTTCCCGTCGAGGGCGACGAGCCGCTTGTCCGTAGTGACCACCAAGGGATTGATCTCGACCAAGGACGCATTTTTTTCGATAAACAGGCGATACAGGTTCCCCAGCATTTGCAGGAAGGCCGTGGCCACGACTTTGTCCAGAGCCGGCAGACCCAAGGCAAAGGCAAGATTGCGCCCGTTGTATCCCTGAAATCCAACGGCCGGATCGATCGGCTCCCTGAACAACTTGTCCGGAGTCTTCTCCGCGACTTCTTCGATCTCCATGCCACCTTCGGTGCTCGCGAGGAAGGTGGGGAACCCGGTATCCCGATCCACCAACAGGCTGAGGTACAATTCTTTGTCGATCCCTGCCCCTTCTTCGATCAACAGGCTTCGAACCTTTCTCCCCTTTGGTCCCGTTTGATGCGTCACCAGGGTCTTCCCAAGCAGCTCGCGCGTGAGGACCGGCACCTCATCCCGATCCTTGGTGATTTTTACGCCACCGGCTTTGCCGCGCCCCCCGGCGTGGATCTGTGCCTTGACGACGTAGACCGGCGCATCGAGAGCGGCAGCCCACTTTTCCGCTGCGCGCGGTGTCTTGACTGCCTTTCCCCGAGGAACCGGTATTTCGAATTGCGCAAACAACTGTTTCGCTTGGAACTCATGGATGTTCATGATTCTCCTCTTCAGGACGGCCTGGTGGCGACCACCCGTACCCCTTGAGCACGACGAGACAGGAGTAGATTGTTCTCACTGCTCGGCATAAGCAGGAAGAACGATCGGCGAAGTGACCTGACTCGCGACCCTGTGTTTTTTCGCTTCGGCTCGGAACCGCTGCAAATGGTCCAACGTCAATCGGCCTTGAGAAACCTCTCGGACACGAGCCGCCACGGTTAATCCCGATCGTTTGCCGAACACCATCAAATCCAACAACGAATTCCCCATTAAACGATTGCGCCCATGAAGCCCACCGGACGTTTCACCGGCCACGAAGAGGTTCTTCACGGACGTTTCACCGTTGACGTCGATTTTCACGCCTCCGTTTTGATAATGCAGCGTCGGATAGATCAGCACCGGATCTCTGCGGATATCAACGCCGTATCGCGCATACTGACGAACCATGGCAGGAAAATGCTTTTCCAGGGTCCCGGCTCCATGCTCGACTTCGAGTAACGGGGTATCCAACCACACGCCCACGCGGCCGGTCGGCATTTGGACTCCACGGCCTTCTTCGCATTCCCGAATGATGGACGATGAAACCACGTCCCTCGTATCCAGTTCATTCACGAACCGTTCGCCCTTGGCATTGACCAAGTGTCCGCCTTCCGACCGTATCCCTTCGGTGACCAACTGCCCGACGAGCTGCTCCGGATACACGCCTCCGGAAGGATGATACTGAAACGTATCGATTTGGACGAGCGGAGCTCCGAGGCGATAGGCCAGGGCAAGACCGTCCCCCGTGGCGCCGTAATGATTGCTCGTTGGAAAGCCCTGAATATGCAATCGTCCGATTCCACCGGTCGCCAGAATCACGGTCTTGGCCGCCACCACGAGCAATCGTTTATTGTCCAGATCCTGAAGCACGGCACCGGTACAGGTCCCTTGCTCGTCGCTCAGAAGTTCTACCGCGGCCA
Source organism: Nitrospirales bacterium (assembly GCA_965221365.1). Classification (GTDB taxonomy): domain Bacteria; phylum Nitrospirota; class Nitrospiria; order Nitrospirales; family UBA8639; genus Bin75. The sequence goes on along the minus strand of OZ244884.1, from coordinate 1,951,368 downwards.
CAAATTCCAGAAGCTGGATCTTCTGGTTCAGCACCTCATCCTTGAGCACCCGCATGATTTCGAGACCGGTGTAGTCCGAGCAGGTGAGCAGCCGCGCCCTGGTACTGCCGCCGCCCTTTTTGACGTGAAGATTGCCGTCGTCGTTCCGATCGAACAGCACACCCAGTTCCAACAGCCACTTCGCAATGGACGGACCTTCTTCCACCATCGTCTTGAGCAACGCATGGTCGTTTTTCATGTGACCGCCCTTGAGGGTATCCAGGAAATGCTGGACGGGAGAATCATCGGGCGCCACGGCAATTTGCATCCCTCCCTGCGCCATGACCGAATTCGAATCCCCCAGGCGCAATTTCGTGGCCAGAAGCACCTTCGCCCCTTGCCCATGTGCGTGGAGCGCCGCGGCACATCCTGCGCCTCCGCCTCCCACCACCAGGACGTCGACTACGTGGTCCGGGACCAGGGGGAGGGTTTCGGACACCACGCTGTCGCCTTCCAGGACGGAGGCGAGTTCCCGTACGGTCAGGTCGCCTTCATTGGGCCCGAAGGCAACGGGACGATACGCGGATTCGCGATGATCGGGATGAAATTTTTTAATCAGGGTGTCGCGTTCGGCCGGAGAGAGTTTGGGGAGGGTACGCGTTCTCCTGGCTTCACGGGAGTCGTGGACCACGTCGTGTAGGGCTTGAATATTCATGGGCAGGCCGCAATTCCTTACGACTCGATCGTGGTGTGTTGCAATTCTTCATCGGTCATCTTCGAGAGTCGTTCCCAGTCGTCGTCATACCGCCCCTCCTGAATGGCCTGGATCCGATCAAAGAGCCCTTGAGGCTTTTCCATTTCCCGTACGCCATAGGCACGACTGGCGTAGACCCCAACCAGATTCGGCGCGATGTCGGCAATACACACCGGCACACACAGGCCACACATCACGCAATCCATGAACGTCTCCGAAACCGATTTGAAATCTCCAAAGACGGCCTGCCAGACCCCCTCCCGCACGTCGATCTGCTGAGGGCAGGCTTCCGTGCAGGCATTGCAATTCCGGCACAAGGGGGCCTCCGGATACAAGGCGAACAGGTCCTGCTTGGGATTTTCGAGTCGATTCAGATCATACGTGGCCTTTCTGGCCGGAAAAACCGGGGCAAACGAAAACGACATGCCGTCTTCAACCGCATGGGAGCAGGCCAGGCAGGTTTTCACTTTCGGATCGTCCTTGGTGCGATAATAGGTCGCACAGGCCCCGCAAAACCCGCCGAGACATCCGGCGCCACGCGTGACTTCATGCCCGGTGTACCAAAGGGCCTTCATCAGGGTAATCCCTGCCGGAACCCTGAAGGATTTCCCCGCAATCTCGACCGTGACCATGGGTGGTCGGAGAACGTCTTCCTGCGTCACGGCCTTGTCCGTATCGAATGCATGCGTCATGACGTCCGGTTGAATTCGCCTTTCACTACGTGCGTTTTTCGAGCCTTGCAGGGCTCTCTCTCACTGATTCAGGGCATTCAACGCCGATCCTGCCTGAAACCACTTGATTTGCTGTTCGGTCAGGCTGTGTCTGGCTTGAATCATGACCTCTTTGCCGTCTTTTTTATGAATGATCACCGAGACCGACTTTCCAGGGGCCAAAGCACCCAGGCCCGTGACGCTGACGCGATCTTCCTGGTCGATTCGGTCATAATCCGCAGGGTCTGCAAACGTCATGGGCAGAATGCCCTGCTTTTTCAAATTCGTTTCATGAATACGGGCAAAGCTTTTGGTCAGAACGGCTTTCACGCCCAGAAACCTAGGGGACATGGCCGCATGTTCCCGGCTGCTCCCTTCCCCGTAATTCTCGTCACCAACCACGAACGACCCGATGCCCTTGCTTTGATAATCACGGGCGATCTGTGACAGCGTGAGACCCGATTCCCCGGTCAACACGTTGGTCCCTTTTCCCGCTTCACTCGAAAACGCATTATTCGCACCCAGGAACATATTGTCACTAATTTTATCCAAATGTCCACGAAACTTGAGCCAGGGGCCGGCCGGCGAAATATGATCCGTCGTGGTTTTCCCCTTGGTCTTGATCAACAACGGCAATTGCTCGAAATCCTTGCCGTCCCACTTGGGGAAGGGCTGCAACAATTGCAACCGCTCGCTGTTGGGAGGCAGATCCACGGTCAAGCCTTCGGCATCTTCCGCCGGAGGGAGGTACCCTTCCTCGCCCTTGGCAAAACCCTGGGACGGCAATTCATCGCCCTGTGGGGGATCGAGTTTCAACTGCTTGCCGTCCGGGGTGGAAATGGTATCCGTGAGGGGATTGAAGCCCAGGTTGCCTGCAAGGGCATACGCGGCAACGAGCTCAGGACTGGCCAGAAACGACAGCGTGTCGGCGATCCCGTCGTTCCGGCCGGGGAAGTTCCGATTGAAGGAACTCACGATCGAATCGGCTTTGCCCTTGACCCCATCGGCTCGTTTCCACTGCCCGATACACGGACCGCAGGCGTTCGCCAATACGGTCGCCCCCAACTCCTCAAACGTGTTGAGGAACCCGTCACGCTTCATGGTATGAAAAATCCGTTCGGAGCCCGGTGAGACCAAAAACGCGGTCTTGGCTTTCAACCCAGCTTGGAGCCCCTGTTGCGCAATGTGGGCGGCCCGACTGATGTCTTCATACGAAGAATTCGTGCAACTTCCCAGCAAGGTCGCTTTCAACTCGACCGGGTAGCCCTTTTCCCTGGCCTCGTCGTTCAGTTTGGAAATGGGTCTGGCCAGATCTGGAGAATGGGGCCCCACGACGTGAGGTTCCAACGTGGACAGGTCGATCTCCAGGATCTCGTCGAAGTACTTTTCCGGCGCCTGGTAGACTTCAGGGTCGGCCACCAGCATCGGCGCATTGGCTTGAGCCAACGCGGCGATCTCCTTCCGTTCCGTGATCGTGAGATAGTCCACCATCTTCTGATCAAAGGGAAAAATCGACGTGGTCGCGCCAAGTTCCGCTCCCATGTTGGTGATCGTTCCCTTCCCCGTCGCACTGATCGTTTCCGCGCCTGGGCCAAAGTACTCGACGATCTTGTTGGTTCCGCCCTTCACCGTCAGTTTGCCACAGATATACAGGATCACGTCTTTGGGCGAAGCCCACCCGTTCAACCGGCCGGTGAGCCTGACACCGATCAGCTTGGGATGCAGCACTTCCCAGGGCAATCCGGCCATGACCTCTCCGGCATCGGCCCCGCCGACCCCAATGGCCAGCATGCCCAACCCTCCACCGTTCGGCGTGTGGGAATCGGTCCCGATGATCAACCCGCCGGGGAAGGCGTAATTCTCCAGAACCACCTGATGAATGATGCCCGCGCCAGGTTTCCAGAACCCGATACCATATTTCCTGGCAGCCGACTCCAGAAAATTGTAGACTTCCCGGTTTTCATCGCAGGCACGCAGGAGATCCTTCGACGACCCCATTTCCGCTCGAATCAAATGGTCGCAATGGATGGTGCTGGGCACTGCGGTTTTCTTCTTGCCTGCCTGGATAAACTGCAACATGGCCATCTGGGCCGTGGCATCCTGCATGGCCACGCGATCCGGACGAAGCGCCAACATGGCTTTTCCGCGATCCCAGACCTGAGTCTTGAGATTATCCGCATGGGAGACCAGAATCTTTTCGGCCAGGGTCAACCCACGACCGAACTGCTTTCTTGCTGCTTCTATCGCGACCGGCATTCTGTCATACAACGTTTTAACGAGTTCAATCGACATGAGACGTTCTCCGAATGGCTGTCCCTGACCGATCCGGACAGGGAAACCCGTAAAAGGATGGTTTATTTGAGTGGCGGCACTTCCCGGCGAGCAGGTGCCGCATAGTTCACCAGGTAGTTGAACAACCGGATCAACCGGCTGCCCTGACGTTTCTGGTCCGCCCAATGCCCAATCAGCCCGATGGTTCTGGCCAAGACGAAGAACCCGTTCAGACTGTCCACGGGAAACCCAAGATCAACCAGGACGGCCGCCATGGTCCCATCCACGTTCAAAATCAGATTGTCCTTCTTGACCGCGGTCACCTTTTCGACCTCCAGAGCAAAGTCCAAATGCGGCGTGGCAAGATCCAGGCTCTTCACGTATCCCACCAATTCTTTCACGCGCTTATCGGGATTCCGAAGGCTCTTCACCCGATGCCCGATCCCCGGCACCGGCCCGACGTTTTTCTTCATGTACGTCAGAAACTCATCCACGGACATGTGGTTGTCAATGGCATAGCTGAAATACCGGCCTGCATCGGTCACGGCTCCTCCGAATCGCGGACCAATCATGATCAGCCCGGCCGCAACGGCCTGGGACAACCCGATGCCGGCACAGGCCCCGATAATGGTGGTCAAGGCTCCACTCACGCATGGACCATGATCGGCGGACAGGATGATAATTCTTCTGATGATTTCGGCTTCTTGCTTGGAAACCAGCCGCTTATCCCACAACAGCCCGATAATATGTGGAATGTCGTAGCCTTTGTTAATGAGTTCGGACGCCGGATACCCTTCATACAATGGTTCGTCCCCCCGGTCGTCGCTGATGGTGGACTTGATCAGGGGAGCCACCAGAATGTCGCCGTCTTTCATGCCCTGCTCGACGGTCCTGGGAAGCTTGGGTTTTTCGGCTTCACCGAGTTCGGGGATCGGCGTCACTTCACCTGACTTGAGAAGGGCTTCATACGTGTCCTTGATCGCCGGACCCAAGGCACCGAACGTATCGGGAACCAGGGCCCCGGCCTTCTTCAAGGCGTCGGCTTTGGCTCGGGCCGAGCCCTCCCCTTGAAGGCCTTCCTTGGCTCCGGCATGCCCGAATTTCATGCCCTTGGGCAAACTTTCCTGGCAAAACCCGGAAACCACGGACAGGAGTCGAATCCGGCGTTTTTTCGCGCCGTACCATTCTGCGGCACGTTCCTCCAGATCCCCGCCCATCTCACCGACAATGACGACGGCCTTGGTTTGGGGATCGTTTTCGAACATTTCAAGGTACGTCACGTAATCCGTGCCCGGATAGGCGTCTCCACCGATGCCAATGGCGGTGGTGATGCCGTCGGCGAATTGCGAACAAATCCAGATGATTTCATTCGACAGTCCACCGGACTTCGTGATCACCCCGAAGGAGCCCGGACGGTAGAGTTTGCAGGCCACCAGGTTGTCGAACGCTCCCCCGATCACCCCCAATCGGCATTCTCCGGCTGACATGACGCCGATGGAGGAAGGCCCATTAAAAATTTTTCCAAGCTTCCGCGCATGCACCCCGAGCAATTTGGCATCTTTTTCAGGCAGGCCTTCCGTAATCATCGACACCACTTGCACATGCGGATCATCCAAGGCTTCCAGGGCCCCGGCATAGGCACGATCCGCGCCGACATAGATCAGGCTGGTATTGATCTCCGGATGGTTCGCCGTGGCCTCGGCCACCGTTTTGTAAACCGGAATCGTGACGAGCCGATTCCCGCAGATAATCTCATTGGTTTTCCCGGCATCCGGAGGATAGACAAAAGCCGAGACGTTTAAGGGCTGTTGAATCATGTGGCGGAACTCGGCCATCCGCCGAGCCGCGTTGCCTCCCGCCACCCCGCCCTGGATCACGACGTACGTATCTTTCGTTGCCAAAATGCTCATCGAACTCTCCTGTGGTAAAAAGGTCTCTCCTGAGGGCGCACAGCCATTATTATTTGGCCAAGGCCATATCGACGATATCCGTCAACGGCGTACGACGATCAAAGACTTCGATGTCAAAGCCTTCGTCCTTCAACGCGTTCATGGCCGCGAGCCCTTCCTTTTCATTCGGCCCGCCTCGTCGCACCCAAATTTTGACGCCGTCCAGCTTCCCCTCGGCCTTGGCTTTACGAAACGCATTGATAATGCCGCCGAAGGTCTTCTTGACGTCGGTAAAATTGGCAATGGCACCCCCGACGATGATGTTGTTAATGCCGGGAAGGGAACAGACCTTTTCCGTCAGGACTTCAACGGCCCAATCAGGAGGATCGCCAGAATATTCGGCATAATTGGCCAACTTGCCGCCTCTGGCCACGACCGCATCCGAATAATACACGCTCGCCCCGCCTCCTGCCGGAAGCATCGCCGTGTCTCCACCGGGAATTTCTATCAGCTTCACCGACCCTTTCACCTTCGCATCCACGGCCATGACCTCTTCTTCATTCTTGGTATAGGCTCGCCCGAATTCGGCGGCGAAGGGGAAGGTCCAATCCGGATGACGGAACTTGGCATCTCCGTCCAACAGCGTCACGGCATCGAGCGCGACCAGTTCGCCTGCCCCATTGCGCACCACGGGGTTGATCTCCAGATATTGCGCATCTTCATTGTCGAAGCAAAGAAACAACTTCCTGGCAAAATCAGCCACTTTGGGGATCAGGTCACCGGAAAACCCGGCTTCTTTCGCAAGGGACTCGAGGGCCGCGTCGGACGGAGTCTCTCCCACGGCCACGGAACACCGTTTCACGCGATCCCAATTGGCCTCCACTTCGATTCCGCCACAGTTGGCGACCATCACGTCTGCGCCGTCCCGGGTCGACTTCACGGCCACGTAATATTCCTCGCTGTGTTCGACGGCTTCGGACACGATCGCTTCACGAATGGTCAGCGTTCCGACCGTCCGACCCAGCATCTCTTTCGCGGCCGCAACGGCACCCTTGAGATCCAACCCGACTTTCACGAGGCCGAGTTTAAAGCGTGACCCCAACGCTTCATGCGCCTTGACCACTAACCGGCTCTTGTTCAACCAATCATTGGCCTGCGACAACTGTTTCAATTCGTCCGCAGAGCCGACCACGGCATAATTCGGAGTGTGCAGCCCCCATTTTTTCAACAAGCCCATTCCCGGGCCTTCAAGTACCTTTGCCATAACGTCACCTTTCTGAAAGATAAGCGTCGATCAGGACATTAAGCGCGACATTGTAAAAAAAATAGCCTCGAGCCGCAATCAATCGAAAGGCCCATATCGGGAAGTCACGAAAGACCCAGATCAACGGACCGAGGCAGACTGGCTTCCAGGGTATTGCCTCCCGGAGAAACGACGGGAATTCGTTGGAAGATCAGAAGCCGTGCCGAGTTCCAACACGTGGGAGCCTCGACCCGATCCCTAGAATACTTCCCTCCAGGTCCTCACCTGAACCGGGACGGCGAGCAGCGCGGTCTGCAAGCGACAGCTATCGTACCGAACGGTCAATGACCCTGCCTGTTGATCGATTCGGCTGGCCCAGACTCCTCCGCGAATCACGATGTCGCCTCCCTGGCCGTTGATAAACAGGGTGCCGGTCACCAGGATCATGCCATCCCAGTGGACCTCGCCTTCCAGGGTGGCATTCCCTTCCACCAACAGAATACCGAATCCTCTGGTCTGTCGAATCCTGATCCCCTGCGGCTGCACAAAGGACCCGGCTTTTGCGAGAAACGTCACGGGCACCTGCACCGTCCCCAACTGCTGATTGATCTGGTCCGCGTTCAAGACCATGGCTTCCGCATCGAGCGTAGCAAGGACCGAATCGAGAGCCGGAGCCTGGTAACCGGGCTGGGGACTCGCGGGGGTTCCGTTGAACTGAATCGTCGAGACACTCGTCAACGTTCCTCCGAACACCACCGGCGGCAGGCTGCCGACTCTTCCACAGGCGTCATGACCGTTGATCTCACCCGACGTTCCCGTAAGGTTGACGACGCCGGAGACGTGGAGAGCCCCGAGCTGGTTCGGACCCGGAGGATGCAACACTTCTTCTTCCAGGACCACACTGCCTCTCGTGGTGGCGCCATGGGCTGTAATCTTTTCGATGGGCAACCACGGGGTGGAGGTCTTCGTCGTAAAGGATACCGGAACGACACTGGTCTTCTGAGGGTAGCCGAAGTAGACGAGATGACCCTGCTGGCCTTTGCTATGAAGGGAAGTCCTGCCATCCAGGTCGAGGTAGTGAGGCGTGGACGAACGATGTCCTGCCTGCTCGGCATCGTATTCGGTCTTGTGCCGAATCTTCACCCAGTACGACAAACCGGTTTGCACGCTATTCGGTTGTACCACCGTATTGGTTGGATGACCCGGGAGAGGAATCACGTTGATCCTGTCTGCAGCGTACTCGGGATCGAGGGCTGGAGACCAATCCGACGAATCCAGCACGTAGGCCGTCCACAAAGGATCCTCGAACGTGTCGCCGATGAAATACGCCGCGGTCTTCGTCGTCTTCCGCAAGCGCGAACGGGCTTCTGCCAATCCGGCTTCGGCGGCATAAAATTCCTGAACCGTCTGCCTGTGGTTGCCACTGATCTGAATTTCCGTCGAGGTCGTTTGCAGAACCGTGGCTGTCACGATACTTCCGACGGCAAACAGCAACAGGACCGCGACAAGCGCAACCCCTCTGTTCTGATGACACCCTCGGGCTCCTGGCACCCGTGATCGTTCTGCGACAAACGGCACCCCGGATTCCTGTGCCTGATCGATGGCAGGCTTGCGCAAAAACGACGGGAGGAACGTATCCTCTCTACCTACCAGACCCATTCCGTTCTGGTCCTTTCGTGGAGTGACGAACTGGGGCTTTCGGTTGATTGCGTCGAACACACGTTCTCTCTAGAATTGCTGATTTGTCATCTGTTGTCTGCCCTTACACAATCTTGCATGGAGGAGGAACCCATGTCAGCAGAACCGGATATTATTTATACAAAAGTGGACGAGGCTCCGGAACTGGCGAGCGGATCGTTTGTTCCGATCATCCAGGCCTTTGCCAAAACCGCCGGAGTCAACGTCGGCAGGAAAGATATTTCCCTGGCCGGACGAATCATTGCACAATTTCCCGACCGCCTGAAACCGGAACAACGGCAACCCGACGACTTGGCCATCCTGGGCGAAATGGTTGAGACCCCGGAAGCCAACGTCATCAAACTCCCGAATATTAGTGCATCGATTCCTCAAATCAAAGCCGCGGTTGCCGAACTGCAAGCCCAGGGGTACGACATTCCCGAGTATCCGGAAACCCCCAAGACCGATGAAGAGAAGGAGACGAAGGCGAAATTCGACAAAGTGAAGGGCAGCGCGGTGAACCCGGTGTTGCGACAGGGCAATTCCGATCGTCGAGCGTCTACGTCCGTGAAACAATACGCCCAAAAGAATCCCCACAAAATGGGCGCCTGGACCAAGGATTCGAGAACGCACGTCGCCCATATGGGCGGAGGAGACTTCTTTGCCAATGAACAATCGGCGACGATCACCGCACAGACCGCGGGAAAAGGACGCATCGAATTCGTCGGCAAAGATGGCCAGACGACCGTGTTGAAGGACAACGTGCCCCTCGACGAAGGCGACGTGGTCGATGCCTCGAAGATGAGTGCCAAGGCCTTGCGCCAGTTTTTCAAAGAACAGATCGAAGACGCCAAGAAGAACGGTATTCTCCTGTCGCTGCACATGAAGGCCACCATGATGAAGGTCTCGGATCCCATTATTTTCGGTCATTGCGTGTCCGTCTATTTCGAAGACGTCTTTAAGAAACATGAACGGGTCTTTGCCGAACTCGGCGTCAACCCCAATAACGGATTGGGTGACGTGTATGCCAAAATCGGCACCTTGCCGTCCACGCAGCAGGAGGAAATCAAAGCCGACCTTGCCGCGGCGATGCAGAATGGTCCGGAACTCGCCATGGTGGATTCCGACAAGGGCATCACCAACCTGCACGTGCCAAGCGACGTCATCATCGATGCCTCGATGGCGGCCGCTCTTCGCGTAGGCGGGAAAATGTGGGGGCCGGACGGCAAAGAACACGACGTGAAGGCCATGATACCGGACCGCAGTTACGCGGGCATTTATCAGGCCGTCGTCGATTTCTGCAGAGAACATGGGGCGTTCAATCCGGCAACTATGGGCAGTGTGCCCAACGTGGGCCTCATGGCACAGAAGGCCGAAGAATACGGATCGCACGACAAGACTTTCGAATCGTCCGGCACAGGAACCATCCGCTTGCTGGATGGAGCCGGAAACGTCCTGCATGAACAGCACGTGGAACAGGGTGACCTCTTCCGCGCATGCACGGTCAAGGATCTTCCGATTCGGGACTGGGTCAAGTTGGCGGTGAATCGCGCCAAGGCGTCTTCAACACCCGTGGTGTTCTGGCTGAACGAAAACAGGCCACACGACGCGCAACTCATCGCAAAGGTGAACCGCTATTTACAGGATCATGAGACCACGGGCATGGACATCCGGATCATGGCACCGGTGGATGCCATGAAGCATTCGCTCAAACGGGCCCAAGACGGACAGGATACCATTGCCGCGACCGGCAACGTGCTGCGGGATTATCTCACCGACCTGTTCCCGATCCTGGAGCTGGGCACCAGCGCCAAAATGCTCTCCATTGTCCCCCTCATCAACGGCGGTGGCCTGTTTGAAACGGGAGCCGGCGGTTCAGCCCCGAAACACGTGCAGCAATTCCTGAAAGAGGGGCACTTGCGATGGGATTCGCTTGGCGAATTTCTCGCATTGGCCGAATCCTTTGCTCATCTGAGCCGAACCCGCAACAACAAGAAGGCGCAGGTCCTTGCCGACACCCTGGACCGGGCCACGGGCAAACTCATGGAAAACCGCAAGTCTCCCGGTCGCGTGCTCGGAGAGTTGGACAACATCGGAAGCCACGTGTACGAAGCCATGTATTGGGCCCAGGAACTCGCCGCCCAAAACGATGATCCGGCGTTACGGGAAAAGTTTGCCCCTGTGGCCAAAGAGCTTGAGGCGAACTTCGAGACAATCCTCGAAGAACTGAAAGCCGCAAAAGGCAAGCCCATGGACGTCGGGGGCTATTACCACCCGGATTCCGCCAAGGTGGAAACGGCCATGCGCCCAAGCGCCACGCTTAACAACATCCTGGCCACCTTGGGGTGATTGTCATCTCGCGCGCGCTCCCCCAAGAGAGGGGAGCGCGCGTCTGCCTCAGACTCGATCCGGGGGCTGAGGGAGGCGGAACCGCCTCGTAGAACACCGTTCCTCTTCGAACCCATCATTGCAGATTCCTGGGGGTCAGACGGGACTGCAGCGTCACCGTCCGATATCCATCGTTCTCGGGATACTGGCTATCGGCATGGGCAGACCGGACCGTCACCTGGACGTCAACGGCCCGAATACTCGACGCCTGTATCGTTGGCTGACCCAGAGCATCGACGTACGAGAAGGTGAAGGAGTCGATATGATCCGTCACGGGTTGTCGTCCGCCCTTGCCCACTTTGCGTCGAAGCGTAGACGTCGAACCGTCATACAGATAGACGATGGATTCCTTCGAATCGGTGAGCACGCCGTTTCCATTCAAATCGGCTCGAATGTGCAAATTCGTCGGGTGAAAGGCAAGCCCATGGAAATCATTCGACGGATCGGTATCCCGATTCACTCCCATGGGATCATAGCCTGCCATGCGGATCTCCCTTGCCATCATGTCCAATGCGGCACGAGCCGTTTGTTGCATAGCCAAGACGTCCTCCTGAACGATCTGACGCTCGACCTGCTTCAGATACACGGCATAGACCGCAGCCACGGTGAACAGACCCAGTCCCAAGGCTACCAGTAATTCCGTCAAGGTTACGCCTCGTTGACTGGTCACGGAGCCCATCGTTTTCTAGGGGGCAAGAATCGTGGATATGGACACGGAATGTCGATCCTCCGCCCACCACACCGTGGCCGTCACCGTTTGCAACCCCGCAAGGGGCTGACCGGGTTGCACAACGACGACGCGTCGATACGGAGAAAAGTCGGGAATGGTACCATAGGCTTCCGTGGTTTCACTGGGAACCGTCAACCCGGCATGGTAGCCGGCTCGTTTCACCTGTTCCAGTTTGTCCTGAGCCAGGATCACGGCGATGGTCAGATGTTTGCTCACCGCGGCGCCTTTCCCGGCCGTCAGCATCACCCCCGAAAGGGCCAAGACGGCGACCACGAAAAGCCCCATGGCCACGACGGCCTCCAGGAGGGTGAACCCCTTGTGGTGGGTCGCAACGCTCATCGCGAGACGTCAGGGGGTTGTGACTCTTACACGACCCGTTATACTGATCTTGATGACTTTTTCTTTCCCTTCGTGGGAAATTCGTACCGTGGCAAGCTTTGAAGCCGTCCCCCTCGGATGGAAGATCGGATTATTGTTGGACCGCACCTCAACTCCTGCGTAATCCTCTTCGATCGAGCGAGACTCGACGGCTTCTCCAGGATCGGCTTTTCCGTTATTGTTGTCGTCGTCCAGAATTTCGTAATGCGTCAAGTCCGTAAACACGACGCGAACTTCGTTTTTCTGCCGTACAGCTTGCGCCTTCGCCGCCAGAAGGTCTGCGCGTAATTGTCGAACCACGCCATTCAGGCGGTACTGCGGCAGTTGCGAGGAAAGCCAGATTCCACTCAACCCCAACACGACCCCCAGAATACCAAGCACGATCATCAACTCCGTCAACGTGTACCCCGACGACCCATCAGTCGAACGGGCGGAAACGGCCCCCTGTTCGAGCAGCCGTCTCGGCACTTCTTCGGGATCGCACGGATTCGCCTTCAACGTTGTGCCCCCGGCTTCCTTGCGAAGCCCCATGCTGGATTCCCACGTCCGCATGGACACGTGACCGGTTAACGATTCCGCGTCGACTCGACGGCTTCGACTATCCACCCTGCAAAAACAGGGACTCATACATGCCGAACAGCTCCTGAGCATACAACATCGACGCCACGGCCCCCAAGAACAGGAACGGACCAAAAGGAATGTATTGCCCTCGCTCCAAGTAACGGAAGGCTATGAGGCCCATGCCGACGATCGATCCTCCAAGGGACGCGAGAAACAGGGTCATGAGGACCTGTTGCCAGCCGAGAAACGCGCCAATCATCGCAAGGAGTTTGATATCGCCTCCGCCCAATCCCTCCTTGCCAAAGAGATACGGACTGACGACCGCAAGCATCCACAGAATCCCTCCTCCCAACGCCATGCCAAGCAAGGAGCTGATCCAACCCGTGGGAAGAATGAACGCTGAAGACAAAAACCCGAGGACCACGCCCGGCAGAACAAGAACGTCCGGAATCATGAGGTGCTCGACGTCGATCATCATCACGATCAAAAGCACGGAGAAAAACAGCGCATACACGAAGGCACTCGGGGTCCAGCCGAACGTGTAGACGATCCCAAGATGCCCCACTCCATTCAGACATTCCACCAGGGGATATCGCCACGAAATCTTTCCCCCACACCATCGACAGCGTGCTCTCAACCAGACGAAACTCAGGAGCGGAACGTTATCGAACCAGCGAATGGACCTCTTGCACCACGGGCAACGTGAGCCGGGCCACACGACGGACTGCCCATACGGGATTCTGAAAATACAGACGTTCAAGAAACTCCCTATGAGCAAACTCACCACAAACAACAACATGTAGGAGCCAGGTTCAGACATCGTCCTCTATCTCGTGACTCGAGAAAAACACCATTTCTTGCGCTCCCAACGTCTTTCTCCACTTTGCTTTTCGACGAACACCCTGCTAGTATTACCTACATAATTCATCTTGAGGAAAAATTCGGTGGCTATCCAGGCAAAAGTCAGCAAAAAGAGAGACTCCCTGCCCGTGCGACGGAAGCGCCCTGAAGCGTTGACGGAGCGGGAACGAGAAATTCTGCAACTGATTTGGACCGGTCTCAAAAACAAGGAGATCGCCGGACTTCTCAAGATCAGCGTCAAAACCGTCGAAGCCCATCGTGCCAATATGATGAAAAAGGTGCGCGTATCGAATGCCGCTCAACTCTTAAACGCGGCGATTCAGGAAGGACTGATTCAAATCCGATAATTCCCCCGTTGACGAACCACTTCATAGACCACCACGGCAACACTTGCCGAAACGTTGAGCGAATTCACCGGCCCACGCAGGGGAATGTGGGCTTGCGCGTGACACTTTTCCAGAATCCCCGATCTGAGCCCCCTGCCCTCTCCCCCGAACACCAACAGGGTTGGTCCTCTGAAGTCCAGGTCGGTATACAGCATGGGGGAACGGGGATCCAAGGCCACGGCCTGTACGGAACGATCCTGCCACCGCTCAATAAGTCTTCCGATGTTGGGACATCTGGCGACCCGGACGTGCTCGACGGCACCAGCCGATGCCCGGGCCACACTCGCGGTCAGGCCTACTGACCGACGATCGGGGATCAACACACCATGCAGCCCCGCGGTGGAAGCCGTTCTGAGGACGGCTCCGAAATTTTGTGGATCCTCCACTCCATCGAGCGCCAGGAAAAACCCAGGCTCGCCCTGTTGTGCGGCATACTCGAGGATCTCCTCCTCCGAGGCATAGGATTTGGCCGCCACCACGGCAACCACACCCTGATGATTGCCTGAGGGGACCAATCGGTCCAGTCGCTCACGCGGCTGAACCTGCAAGGGAATGCCCTGGACTTTGGCGAAACGAATGATCCGGGAAAATTGACGATGCCGGTGCGACAGGAAGATTTTTTCAAAACTTCTCGATTCGGATCGCAGGGCCTCGGTGACCGCATGAATCCCAAACAGGGAGTCAGCCTCACCGCTTCCACCGGGTCCCCCCATCCGGCCGATCCTCGAGGCGAATCCCTTTGGCGGCCAAGGCTTCTCGGATGTGGTCGGCCGCGGCGAAGTCTTTTCTCGCCCGGGCTTCGGCCCTTTGTTGAATTTGTTCTTGAATCCACTCATCGGTCCACTCCTGATGGACGCGCAGCCGGCACGGCTCCAAACCGAAATTCAACTCGCGAAACACCCATTCCGTTTCGTCGAGTTGAAACAAGCCCAACGGTGCGCCACATTGCCGAAAGATTTCTCGAATCTCCTGCCGCTCTTTCTCGGACAGACCCCCTTGAAGGAGCTGGTTGGCCTCGGCTCGAAGGTGCTGACATTCCGCCAACGCCTTGGGTGTATTCAGATCATCATCCATGGCTTCTTCAAAAGACGCTTGAAACGCGGTCAAGGCATTTCCCAAAGAAGCCCCACTGGCCGAACCGGGAGCCGGCCGCTCGGAGAGACGCCTGAAGAGATCGTACAGGTTATCCAAGGCCGATTTGGCCTCTGCCACGGTCCGGTTGGAAAATTTCACGTCCCCGCGATAATGAGTCGAAAGCAGAAAGTAGCGTAGGGCTTCGGCTGTCACGGGTTCGGGGCAATTCGACTGCTCAAAAATTTCTCGTATGGTAAAAAAATTTCCCAACGACTTCGACATCTTCTCTTCGTCAATGGTGACGAACCCGTTATGCACCCAATATCGAGCAAACTCCTGGTCCGTTACGGCACGGGACTGCGCAATTTCATTCTCGTGATGAGGAAAGGTCAGATCCTTGCCACCTCCATGAATATCGAAGGTGGGACCCAAATGGCACACGGACATGGCCGAGCATTCAATATGCCATCCCGGCCGGCCCAACCCCCAGGGACTCTCCCAGGCCGGCTCTCCGGGTTTAGCGGCTTTCCACAAGGCAAAATCCAGAGGATCCTGTTTTCGTTCATCCACTTCGACTCTCGCCCCGGCTTGAATGTCTTCGAGCTGACGCTTGCTTAACCGCCCATACTCAGGGAAAGCCGACACCCGATAATAGACGTCACCGTCAACCCGATAGGCGAACCCCTTGTCCAGTATCGTGCGGATCATCTGAAGAATCTCCGGCATGTGTTCCGTGGCCCGTGGTTCAACGTCCGGAATGTCCACCCCCAGCCGCTTCATGTCCCGATCGTAGGCCGCCAAGTATTTCTCGACCACCTCTTCCCAGGAAACGCCTGCTTCCGCGGCCCGATTGATGATCTTGTCATCCACGTCGGTGAAGTTTTTCACGTAGGTCACGTCATAGCCTCGATGTCCAAGGTAACGCCGAAGCACGTCAAAGACAATCGCGCTGCGAGCATGGCCCAAGTGACATTCGTCATACACGGTGACGCCGCAGACGTAGATCCCTACCCGAGGCGGCGCAAGGGGAACGAACGGTTCCTTTTGATTCGTCAGGGTATTAAAAATTTTCACAGTTTATTCGTGAGTCGGTGACGCGGAATGCTCCACGGCCTTCTGACGTTTGATCATCCAGTATCCGAGGACCAGACCCGTCACCAGGATGACGGTGAACAGATTGAAGTATCGCTCCAGGAACTCTTTGACCCACGGACCCAGCAGTTGCAACGTCCCGGCTACCAGGAAAAACCTGGCGCCTCGGCTAAGCAAAGACGCCGCGACAAAGACCTGAAAATTAACATAAAACGCGCCGGCCCCGATTGCAAACAGTTTATAGGGAAGGGGCGTCAGCCCACCTATCAGGATCGCCCGGCCTTCATAACGTTCAAACATGTCATGGACGTTGGACATGCGATCCTGCCCGATCAACCGAAGCAGCAACGGTCTCCCTCCCCACCACCCGATGAGGTAGCCGAGCATCCCGCCCAAGACCGAACCGACGGTGGTCAGCGTCGCGTAATACAAGCCCCACGAAGGATGCCCCAGCGTCAAGGCCATCAGGAGGACATCCGGGGGGATCGGAAAGACGGAGGATTCTGCCAACGCCAACAGAAACAACGCAGGGGCTGCATACGGAGAGTCTGACCAGGAGAGCATCCATTGGTACAGGGCATGAAGCATCATTCCTCAGGCTGCGTCGTCTTTGACCACGCTGATTCCCAGGCCGTCAGTTTCCTCATGGCACGGTACTGGGTCATGTCAAAATGCAGTGGGGTCAGGGAAATTTTCTTGTCGGCAATGGCATCCACGTCGGAATGGTTTCTTCGATTCCAGTTGACCTGTTCTCCTGCAATCCAGTAGTACGCGCTTCCCCGAGGGTCGATCTTTTCGACGACCGCATTGCGATACCGTCGACGACTCAATGACGTCACCTGCATCTCCGTTAGGGTTCCGGTCGGAAGATCAGGCACGTTGACGTTCAGCAGGGTATCGGTCGGCAACCCATCTTTCAGCACCAGCGCGGCCACCTCGACCGCAACCCGAGCCGCCGTGCGGAATCGAAATCTCTTCAACCCATCCAGTGACACGGCCATCGAGGGAATTCCACTGATTGCGCCTTCGAGCGCTGCGGCCACGGTTCCGGAATTGGTGACGTCATCGCCAAGATTCAGCCCCTTGTTGATCCCCGACACCAGCAAGTGGATCGGACGATCCCGAAGGACCTGCCCCACGGCCAGGATGACACAATCCGACGGCGTTCCGTTCACGGAGAAAACCTGCCGATTGACTTGCTTCAATCGCAGGGGTTTGTGCAGAGTTATGGCCCGCCCCATGGCGTTCTGTGGTCGTTCGGGGGCTACGACCCAGACGTTGCCAAGGGTCTTCAAGCTGGTCGCAAGGACGTGGAGACCGGCCGATTCGATGCCGTCGTCATTGGTGACGAGGATGTTCATCCCGAAGCATGATACGCAGATGCAATAAAAAAGCCTACCTCAAGTCGTTGAGGTAGGCTTTTTTCAAAAGTTGCAACCAGCGCGTTCAAATGTTTTGCATAAAGTGAGCAACGGCTTCCTGATCGACGGACCCCATCACCGCAGAAGAAGGAACCGTGGCCGACTTCTTTCCCGTGAGTCCGCATTCGATCTCATCGAAAATCATTTCCACCGGCATGGACATTCCCCCATAGACGTGGGGACCCGCCACGATTTTAGCATTCGAGTAGCCGTAAATAGCCGTAGCCACGTCCTTGGCCAACCATCCGACGTAATTGAATTCCGGCACCACGATCAGTTTGGCCTTGGCGCAAAGTTTTCTCAATTCTCTGGTGGGAAACGGGCGAAGGGATTTCACCTTGATCAACCCCGCGTGAATGCCCTTGTCTTTGCACATGCGGATGGCCTCGCGTGACTGCGCCGCGGCACTTCCCGACGAAATCAGCAACACGTCGGCACCCTCGACGTCCTGCGTCTCAATCAAGCCGTCCATATACAGATCGATGTACTTTCGTGATCGTTCCACCGCGGCCCAAACCTCCTGTTGCCACACGGCATGGATGTTGTAGGCCATGAAATTCGACTTCTGGACCGGCGCATCCCGCGACAACCTGGCCGGAGGATTTTCTGCATCGAGGACGGGAACCGCCCCTCTCCAGGCATCCCGTGGGGGCAATTTGAGCCCACGATCCTGCATGGAGCAGTACCCCCGTGCGTGGGTCACGAAAAATCCGTCGCAGCACACCCCTACCGGAAGCGTCACGTCGTTCTTTTCGCTGATGATGAAGCCCTTCATGATGAAGTCAAACAGGTCTTGTTGGTTTTCGGCATGAAAGACGATCATGCCGCAATTCAAGAGGTACGAGACTTCGATGTTGTCAGGCTGAATGGCTAACGGAGCATTGACCACCCGGCAGGTAAACATGGCCACGGCAGGAAGACGATGGCCCGGCCACGAGGCAATCGGTTCAATCCCCCGCAACGTCCCTGGTCCGGCCGTGGCGGTAAAACATCGCACGCCGGCCCGGGATCCGCCGGCAATGGCCGACATGACGCCGTATTCTTCCTCGCCCCGATAATATTCTTTGACGTAGCCTTCTCCGTAGAGCACCCCGATCAACTGCATGGTTTCACTCTGCGGGGTAATCGGATACGCGATCGAGAGATCGACGTTCGAGCGGCGAACGGCTTCCTTGGCGGCTTCACTGCCCGTAATGAATTCTCGCTCACGCGGTGCTTCGAAAAACATGTATTCCGGAGACGCCACCCGTTGCAGTTTCGCCTCCGCGTGAGGATCCTGTTTCTTTCCCTGACTGGAAGGTGCCGGAGCCGTACTGGTAATCGGGTCACCCTGCGGATTGGTTTTGACTTCCGTTTCTAGTGCTTCACTCATGGCTTACCCCCTTTAGGGTGGCGACAACCCCAGGGTTCTGGGATTGCGTGATCGACAATCATGGTCCTAGCCTTCACGTTGCATGTCTTCGGCTTTATGCCCAAAGGCCGCAGCACTGGCTGTCCCTTCTTCTCCCAGTGGAATGTCCATGGGATTCGTATGCGTTTTGCCGTCATGCACGCGGGATTGCAAACCCGTGAAACGGACGTTCTCTCCGTTGTCCGGCAAGGCAATCCCCATTTCCTCCCGGACGCGTTGAAAGACCTGTGCCGCCTTTCGAATCTTGGCTGCATCGGAATCCCGAATCGTAAACATAGCATCTTCATGGCCCTGTTCCGCACAAATCGCCGACGTCCAGCAATTCGTTCCAGCCCGAATCATCTTGAGCGTCAGATTGGCATAATGACAATGCACGCCGATAAAAATACAGGCTTCGATCTTATTGCCCCAAATCGTAAGGTTGGGATGGTTGGGATTGATCACTTCCTCGGGCTCGATCTTCGGATATTTGGGACGATAATCGGGCATCGGAATAATAAGGACTTCCGGAATCTGAGCCGCGAGTTCCAGGACGGCCCTGGCCTTCTCGGCCGCGTGGTCGTTCCAGTTCCATAACACCAGCGGACCCGGGAAAAGTGTCGCGTTCTTTCTTGTGAACATGGCTCTGGCCATCTCTTCCATCGCCTTTTCTTCAGCAACTTCATGGCCAAACATCAAACCATGCCCCGGCAACGGAGGAAGGACACCCAATTCGGCCGCGGACGGGGGATGAAAGCCCGCAGGACCCGGTTCAACGATTCGTTCTAAATTGGTTGCTTCCACCTCTTTCCTCCACTCGGTTGTGTATAGGACAGGACGCCTGCCGTTCACGCGCTCCGGACGTTCGAACCTTACCCTCGAACGGGATTGGCCAGAACGGCCTGGCTCGTCTTGTCGCCATAGGTCACGTTCTCCGTCAAAGCCGTATCACCAATTTGATCAATCATCTCCATTTTGATGGCATTGTGCTTGGCCATGTTGTCGCACACCCAGACGCATTGCGCACAGCCCTTACAGCGATCCACGGCCACGTAGGCGGCTCCATATTTCAGTCCCTTGTCCTGGCCCGCCGAATTGTCATACAGAATGGTATTGGCCTCGGGACAATATTGCGTACACAACTTGCAACTCGTGGCTGCACAAATCTCGGTATCGATATTCGCAACTAAATACATACAGGCCTCTCCCTCGGTTAAAGCCCTACGCCATCGCCGGCGTGGTGGATGCCCGTTTCGCCTGAACCCAGTCGTGTTCGACGGCAAAGTCCCACGCCGCCCGGACCACTGCCAGATTCTTCTCAATCAATTCCTGCTTCTTCTTGAACTTTCTTTCGACGACACTATCCAAGGCCGCCGTGCCTCCCGACACCACGAAGCCTTTCCCCAGAAAGCGGTCTTTCACCGCCTGAGCCAGGGCCTCCATATCCGTAAGACCCGTAATGGCCCCCATGGCTCCTACCATGGCCATATTCGTGGCCAAGTCAATCCCTGCCACGTCCAGAGACAGTTTCGTGGCAGGCAAATAGAATAGTTTGGCCTCCAATTCGGCGAGTTCACGCTCCTGATCCGGCTCGAGTTTCATGGGACCATCGTTGTTGATCAAGGCAATCCCGTTCTTTTTCAAGCCGAAATAAAACGGATTCGTGTAGCTTTTCCCATGCGTGATCACCTGCGGATGGAAGATCATGATAATGTGGGGAAACGTGATTTCACCGATTTCATAAATTGGCTCATCGGAAACCCTCACGTAACTTTCCACTGGCGCCATTCGTTTTTCCGAACCATAGAAAGGCACGATGGTACTTTCTCCTCCGGCATTGATCACCCCCGTGCTGAAGATATGAGATGCCGTGACGACCCCTTGCCCTCCGACGCCTGCCATACGAATGTTGTAACGAATCGCCATCCTCTTGACCCTCCTCTCTCGTCACCTACGTGCCAATCCCGAATCCTCTCTCGACTTACTGCTTTTCCACGGCGGCTGCGGGTTTCGGGAGATATTCCTTGTACCCGTAAAGCTGCGACAAATATTCCTTGGCTTCATCCGTAATATATTCTGAAAATTTGTAGCGGTCGTCCTCAACGGTTTTGGCGTCTTCCATCACCTTGTCCGTTGGAATCGCGTATTCGATGTTGCAGGACGTATAGGCCTGGATGTAGCTGGGACCGATTTCTCTGGCCACCAGCACGGCCTTTTTGATGACGCTTTCGACGCGTCGCGGGTTATTGGGAACGACGGTCGCCACGTACGCGCAGCCGGAGACTTTTGCCATCCCCACCATGTCCATTTTCTCGAACTTCTTGCCCAGTGGCGCCATTTTCAATACCTGATTCCGATTCGTCATTCCACTTTCCTGGCCACCGGTGTTTCCATAGACCTCATTATCCAACATAATGGTGGTAAATTTTTCTTTTCTAAACCAGGAATGCAGGGTCTGGGCAAACCCGATGTCAGCCATCCCACCGTCCCCGGCCATCACGACGACGTCCTTGGGCCTATCACCGAACCGTAGACGAAGGCCGCGAGTCAATCCACTGGCGACTCCGTTCTGGTCCCCATAATTGCCGTACACGAAGGGGATGGCGGCTTGCGAGATTGCCAGTCGGCCACAACCGGCCGTCCCAACCGTGATGGTATCTTCCGGATTCGGAAACGCCACCATGGCCAGCCGAATAAACAGAGTCATGGCGCATCCTGCACACATCGGGTGTTCTTCCAGGATCTCCTTGAAGGTCCCCACCTGAGACACCGAAACTTTTTTCCCGAATGGGCCATGTTCCACCATATCCCGATATTCTTTAGGCATGAATTTTCCAAAGCCCGGCGTGAACTTGACGTAATCGAGGCTCATCGCAGACCCTCCTTCCTGATACGGTTTATTGCGTTAGCGATTCCACCCAACCGGGCAGAACAGCAAAAAGTTCTTACCACGATGCTCTTCCATCTTGCGTATCCACTAACTTTAGCGTAGATGGGGGCCTCTAGTAAAGCCCTTCGCCCCTCAACACCGACGCTTGTCCTCTCGATGTTTCTTCGGCATGACTGCCTTGATGAATACTGGTTTATCCTAAAACCGAACCCCGAAAGAAGGCAACAAAAAAGAAGACCCACCCCTCTAAAAAGAAGCCCTATAGAAGGATTTGGTCGCTAGGCCTTTGGCCCCATCACCCTGTTTGCAGGAAACAAAAAGCGGGAGAACCGCATCAGGTCGCACGCATTCAACCCACGTGAGTGCGCCACGTCAGGAGAGCGTCTTTCAGTTGTTCCACCAGAACCCATCTATTGCGTTCCTTACGCGCGGTTTCCCTTCGGGCGACGACCCTACAGACATCAGGGGTGTCCCAGGTAAGGCCTTCGGACAGATTGCGGAGCTTGGTCTTGGCGATCTCCGAGGGACTATCAGGTGCCGAGTCGTACAGCGAGTCCAGCCGGCGCATCCATTCTGAAAGACCGATTCCAAATTCCGGCCAGAGAAATGGCGCGCTCACGCGCTGCCATGTGCCACTCGAAGGACGCCGCGCACCTCTGATGGATTGCTGAGATTGCTAAGTGTTCTGAGATAAACCGGCCGCTCCGGCTGGCGAGCATTCTTGCGGCCCAAGAAACTGCGATTCTAACCTTTGGAACGACGCCACTGCATGGAACGCCTGCCATCAGGCGTCGAATCGTCGAAGGCAATCACAACGTCGCGCTTCTCGTCCTTGCGCCACCCAGCTCAGATCGACAATCGGGGTTTCTTGCCCAACGAGGCGGGAAACTGTGGATTCACTTGGCCCGCGGGCATAACGGGCTGAGGGGGGGGGCTGGCTCAACCCGGCATGATGAATTGACGGCTAGTCCAAAATATACTGAAGAGGATCAACGGCTTTATCGTTTACGGCAATCTGGTAATGAAGATGCGGTCCGGTCGAAAACCGCCCTGTGCTGCCGACCAATCCCAGTACTTCGCCTCTTTTCACTTCCTGGCCATACCGAACGAGAACCTTGGAAAGATGACCATAGGTCGTCTCGATTCCATGCCGATGATTGATCCGAACAAAATTTCCCATCCTCGTGTCATAGGCTGCGACGGCCACTCTGCCTTTGGCAGGAGCTCGCACCTTTTCTCCTCGCGGAGCTCCAATATCCAAGCCCGCATGGAACGCCCTTTTTCCGGTAAATGGTGAAATACGTGGTCCGAACTTCGAGGTCACGGGTCCCTTGACGGGCCAGACGGATGGTGTCGCGGCCCAACGCCCGACACGTTCTTCCGCTGCTTTTTCCAACTTGGCCAGAATCCGTTGTTGCTGTACCGTCTGTTGCTCCAACCGGGACAGCCCCCTCCTGATTTTCATCGCCATCGTGGCACCGCCGACAACCTCCTTCCGGAGGTCGAAATCCTGCGCTCTCGTCTGCTTCCCAAGCCCAGCAAGCCTGCTCCGGGAAGGTTCCTTTCCGAGAGATGTGAAATCTGATGCCTCTGTTCCCCCTTCAGGGGACACCTCATACGGAACCTCTGGACCGCCCTGTCCCTTGACGTCAACGCCCTCTCCTGGCTCAGGCTCAAGCCCAAACATCACCTGCAATTTTTCATTTAACGCCTGGATGGTCAGGATACGCCGCTGCATTTCATCGACGGCTTCGGAAAATTCAACCGTTTGCCCCCTGGATACCCTGAGCTCTTTCTTCACTCCTTCGAGTTCGGAGACCCGGTTCGTCTGAACCACATAATGCACCAGAATCCCCACTTGCACGGTCAGAAGAATCACGACCGCCAGCAACATTCGCTTGACCGTCGCGTTGCGCACGGAGATCCTCAGGGGATTCCCCGTCACTCCTCGAAAGAGCAGAATCGTCAATCGATCATCAGAGCGGTTCATACAGCGGTGAAAGCCTTTCGTGCGGTTCCTGACGCACCACTTTACCGAAGAAAAGCATCGGGACCAATACGTAATGTCGCTCCTGAGCACCAATTTCTGAGTCAGGAAGGCCAGAAAGTTCAGCGCTCATACAGACTCGTCGTCTGTCGGCCCGTTGTCCGGAGACTCTAGCCATGGGTGGGGCAACCGCGGGTCATGGCCCTGACCCATGCCAAATAGTCGTTTGAGCCCTTTGCCACCGGCAAGGCAAGAATTTCAGGGACGTTATAGCTGTGGAGGGTTTTCACTTCAGCCTCCAAGGCATCGTACGCGTCGACGTGCGACTTCATGATCAGGACCCATTCAGGTTCTTCGCAGATGGTTCCTTCCCATTCGAAAATCGACACAACCTTGGGCACGACCGTGACACAGGCCGCCAGTTTTTTTTTCACCACGTGGCGACCGATCAGAAGCGCTTCTTCCTGGCTCGACGCCGTTACCAAGACAACGAATTCACCCACGTTCGACTCAAATCTTCTCGCCCTATGCCATTACCCGTCTCGGCGCTTGAGGCGTGCGGGAACCTTTTCCACCAGATCGCTGATGGCAAGCCGGAGGCCATCTTGAAGGGCTTTGGGATAATTCCTGATGGAATCCTCCAACCCATAATAGAGTCCATCCCTTTCCTGCGCTTCAAATTCCATCGCGAAGCTCCACAGCACGTCGTTCGGCTTCCCCGCTTGCGTCAATTGCACGTCCAATTCCATCTCGGTCTCGGTCGTTCCCAGCGGCAAGCCGGCCGCCCAGAAAATGGTACCGACGGGACCGAACAGATACGTGGAAACGTTCCGCTCCCATCGTGTCGAATAGAGGCGTCCCTGCAAGACGAAATCACTAGGCGGCACCGGTTCATCCCGGTCGACAAACGTCACGGAAGAAAAGATCTCCGTACTGCGAATCTCATCGGCAATGGCACGGGCAAAATCGCGTGACGGGGCAAAGGACACTTCGTCAACGGGCTCGGGATTCGAAATCGCCTCAGGCCGATCATACGCCGTGCCTCCATAGGGGACGAAGGGAATGACCGTGGCCCAATATTGTTCACGGACCTCCGTGTCTCGCTTATCGTCAAGAGGAACCACCACCAGACTGCCGTCAACTTTCTCGGGAGCCGGAATATTCAAATACGTCTTGCCCGGGGGAGGCGGATAGATCCAATCCCGTGAGCCCAGGCAGCCCGTTATCGTCAACGACAGGATCATAAGCACACCACATGCCTTGTGCATGACAGCCAGGCGACTCATACATTGCCTCCTTTGGCGAACAACAGTCCGGAACTGTTGGAATAATGGGTAAACCATAATCGGCTTCGATCGTTGCCGCAACCGTCATGCCCAACGGATTGACGTGGCAACCTTAATGACATAGCCCTCCGGCAGAGACGAACCGTTCCATGAGCTCGGGATAGGAACGCGTGACCGGAAATTGAGGATATTCGGAACAAATCACGTCCGGAGGACGGAAGAAAAACCCGGCATCGGCCTCTTCGAGCATCGACACGTCGTTATATGAATCTCCCGCAGCCAACACGTGAAAATTCAGCCCCTTGACGGCCGCCACCGCGTGGCGTTTCTGGTCTCTTTGCCGAAGCGAATAATTCCGAATGTAGCCTGCGTCGTCAATCTCCAGAGTATGACAGAAGAGGGAAGGATAATTCAGTTGTTTCATCAGAGGACTGACCAAATCATAATAGGTGTCGGACAAGATAATGACTTGACACCGCTCTCGCAACCAGGTCAAAAACTCCACGGCACCATCGAGGGGTTTCAACTCCGCAACCACGTCCGTGACATCCGACAGTCTGAGCCGAAACTTGGCCAACACGTCCAAGCGAAGCCGCATCAACTCGTCATAGTCGGGAATATCCCGGGTCGTGACCTTCAAGTCGGCAATCCCCGTTTTCTCGGACAACGCCAGCCAAATTTCCGGCGTTAAGACACCCTCCATATCCAAACAGGTCACCAC
The DNA here is from genome assembly GCA_965221365.1 of Nitrospirales bacterium. Classification (GTDB taxonomy): domain Bacteria; phylum Nitrospirota; class Nitrospiria; order Nitrospirales; family UBA8639; genus Bin75. The sequence continues at coordinate 1,925,680 of OZ244884.1, read as the reverse complement.
GGGTGATTTCATGCAACCTCCTCAAAAAGGAAAAGACGGCCCGGTCAAATCCTTATTTTATAAGAAACCGGAGAGAGACTACAAACCTTTTCCTCTTGAAGTCGGCGATACAATCCTGACGCGTCGCTATCCAAAGGCAATGAGCAAGCCGAAGGCAAGATAGCACAAACCATTGAAAATCAGATGATACGGCTTCAAGGCGTGAGACCGTAAACGGAACTTGAGATAGCCCGTGGCAAGGACCGTCAACCCCATCCCCCAGAGCACTTCCTTTCGAGGAATCCACGGCGTCAACAAGACCCCCAAGGCAGGAAGCAGACTCCCTTGAAATACCATCGCCCCGGTGATGTTGCCAAAGGCCAGGGTGTCGCGGCCCCGCCGCACCCAAATAATGCTATTCACTTTTTCCGGCAATTCGGTCGCCACCGGGATGATCAACAACGACAGGGCCAAGGTGGACACTCCAAGCCAAGCGGCCAAATGCTCTACGCCGTAGACAAACCCCTTGGCGCCTCCAATGATCACTCCAAATCCAAGGATCAATTGCAGAAGGATCGTGGCAAGGTTCACGGGGAAACGCAATCGACTCAAAAAAAGAGGATGATCCGCCTCGGTGCCATGGCCCTGCTCAACCAGATCCCGTGATGCGCGGATGGTCAACATCAGATAACACGCATAACTCAGGACCAAGCCTACGGCCAACGACACGCGTACCCATCGCCATTCCGAAGGAACAAAGATCGCAAGAGCGGCCAATCCAAAGGCAAAGAGAAACCAATTCAGGTCCCGATGCACGCCGGTCGGCTCCGGACAAAAAGCCTGAGCCCACCCGCGACGCGAAGCAGCAAACGTTCCCATCAAGAACAGGGTGATGGTCGAAAGCATTAACGGAGCCCCTAAAATGGCTCCCACACCCACGTCCTGTCGAACCGACAAATCCCCGCTGGTGGCCAACACGGCAACCACCGGCACCATCGTCTCGGGTAACGCCGTGCCCACGGCCGCAAAGACCGATCCCGTGACCCCTTCGGAAAGGTTCAGCCGTTGCCCAAAATGTTCAAGCGCGTTGGTAAACGTTTCCGCGCCGAGCAGGATTGCGAACAACGAAACGAACAACACCCACAATTCCATGGATTGACACTTCTTTCAGGAGCCGCTAGCCATGACAGGGCCCACCATCAACCTTGCTCACATGATGAGAGTCCCCTAGACTATCGTCATGAGTCATGAGATGGGAATCGTCGTGGGTTGTCTGGCGGGAATCGTTGCTTGCCATTTCGGCATCCGGTGGTGGCGGCATCGAAAAGCAGCCAGACAGGCCGATGAACTTCTCTCCAACATCGTCAAAGGTAAAGACGCCTTTCGCCGCTGAGATACCATTCTCCTCGGGAACGGCGACGGACCCACGCGCGTAGGTATCAGACCACAGTCTGGTTTGGCAACATTTGCTCCTTCTTCAATTCACGCGGGGCCATCGCGTTCTCCGGACTTTCCCCTCATGAGTCCTGCCTCACAACACGTCAGCACTCATCTGCATCGCGGCGAGCCCATGCAGGCACGCGACTGGGACGAGGAAGCCGGACAAGAGGCGCGGAGCGACGAGGTGGACGAGCCCCTGACCTCCACGCACGAGGACCATCGCTCAAAAATCAAAGGCCAGTTGAACGGGACCGCCCACCTTGAGGGATTGGGATCGAGCCGTCACCCGTGAAGGAACCCCCGAAAATTTCCTGAAGAGACCCTTGATCCAGCCCATCGTGATGCCGTTTCGTCGAAACGGTGTGGCGTTGACGAGGAGACACGTGCCCGGGTCGAGCCATGAATTCCGTGGATGCCTTGGCTTCTTCAGTCAGCGTATGATACACCGTGATCCCCAAGCCATCGGCATTCATCAGAGCCATGATTCGTCGAAACTCCCGTCCATGTGAAGGGCAATGTTTCTTCACGTCAAACTGCCATTGATGAATCATCTCGTGGGCGAGGGTTCCTCGTATTTCTTCAAACGATTGCCGTCGAAGGAGGGGAACCGACAAACGAATAACCCGTCCCTTCCCATGCCGTTCTTCCGGAGACACCCGAGAAGTGCGCGGCCCCGTTTGACTCCGGAAAAGGCCGGCCGATGCCGTCAGACGGGTACTCCATTGAATCTCAATGGCCGGTAGCCGGTTGGAGAAATAGGCATCGTTCAATTCCTGCCAGAGCGCCTGAAGTCGCTCGGCAGAAAGGGGAACGGCGATGGGAGTGCGAAGTGTCACATTCATCAACGTGTCGCCTCATGGAGTCCGAGGCCATTCTATGGTACCATGATTGACGTTTGCACTAAACCCCCGCGTCGCGTACCAGGATTGTTTGACGTGGCTTCGGGGCAAGAGACCTCGCGGAAGAAAACGAAGGATGGAAACAACCATGAAACACCAGGAAGACGAGCGCTTCATGCACGATGCGCTGCTGGAAGCGCAACGAGCCGCTTCCGACGGCGAAGTCCCCGTGGGGGCCATACTCGTGCGTGAGCATACCATCATTGCCAGGGGACGGAACATCAGGGAACGCAGCCAGGACCCGACGGCACATGCGGAACTCGTCGCCATCAGGAAAGCCGCAGACAGGTTGCGCTCCTGGCGATTAACCGGCACAACCCTGTACGTGACGTTGGAACCCTGTCTCATGTGTGCCGGTGCCATGCTTCACGCGCGGATTGCTCGCCTGGTTTTCGGGACGGGGGATCCCAAAGCCGGAGCCTGTGGCTCCTTGTATGCGCTCCATGAGGACCATCGCTTGAATCACCGGATCGCCGTCACGCACGGCATCCTGGAAGACGAATGTCGTGACCTTCTGCAACGGTTCTTTCAACGGCTCAGGCACGGTGAACCCCTCACGATGAACTGAACGCGCTCACTGCGGAGAGGTGCGAGAGTGGCCGAATCGGGCGGTCTCGAAAACCGTTGACCGGCAACGGTCCGTGGGTTCGAATCCCACCCTCTCCGCCACATCATCCCCCGTCACAGGATCCGGGAAGGTGCTTGATCGCAACCCGCTCCGGTGAAGCGGGGGGATTCGAACCGGGGGTTCTGAAGGGGGTGAGCCCCCTTCATGGGGTCCCCGGCGCCACGCGACGGCGCAAGGGGGCATGGCCCCCTCGCGGGAGCGTGGGGAGAGCCTGCCCACGCGACTTCGAATGCCCACCCTCTCCGCCACATCATCCTGCGTCATAGGATCCGGGAAGGTGTTTAATCGCAACCCGTTCCGGTGAAGCGGGGGGATTCGAACCGGGGGTTCTGAAGGGGGTGAGCCCCCTTCATGGGGTCCCCGGCGCCACGCGACGGCGCAAGGGGGCATGGCCCCCTCGCGGGAGCGTGGGGAGAGCCTGCCCACGCGACTTCGAATGCCCACCCTCTCCGCCACATCATCCCCCGTCACAGGATCCGGGAAGGTGCTTGATCGCAACCCGCTCCGGTGAAGCGGGGGGATTCGAACCGGGGGTTCTGAAGGGGGTGAGCCCCCTTCATGGGGTCCCCGGCGCAACGCGACGGCGCGAGGAGAACCAGATGTCGGAGAGTAAGGTAAGACGTCGACGCGAATTACTAAATCCGGCGGACAGGCGGTTGCTGACACGGGGCGAACAGGCACTGCTCCTGAACCGTATCCAGAATACGATCGGCCAGCAGACGTTTCGGCAATCGCTCAACCTCAATGGGCGTTCCCTGGCGAGGGAGGAGAATGACTTCATTGGTCTCGTTGCCGAAGGCCGATTGCACACCGGCAATTCCGTTAATCACGAGCAAATCCAAGTCTTTTTCATGCAGTTTCCTGCGGCCATTCGCAAGCAGATCATCGGATTCCGCCGCAAATCCGACTAAGATCTGGCTCGTCCGTTTCCGTGCCAACGATTGCAAGATATCCGGGGTACGCTCGAGTTCCAAGGGCTCGCCGGTCCATTCCTGCTTTTTGGCCTTGGCAGACAGGGGGGACCGAGCTCGAAAATCTCCGACCGCCGCGGTCATCACGAGGACGGTAGCCCAAGCAAACCGGGCCTCCAGAGCTTCTTGCATCTCTTCAACCGTCAGCACAGAGACGCGTGGCACGTTGGGAGGGGGCGACAAGGCCGTCGGGCCACTGACGAGAACCACCTCCGCTCCCCGTTGGGCCGCGGCCTCTGCCAGCGCGTACCCCATTTTTCCCGAAGAGGCATTCGTGATAAAGCGAACCGCATCAAGAGGTTCCCGCGTGGGGCCCGCGGAGACAAGCACCCGCTGTCCAGACCAATCCCGCCGAAGAGCAAGACGGGAAAGCACGGCCTCTCTAATCACGTGTTCAGCAGGCAGACGCCCTGTTCCGAACAGCCCGGACGCCAGCGGACCTTTCTCGGGCTCCAACACCATGATTCCACGGTCGCGCAACGTCCGGACGTGTGCCACCAGCGCGGGATGATCCCACATTTCTCCATCCATGGCCGGAGCCATCACGATCGGGCATCGTGCCGCCAGAAACAACGCGCCCAGCAGATCATCAGCCAACCCCAACGCACATTTGGCCAGACAGTTCGCCGTCGCCGGCGCCACCAGGACCAGATCCGCCTCTTCCGTCACCCTGAGGTGCGGCAGGGGCTGAGAATCGGCAAAGAGTCGCTGAAGAACCGGCCGACCGGACAACACTTCGAAGGTCAGCGGCGCGACGAACTGCATGGCGGACGGCGTCATGACCACGGAGACCTCGGCCCCGTCCCTGACGAGCGTCCGAAGCAGGGACACGGCTTTATAGGCCGCAATACTACCCGTGACACAGAGGACGATCCGCTTGCCCTGTAACGCGTTGACACTCATCATGGGTTCTCGGGTCGCTCCGCCTTCCGTCATCTCCGAGTGCAGTCGCTCCGAGACGCACTCGAATGGAAAAGAGGAACGCCTTCAGGTCTCGGATTCTGCCTCCGCAACGGATTCTTTCGTCGAATCGTCAACGTAGACGCTGAGTTGCTTCTTGATCTCCTTGGCGTCTTCATCTCCCTCAATCAACAAGGCCGGTTGAAATTCAGACTCCAGGCTTTTTCTGGCGTCACGAAGAGCCTGACGCGCTTCTTGGCCCACCAGATACTCCACGTTGTTCTCCAGCACTTCCTCGAGCGCAATGGAGGTTTCTTTTGCAAACTTGCTCGGGTGTGATGACGTGGTCCCGCGCATGAGCTGTTTGGCCCGTTGGGCGGCAACCAGCACGACTCGATAGCGAGAATCGAACTTGCCGTCTTTATCGTCCGGAAGTAGTGGCAGCGTGTCTATCATGATCGAAACTCCTCTGGTGAATAAAGGTTACGTGGCAGTCTTCTTCATCGTCACGGCTTCGATCAACCCCTTCTCCACAAGCCATTCAGGGGCGAATCGGTCGGTCCTTATCCGTTCGGCCAGAATGATGGACTCCAATTCTTTTGTCGCGTGCAGAAGTTCTTCATTCCGAACGAAGTAATGATAGTCCTGGAACCTGGCAATTTCATCACTCGCTTTGCGAAGACGACGCTGGATTTCCTCCAAGGGCTCCGAAGCCCGTTGACAAAGCCGTTTTCCGAGGATGTCCAACGACGGCGGAGCCACAAACACGTACACGGCCCCGGCCAAACGTTCCATGATTTGTCTTGCTCCCTGGACGTCGATGTCCAACAACACGTCAACCCCTTTATGCAGGGCCTCCAACAACGGCTGCTTCGGCGTGCCGTACCTGTGTCCATGCACTTCAGCCCACTCGACAAACGCCTCTTCCCGAATCAGGTCCTGAAATCCAGTTTCATCGACAAAACAGTACTCGACTCCGTCTCGCTCACCCTCCCTCGGGCTTCTTGTCGTATAGGATACCGACAACATGGTGCCCGGCATGCGGGTGAGGATATTCTTGCACAACGTGGTTTTCCCCACGCCGGAGGGCCCCGACACCACGACCAGGACGCCTTCAGCCGACATCGGAGGAGCCGCCTCGACAAGATGGATCATTCCACATTCTGCACCTGTTCTCGAATCTTTTCGAGCTCACTCTTGAGTTGAATGACGTGCTTCGAGATCTCCACGTCATTCGCCTTGGATCCCGTCGTATTCACTTCACGCCCCATTTCCTGCAATAAAAAATCCAACTGCCGTCCGACCGGTTCCCGCTTTTTGATCATCTCCTCAAATTGTGTGACGTGGCTCCGAAACCGGATGAGCTCTTCCGTTACGTCACACCGATCGGCAAACAGCGCCAGTTCCTGATCGAACCGCGTTTCCCGATCACGCGTCGAGCCGACCAACGCATGCACGCGCGCGCGCATGCGTTCCTGGAGACCTTGGACAACGCGGGGCAGACGACGCTCGATCGACCGTTGAACGTCTCGAACGACCTTTACCCGTTTCACGATATCGACCTGAAGGGCTTTCCCTTCTTTCGACCGCATGAGGTCGAGATCCGCAAGCGCTCCCGACACGAGCCGCTTCACCACTCGACTCACCTTCCGGTCATCGAGGGGAATGTCGACAACGTGAAATACATCCCGGAATGAGGCCAAAAGCCCGACGTCGATCTGACCGCCCAGTCCGAAATCCCGCTGCACGTGTTCAAGGGCCTGATAATAATCCCGCGCCAGGGAACGATCAACCACGACGCGTTTGTCTCGTTCACCGCTTCCCCCATAGGCCACACTAAGCTCGATTCTTCCCCGACGACATTTTCGGGCCACCAGCCGTTTCAATTCCTCTTCCCACTCAAGCCTTCCCTTGGGCACGCGGATGACGATTTCCCGGAATCGATGGTTCACCGACCGAACTTCCACGGCAATGGCAAGCCCTTGCCAGGTTTCTTCCCTTTTTCCAAAACCCGTCATGCTCTTCAACATGGGCGCAACGGCTTTCCTTCCCACTGACAATCTTCATACAGCACGCAGGACGCACATTGAGGCCTTCGCGCCAGACAGACGTAGCGGCCGTGGAGCAAAATCCGCTGCGAGCCTTCAGTCCAATCCCGGGCGGGCCAGACCGCCTGCAAGTCTCTTTCGATTCTGGTCGGGTCGGCATTCCGGGTGAGATGCAATCGCTGCGCCACGCGTTTCACGTGGGTGTCCACAACGACCGCCGGCACCCGGAAGCAGACCCCCAACAGCACGTTTGCGGTCTTTCGTCCGATTCCGGGCAACGACGTCAACTCTTCCATGGTCCTCGGGACGATCCCTCCAAATTGTTCGACCAGGACCTGACTGCACTTCACCAGATGGTGTGCCTTGTTCCGATAAAATCCCGTGGATTTGATCAGGCCTTCGAGTTGTGCTTGAGACGCACGGGCTAATTCCCGGGCTCCTGGATAGGTCGCAAACACCGCTGGCGTCACCCGGTTCACCCTTTCATCCGTACATTGTGCCGACAGGATCGTTGCCACCAGCAATTCAAAGGGATTGGTGTGGGCGAGTTCCACCAACGGGTTCGGACCATGCGTTCGAAGGCGTTTCAGAATCCGACCGGCACGGGTTTTCACGGATGAGGATGACGTGCCACGTCCCGTGCGCCCGCGCGCCTCATTCATCGTCCCGCGTCCTGCCTCCGGAAACCTGCACCGCCAAGGCCGGTTCCGCCATCCAAGTGGCCACCTGCCCAAACGGCACGGTCGAGCCCAGGGCCTCGGCGAGTGCATCTCGTAACGGTGCCAGGGTCGCGTTCCTGATAGCCGAGACGCAAAGGGCCTGGAACCGCCGCTCGAGCACGACGACGTCTGCCGGGGACACCCGATCGCATTTATTCATGACCAACACCCGTGGCACGTGTTGCAATTCTAGCTCATGCAAGAGTCTTTCGACCACATGTATCTGCTGGTCCCGATCGGACGCGGTCGCATCTACCACGTGCACCAGCAGATCGGCGTGACGCAGATCGTCGAGGGTCGTCCGAAAGGCTTCCAAAAGATCCTGGGGAAGATCTCGAATGAACCCGACTGTATCGGTCAGAATCACATTTCGGCCCGAAGGAAGCCTGAGCCGTCGCTTGACGGTATCCAGGGTCTCAAACGGCCGATTCCCGGTCGAGACCTGGCTGTTGGTCAAAGCGTTGAGCAACGTGGACTTCCCGGCGTTTGTATAGCCGACGATCGACGCGACCGGAACCTCCTGGCGAAGGCGTCTGGGATTCTGCTGTGCTCGTTGACGACTCACGTCCTTCAGTTCACGTTCGAGATGATGAATCCGATCCCGTATTCGTCTCAGATCGGTTTCGAGTTTGGTCTCGCCGGGACCTCGTGCGCCGATGCCGCCTCCCAGACGGGAGAACGCCGTGCTGGATTGAGACACCCGAGGCAACAGATATTTGAGTTGCGCCAGTTCCACTTGAATTTTTCCGGCGCGTGAATGTGCTCGACTCGCAAAAATATCCAGAATCAACTGCGTTCGATCGATCACCCGCAACTCGATCTTCTCGGATAACGCCCGGATTTGGGTCGGGGTCAGATCCCGATCGAAAATCAACAAATCGGCTCCGCTTTGAAGCGCGTGAATGATCACGTCGGTAAGCTTTCCCACTCCCAAGACGTATTTGGGATTGATACGAGATAATCGTTGTACCACGGTTCCGAGTACCTGAATGCCCTGCGACGTCGCGAGTTCCTGACATTCCCGCAGGCGTTCTTCCTGATCGGCTCGATGCCCCTCCGTCACGCTGACCAGCAACGCCCCGAGCTGCTCATCCGTGCGACGAAGCGCCGGGGTGACCCTGAAAATCTCAGCCTCCAGCGATTGCACGAAGTCATCACACCGGACCTGAAAAGTCCGGAGGCTTTGCGGTGGCCATGCCTCATAGGCTTTTCCTTCCGGGTTGGGCGGCAGCAGGTGGGCTAACGAGATGGAGACCGGTTCTCCTCCGTCTCCCACGCCCAGCACCGCCATCAAATCCAGGCGAAGCAACGCAAGATCGGTCAGGTCGTCCTTGGTTAACGGTTGATTATCAAGATGGGTATGCACAAAACGTACACCACGCAACAACCGTGGTCCCGACCGACTCCGCGCCAGTTGCGGGATCACCAACTGGCGGTCCGCTCCGACGATGACGGATTCGATGATTCCCCGTCGATTGATCAGAAGCCCGATTTGCCGTCGAATTTCATGCGACAATTCCGTACAGGAACGAGCCAACTCCGACGAAATGACTGTATCCACGGGCACGCGCCGACGATACAGACGTTCAAGCCGCATAACCTGGCCAGGCTTCAATCCGGTCAGATGTCCGATGGCACGTGGAATAGAGAACACCTCTCGATCGTGTCGCCCCCCCTACATCGCGGCCCTGGAAACGGGCCGGGCCTCGATCGCCAAACTAGGCTGGGCATCCAGGTCCCAGGAGGACCAACGCCGCTGCTGGTAGGCCCACCACCCGGCAGTGGCCACCATCGCGGCGTTATCCGTACAAAAATGCAGACGAGGCAAGGCAAGACGAATCCCTTCGCTTTCCGCACGGGCATGCAGGATGGTTCGCAAGCGGGAATTCGCACAGACGCCCCCGACCACGGCCAAACCGGCAACGCGATAACGACGCACCGCCCGAAACGATTTTTCGACCAGGACCTCCACAATGGCTTCCTGATACCCGGCGGCGACGTGCGCCGGCGAAGGCAAGGTCTTGCGTGCTCCTTGATCCTTCAAATAATACAGCAATGCCGTTTTAATGCCACTGAAACTGAAATTGAACGCTCCTCGATTCAAGTACGGACGAGGGAAACGGACGACGGAGGGATCCCCGGATTGCGCCAACCGATCAAGCGCAGGACCACCCGGGTAGGAAAGCCCCAGCATCTTGGCGCCTTTATCAAAGGCCTCTCCCGCGGCATCGTCAAGGGTCTTTCCGAGGAGTTCATAGTCACCGCGCTGAGACACGAGATACAAGTGTGTATGTCCTCCGGATACTACGAGCACGACGCAGGGGGTCACAAAATCAGGATACTCCAACCACGCAGAGGCAATATGACCTTCTAGATGATGCACGCCGATGCATGGCACGCCCAGGGCATAGGCCAGGGCTTTCCCAAAGCTCACTCCAACAACCAGCGCACCGGCAAGCCCCGGCCCTCGCGTCACCGCAATGGCGCAAAGATCGGACCAACGGACGCCTGCCTGATCGAGCGCAGCCTGCGTCACCGCTTCAATGCGTTCCACGTGTTTTCGCGAGGCCAGCTCCGGCACCACTCCACCGAAACGGTCGTGTACCTCATGTTGGGACGCCACACGACTCGACAACAGATGCCCCTGAAGTGACAGCACCGCGGCAGCGGTTTCGTCACAGGACGTTTCGAGGCCCAAGAGACTCGGCACATTCGGGGAGGCTGGATGCGTCACGTGGTCATGGACGTGTCGAGGCATCATAAAAAACAACGACTCTCGTCACGAAGTGGAACGAGAGTCGTCTCAGGGGAAGGAAAACAATTCGTGAATGGCTTAGGCAATCGACGCAGCGTCGCGGGTTCACACGCTCGCCATGGCCTCTTCTTCAACAAAAATGGGAGCATGATCTCGAAGCGCGACTTTAATTTTCTTGGCATCCTTAAAGCGCCCTCGAATGAGTTCGTCGGATAAGGGATCGCCCAGCAACTTTTGGATGGTTCGTCTCATGGGCCTCGCCCCGTACTGCGGTTGATAGCCTTGCTCAATCAGCCATTGCTTGACGTCATCGCCGATTTCCAAGTGAACGTCACGTTCCGCCAACCGTTCGTTCAACTCACGGATCAGGATATCGATAATGTTGAGCAGATGTTCTTTTTCCAAGGGATGAAAGACGACGAACTCGTCGATCCGATTCAGAAATTCCGGGCTGAAGTTCCGTTTCAATTCATCCAGAATATCCGTCTTCATGCGTTTGCGGGTTTCAGCCTCTTCGACCTTCTGAAATCCGAGAGACACGCCTTTCTGAATGAGCTTCGTGCCCAGGTTGGACGTCATCACGAGAATGGCATTTTTGAAATCGACCTTCCGCCCCAGACTATCCGTGAGGACCCCATCATCCAGAACCTGCAGAAGGACGTTGAAGATATCCGGATGGGCTTTTTCAATTTCATCGAACAACACCACCGAATAGGGACGCCGCCGGACCTTTTCGGTCAACTGGCCCCCTTCTTCATAACCCACGTAACCCGGAGGCGCACCGAACAACCGTGAACTCGTAAATTTCTCCTGGTACTCCGACATATCGATTCGAATCAGCGCGTCTTCGGTATTAAACAAAAACTCGGCCAGGGCTCGGGCCAACTCGGTTTTCCCAACGCCCGTCGGTCCGAGAAAGATGAAGGATCCGATCGGCTTACGCTCTTCCTTCAGACCGGCTCGGGATCGACGAATGGCGCGGCAAACAGCGGAAATGGCTTCTTCCTGCCCCACGATACGCTTGTGGAGAAAATCTTCCATGTGCAGCAGTTTTTCCGACTCTTCTTCCTCAAGTTTAAAAAGCGGAATCCCCGTAATCTTGGACACCACAAAACTGACGTCTTCGGCTCCGATGACGGGCTTATGCTGCTCCTGATTCTTCTTCCAATCACGCTTGGCATCCTCCAGGAGTTTTCGCAGTCGTTCTTCTTCTTCCCGAAACTTCACGGCCTCCTCAAAACTCTGCAACCCGATCGCGACTTCCTTTTCATGCGCCACGCGCTTGAGTTCCTGCTCCAGCGATTTCAACTCCTGGGGCAGGGAATAGGATTGCAACTTGGCTCGGGACCCCGTTTCGTCAATAAGATCGATCGCCTTATCGGGAAGAAACCGATCCGTGATGTAGCGATCGGTCAACTTGACGGCTTCTATCACCGCGTCATCAGAAATTTCCACGCCATGATGCTCTTCATAGCGATCCCGCAAGCCCTGAATGATCTTGATGGTTTCTTCCACGGAAGGCGGGTTCACATAAATAGGCTGAAACCGTCGTTTCAGGGCGCCGTCCTTCTCGATGTGTTTTCGATATTCATCCATGGTGGTCGCCCCGATGCAGTGAATCTCACCGCGAGACAACGCCGGCTTGAGCATATTGGCGGCATCGATCGACCCTTCGGCCGCTCCCGCTCCCACCAGGGTATGGAGCTCATCGATGAACAAAATCACGTTCCCCGCCTGCACGATTTCCTTCATGACCACCTTGAGTCGTTCCTCAAATTGCCCCCGATACTTCGTGCCGGCCACCAGGGAACCCAAATCCAGGGCAATGACCCTTCGATTCAAGAGGTTATCGGGAACGTCCATCGAGACGATCCGTTGGGCCAACCCTTCAACGATCGCGGTCTTGCCGACCCCGGATTCGCCGATCAAGGCCGGATTGTTCTTGGAGCGACGGCTCAAAATCTGCAAGACCCGTTCGATTTCATCTCCACGGCCGATGACGGGATCCAGCATGGAATCCTGAGCCAATTGCGTCAGGTCCCTGCCGAATTCATCGAGCGCGGGGGTACTACTTTTCTTGTCCCGCTCCCGGGAGCCCGATTTCCGCAGGAAGGTCACCGTCAATTGCCGAGCCGTCAGCAAGTTGCCGCCCAGACTGCGAAGCACCTTCCCTCCGATCCCTTCTTCTTCTCGAAGCAATCCCAGCAGGAGATGCTCGCTCCCGATATGATTGTGTCCAAGCAACCGCGCCTCTTCAACACCGTATTCAATCACCTTCTTGACACGGGGGCTGAAGGGAATCTCGCCGAAGGTCACGGTCGTCCCGCCAGTAGGTAAGCTGCGTTCCACTTCCAAACGAATTTGCTCGGGAGACAACCCCATCTTCTTAATGATCATGAGGGCAATGCCATCGGATTCGCGGAGAATGGCCAGGGCCAAATGCTCCGTGCCGAGATAGTCGTTTTGATGACGTTCGGCCTCTTCGCGGGCCAGGATAATAATCTTGCGACCTCTGTCCGTGAATCGCTCGAACATTTTCCCTCCTTGTCAGGCAGTCAAAAGAAAGGGGCTAATCATTTCGAGGGGGCTGCTGGCCTTCTCAGCCATTGCCGTCGAATTGGCCTATTTCCTTTTTCACCAAACACATTGCTCCTCTGCGCACATTTTCCTTCCCCATCGTGCGAACGCACCCCTTCAATCATTATAAACCGAATGCACAAGGCCTGACGTAGCCTCAGGAAATCCCCAATGCCTCCATTCCAACACTGCGGTCAATTTTCGGCAAGGCATCCCGCGTCTCCTCCTCGAAGAACGCCACGTCATACACGGCACCAACAACACGAGCTTTCCCGATCCCGAATTTCACTCCAGCCCCAATCAGCCGAGGCCCCGGCTCTACCAGGATCCGGCCTCTTCCAGCAAGCCCCGGAGGGCTTTTACCATCGGATTCAACCCCCAGTCAGCACATTCCCGGCGAGCACATCGAAAAAACTGTCCGCTCCAGTGGATCTGAACATCGCCGGCACACGGCCAACCCTCATGTGAAACCCGAGGATTAGTCTATCCATCTGATCTGAAAACTGTCAAGACAAGACCGCGACGCCTCACGATGACGTAACGTTTCATATTCCAACGCCGTCGTCAAGAGCATGCCACACGATTTCCCGGAAGTCCGGGCTCGCCCGCAGCCGACGGAACACCTTACCCACTCATCCATTCCTTGCTTTTCTCCGTTTTCTCCGGGCAAGCAACGATGCTCGTCTCCTGTCGTCTCCTGCTCCTTCGCTCCGGCATCCTCATTCCGGCCCAGGCCCTCTGTCATCGAGGTCTGCCACACCAGGAGTGAGGATGAAGACCATGCCTTTCGTTGACTCCAGACGTGGTGAACGATAGAATTTCACGGCTTCCACCCCTCTCCTTCTGGCCCATCTGTTGTGTGTGAGTCGCTCGTGACCATTATTGGCATCCTGACCAAGCCCCAATCTCCCGCCATTCGCCCCCTTCTGGAGGAATTGGTGGACTGGCTCGAACGGAAACGAAAAACCGTCATAGTTGGCTCCTCTCCAGGGGAATTTTCTGACGAAGACCGGCAAGAGGAGCAGATCGCCGCTGAAGCCGATCTCGTACTCGTGCTCGGTGGAGACGGGACGATGTTGCGGGCAGCCCGACTCGTGGAAAAACGATCCGTCCCCATCCTGGGGATCAATTTGGGAGGCCTGGGTTTTCTGACGGAGAGCACGACAGCAACGATGTACGACTCTCTGGAAAAAATCTTTGCCAATGAATTCTACGTAGATCACCGTCTGCGCCTCCAGGCCCAGATCCGCCACAACAACGGTGCACAACGGCAACGAACCGCGTTGAACGACGCGGTCATCAGCAAAGGGGTCTCAGGACGAATGATCAGCACGAGCATTCAGGTCGACAAACAATTTGTGACCATGCTGCGAGGCGATGGATTGATTGTCGCCTCTCCGACCGGGTCCACGGCCTACTCCATGTCCGCGGGCGGTCCGATTTTAGACCCGAGTCTCGAAACCCTGGTCCTGACGCCCATCAGCCCCCATACCCTGACTCACCGCCCCCTCCTTGTCCCAAGCCAGGTCGTGCTGGAGATTCAATTGACCAGCCATGAAGGGGGCACCGTGACGGTTGACGGACAAATCGGGATTCCCATAGAGCATGGCGACACGTTAATGGTTGGCGCCTCGCCTCACAGAACGCGCCTGATCCGTTTTCCCAAACGGACGTACTATGATGTCTTGAGGAATAAACTCAAATGGGGGGACGGCTGACTCCCCGCGATCACGGCTGGCATTCAGGACATTCGGTCCGTTCCTGCTCGGCTCGAAATTCATCGGAAGTGAGGGGGAAGATCTGGTTGCACATCGCGCAGGAGCGAATTTCAAAAAAGGCTTCTCCATCCTCATGAATCTCGCACGGCAACAAAAGATCCTGCGGATCATACCCCAGAGTTTTCCCATCGGGAAACTTGACGATGGCCAAGCGAACGTTGAAATGCTGGAAGACGCCTTCTCTACCTTTCCGATCCTCACCTGACCCCACGACGCAAACGGGTTGTCCGGGTTTGCGGACGCGAAGATCCTTTAAGGCGCGATGGGAATCCATCGCCACTTCAAATTCGGTCGCATCCGGAGCCTGTGGGGTCATCACGGGAATTGTCGTACAAAAGGCTGGCAGTCCAGCCAGCTTGTAACACGCACGGGAAATTTCCGTCAAGACAACGGACAGACCTGGTGCAAGAAGAAATTTCCGGAAACGGTCATGACATGATGGCGGAAGCCCGCACGTCAACGAAGGGCTCGAAGAAAGGCCTCTCTTTGCCTCATCGTGCCTGGTCTTCCTGGGCGTCGGTACGAGGAATGGTGGAATCCGCCCTGAGAAACTGATACGCCTCGATGATCCGCCGCAGTTCTGGTTCGGCACTGCGGTCACCTTTATTAATATCGGGGTGGAGCTTCTTGGCTTTTTGACGAAAGGCCCGGGTCACCGCCACCATCGAACTCCCGAAGTCGAGATCCAAGGCCCGATAGGCTTCCTCGTGTGAATTGATTTCTCCTTGAGAAGCCGTTGTCTCACGACTTCCGGTCGATTTCTTGAAGAAATCAAACAGATTGATCTTTCGCCGACGCCGCTTGGGACGTTGATAGATTTCACTGTCGAAATCTTCAAAGCGATCCTCTATGAATTCGAGCCGCGCTTCCAGGCGCTGGGCATGGGTGAGTTCCTGGACCTCACCCAATTCCTCTTCGATGAGCACTACCATCCGCTCGATTTCCGTCAGACCGGTTTCGACCTTGAGGTAACTCTCGGCGCGTTCCAGCATCATCGTGTCAATGGCAACGTCAAGGCTGCGTTCCGATTGAGCTCGTAATTCGATGATACGGCGACGCATGCCTGACACATAGCGGGCCCTGGCCCGTTCATCAAAAGGCATGGAAACGCCCGCAGAGTCCTGGTGTCAGAGTCACGTCCTTGGTCCTTCGGTTCCCAGATCGCGCCGCATTCTAACATAAAACCGCTTCCCGGCTCCTAACGGGACGAGTGAATATCTGCAAAAGCCTGAACAAAGGACCTGGCCTGAGTTGTAAGGATCTGCTGTTCCAGGATGGGTGAACGAGACCTTCCTCGCTTCCCTCAGAATGACTGGGGAAAGGCTCAGGGCCTGCCCTGAACGAAGAAAGAGGAAGCAGAACGATTTGCCAGACCTGAGACCCGAAACCGGTTGCTTCACCAATTTCTCGCGACCTCGAACCACACGCGGCAAGCCGGGGCTCCATCCCGGTGCTCAGACGGGATTGCCCCGCCAGCGTTGGCAATGGTAGAGTCTCCCCCGGTTGCTGCCCCGGCTCGGGGCTTGGAGCATAACCCACGCAACAAGGAGGAACGTGTCGTGCGAAATCATGGATCCTGGGTCGTCTTGAGTGCAGTCATGTGGATCGGAGGAGCCGTCGATGTATGGGGCGTAAATCCCACGGGATACGGCCAAGCCGGGGGTGAATATGACATCACGATTCCCCGCGTGCCCTCCGGGGCCTTGGCCCAAGCCCGGCAAGTCCGTCCCCCGTTTGAGCCGACCCCGGAAATCCTGGCGGAGGGCAAAGCCATCTTCCTGGGAATGGGCGGATGCGTCAGTTGTCATGGTCCGGAAGGCAGAGGGGACGGGGCCGCGGCCAAGAATCTGCCGATCCAACCCCGGAACTTCACGAATCCGAACTTTCACACCCTGCGCACGCCCGGTGAACTGATGTGGGTGTTAAAAAACGGGAGCATGGGCCAATCGGGGCGGGTGCCGGGCACGGGGATGCTCCCGGTGGTCCAGCCCAAGGGGTTCATTACGGAAGAACAGGGGTGGAAGGCCCTGCTCTACGAATTGAGCCTCGGGCAGCAGCCCTGAGCGGCCGTCAGTCCAGAACGTCGTGCAGGAAGCCCGAAGAGACGGGACAGGATGCGCCGAGACCCAGAGTTGTTCTCTCCCTGGGCCACTGTGCCCATGAGCCGGGCTGTGGATCCGGAATGAAGATCTCCGGGCAAGCCCGGCATGACGATTGGAGGACCAGCATCCAACCCCGTCACTCCCGCGAACGCAGGAATCCAGGGTCTCTGCCTTTCTTTTCTGGATGCCGGGTCAAGCCCGGCAGGACGGTCAAAGCTTGGATGTCGAAACGGCGTCCAGCCAGCGCTTGCAGGATGCAGCCTCCCCTCATGCTGTCAGCGAATTCGTGAATGGTCCTGGTGGAGACCGTCGTTGACATCACCCGAGGCCAGGGTTAGAATTTTCGCGGACTTCGGGAGGACCATACAGGGAACCGCGGTGACACAGTCCCTGACCTCCTGACCCTATCTCTTCTTCACGATCGGATAATTTTTGCATGGAAGAGAGGAACTGCTCTTCCATGAGCCGAGGGAGTCTCTCTCCTTGTCCTCCCAATTCGTTCACCTGCATGTCCACACCCAATACAGCCTATTGGACGGCGCGAATCAGCTGAATCCGCTCTTCAAACAAGTCCGTGCCTTTGAACAACCCGCTCTGGCCATTACGGACCACGGCAACCTCTTTGGCGCCATCGACTTCTATGAAAAAGCCAAGGCCCACGGAGTCAAGCCCATCATCGGGTGTGAAGCCTATCTTACACCAGGGAGCCGGCGACAACGCGAAGGGTTGCTGGCGCATAATGACTATTATCATCTGATTCTCCTGGCCACCAATCTCAAGGGCTACCACAACCTCATCAAGCTGTCGAGCAAAGCCTATCTGGAAGGCTTTTACTACAAGCCGCGGATGGACAAAGAACTCTTGCAGGAACACCACGATGGCCTTATTGCCTTGTCCGGGTGTTTGAGCGGAGAGGTGCCCTATCTCATCGGGCAACGGGACATGGAACAGGCCGTCAAAACGGCCGGACAATACAGAGAGATCTTCGGCAAGGATCATTACTATCTCGAAGTCCAGGCCAATGGGCTGGAGTATCAATTGATCGCCAACCGGGGCCTCGTGGAGATCCACAAAAGACTCGGGATCCCCCTGGTCGGGACAAACGACTGCCACTACCTGAAAAAGGGAGATGCGCGTCCGCATGAAATCATGCTGTGCCTGCAAACCGGCAAAACATTGAGTGATACCAACCGCCTGAAGTTTGACACCGACCAACTGTACGTCAAATCCACCGAAGAGATGGTTGCGGACTTCTCCGAATTGCCGGACGCCGTGTTGAACACCTGCCGCATTGCGGAACAATGTGATGTGACCCTGATCGACGGGACCCTGTCGCTCCCGCATTACCAGGTGCCCGAGGGATTCACCCATGAAACCTATCTCGAACAATTGGCCAGGGAAGGCTTGGCCGAACGCCTGAAGGTTCGGCCTTCAAGCATTCAAGAGGCAGCCTACCAGCTTCGCCTTCAGGAGGAATTGGCCGTCCTCACGCACATGGGCTATGCCGGGTATTTCCTCGTGGTGTGGGACATCATCAAATTTGCCCGATCCCGCGGCATTCCGGTGGGACCGGGACGAGGGTCCGCGGCCGGGAGTTTGATTGCCTATGCCCTGTCCATCACCGACCTGGACCCCCTCGTCCACAACCTGCTGTTCGAACGATTCCTCAATCCCGAACGCGTGAGCATGCCGGATATCGACATGGATTTCTGCATGGATCGCCGGGGAGAAGTCATCAACTACGTGATCGACAAATACGGTGAAGATCACGTGTGCCAGATCATTACGTTTGGGACATTAGGGGCGAAAGCCGCCATCCGCGACGTGGGACGCGTGATGGATATCCCCTACGCCGAAGTGGATCGGGTCGCCAAATTGGTGCCGTCGCAGCTCAACATTACCCTGCAGGAAGCCCTGACCCAAGAGCCACGTCTGAAGGAACTGGTCGACGGTGATACTCGGATGAAGGACCTCATGGACACGGCCCAGGCCCTCGAAGGATTGACGCGACATGCCTCCACGCATGCGGCGGGCGTGGTGATAGCCCAGAAGCCCCTGATCGAACACGTCCCGCTGTACAAAACGGGGAACGACGAAATCGTCACGCAGTATTCGATGACGGACGTGGAAAAAGTTGGACTGGTGAAGTTTGATTTTCTCGGACTGAAAACCCTTACCATGATCCATCGGGCCGTGGCCATGGTGAACCAGCGACGCGACCCGGAGGAACGTCTCGATATCGAACGCCTACCTCCGAATGATGCCAAAACCTATGCGCTTCTGGCCTCCGGCAAAACCGCCGGGATCTTTCAGCTGGAAAGTTCGGGCATGCGCAGCCTGCTGGTCCGCATCAAACCGGAATGCTTTGAAGATCTCATCGCCATCCTTGCCCTCTATCGGCCAGGCCCTTTGGAAAGCGGCATGGTGGACGACTTCATCAAACGCAAACGCGATCCGCAGAAAATCACGTACGACCCCGAGATGCTGGAACCCATCCTCAAAGAGACCTATGGGGTCATCGTGTATCAGGAACAGGTCATGGCCATTGCCAATTGCATGGCCGGGTTCAGCTTGGGACAAGCCGATCTGCTCCGTCGGGCCATGGGGAAGAAAAAGCACGAGGAGATGGCCAAGCAGAAGCAACGTTTTCTGGAAGGGGCCAAGGCCAACGGGTTCACGGAAAAGAAAGCGGAAAAGATCTTCGACCAAATGGCCTACTTCGCCGGGTATGGATTCAACAAATCCCATTCCGCAGCCTATGCCCTGGTGACGCTCCAGACGGCTTATCTGAAAGCCCATCATCCCACGGAATTCATGGCCGCGCTCCTCACGAGCGAAATGGGGAACACGGACAAGATGGTCGGCTATTTTACCGAATGTCGTGAACTCGGGATTCCCATCCTTCCGCCCGACGTGAATGAGAGCCAGAAAAACTTCACCGTCGTGGAAGGAGGGATCCGATTCGGGCTGGCGGCTATCAAAAACGTCGGGGGCAACGCCACGGAAATCATCATTGCGAGTCGGGAAGCAGAAGAACCCTTTTCGTCCTTTTTCGATTTCTGCTGCCGGATCGACTTGCAAAAGGTCAACAAACGTGTGCTGGAAGGCTTGATCAAAGTCGGCGCGTTTGACTCCATGGGGAACAAACGGGCCCAACTCATGGCCGTGCTGGAACAGACGCTGGAGGAAGCCAACGCCGTTCAAACCGAGCGGATCCTGGGGCAGACGTCCTTGTTCGACGCCTGCGAGGGAGAAGCCGCCGCCTCAAACGCACAGGCCTTGGTTCGCCCCCTCCCCCAGATCGAGGAATGGCAACAGGCTCAAATCCTCCAGTTCGAACGAGAGCTCACCGGATTCTACATCAGCGCCCATCCGTTGACCCAACATGCCGAAGCCATTCGCCTGCTGTCGACCCATACCACGGTCACCCTGCACGAGGCCCATGAAGGCAGGGAAATCAAAATCTGCGGCGTCATCGCCAGCCTCAGGATCACGACCACCAAAAAAGGGAATCGGATGGCCTACGTCCAACTGGAAGATCTTCAGGGCCTGGTCGAAGTCATCGTGTTTCCCGAACTCTTTCAGAAATGTGAGGAGTTTCTGACTACGGATACCGTCATCCAGGCCATTGGCACAGTGGATCAGATGGATACGGGAGCCCGTCTCAAGGCTACCAAACTGGAGCGTCTACACGACTTGCAGGCCAGAACCGTCAAACGGGTCGTGGTGCGCCTCGCAGAAACCCCGGACACGTGGGGCAAACTCCCCAAACTCCAGGAAGTGTTACACCGGCATCCGGGGCCGGCCCCGATCGCCTTTCACTTCCATCTGGATTCCCAGGTACAAGCGGAAAGTGCCCCGTTGCCGAATCTGACCGTCCTGCCGAGTTCAGACCTAGTGTATGAGGTCGAGCAGATTCTCGGGAAAGAGACCGTCACGTTTCATTGACGCAAGACCGCCATGCGTGATTTTTTGGAATTTGAAAAGCCGTTGCAGGAACTCGAGGAACGTATCGAGAAACTCATGAAATCGGGTTCCGACCGGAAAGCCGTTCCCCGGCTGATCCGCATTCTCCGGGGCAGGCTGGCCAAGACGGAGCGGCAACTCTTCGGAAACCTGACGCCCTGGCAGCAAACACAAATTGCCCGCCATCCCCAACGCCCGTCGATTCTCCACTACACGCATCACATGTGCGAAGACTTTCTGGAACTCCACGGGGATCGGACCTTCGGAGACGACAAGGCCATCGTCGGCGGATTTGCGACGTTCCAAAACCGGTCCATTTGCGTAATCGGCCACGTCAAAGGACAGAACTTCAAGGATCGGGTGAAACGGAATTTCGGCATGCCCAACCCCGAAGGCTATCGAAAAGCCCTGCGGCTCATGCAATTGGCCGAAAAATTCAAACGTCCGATCGTCACGTTTATCGACACGCCGGGAGCTTATCCTGGTGTCGGAGCCGAGGAACGGGGCCAAGCCGGAGCCATCGCCAAAAACCTGTTCATGATGTCACGACTCAAGGTCCCGATCGTCGCCATCATTGCGGGAGAAGGGGGAAGCGGCGGAGCATTGGGATTGGGGGTAGCCGATCGGATCATGATGCTGGAACATTCGATCTACTCGGTTATTTCCCCGGAAGGGTGCGCGGCAATTCTCTGGGAGAATTCGGCCAACACGCAAGCAGCAGCCGCGGCGTTGAAGATGACGGGCACGGAACTCTTCAAATTAGGGATTGCCGACGAAGTCATTCCCGAGCCACTCGGCGGAGCGCATCGTGACGTAGAAACCGTCTCTCAGGCCGTTTCCCGAGCCCTGCACGCCCACTTGAACCAGCTTCTCGCCACGTCCCCGGAACGACTCCTGGAAAACCGTTCCGAAAAATTCCGTCGAATGGCCGCCATCGTCAACGGCTAATCCGGCGACCGCTCACCCTGCGCCACCGTCGTTGACTGTGGACGCCATGGGCCCCACCCGACAAGCAGGGGCGGACATTGGGCTTACGGGTTGTGCCAGAGGGCTCCTTCATGTTCCGGATGAAACTGATGCGTGAGTTTCACGACGTCACCGTCCTTGACTTTGGATTCCAGGGTGCCGATTTTCTGATTCACCGTGACCATCAATTCGCTTTTGCGCAGAAAATCCATCAACCCACCCAGAGTCTCCGGGTTGCCCTCCAATAACTCCCGCACACTGACCGACTCGGAAACCTCGCATTGAATCTCCGACTCATCCACGCAGGAAAGCAGGACCTGTCCAAACACTCGTATCGTCACCATGGTGAAAGTCCTCCTTCTGCAAGGCAACGCGGCGGCGGCAAACCGACGCCCTCAGTTCTCCCGGCCCGTGGGCGAGCCACGTTCGGGGGCCCGGGCCTCTCGAGTTGAGTCGTCCAAGACTTGAGCAATATGCTTGACGGCAGTGCCTGAGGGCAAGCCGTTTTTCAATTGAATCATGCAGGCCGGACAACTCGTGGCCACGATATCCGCGCCATTCCGTTCGATGGCCCGTCGCTTCCGTTCGAAAATTTTTTGCGCGGTGTCGTACTCCTTCACGATGTAAGTGCCCGCACCACCGGCACAACGATCGGCATCCTGCATCTCCACGTAGTCGAGACCCGGAGTCGTCGCCAGCAGATGCCGGGGCTGAGCAGTCACCCCGGCCGCGCGCAGGTGGCAGGAGGAATGATACGTGACCGTACGCGTCCCCTTCGATCGAGCCGGTTTCGAACGATGCGGGTCCAACTCCACGACGTATTCCGCGATGTGCTTCACGTTCCGCGCAACGCGCCGGGCTGACTCCTCATCGGGTTCTCCATGCAGGAGCTTGGGATAATCCTTGAGCGCCAGCGTACAGGACGCGCAGCCCGTGACGATCACGTCATAGCCGTCAAGCTGGTGGACGTTGTAACGCGCCCCTTCCCGGGCCAGGGCACGATGCCCATAGGTTTCAATGGGGGTCCCGGAGCATCGTTGCGGCGGAAGATCCGGGGTTACGCCGTATCGTTTCAGGACGTTGATCACGGCATCACCGACTCCATCATCGAAGTAATTCGCGGCGCAACCGTGAAAATACGCAACCCGAGGGCCGCTGTCCCGCGTTTCATGCCCGGCTTCATCTCCCGGTGCAGGAGGCGGAGACGACGGGCAGAGCGCGTGATATCGTTCACGCAACAGCGACGTCGCCAAACGCGGCAGTTTCATGTCCCAAGGAAGCCGTGCATGCTCCGAGAGTTGCCTCAGGAACGGACGCAACAGGACTTCGCCGATTTTCCGCATCAACGGACGATCCCAGAACGCCTGCGTCTTCGCGGCCAGCTTGATCAGTTTGCCGAAACGATCCTGTTGCGCGTGCAGCGCGAAGATTTTCCCGGCCAGGACATTCGGATGTTCCGCCCGACGCTCCAGAATCAGTTCGGACACGTCCACCTCCGCGGGGCAGATGGTCCGGCATGATTTGCAATTCAGGCAGGCTTCCACCACGCGCTTGGAGTCCAGGTAGCTGTAGTCCGGAGCCGTCACGATTTCATACCATCCCCGGGAGCTCATGTCTTCGGATTGGAACACGTCGTACACCGGGCAGACCGCATTACATTTTGCACAGGTGGCGCAGGCTTTCCCCAACCGCTCGAAATCGATGTGTTCGGTAAAGGAGGTGTCGCTGATTTTGATCCCGGGATTCAAAATTCCCGCTGGATCCATCGCGTGTTTGACCTGCACGAAGAGACCATACAATTCGTCGCCAAACATCTTCCTGACCATCTCGGCCCGAACGCGGCCATCTCCATGCTCTCCGCAAATGGATCCCTGAAATTGATTGAGAATCGTATCATGCACGTCATAATACGTTTCTACCATGCGCTGGAAATCCCGTTCGTCATTCACGTCCAGCAACGGCACGACGTGGGCATTGCCGTTGCCGATGTGTCCGAAAATCGCCAGCCTGACCTTCGCGGAGCCGAAGACTCGATTCAGATAACGGATCAACTCGCCCATACGGTCCGCGGCCACGACCACGTCATCGACGTAGTTGATGGGTTTTTTCTTGGCGTCGTACCGATATAACGTGGGATAGAGGGCTTTTCGGGCTTTCCAGAGATTCCGTTGGTGCTCCGGATCGGTCGCGACGACGGGATCACCGGCCAGCCGATAGGGCCGGCAGGCCGACTGCAATTGCGCAATCCCACCGTGGTCTCCCTCCCGATCGAATTCAATGAGCAGGGTGGCCGCGGCCTCGTCAGGAATCTGGTGCCGCGACCGACCGATGAGGTCCAACGTGTTGGCATCCATGACTTCCAGGGCCAACGGATCAAGCCGCAACAGGTGATGCACCGCCTCGCCCATTTCTTCGAGGTGCCGGAAATGAATCATGCCGGTCACGGTTGCGCGCGGACGATCCACGAGGCGAATCGTCGCCTCACTGAAGATCCCCAACGTGCCTTCGCTCCCCACGAACAGCTTTGGAAGATCGAAGATTCCTTGTGAGAGGCCCTCGGCTACGTCGAAGAGGTTGTAACCTGCACTGTTTTTGCTGACGTGCGGACGCTTGGATTGAATGAGGTCCAGGTTGTCCCGGACGAGGTCAAAGATCCTGCGCAACCCCTGAAAATCCGCGAGGGGCCGAGGGAAGCCTTCCCCGTCTACGGGCTCACGCCCGGCGGTGAGCCACCCTTCAGACTCGAGCCTGACTCGCAGGGACACCACATTGTCCTTGACGGATCCGTACCGCAACGTGTGAGGCCCTGATGAATTATTGGCGAGCATCCCTCCCAGTTTGCACATTTCGCCACTGGAAGGATCGGGGCCAAACATGAGGGCCGTCGAGGCGAGTTGCGCATTCAACTCGTTGAGCACGATCCCGGGTTGCACGCGCGCCCATTTTTCCTCTGGGTTCACTTCCAGAATCCGATTGAGACGCGACACGTCCAAAATAATGCCCGGTCCGATGGCCGATCCCGTGAGATTGGTTCCGGCGGCACGCGCGGTCAGGGCGATGCCCCGGGGCACGGCGTAATCCATGACCAGATCAATGTCTGCCTCCCGTTCCGGAAGCACCACCACTTGGGGCGTGAGGCGATAGATGCTGGCATCCACCGCATAGGCTCGCAAAGTGGCCGCGTCATCCTTGACCTTCGTCGAGTCAAGGAGGCGTCTGAGATCCGTTCCAATACCTGAGCGTTTATCGGGGAGTACGAGGTCCATGGGGTTTCCTTTTTCCGGGAGGAACGCGTCCCTCACGCAGGTCTCAAGAACACTATAGCGAGAAACGCGATGGGTTGGAACCCCGCCTGAAACGGGTGCGGGAACTCAAGAAACAGGAGAACCCAGAGAACCGACGGGCTCAGGATAATCCCGGTCGGGTTCCTGCGCGATCGGATCGGCCTGATGATGGCCATTGGAGGCCGCGGCTTCTTCGAACAACTCGGCTTGCCCCAGCGCGGCGAATTCCCGAAGGGGCGGCAGATCCCGAAGATCGCGAAGCCCGAATTTTTGAAGGAAGGTCTTGGACGTGCCATACAGAATCGGGCGGCCCGGAACATCCTTTCGCCCGACGATGCGGATGAGTTTCTGCTCGAGCAACGTGCGCAACACGCTCGAGGTTTCGACTCCGCGAATCTGTTCGATCTCCATGCGCATGATCGGTTGTTTATAGGCGATGATGGACAGGGTCTCCAAGGCCGACCGTGACACCTTGGCGGAAGCCTTGACCGTCTTGAGCTTGGTGACCCACGGAGCGCAATCCGGCCGCGTGATCATGACGTAGCCCCCGGCCAGTTCCACGATCTTGAGGCCACGGCCTTCCTGGTCATAATCATGCTGAAGAGCCTGCATGGCATGCTGGACTGCCACTTTGGGCGGTCCCGCTAACACGGTGATGACTTTATCGAGGGGCAGGGGCTCGTGGGACACGAACAACAGGGCTTCGAGGATCCCCTTGAGTTCCTGTTCGCTCAATGCATCGGCAGGACCAGCACCCTCTTGACCCTCATCCGGAGCATTCCCGTTCGTGGACGAGAGAAAGCGGTCCTCGGTCGATTCCATGGCCTCGGGTGTCTTGTCAGGAGATTCCGTTTCCATTGAAGCCTCCATTGCGGTCTTCATTGTTCGTTTCATCCGGTTGCCACGCAAGAAACGTGCGGGTAATCCGAATAGGACCACAGAAATCCGCTTGTACCATACGGACCAGTTTCATGCGCACGAGTTCCAACAACGCCAAGAAGGTCACGATGACGGTCAATCGATCCGTGGCACCCTCGAACAAGGCGGCAAAGGTCAGGGTCGGGACTGCTTCCAGCCGTTCGATCACGCCGTTGATACGATCCTGAACCGTCATGGTATCCGGCGTCAATTCGAGACCCTGGGAAGCGGTAGTCTGCGCCAGAATTTCCTGCAGCGCACTCAGGAGGTCAAAGACGTGCACCTCGTCGGAAAACACTTCCCTGACCGGCACGCTCCGTTCAGGCTCCCGTTGAAACGTCTGCCGCCACAGTCTTTCCTGATCGGATAGTCGGTCGGCAACCTCCTGGAACTGCTGATACTCCACGAGCCGACGCACCAACTCATTCCGAGGATCTTCGCCCTGCTCTTCCTCCGTCCCTGGTCCGGCTTCCTGCGGCAGCAACATGCGAGCCTTGATGTGAATCAGGGTGGCGGCCATGACCAGAAAATCTCCGGCAAACGAGAGATTCAGTTCCTTCATGATTTGAAGATACTCGAGATATTGCCGGGTAATCAGGGCAATCGGGATATCGTAGATGTTGACTTCGTGCTTGCGAATGAGATGGAGCAAGAGGTCGAGAGGACCATGAAAGGCCTCGAGCTTCACCTCGTATGTGGATTCGGCCTGCTCCATGATCATTCAACCCGGAATTCGGGAACGGCGTGCTGACGTCTCAGCCAGATCGAATTGGTATACCAGTTTTAGTGGAGAGAGGCAATAAAAACTTCTATATGTTGTGGATAAGGCGATCTTCACCAGGCTTTTCTCTTCCACATTGCGAGCAGGATCAACCCCAGGAGAGCCAGGAGAAAGAGCAGGAGGAAAAAATCGCGATTCCGAACGCCCAGTTCTCCCCTGCTCCGATCATGAAACTCGATGCCGGACAGCAGGGAAGGGTTCTCGAAGACCGCCGCCCGAAAATCGACGTCCCCTCGAAAGCGGGCTTCCGTAAAATCCGCGGTGTCCTGAAACTGGGTCCGGTGAACATTGGTCTCTCCCTGAGACTCGACAAATCGAAAATAGGCTTCACGCTCAAATCGGGCCTCGGACAAATCCAGCGCCTCGTGAAACCGGCTCCCGGAAAACCCCATGCCCTGAAAAAACCGGGCACGAGAAAAATCCGCCTCTGTAAAGGAAACTTCCAGAAATTCCGCGAGACCGTGAAACTGGGCGCCCGTAAACGTCGCCTTTCCCAGAAATCGAGCCTGATGAAACCGGGTATGGGTACCAAAGGCCGTGCCGCTAAAATCCACGTCCCGTGCAAACATGGCTCGAATGAAAAACCCCTCGTGGCCGACATGCATCTCCGAAAAATCGGCTCGATCCAGGAAGATCATCCGGGAAAAATCCATGGATCGCCGAATGGTGCTTCCTCTCAAACTCACCGGCCCTCTGGCCACCACGTACCCGGCTTCGAGGAGGTTGGTCGCGAGAACGTCCCGGACTTCCACGTCTTCAAGAATGAAGGGCCCATGAATGACGCGAACCTCGGAGACCCGCTCGGTCTCAATGCGTTCGATGATCGTCGAATGCCGGACCGGCTCGGATTCAAGGGGCCGAAGTCTCAACCGATCCAGCGGAAGGTCGCCTACGAGCACGACCCCTTTTAACACCACTCCCTTGTCCTGATGCAAGGCCTTCAACACCTCGTCCGCGGAAACCGCCAGCATTCGTCGGTCCTCGTCGCTACAAGGTCCCTCCAATAATCGAACCATCATCCGTGGGTCTACCCCCTCCTCGACTCTGCAGAGACCCCAGGAGGGAGCCGGTCCCACGACCACCAGCCACAGGAGGCTCGCGATCCACGTTGAACAAACCACCATGCGCCATACACGACACCGGCACGCCCAATCCGGCATGCCCAACGTCTTGACGTTTGTTCCCTCGTGGAGCGCAGCAGACGGTCCCAGCCGTTTACGCGGGCTTGATGAGAAAGGAAGCAAATGAATGAACATCGACCATTCTCCTGCTTGCGGGATTCCGGTCTTGCCGAATGGAGAAGATTCGGAGCAATGGCGTTCTCCGGTCAAGGACGACCGGTCAGGCTTGCGGCTTCGGGTCTTTCAAGGTGAGGTAAAAGTCTTTGACTTCTCGATCGGCATGGCTGAGTCGTTCCTCGACTTCTTCAACCGTCTTGGGAGGAGACACGACAACTTTTTCACCTTCCTGCCAATTGGCCGGCGTGGCACAGGAAAAGCCGTCAGCCGTTTGAAGCGCCGTCACCAACCGGAGGACTTCGTCCACGTTCCGCCCGGCGTTCATCGGGTAGTAGATCAAGGCCCGAATCACGCGTCTGGGATCAATCACGAACAACGCGCGAACCGTGGCGGTCGCACTGGCTCCGGGATGGACCATGCCGTAGAGTCGAGCCACCCGCATATCGATATCCGCGACCAAGGGATAGGGGATCACGACGCCCAGTTTCTCCTTGATATTCGCGAGCCAGGCCAGATGGGCGTGGATGCTGTCCACACTGATTCCGAGCAATTTGACGCCTTTCTTTCGGAAGTCCTCGTGCCGACGGGCAAATTCCACCAATTCCGTGGTACAGACGGGCGTGAAATCCGCAGGGTGGGAAAAGAAGACGACCCAATCCTGCTCTTGCCAGGCACTGAATCCAAAATCCTGTGACAAGGTGGTTGCCGCGGAAAAATCCGGAGCACCTTCTCCAATTCGTGGTAACCCTCCGGCCTCAGACATCGATTCCTCCCTGTAAGACGTTCCTGGTCTTTCCGACTTTCGACGTTTCCCGTTCCTGCCCGGGTCCCATGGGTTGTCCGGACCCTTTACCACCCACGAGGCAGATCATCATCGTCCAAGCCAGCCTCTGCTTCTCTGAAATACTTCTCGGCTTCCAATTCCTCTGACAGATCCTCGGTCAGATCATCATCCCGGTCTTCGGCAAGGGACCCGAGTCTTGCCTCGGCATCAAAGTCGTCTGATATGTCTCCGGACATGTCATCGTCCAGATCAGAGGAAAACTCATCGACCGTTTCATCATCGAATCCGGACAAATCCGATTCAAGGGATTCAAGAACGACGTCGGCAGTTACGTCTTGAGGCTCCTCTATCCCTACGGGCGGCAGACTTTCCGGCACGGCCTTCACGTCCAGTGCCGGGGCAGCCGCAGAAACCGACTTCGGGGGCACCGCGACCTTTTTGCGCGCGTTACCCTTGACGGAACGTTTTTTAACGGGTTTGGTCACCACTTTCCTAGTGACAGCTTTCTTGGGGGCAGTCTTCTTAGCAACCGTCTTCTTCACGGCAGACTTCTTCACAACGGCCTTCTTGCCGGCAGCTTTCTTGGGGGCAGTCTTCTTGGCGACCGTCTTCTTCACGGCACGCTTCTTCACAACGGCCTTCTTGGTGGCAGCTTTCTTGGGGGCAGTCTTCTTGGCGACCGTCTTCTTCACGGCAGACTTCTTCACAACGGCCTTCTTGCCGGCAGCTTTCTTCGCGGGGCCTTTCTCGGTCCTCTTGACCACCTTCTTTTTCAGTAAGGGTTTTTTTCTAGCCTTACTCGCCTTTGCCGCCTTCACCGGTTTTCCCCTGGCTGGAGAAGCCTTCGCCCCCCCAGGCTTTGCTTTAGGAACAGACCGCTCCACCTTTTTCTTGGGTTTTTTTCGGGCTCTCGTCGCCATTGTCCTGTACCTCCTGATTGTGTATGGCATAAGAATGAATGCCTCAAAACCCCATAGACTCCCTCTATCACGGACCATGAGCAAGTTTCAACAAGGAACTTCACTTCCATCATATCATCTGGCATTCTCCAGGCAACCCCGTTACAGTGAGTGCGCAGAGCCATGAGGAGAAGATTCTTGCCCCCGATCACGTCAGAGCTCAAGCCGTCCCCCTCACGCCGGACCATCCTGACCCTCCTGTTTATGATAAGCATTGTTACGTATATCGACAGGGTCAATATTTCCGTCACGGCACGACAGATGATCCCGGCCCTCGGACTCACCAACGTCGAGATGGGTCAGATTTTTTCAGCATTTGTCCTGGGCTATGCCCTGTTTCAAATCCCCGGAGGCTGGCTGGGAGACCGATGGGGACCGAGAGCGGTTCTGACCCTGGCCGTGCTCTGGTGGTCAGGCTTTACGGCAATGACCGCGATAGCCCCGTCATCGTTTCTCGCAGGAGCCATGGGCATTGGGGGATCGCTGATGCTCGTGCGATTCCTGATCGGCGTCGGGGAAGCGGCTGCGTTGCCGAATTTCAACCGGGCCGTAGCCAACTGGTGCGGTCCGCACGAACGAGGATTCGGCATCGCGATCACGATCAGCGGCATCGGGGTCGGGTCCGCGCTCACTCCCCCGATCACGGCTTGGATCATGGTGAACTACGGCTGGCAAATGGCCTTTTATGGGGCTGGCGGTATCGGCATGCTCGTCGCCCTTCTGTGGTTCTGGCTGGCCACGGATCAGCCGGGAACGCCTCCCAAGACAGGTGTGCGCCTCGACGGCAGCACAGGAGACGTCTCCAAGGCCTCGACGCCCGTTCCATGGAAGACCTTTGCACAAACACCGAGCGTCTGGTGGCTGGTCCTGAGTTATACCTGTTTCGGGTACGTGGCCTATGTGTATCTCTCATGGTTTTATCTCTACCTCGTGGAAGTCCGAAACTTCAGCGTGCTCCGAGGCGCCTTCCTTGCCGCGAGTCCCTTCATCGCCATGACGATATCCTGCCCGATCGGCGGCTGGATCACGGACCATCTGTCCCGACGATTCGGCTCGAACAGAGGACGACCCTGGGTCGGGGCCTGGGGAATGACCCTGGCAGCCCTCTCGATCATCGGCGGGGCAGTCATCGACGAACCGTTCACGGCCCTGACGTTACTGTCCGTGGGAGCGGGCTGGCTGTATTTCACCATCGGAGCATTCTGGAGTTCGACCGTGGACCTTTCAAAAACCCACGCCGGAACCCTCTCCGGGGTGATGAACACCGGGGCCAACTTGGGTGGGACCCTTTCTCCTACGCTGACGCCCTGGATCGCGAATCAATTCGGGTGGTCCATCGCACTCGGATTCGCCGCGGGCCTGGCATTCATAGGCGCAGCCTGCTGGCTCGGAATCCGACCGGCGGACGGCCTGAGGCGCAAACCATAGAAGACTCCTCAGACACCCCCATGCCACGGCCATGGTTGCCGCCCGGCCACCGGCCTGCTACAGTCGGTCCATGTCCGCGCCCGTCATCTTCAAGAAGAAAAATCCCCAAGTGATGATTGCCACCGCATTCGGCACCATCACGATCCAGTTCTACACGGACGTGGCCCCTCGCCACGTGGAGAACTTTCTGAATCTCGCCAGGATCGGATTCTATGATGGAACGACCTTTCACCGCGTTGTTCCCGGTTTCCTCATCCAAGGCGGGGACCCGCTCAGTAAAGAACCGGAGCGACACCTGCACGGAACCGGAGGACCGGGCTTCAGCCTGACGCCGGAACCCAGTGACCAGCCACACCGCCGCGGCACGGTTTCCATGGCCAAGATGCCTCGGAACGAAGATCGCACCCGGGACGTCAACGACAATGGATCGCAGTTCTTTATCTGCGTGGAAGACACGAGCAGCCTGGATCGCATGTATACCGTCTTCGGAAAAGTCAGGAACGGCATGGAGGTGGTGGATCAGATCGTAGCCGTGAGACGGGACCCCCGGGACAATCCCTTGGAACCCGTGACCATGACCGTCCGCGTGAAAGAAGAATAGGTCTCAAAAAAACGCGGCGCTGGCGTAGGTGATGGTAGAATTGAACTGGTCCACGATCTCGCGATCATAGCGCAAGACCTCGCCCTTTTCCGCCTCGATCACTCGCAGGAGCAGATAAATCGACGAGAAACCCAGGACGTGGCGGTGATCCTGTTCCTTGAGGAGAAATTCGACAAAGCCTTGGGCATCGACGTTTTCAACGTGCTTCAACATTTCCAGGTCAGTTTGCATGCAGCGGTGGAAAGAAAAATCCGTCGGGGCCTTGTTGTCGCCGTAGCGCAAACCGATATGTGCGAGATTCGCGCTGGCGATGCAACAGACTCGCTGACCCGCGATCGCGTCTTTCAACAGCGACACGAACCCTTCAACCTGGTCGGCAAAATCCTTGAGTGCCGGATCGATCAAACACGCGGGTGAGAATGAAGACAGGATCGGGACCATGGAGATGGATGTGCCCACGCTCTCCTGAAGAAAGGGCAACTGAAATTCGATGCTATGTTCCGTTTCATGCCGCAAGTCCTCAGCAAACAACGCGTCCCCACCCTTGGAGCGTAAAGACTCCACGAGCGGCCGATTGACCGGGACGACCCCCAACGGGCTTTCGAAATCCTTGTCCGTGACGGCCACCGGCGCTGCCAACCCGGCATGGGCCGTCCCGAACAGAAGATAGACGTCCGGCGTTTCCGCCTCTCGCAGCGACTTATAGGCCCATGCATAGAGCGGTCCGGCCACGTTCACGTCATAATTCGGGGCCAACAACCCTTTGATCAACTTCCCCTGATTCTCGGAGGGATCGGAGCCGGGGCCTTCTTTGGACGTAAAGAATCCGGCAAGCTGTTCGCGCAGTTTCTGCGGATCGGCTTCGTAGCTTTTGCCGGCGAAGCGGGGTTTCCGCGTCGGTGCGTCACGATAGGCTGCCACCGCGGCGGCTTTCGCCGCCTCATAGCGGTCGCCTTCGAGAAACAGTTTCTGGTCCAGATCGGCAATCAGCCGGTCGAGTTGGTCCGGCATCAGAAATTCCCCGTATTTTTTCAGATATTCGACGCCGATCTGTTCCGGGGAATGCTCGCCATCCAGAAATTGAAACAGATAAAAAAAGTTGAGGGGGACGATGAGCTTTTCGGGACTCAAGCCGGAAGGGTCCCATAAGACGATGTAGTGCTCCTCGCCCTGCTTCATGGGCGAATACTGAACGTTCCGAAGTGCCGGATAGGGCTTGGGATCCTGCTCTGTCATGTGCATGTCCGTTGCTTCAAGGTCATCGACGCACGAGGCTCTCGTGCCTTTTCGCATAAAGAACCTATTATATGGATCGGCCATCTGCTCTCGCAAGGCGATGCGTCGGCACACGGACTTGACAGATGAGGATGGTTTTCTGGCAAGGAAGCTATCGCAACGGGGATGAATGGATGCCGAACCACTGGTTTTCCGTTTTCAAATATCTGACGTACGCGGCCCTGGTCTTCAACCTGGGACTTTTCTTCAAAGAAGACTGGGAAGCGGCTTCCCACGTATTCCGGGAAGGCATACCGTTCACGCAGATCATCGAAGGGTTTGCCGCGAGCATTGATACGGCTGCATGGGTGATCCTGCTGCTGCTGTTCGAGCTTGAGACCTACCATCTGTCCGACGAGAGGCTGACACGTCCCGTCCGTCTCGCCATCAGAAGCCTGCACGTCCTAGGCTGCATGGTCATTGTGTATGCCTTTACCGGCTATCTGCGCAAGGCACTCGGCTTTGGCCTGTATGTGCCGATCGGGGTACCGGACGCCTGTGCCCTTACGATGCAGAAATTTGCCCTGCTCGTCGAACTCGACGAATACCACCCCCTGACCACCTGCACCGGGATCACCGGAGCACTCTTCGTCAATGAACAGACCAAGACACTCGCTGAGGCCGACGCTCTGGCGCGTGCGGCGCGGCTAGCCTGGGTAGACGTCATCAATGCCGGCGTTTGGCTCCTGATCGTGGCCCTGCTGGAACTCGACGTGCGGTTGGGTGTCAAAGGATCGTTTCCTGGTTGGTGGGCGGTCACAAGCCTGCGCGCAAAATATCTGCTCTACGCACTCACCGTCATCGTCGCGGTATATTGGGGAATCTTCGGAACCTTCCTCGATTGCTGGGATGCCTGTTTATGGATCGCCGCCTTTGCCTTCATTGAGCGCAACGTGTTCGAATGGAAAAAGGAAGAGACACCCGATGGTTAACAGGGAGTAACAATCTGCATCATTCCCAAGCCCCTTCCGTCATCCCGACGCGCCCCAATCGTCATTCCCGCGAAGGCGGGAATCCAGAGTCTTTGCCCTTTCCTTTATTGCTCGTGATGCCGGATCGGAGTCCGGCATGACAAAAGGCACCTTTGGTTTTCCTGGATGCCGAGTCGAGCCCGGCATCACGAGCGAGGACCAAGCGTGACGGAGGAGGATGGACTGCTGGATGCATACGGAGGGACGAACGGGTGTTTTCCTCAGCAGACGATCCCGGGCTCGTACACGAGAAAGGACTGGTCAACGAATGAACACAGACGGAACCCAGCTCCTGCACCAATGACGACGATGCAACGGGCTTCCGCTCACTCGGAATACAAATGGCACCAGACCCTGTGTTCGTCGCCCGACTTCCCGATCCGGATCAACGGCGGTTCCACGGTTCTGCAATGGTCCATGACCTTCGGACACCGGGTGTGAAACCGGCAACCGGAAGGGGGGTTCAGCGGAGTCGGCACGTCACCTGGCAGGAGAATCCGTTCATGTTTCACTGTGGGATCCGGCAAGGGATTGGCGGAAAGCAGGGCCTGGGCATAGGGATGTTTGGCATCGGAGAACAGGGCGTCGGCAGGAGCCACTTCCACCAGTTTTCCCAAATACATCACCGCAAGACGATCGGTGAGATACTGCACCACGTTCAGGTCGTGCGTAATGAATAAATAAGAGAGATGATAGTCCGCCTGTAGATCCTTGAGCAGATTGATGATCTGCGCCTGAATGGACACGTCCAGGGCCGAGACCGCTTCATCGCACACGATCAGCCTGGGGTTCAGCGCCAAGGCACGGGCGATGCCGATACGCTGGCGTTGCCCTCCAGAAAATTCATGCGGATAACGCGAGTAATGATCCGACCTCAGACCCACGCGATCAAGAAGCTGACACACCCGATCCGTCAACTCCCGCCCCTTGGCCAAGCCATGAATTTTGAGCGGCTCACCCACGATGGAGCCCACGGTCATACGAGGGTTCAGGGAACCGTAGGGGTCCTGAAACACGATCTGCATCCGGCGACGCGTGGCCCGCAGCGTTCCGGCATCCATCTCAAAGAGATTCCGGCCTTCGAAAAATACGTCCCCGTCGGTGGGAGACTGCAACCGAAGAACGGTTCGGCCCACGGTGGTTTTGCCGCAACCGGATTCTCCGACCAACCCAAAGGTTTCCCCGGGTTTGATGTCGAACGTCACGTCATCCACGGCCTTGACCCACGCCGACACTTTCGACAGGAGGCCGCTCCGGACGGGGAAATATTTTTTCAGGTGCGTGACCTCGAGCAGGGGTTCAGTCGGTTGCACGTCCATGACGTCTCCCGGGTTCATACAACCAGCACACAGCTTCATGGCCCGGCTCGATCTCGACGAGCGGGGGGGGCTCATCCGGGCAGCGGTCCAGCACGTCAGGACACCGGGTCGAAAAGTGGCAGCCCCGACAATACATGAGCGGTGACGGCACCGTGCCCGGGATCGATTCGAGCCTGGACTCCCGCACACCGGGTTTTGGCAACGCGCGCAACAGCGCACGGGTATACGGATGTGACGGCGCGGCAAAGAGCCGGGGGACGTCCGCGCGCTCCACGATTCGACTGGCATACATCACAATGACTTCCTGCGCGAACTGAGCCACGACTCCCAGGTTGTGCGTGATCAGCAAAATCGCCATCCCCATTTCCCGCTGCAGTTCTTTCAGCAATTCCAGAATCTGGGCCTGAATCGTCACGTCCAACGCCGTGGTAGGCTCATCGGCGATGAGGAGGTCGGGTTGACAGGCCAAGGCCATGGCAATCATCACCCGTTGTTTCATCCCACCGGACATTTCGTGCGGGTACTGGTCGATGCGCTTCTCCGGTGAAGGAATATGGACTTTCTCCAGCAGACGAATGACTTCCCGCCTGACGTCGCGTTTGCTCCGCGTCGTATGAATTTCCAGGACTTCGCCGATCTGATCGCCGATCGTGAAGACCGGATTCAGGGACGTCATGGGTTCCTGAAAGACCATGCCGATGTGGTTCCCGCGGATCCGTCGAATGTCCCCGTCCGGCAAGGTCAGCAAATCGGAACCTTTAAAGAGCACCTGCCCACCCACCACCTTTCCCGGAAAATCCACCAACTGCATGATGGAGAGGGCCGTCACGGATTTTCCGCATCCCGATTCGCCGACGAGTGCCACGGTCTGTCCAGGCTGAACCGAGAAACTGACGTCCTCGACGGCTCGAATTTCTCCCTGATCCGAAAAGAAGGACGTGGAGAGGTGCAACACATCGAGGAGCGGCTGGGTCGAAGCATTCGCCATTCAGCGTCTCCGCAGTTTCGGGTTGAGCGCTTCACGCAATCCTTCCCCGACCAGATTGAACGCCAGTACCACGACCAGAATCGCAAAGCCCGGAATGAAAAAGAGCCAGGGCGCGTCGAAGATAAATCCCTTGCCATCAGCCAGGATATTGCCCCACGTGGCATACGGCGGCTGCACGCCGAACCCGAGAAAGCTCAGACCCGATTCAGTCAGGATAGCCGTGGCCACGCCGATGGTGGCCGAGACCAGCACGGGGGCAATGGCATTCGGAACCATGTGGAAGAAAATCACGCGCCGGTCCGAGGCGCCGATCGACGTGGCGGCCACGACGAAATCCTGTTTGCGCAAGGCCAGAAATTCGGCACGGACAAACCGGGCCGTTCCCATCCAACTGGTCAGGCCGATCACGATCATGATGTTGTAGATACTGGGCGGCAACAAGGCGACCACCGTGAGGATCAGAAAAAACGTCGGAAAACACAACATGACGTCGGTCAACCGCATGATGAGGGTATCGACCGTGACCACGCCGAGCTTGAGGTTTCCATAAAACCCGGAGAGCCCACCCAGCGCGATGCCGATCACCAGGGAAATACCCACGGCGATAAACCCGATCGACAAGGACACAAAGGATCCCTGGAGCATGCGCGCAAACACGTCACGGCCCAATTCATCCGTCCCCAAAAGATAGATTCCACCAAACGGTCGATCCTGGGGGGGGACCTCATCGGGAGAAGAGAAGGTCAAGGGAGGCAGAAATTTTTCCGGCAGGCGGACGACTTCCGGATCGAACACGACCACCCATTCGGTCAGGACTTTTCCGAACACCGCGGTGAGCAGAAGCAACACCAGGATGTAACTCCCGGCCACCGCCAGCCGATCTTTCTGAAACAACCTGAGGGATTCCTGCCACGGCGTTTCCGAAGGCGGGAGTTCCTCTCCGGGATGCTTTGGTTCTCTCGTCACGTCCAATCCATCACCCTGTCACCCCTTCGTGGCCATATCCTCTCGTTCCGGTCGGGTCCACGCAGATGGGATATCTCACCTCGACTCCGATGAACCAGGTCAGGCGTCCCCCTGAAGCCCCGTTCTAATCCTCGGATCCACAACCGCATACAGAATATCCGAGAGCAAGGTCCCGGCCAACGTGAGCACCGCAGCAATAAAATTCAAGGTCAGGATCACCGGAAAATCCCTCGCGAGAATGGCTTCGTAGCCCAACCGACCCAACCCGGGCCAGGCAAAAATCTGCTCGAAAATGACCGAGCCGCCGATCAGGCCTGGCAGCAAAAACCCGAACATCGTCACAAACGGCAACAACGCGTTGCGCAGCGCGTGCCGGTAGATGACCACGTCCTCCTCCGCGCCCTTCGCCCTCGCCGTCCGAACGTAATCCTGCCCCACGACTTCCAGCATCTGCGAGCGAACGTACCGGGAAAGAATCGCCATCCCGCCCAGCGCGGACATCAACGAAGGAATCACCAGGTGCCAAATCCGGTCCATCGTTTGAAAGAGAGGGGGGGCCAGTTCCATTCCAAAGGTTTTCAGACCGATCACGGGCACGCCGAACAGATCAACCACCCAGAGAATCACGATATAGGACAGAAAGAAGCCCGGCACGGAAATCAGGGTATACGCCGCAAAGGTGGTCGTGCGGTCATACACCGCGCCACGATGGATCGCCGCCTGGATGCCGGTGGGAAACGCCAGGGTCCATACCAGCAACGTCGTACAGATAAAGAGCGGCAGAGAATTCAGAAACCGGCGCCAGATTTTTCCCAGGACGGGTTGGCTGTCCTTGAACGACTTCAGTTCACCGGAAACGAGATCGCGTATCCAGTAGACGTATTGCATGTACAGAGGATCGTCGAGGTGAAATGCCTCTCGAATCTTGGCGATATCTTCGGGCTTCATCCTGGGATTCGCCGGATCGACCTCGCTGGGTTCTCCAGGCGCCAGATGAATCACCGAATGGGCCAGGATGGAAACAATGAACACCAGCAGGAGACGTTGGAGCACGTTACGAAGAATGAAGGCTTGCATCCGCGATTCACCCGGCCCTTCATTAAAACGCAGGCGTCAGCTCCAGCTTTCGCCATTGATGAAAGTGAAACGTAATATCGCCGCTCGGGATGGGATAAATCTTTTCATACCGTTCCGAGCCGTCATCGGCCTTGTGGACCAAGACGATCTTCTTGTCCAACACCCGCGTGCCCAACGGAGCGTAGAGAAACGTATACGGCTGTTCCTCGGCAATCAGCCGATGCAGTCGGTGTGTCAACGTCCGCTGGACGTCCTGATCGTACTCCTGCCGGATACGGACGATCAGGTCATCCGCAAGCGCGTTGCGATAGCCGATGAAATTCAATTGTTCGGGCCCGGCCTGACTCGAATGCCACAGTTGATACAGGTCGGGATCGATGCCCATGCTCCACCCGAGCACCACGGCATCGAAATCCCCGGGGTTGACGAAGTCCTTGAGAAACACCGCCCATTCGAAATATTGCGTATGACATTTCACCCCGATTTTTTTCCAGGCGTTCTGCGCAATGGTCATGATATTCTTGCGAATAGGGTTGCCGCTGTTCGTAATGAGATGAAACTCGAAAAGGGTCCCATCCTTTTCGAGCCAACCATCGGCATTGAGGCGCCAGCCTTGGGCCTCCAACAAGGCCCGGGCCGCCTCGGGATCATGGGGTAACGGCTCCACGGTCTGGTCGTACCACGGGGTGTTGGGGGGATAGGGACCGGTGATGCGCTCCCCTTCACCGTACAACAAGTACTGAAGAAAATCTTCGACGTTGATCGCCATTCCCAAGGCCCGACGCACCACCGGATCGGCAAACAACGGACGACGCGTATTGTAGCCGATATAGGTATAGCCGAACCCCAGGCTCGAAAACGACTGATACGTGGCGTCTTTCTTGTAGCGCGTGACCTGATGCGGTTGGGCCCCGTAGTAATCGACGGCGCCGGACCGGAACTCCATTTCCTGGGTCAACAGGTCCGGGACGATGCGCATGTAATAATCCCGGTATTCCGCCGGCCCCTCCCAGTACTCGTCATTGCGTCGAAGATGAATGAATTCATCGCTTTGCCACTCGACGAAGCGGAACCGCCCACTGCCGATGGGAGCACGGTTAAACCGGCTGTCGCGCATGCCGAACGACGCCCGGGCAGCCTCGGAGAGCCCGCGGTCGTCCATCTCCCGCTTCAGGGCCTCGTCGTTGAGCAGATGCTCGGGAAGGACCCCCATGGTCCAGGCGTTGATCGCGGGAGAAAACAGTCGTTTGTACACGACACGCACCGTATACGCGTCAGGGAGTTCGATCGCCTTGATCGGCTCGAAATCAGACGTCCGGGGGGAAAGATTCCTGGGGTTCATGATGGCGTCATAGGTAAACTTGACGTCGCCGGAATCAAATTCATGGCCGTCATGAAACCGCACGCCCTTGCGAAGGTGAAAATCGATGATGGGATTGTGCTCGGCCACGGGCACCAGTTCCGACAATTGCGCAACCGCCTGGGCTCTGATCGTTGAAGAGACGGTCTCACGAAAGGTGACGAACTGCTCATAGGGAAAATTTTCCAGATAGCGCTCGCCGATGATCGGGAGAAGCCGCTGGAAAAAGTCCTGATCCACCCGGCGCAAGGCAAACGCCACCCGTTCGGGCACCTCGACGGTCACCTCCAATTCCTGCGGCGTCGAGGCCGCATCCTGGTCTCGGACGGACAGTACGTGCATCTCACGTGCGGACGGCAACACGTTGATCGAACGGACGTTTTCAGCCAACGCGGAAAACGCCGGGTCCTGAAGCGCGGCTCGAATCCGGTTGGACAGCCTTGCGCCCGTGACTTCGGTGCCGTCGGGCAATCGGTTGGAAGGACTGACCAGCAAATAGGCCGTTTCGGAGATCTTCCAGTCCGTCGCCAACCGCCCCCGAAAGTTCAAATTCTCATCCAGATCCAGGAGCCCTTCAAACACGTGTCCCACGATGTTCGAGCTGGCCGTATCCGCGTTCAAAATCGGATTGAGTATCTTGGCGTCGCCGGATGAGGATTCAATGTACGTCACCAGCCGAGCCGGATTGCCCGTTGCCTGTTTCTCATACGTCGGCACCCAAAAGTAGGATTGCACCAACAGAAGCGTCAGCAGCAGGGGGGCGAGGAGAAGCCAGCGTTTCACGGACATGGGACCGACGCCCTCGTGACGGTGAGACGACCGGCAGGCTCGAAGGCCTTCATCCCGCCTTGTTTACGAAAGCACATGATGCGTTTGTTGTTCGGCATGATAGGAACTGCGCACCAAAGGACCGGCTTCCACGTGGCGAAAGCCCAGGGCCATTCCCTGACGTTTGAGATCCTCAAATTCCTCCGGCTCATAATATCGATGGACCACGCGATGGGCCGTGGTGGGCTGCAGATACTGGCCAATCGACACGATCTCACAGCCGACCGCGCGAAGGTCGTGAAGGACCGAGAGGACTTCCTCGTTCGTTTCACCCATTCCGACCATGAGCCCTGATTTGGTGCGCGCACCCTGGGCGTTGGCCCAACGAAGCACCCGCAAGGAGCGCTCATAGTTTCCCTGCGGTCTGACGGCCGGGAACAAGCGTGAGACGGTTTCGATATTATGAGCAAAAATTTCCGGGGCCGCAGCCAGGACGGTCTCCACCGGAACCGGATTTCCCTGAAAATCCGGCACCAGCACTTCCACCGTACACGTCGGCAACCGTCTCCGGATGGCATACATGGTGGCCGAAAAAATGGAAGCGCCGCCATCTTCCAGTTCATCCCGATTCACGGAAGTCAGCACCGCATGCCGCAAGTCCAAGGCTCGAACGGCTTCGGCCACCCGTTCCGGTTCCTGCGGATCGACCACGTCCGGGCGACCCGTTGTCACCGAACAATAATGACATCGTCGGGTACACACGTCGCCCAACAGCAAAAACGTCGCCGTCCGGTTATTCCAGCACTCCCACTTGTTGGGACAATGCGACTCCTCGCAAATCGTATGCAGCCGTTGTTCGCGGACCAGCGACTGAATGCGTCGATAGTGAGGCCCCGTCTCGATCTTGACCTTAAACCACCCAGGCAACCGTTCGGTGCGCATTCCCACCTGTTTCCCTTCCGTCGTTCCGGCAGTTGTTCTTCCTGCTCTCGGTTTTAGCCTTGCCCCGACGTCAGAAATCGGGGATTGCCCCTGATTCCCCGATGACAAACATCTGGGGCGGGCTCTCGATTCAACACGTCGACACAGGCGTTCGACCAGGAGAAACTGTCCAGGTGCCCCTGCCGACGGGCAGGCTCCTGACGATCATCCTTCGTCATTATGAAGGACGAAGGAGGGATCTTCAAGAAACGAGACACCGCCGTACCCGATCCTCGGTTCCATGTCCGATACCAGAGGAACGCATGGGGTTCACCGATGAAGGGACGGCCTCGTTTCGTCGGCAAAACCGAGGGGACGCTATTCCCCGCTGAAGGTCCGTCAGAGTCCGAGGATCTTGCGCGCCCTTCGCTCGAAGTCGGGGTCGAATCCAGGCGGTGCCACGTCCACTCCATTCGTCAGCCGTTTGGTCATCGCCTTGATCGCGGCAAGCCTGGCGTAAGGTTTGCTGTTGGCCGGAATCACAACCCACGGCTGACGGACCGTCGAAGTTCGCAGGAACATCTCTTCTATCGCGACCTCGTATTCGGCCCAGCGGGCCCGGTTACGGAGATCTTCCTCTGAGAGCTTCCAGCGCTTGAGCGGGTCGTTGAAGCGGGCACGGAACCGCGCGAGTTGCTCTTCCGGCGTGATGTGGAGAAAGATCTTCACGAGACGGATGCCGTCGTCGTCCAGCAGGCGCTCGAATTCATTGATCTCGGCATAGGCACGATGCCACTCGGGCTCCGTGGCATGACCTTCGATGCGCTCAACCAGGACGCGGCCGTACCAGGAGCGATCAAAGATGACGAGCTGCCCGGGTTGAGGCAGACGCCTCCAGAAACGATACAGGTAATGGTGATCACGTTCACCCGGAGTCGGCGTGGAAATCGGCCAGACTTTGAGCCCACGCGGATCGAGTGGCCAGTGCAGACGCCGAATGATGCCCCCCTTGCCCGAGGCGTCCCACCCTTCCAACACGACCACCGCACGCCGTCTCTGGGCTTGGTAGGCGATGGAGAGTTCCTTCAAGAGAACCTGAAACCGAGCAAGTCTGTTCTCGTACTCCTTACGGCCGACGTGTCTGGTCATGTCCAGCCTGGCCAGGCTGGGAGGCCGACGCTGCAACCGGATCGGTGCACGCTGGCCGGGCTGACGGGTCTTCCCATTCATATGGCAACAAGGGCCTGGCCGGATAGCAGACAGCGGTCATCAAGCCTCTCGAAGGCACGAAATGGAGTCGATGGCCTTCTCCGGCACGGGGTCCCGTACGAAAAAGGCGATAGGAACACCCAGGCTTGCGGCGCCACCACCATCATCGTTCAACGAGCTGAGAGAGGAGGGAACCACGTCAACGACAGAAGCGCGTGGCTTAATCCGACGAAGTCGGTTCGAGCGAGACCTTGACTTCGTTTCCTTCCACCACCACGGGGAATTGCGCCACGCATGCGGACGGATTCGTGAGACAGGCTCCGGTTTTCACGTTATATTCCCAATTGTGCCAGGGACAGGAGACCACCTCGCCAATCAAATCCCCTTCACCCAACGGCCCTCCGCGATGCGTACAGGTATTCTCCAAGGCATAAAACGTTCCATCGACGTTAAACAGAGCAATCTCGCGATCCCCAACTTCGGCGACCATGCCTTGTCCGGGTTCCAATTCATCCGTATTCGCGACTTTGACCTTTTCTGCCATCATGTCCCCCGCCATTCACTTGATTCGATGCCTGACCATTCGAGGTGAACCCACTGTCATTCCATGGGTTCTTTCAACTTCTTCACCATCTCGCTCAGGGTTGACCCTGCCGCTTCACCCGTTATCTCCTTCACGCGTCTCTGCAACGCCTCGGCCGCACCCTGAAACGCCAGAGTGAGCGGAGAATCCGGAGTCGACGCGACGATAGGCAGGCCCACGTCTCCCCCCTCACGAATCGCAGGATCCAAGGGAATGCGACCCAGAAAGGGAACGTCAAATTTTTGCGCCGCACGCTCTCCGCCCGCAAAGGAAAAAATTTCCGTTCGTGTTCCGCAATGCCCGCAGACGAAAAAACTCATGTTTTCAATGATTCCCAGGAGGGGGACATTCACCTTCTTGAACATCATCAAGCCCTTGCGCACGTCAAACAGCGCCACTTCCTGAGGCGTGGTCACCGTCACGACGCCGGTCAACGGAACGATCTGGGAAAGACTGAGTTGGGCATCCCCTGTCCCAGGAGGCAAATCCACCAACAGGTATTCCAACTCTCCCCACAACACGTCACGAAAAAACTGCTGGATGGCGGTATGGACCATGGGCCCCCGCCACACGATGGCAGTTTCTTCCGGCACAAAGAATCCCATGGACATGATCTTCACGCCATGGGCTTCGGCCGGCTTGATTTTTTCGCCTTCTCGTTCAGGGGGGGTCGGCACGCCCATCATCATGGGAATATTCGGGCCATAGATATCTGCATCCAGTAACCCGACTCTCGCGCCGGTCTGCGCCAATGCCACGGACAGATTGGTCGAGACCGTGGATTTCCCGACTCCGCCCTTCCCACTCGCCACCGCAATAACGTGTTTGACCCCGGGTAAGAGGGCATCCTCGGCAGACGGACTTCCCG
The DNA here is from genome assembly GCA_965221365.1 of Nitrospirales bacterium. Lineage (GTDB taxonomy): Bacteria > Nitrospirota > Nitrospiria > Nitrospirales > UBA8639 > Bin75. The sequence continues at coordinate 1,881,654 of OZ244884.1, read as the reverse complement.
GCGTGGTCGTCTCCTCACTCATTTTCTGATCCTTTCTGCTTGCAGCCGTGTATCGCCTACTCTACCCACACACCAACCACGGAGGCAAATACTCCGAGACCTCATTGGGTCCGGCTGGGCGGCATGGGCATACGAACGGGTTTGTCCGGCGGATGAATGAACCCAGGTCTCCCTTCCCTTGAAAAACCGGCAACTCCTCCCTAGGATGCACTCATTCCGTGATCCATGATTCAGGTCTTCATTGCGACTGGATGTCTGTTATGAACGCGTTCATTCCTCCATTGCAGGGTGCCCTCTCCTTTCCCGAGATCGATCCGGTCTTTTTTCGGTTGGGACCCTTGCAGTTTCGCTGGTACGGGTTGATGTATCTGCTGGGTCTCCTGGCGGCTTATTTTCTGATCAGGCATCGGGCTGCGACGCGAAACATCCCGTTGTCAACCACCCAGTTGTCCGACCTGATCGTGTATGCCGCCTTTGGCGTTTTTCTGGGAGGACGGCTGGGGTATACCCTCTTTTACAATACGGGGTACTATCTGGAGCATCCTGCGAAAATTCTGGCCGTCTGGGAAGGCGGGATGTCCTTCCACGGCGGATTGCTCGGGACGTGTTTCGCGCTTTGGTTGTTCTGTTATCAAAAAGGATTCGCCGCCTACACGATTGCAGATCTGGCGGCTCAAGCCGTCCCGATCGGGTTAGGCCTGGGGCGCCTGGGGAATTTCATCAACGGGGAATTATACGGACGACCCACGGACGTCTCCTGGTGCATGGTCTTTCCGAACGGGGGAGCGGCCTGTCGCCATCCCTCACAATTATACGAAGCGGCACTGGAGGGGGCGGTTCTCTTCGGTGTCCTCTGGTTCCTAGGAAGAAAGCCCACGCCCCCCGGCACGGTCTTTTGGAGTTTCATCGCCGGATACGGCATGCTTCGAAGCTTCGCCGAATTGTTTCGAGAACCGGACGCCCACCTGGGATTTGTGTTGGGGCCTATGACGATGGGGCAACTCCTGAGCCTGCCCATGATTCTCCTGGGACTCATGATGCTGATCGTGGGCTTCCGAACCCATTCGAATCGCGAATGATCGAATGCGCGGAGCACGACTCCGAGGCCGTCGAGCGAAGAAGAACCCCCTAAGCCCACCTCCTCGCCTGCCCCAGGCAACTGGGCGAGGACGGTCCCACGTCCCCGGCGTTAATAGCCGCCTGGCGGCGCCCCCGAAGGCCCACCCCCGAGTCCGCCGACCCCCCCGAGTCCCGGCAATCCGGGGAGAGTCCCGATGTTCCTTTTCGGGGTCGCGACGTCACCATACCGGCGATAGATCCGCGAATTCCAGATGACCGGGTGCCCGGGAGCGAAGTTCGCGGCTTCGGTGTAATGTGCCTCGGCCTGCTTGGGTTGTCCCAAGCGATCCAAGGTTAACGCCAAATTGTAATGCGCCTCTGCCAAGGTCTGCTGGACGTGGATGGCTTTCTCATATTGCTCCTTGGCGATCGCCCACTGCCCTGAGGCAAAGGCCTGGTTCCCCGCGTTCACGGCCGACAACGCCTCGGGGTTGCTCCCGCTTGGGGCATTCAATGCCGTCACGCGCATTGTCTGCGTGCTACTACAGGCCGTGATGAAGACGAGGCTGCCTAGCAGGCATCCCATTGTCCAACTTCTCATGAACGTGCTCCTTTCTCATGCGTTTAAATGAATGGTGTCTTTCTGGACAGCGGTTCGAACCCTGTGCTCAGCCCAAGAGGGCACCCATGGTGTCGTCAGCCTCTTAGGCCGTCAATCGTTCCGGCTATCCTACTCAAACCTCGACGCTGCGTCCACTCCGTAAAAAGATGATCTGTGCCCGGAGAGACTCCTGTCTCAGGGCCAACGCCGCCGCCCGACGATAGATCTCCATCTGGGCGCGGTGCTCATGGGCCACCTGTGTCGTGGAACCTTCCTCCACCCGATGCGTCTTATAGTCGGCGATCCAGATCTCTTGCCCCCGGCGATACATGACGTCGATCACGCCTTCCATCACGGACGGGTGTTGCTCATCTCCGTTCTCCCAGGGAACGGCAAAGGGAATTTCTCTGCCGAGAATTTCCGATTGCCGCAGCACGGCATACGGTTCGGACTCGACAAAGCGCGTAAAGAGTTCCTGCAATTCCTCACACAGGCCGTCTGCTTCCGAGACCCATTGCAGTGGGAGGGACGACCGGCAGCAGGCGTCGATCCAATCCGGCATCCCGGCCGGATCTGCAGAAAAATCCCAGCCCTGTAACACGCGATGGGCGAGCGTCCCTATGACCGCGCTGCGATCGGAGGGATCCCTTTGTGGCGCGGTCTTGGGGAGGGCCAGAGATTGCACGGGGGCTCCGGAGATCCTGGACAACGCCGGATCGCCCGAGGTCAGGAACCGCGTGGGGGAAAGAAACAACGGCGTCTTCCTGACCCTCTCCATGCTTGTCATCCATGCAGCCCATCGGCGTTCATGATCCGCGCCATCCGGCATCGTGGCTTCCCACGTGGGCTGCGCGGGCCGCTCCTTCTTCGTTGGCTGAGGAGCCCGCACGACGGTCGTCCTCACGGCCACGTTCTCCACGAGACGATCACAGGGAGACTGCTCTCGTGCCGCCTCGACCATGGCCGTCAAATCAAGAGCCAAGCCTCGCGTGATCAACGACAGAAACGCTCCCTTCGCCCTTTTTTCCGGAAACGCCGTGGACAACACCAGACGACGTTGCGCCCGGGTCATGGCAACGTAGAGCAACCGTACCTGTTCGGCCCGTTGTCGTTCGGCCAACTTCGTTTCGATAAAAATTCCCCCGAGGTCAGCAGCCCGGCCAAGACGAAACCCGATGGTGTCGGTCAGCCAGTCGTGGGACGTGCTGACCGGTGCTTCCCGATGATCGATATCCCGATGCAGCCCCGCCACGATCACCATGGGAAATTCCAACCCCTTGGCCTTGTGGATACTCAAAAACCGGATCGCGCCCCCCCCGACCCCGGAAGAAAGCCCCTCTTCGACAAGGGCACGTTCACCCTCTTCGGGAGGTTCCTCCACCCATTGCCCGAGTTGGCGAACGATCTCTCGAAGCGTCATCCCGGACCGCGTGGCCAGTTCCAGCATGGTATCCCGAAGTTTGAGCACGTTGGCCAGAGCATGTTCACCCTCGATGGAACACGCGGCCAATTCCGCCAGGGGCAACTTTTCAAAAATGTACCGGATGGCGTCCGGAATCGGAAGTGTCCCGATCTCCGTTTGCAACGCATGCAGAATCGAAAAAATCGGCGGCAAATGCTCGAGGGCCGGCTCTTGGGTCCAATGATCCAGCAATCCTCGTCGTATGATCGACTCGACCTCGACGTCGGAACACCCACCATACGGAGACCGCAACGTCCCCACCAGACCCAGTTGATCAAGGGGGTTCGTCAGGACACGCAACACGTGGCTGCAATCGATGACCTCCTGACGTTCATAAAAATGTTTTTCACCCTCGGCGAGACACGGCAGGTGGTGCCGCCGAAAGGCTTCGAGGTAGATTCGGAGAGGGCCCAGCGTTCGAAACAGGACCGCAATGTGGTTGGGTCGAATCGGGACTTCGCGACCATCCAGGAGAAGGCGTTCCTTGTCCAGGACTTCCTCGCGCAACCAGCGTGCCAAGTCGTCTGCCTCCGCACGACTGGCCGCATCCGCGTTCGCGTCTTCCTGATCGAGGGCGACGACGCGAAGCTCTGCCCGTTCGTGGGCCAAGGGCTGCGAGTCCGAGGCAGGCAAAAGAGGTTCGTAGCAAGGCTGTACCCCTTCGATGGAAACAGACGGGAACAACCTGGCGCAGCAACGGTTCACCGGATCCAGGAGCTGATCATGGGCACGAAAATTTCCCTGCAGGGCATGCTGCTCTCCTTGAGCCAAAATATGGTTTCGAACCACGGTATCGTAGGCGCCCACGTCCGCGCGCCGAAACGCATAAATGGATTGCTTGGGATCACCCACGATAAACAATTTCCCGGGAGCGAGTCGTACACGATGCCAGGCCCGGGCTTCGGCACCTTCGGCCTCGGCCAAAAACAGAATCAGCTCGTATTGGACCGGATCGGTATCTTGAAATTCATCGACGATGACCGCCTGATACTGGGCTTTCAATTCGGCACGCACGTGCAGATGGTCACGGAGGAGTGCACGAGCCCGCGCGAGCAATCCGTTAAACGACACCAGCCCTTGCTCCACGAACGAGGTCCGGCACCGGGCGACGAACGGGGACAGGAGTTGCACGGCGTCCCACAACGATTTCGAGCTCGACCGTTCAATCGCCTGGGCGATCCTGATAAGGCCCTTGGCTTCTTCATAGTCTTCATCGATCCAGTCCTTCGGTTTCTTCGGGGGAATCGTCTGTTGAAGCTCCGAACGGTTCTCGGTCGCGTCTTCAGGCAACGACGTTCCTGCCACCGACAGGCAGGTCAACAGCGACACGGCGTCATCAAGCAGACGATTGATCTTCAGCGTCGCCTGATACGTTTCCTGCAAGAGACGACCCCGTGTGCATAATTGTGCCAGCCACGAGCGAAGCACCGGCGTGATCTCCGGCTGCGGGACTCCGGGCAACGGGATCAATTCATCCGTCAACGCCAGGGCGAATCGTCTCAGGTCGTCCAGGCTGTAGCATGTCAGCATCCGCCGCCACACGGCATGTTGGCGCCCACCCGCATCCAATTCATCGAGGACCCATTGTTCCCATTCGCGAGTGAAATGAGCCTGAAATCGCGTGCCGTCATCCTCCTGAAACGAAGGATCGACGCCGGCTTCCACGGGATACAGCCGCAAGAGATGGCTTGCAAAACCATGAATGGTTTCGATGTGTGCCCGCTCCACCTCTCGCATCGCCACGTCGCTCAATTCGGCCAGCTCCTCGTCGCTGAAGGACTCCTGCAGGGTCCGAATCGATTGGGATTCATACCCATGAGGCTGTCCGGCATGAACGCCCGTGGCGAGTTCCTTCATGAGCCGCAGACGGTGCCGCACCCGCAGCCTCAATTCACTGGCCGCCTTGTTGGTAAAGGTGACCGCCACGATTTGCGTCAGGGACAGTCGGTTGTGGGGTCGAGTCAGCAGATGGAGGATGCGGTCGATGAGCAGCGAGGTCTTGCCCGTGCCTGCGCCGGCAGTCACCACGACGTTGGTTGCTGAAGCCGTGACGGCACGATGACGCGCCTGGCTATCCGGAAGATGGCCCTTCACGATTCTCCGGCCGAATCCGGTTGGGACGTCGCCGAGACCGACTTCGGGAGCTGCTGACGGCGCAAGGTTCGATGCACGCGCGTCTGCCCGTCATCTTCCCGTGCACGGCGATCGCTGCCCGGATGGGTGCGGTGGCACAAGGACTTCACGGAGCACCACTCGCAATGTCGCCCCGGAACGATGAAAAATTTTCCTTCCCGAATCCCCTGAACAAGGACCGTCATCGTGGCCTCGAGTTGAGAGGTGATGGCGTCCCGCATGTCCGATGAAAAGGCAACGGGCACAAACCCCCGTTCTTCGGAAAGCTCCCGAGGGGCAATGACGTAAAACCACACGCCTTCACAGGTCACGCCCCGTCCCTCCTCTCCAAGCCTTTCCGCCAACAACGGCGGAATGCCCTGCCCTGCCAATTCCATATAGAACAGCGGCTGGAGACGCGTCCCCCGCATGACCTCCCTGGTCAACTGCTGGTTCGTCATGACGCGGCCCTTGGTAAACTTGTAATCGATGATCCGGTATTGGCGCCGGGAAGGTGACCAGTCCACCCGATCGAGTCGGCCGGCAATGGGAATCGGCGTTGTCCCCTGGGACATGGTCATCTCCCCTTTCAGCGGGACCTCAAACAGGACAGGACGCCATTCGTGGCCCATCTCCCGCATGTCCTGCTCGAGGAGCCGTTCGAGAAGAGCCATGAGGTGTTCCTGCTGCATCTCCCACAACAACGCAGGCCCGACCGGATTTTCCCGTTCAAAATCCACAAAGACGGATTCCGCAACCTGCTTCAGGACGTCGAGCGGCTGCTCATCGGATGGAACCACCTGCGCAAACCACCCGTTTTGCACCAACCGGTCGTACCATTCTTTTAAAATCCCGTGAAGCAGCGTGCCCACGTCGAGTGCGCTCAGCCCCTGACTCAAGGGCGCGGTCCTCGGCACGTCAAGACCCAGGACGGTCCGTGCGAAATATTGAAAAGGACAGGTGGCATAGGGTTCGAGCCTGGTGGGCGACAGGCCGTGCACGGAGAGAAACTCCCAATGCTCCGGAAGGGGTCCGGTGATGCCGTCATAGGCGTTCAGATGGGACCGGTCGCTCTCCTGCTCGCGGAGTGCCGCGAGCCCCTTTTGCACCACCTGCCACCATGCCGATTCCCCTTCGGTGGCCTGGCCCGGCTCCCGGCGATCCAGGACGTAGCGAACGAGTCGTTCGCGCGGAGTCCAGCGCGATTCGTCGGCGTATGGCCCTGCTTGAGGTTGCTGACGCACGGATCTGGGTACCTCCTCCGGAGCAAGACCAGGAAGACAGCGCTCCACTTCCTGCAGATACCAGGAAGGGACAGTGGGCCTGGCCTCCTCGTCAGACCGTTGCGCCACCAGCACGACCTTCTCCCTCGCCGCATGCATCAACAGGTAGAACAACAACTTTTCCTCATCATAGCCCCTGGCTTTCTCCTGAATCTTGAACCCCAGGTGCACGTCCAGGAATCGGCGTGCCGAATCCCGCAAAAATCCGTCTTCCCGAATGTGCCGAGGAAAAACGTGGTCCGTGAGCCCGATCACGAACAGGACGCGAAAGGAGAGCCCCCTGGCAGCCATGGCATCGACGACCCGCACCCCGTTTTCCGGTTGCCATGGATTCCACGCGACCTCCATGAACCGCCTGAGCGTCTCGAGAAACTCCGCATAGTGAACCGGTCCGCTGACCCGCGTGAGCGTCCGGATCTCGGACAGACATTCCAGGACCGCTCTCCGCGAGCCCTCGGTCGTCTCTTCAGAACCGTCCTCCATCCGAAGCGCGTCCCGGGGCGAGGCGGACAGCACGTGGTTCACGAGAGACCGGGTCAGATCCGTGAAGACGTCCCAGCCCGCTTCTTCAGGGAAGACGCCGAGAAGGCGGGTGAATTGCTGCACCACGTGCCAGAGGTTCCGGGCTTCTTCACCGGGAATTTCCTCTCTCCGCGGCATCGAAACCCCGGGTTCAAACATTCCGACCAGCCGGTCCCAATCCTGCGCGCCTTTTTCAATCCCGATCTGCCGGCTCATCTGCTCCCACGCGTCGGGACGCGGGGTCGAGAGGCCAGGACAGACGGTCTGCCAATTGACGAACGGAGCCTGCAATACGTCGAAGGTGGCGTTCCGATCGAAATCCGAAAGACGAAGCGAGAGGAGACGCAGCAGGGTTTGAGGAAACGGATACTGACTCAGGGGCCGACGGAGGGTCGCCTGGATGGGAATGCCATGCGCCGAAAAGACCCGAGACAACACGTCTTCATAGCCGCCCAACGTCCGCGCCACCACTCCGATCTCATGAAGGGGAATCCGCTGCTCATGCACCAGAGCCAGGATTTCCTTGGCCACCACGTCAATCTCGTCGTTCGAACCAGAGACCGTCACCAGACGACAGAATCCGTGCGTCCCGTTTTCCCCTGGTCGTGGATTCTCGTTTCGGTCCGCAGCGTCGGCTCCAGCACCTTCTGCGAACGGACCCGGCTCGTCGGGCACCTCGGGGTTCCGGGATCGGAACGCCCGGGCAGGATCGAACAGGTCTCGAAACGGCGCCGCGTCGACGGACTCGACTCGGTGTTCGATCGGGCCCGCGGCAAGGCCACGGACGTGCTGATCGAAAAACTGCTGGGCGAACCGAAAGGCCGGATGTTGATCGAGCAATGGAAAATACAGCGTGGCAGGATACTGCCTGACGATCGTTCGGAAGAGATCGAGTTGCCCTTGGGTCAAATCATAAAATCCATAGTAGAAGACGTGGGCCTGTTGACGAAGCCACGATGAAGCGGAGACCAGGTCGAGTGCCAGAACCGCAAGGTCGTCATAGTCGTACAACGCATGACGGTTCTGGTCGTCACACCACGCCTGGTACAGGCGAAGAACCGATTGCAACCTGCGGTCCGCGGAAAAGGAACCTTGGCTGAACGCCTCCGACACCGCACCAGTGTCCACTCTTGCATCCTTAAGATCCTTGATCGTGCTCCAGAGCGCCGCCCATGCACCGGGCATAGAGGCGAGTTCGTTGAGCCCCGGAAGACCCGCGCCTTCCTTGCGCAGCCGTTGATGCACCCATTCCTGAAAAAAGGACTCGCTTCGAAGCCGGACGGCCTCCTGATGGCCTCCTTCTTCCAGGACTCGCAGCGCCAACTGGTGGAACGTCAGGAGATGAACGTTGAAAAGAGGCTGAGACTTCTCGATGCAGAAGGTCCAGGTGAGATGCGCGCGCAACCGTTCCGAGGGAACCAGAATCAGACACCGCGCCGTGGGATCCGTGGTAAACGGACGAAGGTCGGCAGCCAAGGCCAGTTCCAGGTCAGGACGAAAAAGACCCGTGACGACGCGAAGCATGGCAAGCTGGAGAATCGACGCGAGGGGATACGCACCACGGGCAGGAACCCCGTCGCTGACGGCCCTACCCCGTTTCCGGACCGATCAATTCCCCATTACAATCCGCACAGCCCCATTCTGCATCGATAAAGGTCATCGGCTCTCCGCAGAACGGACAGTCGGGTGGGGACGCGGATTGGCGAGGCAGAACCGGAAGCTCAAGCTCCAGATCCTCTTCATCCATCCCAAACGGAAGGGAGGTATTCATTGGGAGGCCCTACGACGCCGGGCGTGCTACCCCCGGCGTTGACTCAACGCTTTTTCCGCACTCTGCCGTGAGGGCACGCCGACAAAGGTGAGTCGCCCATTGATAATCGTAGCCGGAACGGCTCGCACCGCGTGGCGGTCGGCCAGTTCCTGGCCATCGGGGGTACTGATATCAATTTCCCGGTAACTGAAACTGTGCTTCACCCGTAGTTGCTTCCACAGACTCTTGGCCGAAGGACAGGCTGAACACGTCGAAGAGACTAATAACGTCACGTTGGCCATATTCCACGCTCCTTATGCTGCGAGACATGGTAGCACTAACCGGAAGGATGCCGCAAGCGAGAGGAAACCGGCTGATGAATTGCGTCCGGGCATCGGCTCCTTGCATGGGAGAACAGGACCACCGCGACCCCGACGAAACGGTCAGGGATGCGGTTCGAGCTCGATTATGCCTTTCCTGATGGCGAGAATCGCGGCTTGCGTTCGATCATAGACGTGGAGCTTGTGGAAGATGTTCCGAACGTGATTTTTCACGGTTTTCTCGCTCAGATCCAGGACGTTGGCGATTTCCTTGTTGGTCTTCCCATCCGCGACCAATCGCAGGACCGTAATCTCGCGCTCCGTGAGATCGTGCTCCAGCAAGGACTTCTTTTTGCCCTTGCCTTCGGCCAACAGCGAAAATTCGGCCAGAATTTTGCTCGCGACCGAGGGATGAATCAGCGATTCTCCCCTGGAAATCGCACGAATGGCCGCCACGATTTCCGTGGAATCCGAGTCCTTGAGGAGATAGCCCGTGGCCCCGGCCCGGACGAGGTCGAAAATGTACTGATGATCCTCATACATCGTCAGGGCGATGATCCCGATATGCGGTAATTCTCGTTTAATGATACGCGTGGCTTCCACCCCCGTCATGCCGGGCATACTCACGTCCATGACGATCACGTCGGGCAGCAATTGCCTGGCTTTTTCTACGGCTTCACCGCCATCCCTGGCTTCTCCGACAATGTGGATTTCTTCTTTGGTCTCCAGAATAGCGGACAGGCCTTCACGCACGACGCGGTGGTCGTCCGCAATCAACACCTTAATTTTTTTTGCCATTGCGCGTGCTATCCTTTCTGGTCAACGGAATCGAAACCTTGACCGTCGTCCCCACGTCCTTGCCGGACTCCCACGAGACCTCGCCTCCGAGCAATTTGGCCCGTTCTTTCATTCCGCGCAATCCAAAGTGATCCCACTTGTCCGGATTCTGAAACACGGCCTGCACGTCGAACCCGCGACCATTATCGTGAATGACCGCGGAGAGGTGCTGCGGCTGAATGCTCAACTGCACGAGAATCTTCGACGCCTTGGTATGCTTGGAGGAATTCTGCAGGGCTTCCTGGATGATCCGAAAGACGAAGACCTTCGTCTTGGGGGGCAACCGTGTCTCGCTTCCCTCGTAGGAGAAGGAAATCTGGACATGGTTCTGCTTTTTATACGAATCGAGATAATTGGTCAGCGCCGATTGCAGATCCAACTGCTCATACTGCCCGGGTCGCAAGTTGAACACCACTTGTCGCGCTTCCTGAATCCCATGTTTCAACTGGTGCTTGGCCTCACTCAGCAGGGCACCGCACTTGCTCGGTTCTTCCTGAATCAGATCCCTGCATCGTTCCATCTTAAAATTCACGCCCACCAGCGTCTGCACCAGCCCATCGTGGATTTCACAGGCAATGCGCGTCCGTTCTTCATCGACCGCACTCTCGGCCTCCTCTTTCACGTACCGCCGGAACAAGGACTGGTACCGACTCAGGGTCCTTTCGATCTCCGTCGTCGCCCGAATCCGCGCGTCGATCAACTGCCACATAAACTTGGCGCTCGCGCCGCCGATGATCGCCACACTCGGCTTTCGAATTTTCTGCAGGGCCCGCTCGACGGCGGGACTGCCGGTGACGTCGATAATCAGGTCCACTCCCTTCATGTTCAGGATTTCACGATAGTCCTGCGTGACCGGAACCCCCAATTGTCGGGCAAGCCTGGTCCCGAGCGTTCGGGCCTTGGTCTCCCCCAACCCCACGATACGGGCCAACGGGTCCTGCGCAAAAATCTCCAAGAGCGCCCGACCGCCCCGTCCGCCTCCCAGGATCGCGACCCGCGTGGCAGAAGCCGCTCGCCGGCGCACCGGTCCGGGCTTCCGTTTGGAATCCGATGCTCGAGGAGAGCCCATCCGCCGAACGGTCCGGTCAGAAACCGGCATGGGCCGACCTCATGGTAGCGTCGCCGCACATCTCAGGGATTGCCCCGATCCTTGGCAAGAGACCTGATCGTTTCCATAAATTGATCGATGTCCTTGAATTCACGATACACGGAGGCGAACCGCACGTAGGCGACCTGGTCCAGCACGTGAAGTTCCCGCATGACCTCCTCTCCGATCACCCTGGCCAGGATCTCCGATTCGCCCAGATCCTGCAGGCGCTTTTCAATCCGATCCACCGCGGCTTCGAGCGCGGCGCTGCTGATCGGCCGCTTTTCACACGCTTTTTTCAGACCGGCCATGACCTTGGTGCGGTCGAACATCTCTCGACGGTTGTCCTTTTTGACGATCGTGGGAAGGTTGTCTTCGATCCGCTCATAGGTCGTATACCGGCGGCGACATCCGAAACATTCCCTGCGCCGACGGATGACTTCGCCTTCTCGAGCCGTGCGAGAATCGATCACCTTGTCATCGAGTCGATTACAGAACGGGCATTTCATGAGGGAACGTCTCCGCGCTTGTCCGGGGCAAGGGGGACCATCTCACCGGTGGGTTCCATGGTGAGCGGTGAAATCAAGGAATCAGGTAACGGGTGAGGAGTCCGAAAAGATCGGGAAGCGCGCGCACAGCGCCTTGACTTCCCTGCGAACGTGGGTCCGGACTCGTTTGGTCGTGGGGTGTTGCAACACCTCGTCGATCCACGCCACGATTTGCGACATCTCCGGTCCCCCCATCCCCCGCGTCGAGACGATGGGCGTGCCGATTCGAATGCCACTCGCCACCGCGGGCGGGCGGTCGTCATACGGGACGGCATTTTTATTGACGATAATCCCCGCGGCATCGAGTGCCTCCTCGGCTTCTTTCCCCGTTACCCCTCTTGACGTAAGATTCAACAGGAAGAGGTGCGTATCCGTTCCACCGGACACCACGTGATAGCCCCGTGCGGTCAACTCATCGGCCAAGGCCCTGGCATTGGACAGGATTCGTCGTTGATAGGCGATAAAGCCCGGGGTCAAGGCCTCTTTGAATGCCACGGCCTTGGCCGCAATCACGTGCATGAGCGGCCCACCCTGGAGTCCGGGGAAAACGATTTTATCCACGGCTTTCGCGTGTTCTTCTTTACACATCACCATGCCGGCGCGAGGCCCGCGCAGCGTCTTGTGGGTGGTGGTGGTCACAAAGTCGGCATAGGGAACCGGGCTGGGGTGAAGCCCCGTCGCCACTAAACCGGAAATATGGGCGATGTCCACCAACAGATAGGCCCCCACGGATTTTGCGATCTGCTGAAACCTGGGGAAGTCCAGAATTTTCGAATAGGCACTCGCCCCGACGACGATCATGCGCGGACGAACTTCTTCCGCCTTTTGCTGTACCGCGTCGTAATCAATCAACTCGGTTTCTCGATCGACCCCATAGGAAAAGGCCTGGAACAGCTTGCCTGAAAAGTTGACCTTGCTGCCGTGAGTGAGATGGCCGCCCTGCGAGAGCGCCATACCCAAAATGGTGTCACCGGGCTTCAAGACCGCAAGGTACGCCGCCATGTTGGCGGTGGAACCCGAATGCGGCTGAACGTTGACGTGCTCACACCCAAACAACTGCTTGGCTCGCGCAATGGCCAACTCTTCGACCGCATCCACGTACTGACAGCCGCCATAATAGCGCCGTCGCGGATAGCCTTCTGCATATTTATTGGTCATCAGCGACCCCTGGGCGGCCAAGACCGCGGGGCTCGCGTAATTTTCCGAAGCGATCAAGACCAGCTTGTCACGCTGCCGTTTTTCTTCGGCGCGAAAAGCCGCGTAGACTTCAGGATCCTCTCGTTGAACGGCTTTCAGGCTTCCGACGACGTAGCCCATGACTCGTCCTGTGATTCGGGATTCTCTCCGGAAGGCACAGAGGCCGCGTCCGCGGCTTCATCTGACTGGGCGGCTTCGCCCTGCTTGACCAGACACACGGACACGTTCGCGATGATGTTTCGATGCAATTTGACGCCAACGGTCACCGTCCCCAGTTCTTTCAGGGGATGGGCCAATTGAATCTTTCGGCGGTCCACGTCGAATCCTTGGGCCAACAATCCGGCTTCGAGATCCTTCGCGGTCACGGACCCGAACAGCTTATCGTCCTGACCGGTCTGGACCGGAAAGGTGAGGGAGACATCGGACAGCTTCGCCGCGAGCCCCTGGAGATCCTGTTCAACCTTCTTGGCCTTGTGGGCCGTCACCCGTTTGGCATGTTCCAAGGCCTTCACGTTACGGGGATTGGCCTCCAAGGCTTTTTGACGGGGGAGCAAAAAGTTGCGCGCATACCCGTCGGCGACGTCGAGCACGTCTCCCATATACCCCAAACGATCGATGTTTTCCTGAAGGATCACCTTCATCGTCACCCTGCCTCCCTTTCTCTATTAAAAGAAGGAATTGTAAGGTCCGCATGGAGAAATGTCAATTTCATCTATGGGGCCACCACGGGAGAATCCGGAGTCGATGGTGAGCGTCTCCGGGTGTCAGCGCCCAACGAGGCCCGGGGGTGGGGAACCCGTGACGAAATACCGGGTCGCATCTGGATGCCAAACCTGCTGGACACGTCCGGCAATCGTCCACTACAATGCCGTCATGCCGCATCACAAGCTCTTGTGGTGTCTGGGCGTGAGCTGTCTTGCCTTCGCCATGGTCACGTCTCACGCCACTCAACGTGCGCGGGACGTTGCCTGGTCACAGGCGACTGCTCGAGACGGCCCTGCGTCTCTGAACGTCCGGCTGAGTCAACGGGCGATTCATCCTCCGAAGTCCTTTGTCAAAGAGACCGTGGACTTGCCGGACGTCCGGGCGGCTCGCGCCAGGATTGCGCCTTCTCCGAAATCCGCCATCCTGGAAGATGACCACCATACCCGCGTCCTCGTTGTATCGGTGCTGGAAGACGGCCACGTACAGGCCCAGGTGCTCGCCGATCTCGATTTCGCGCCACACGTTCCTTTTATCACGGCCTGCGCAGCGGAGCGAGGATGTGCCTACGATCGACGCCCCATCACCGGTGGTCTGGGCTGCGTGGCCATTTGCATGCAGCAGGCACTCGATCCGAGCCGCGAGCCATGAAACTGCCTGACCTGCTTCATGCCTTCGCCACTCAATTGGCGAATCACGCCTCGGATGCAAGCGACACGTTGATTGAATCCCGCACGACCCAAAAGATCGGAACGTCCGGTGCGCTTCACCTGTATGCCATGGAGATCCCTTCGGGCACCAGATTGCCGGAAGACGTACCCGTCACCATCGTCCCTCCCGGAGACCTGGAACCCACGGCCGGCTTTCTTCTCCGGCATCAGGGCGACACCGCCCTGATGCAAACCCTGGAGACGCTGGGGCAGTCGCTGTTCGAGAACACGCTTGTGGCGGATACGCCGGAATTCTTTCGCCTGGCTTCCGCGCGCTTGGCCGATATGACCGCTCATCCGGAATCCTACGCACTGGGGCCGGCCGAGCGGCTGGTGCCATGGCTGGACCCGGAGCACCGCGAATCCAATATCTCCGACAGAATCGGTGCATCGGCTGCGGTACTGACCACCGTCTGGCATGATGACCAAGCCGCTCGTTGGACCAAGCTCGGGGCCCTGGTCGTGACCTTGGTGCAACACAATAAACGCGTGCTCCTGATCGGCCCCACGCACGACGCCGTAGACCGTCTGTTGGGGTTCCTGGCCAAGACCCTTCGGAACGCCGCCCTGCCCTTTCACAGTCTGCTGAGCCGCTACGAAGTCCCGGTTCTTTCAACGGCCGAAGGGGTTCCGCTGGCCGAATTGGGGTTTGAAGCCCAAATGCACAAATTTTTTGCCAAATCCCGGTCGCACAAGGATTTGCTCCGACGCAAATATGAGCGATTTCGAGAACTCATCCCGATCCTGGCCTACAAGGGGCAGAAACAGCGAGACCTGGATGAAGTCAAATTACTGGAATGGCGGCTTCTTGCCCAGGTCAGTGAGTTCCAGGGCAAAATCAAGGACATTGATCACCTTGTCGCCAAGTACGCCAACCTGCCCATTTGGAAGCGTCTCGGCATGCAGACCATGGGCAAAAACGTGGAGACCCTTGGCGAATATCGAAAGCTGTATGCCGGAAACATTGCAGCCCTGATGCAAGAAGTTGAGACGGCTCAGGCTCGCATCCGGGAATTGTCTCCCGAGGCCGCGATCCCGAAAGAGATGCGCCCGGAATACGAAGACTTGAAGGACGAGATGTCCAGGCTCGGAGGCACCCAAAAAGTTCGCGAAATGCTCGCCGCAAGCGAGGCCACCAATCGGCAAGCCTTCATGCAGAACAAACGGTTGGTTGCCACGACTCCCGGGAGAATCATGACCGACCCCCTCTTTCGACGCGTTCGCTTTGACGTGTTGATTGCCGAAGACGCCCCCCTCGTTCCTGCTCCGTTTCTACTTGGCGTCGCCGGACTCATTCGAGAACGGATCATCGTCACTGGAACCACCCAAGACCTGCAAGGCCCTCATCAACTGTGGCGCCAAGAGTACCCTGAGTCCGTGTCTCAACCCTCTCCGCCCATTCCATGAAGCACGCTCGGCCTCGGAGGAAATCTGCCCTGACGTCCGGCGACACCGGGCATCGGACAGGCGAATGCCGTGTCAGACGGATCAGAGGCCGAGCGCTCATGCCTTGACGCCATTCCAGACAAAGTTCGATAATGATGATCCACAGATTCCGTGCCGAAGTGGCGAAACTGGCAGACGCACTAGATTCAGGGTCTAGCGCCCCTTGGGGGTGTGCGGGTTCAAATCCCGCCTTCGGCACCACCAGGCATCCGCCCAGGCGTTCCAACACCCCAGCACCGTTCCGGCATGACGTCGTTGCATGACGTTGCTTCATGGTGGGCTCGGCAGCCATCTCGCAACGGCCGGGTTCAACCACGGCACTGGCCGAACCCGATCAAGACGGAGGAACGGCAGAACGCCGTGCAAACTTGTTTTTCATGGTCAAACGTAGCATGATGTGAACTGGAGACGATCCGGACCGAACGCCTCGGGTGCCAGACCACGACGTGGAACGCATGGGGAAACGGGAGACCCGCCGGACGCCTCACGGGAACGAACGCATGGGTTCTCCGTGCCGTCTTCCGGCTTCATGATTCTGACTTCGCAGAAGGAGTGGCCCATGATCCGTCTTTTCAGAACCCTGCTTCCCCTCGCACTGATCAGCCTTCTCGGCTTGGGTTCCACCGTTCAAGCTGCAACGATTCAGGGATTCGGAACCTTGCGATTCGGCATGACCCCTGCTGAAGTCGCGGCACTTGCAGACTGTTCGAGCCAGACCGAATGCCTGTATGACATCCTGGGAAAGAATCGCTACTTCACGTTAGGCTATGGATCCGTCGAGGACGACACAACCGATCCATCCGTGACCACACCCGCGACCCTGAGTCACATCGACATTGAAATGGGGACGTATACCCAGGAATGGTTCCTGGAGTTATTCGAGGCCTTGGCCTCTCAATACCCCATCAAACACCAGCCCACCGACGATGAAAACGCGCTTTTCCGAGAGGGGCTCTCCGAGGAGCTGGTGATCGGGTTTGCCGACGGCTTTGTTCTCCTGAAAGTGGTCCGGCGACCTTTCGGCAACCTCATCATTCGCGTGATCTACCAGGACGCCGATCATGCCCAGGCCCAGCGAAAACGCTGGAACGCTTCCGCGACACCGTAGCCTATAGGCGGACCGGGGTGCGCCCGGGAGAACGTTCCCGTGGCCCCGTCATTGAACGTGAATCCTTTTGCCATTCTCACCGGAGCCTCACGGGGAATCGGGGCCGAATATGCCCGCCTCCTTGCAAGCCGGGGCTATGACCTGTTGCTGGTCTCCCGGGACCAAACGCGGCTCACGCGGCTCTCCCATGAACTCGAGACGACTCAGGGCATTGCGGCCCACGTGTTCTGCGCCGATCTGGCCCGGACGCACGCCGCTCATGAATTATTCGTGGAAGGCCGACGGTACCGGCAGACGCCGGATATGCTCATCAACAACGCCGGCTTCGGATTATACGGGGAATTCGTCTCCCATCCTCTGCCGCGCATCCAGGAAATGCTTCATCTGCACGTCCAAAGCGTGGTGGAAAGCATTCGACTCTTTCTGCCGGGAATGATCGAGCGTGGCTCCGGCACCATCATCAACGTGGCCTCCATCGCCGGCATGCTCCCTATCCCGTATTTTGCAGAATATGCCGCCACCAAGGCGTTTCTGCTGTCATTTTCAGAAGCCCTGGCCGAGGAAGTGCGCGAGACCGGTGTCCTGGTCCAGGCCTGTTGCCCGGGACAAACGGAGACCGATTTTCACGTCTCCGCGGGATTTCGTCCGTCCGGCATCCTTCCCATTCAAACGGCCGAGCAGGTAGTACGCGCGTCGCTGGCTTCCTTACCGAAGAAACGCTCCGTGGTCACCATCGGCTGGCAGGGAAAACTGGTGGCTTTATTGACGAAGTGGCTCCCCCGACTCGTTCTCACCCGGGCAGCAGGACGAACGATCCGTCTCGGGAAGGATTGACGGTTCCTGCCGGGAAGCCTCGAGGCACCGCACGTCATCCACCCGCGGATCATTGACCCATCTATTGACCGGAGTCGCGATCATGGCGTTCGCCGGGCAGGTCGTCAAGAATGGGACGAGACGAGTGGGATCCTCTTGCCCAGGATCAAGCCAAGGCTCATACGCCACGGGAGGTAAAATGACCGGCATCCGGTCATGAATCGTCGCCAACCGTTCGTTGGCCTTCGTGGTGAGGATCGCACAGGACTCCAGGCTCTTCCCATCTTCACCCTTCCACCGATCCCACAACCCTGCAAAGGCAAACAGACGTTTGTTCTTCAACCGAATATAGTACGGTTGAGTTCCCGTGCTTGTCCGTTTCCATTCATAGTAGCCATCCGCCAGCACCAGACAGCGACGTTCTCGAAACGGCTTTTGAAACGACGGCTTCTCCGTCACGGTTTCCGCTCGGGCATTGATGAGCCTCGTCCCGATTGCCGGATCCTTGGCCCACGCGGGGATCAAGCCCCATCGAAACGTGACCGCCTCGCGTTGCCACGTCCGGAACTGCAGCCGCACACATACGACCAATTGGGAAGGGGCAACGTTATAGCGAGGCTGGAAATCAGGGGAGGCTTCGAGTCGAAACTCTTCGGCGACGACGTCGGGCGTGCACGTTAAGGTATACCGTCCGCACATCCTGTTCCGCTCCCCGGTTCCCCTGATCGCTCTCCGCGGAGGGGTGCGCCACGTCCGGGCCACTCCCCATTTTCTGGGTCTTCACAACGGCGATTGCGTTCTGAAGTGCAGTCTGATCGTCAATTGTCCGTCTATGGGATCGGTTCCCCTCATTTGGGGATCGAACGTCCATTGTTTGAGGGCTTGAAGTCCGGCCACGTTGATTTGGCGATTTTTCGCGGGAGTCAGAACCACGAGCGAGGTCTTTGCCGTCTTGCTGACGAAAATGCGCACTTTCATCCAGTCATCGATTTCCTGTCCCTGTAACGCCTCCGGCATGGTGGGCCAAGGGGTGTACTTGGGCACCGGACCAAGCTGTTGATCTTTGTTCAACTTGAAGCCATGCACGTGCACGGTTTCCAGAACGTCCACCTGTTCATCCTCTAAGTGGTCAGATTCATGCGTGGACTCATCGTCCTGACCCCACGCAAGGGGGGAGCCGATTGCGAGCAGGACGCTGACCAGCACGATCCGAACGGATTTCATCATGGAAGCCTCATGCCCCTTTCTGGACTTACAGGAAGAACGCCGCCCCACGTTCCGCTCGTGCTGAATTCTTCATTCCATCCATCAATGACGCATCAGACCTTCAGAAGACGGGCTCGTAAAACGCGGGATTGATTACGACTCGTGCGTAACTGTTGGGTATTCGTGAGCGTCACGAGATAGAATCCGCCAGGCATGGAGGCGATCTTCTTGATCGCATCGACGTTGATCAAGGCTCCGCGCCCGATTCGAAGAAACTGTTTGGGATCCAGCTTGGCTTCCAAGGCTTTCAAGCGATAATTGACGCTATACCGCTCTTTGCTGAAGGTCGTCAAGTGCATCAATTCGCCCTCCGAAATCACCGAGGCAATATGCTGCACGGGCAACAAATACGTATCCCCCTTTTTGCGAACGGGAAACCGATCGAGATACCGACCCGAACGTGCCGGAGCGACACGATTCGGCGGGGCCGTCTCCTGGCCACGTTCCTGCGCGGCCAATCCGGCCTGTTCGAGCCTTTCACGGGCGCGAGTGATTGTTTTGCTCAGACGGCCTCGATCAACGGGTTTGAGCAGGAAATCCAACGCTTCAATCTCAAAGGCCCCCACGGCATACTCCTCGAAAGCCGTGACAAAGGCCACCAGCGGAATTCGTCCATGACGCAAGGACTGGACAATGGACAGCCCATCCATTTCCGGCATTTGCAAATCGAGCAAGGCTAAGTCAGGCTGAGTTTGTTCAATCAATCGTATGGCTTCTTGTCCGCTTTGCGCTTCCCCGACGACGTCGACGTCTTCGAATGATCGCAGCATGGTCACCAGAAATCGCCTCGCCGGATGTTCATCATCAGCCACAAGGACTCGTAACGTCATAGCCGTACCGACACGCCTTCCCTCGAGTCCTCAGACCGTGCCGAGGAATGCATGCCCCCATGCCCATCGAGGGGAATCAGGAGGTTCACGACCGTTCCATGTTCAGGGCTGCTCCTGACGTCCAGCGTTGCCCGTTCGTTGTAGTACAAGGATAACCGTTGTTTAATGTTGGACAGACCAAGTCCGGTCCCCCACCCGTTCCTCCGGTGAGAGGACGCGGCTCCGCCCCCGGTATTCGAGACTTGAAGGTTCAGCATGCGCCATGAAGGGACGTGCCGGGCACGGCCATCACCTGCTTCTTCAATCCATGCCGTAATCCAGACCCGTCCCCCGGAGGTCGACCGTTGAATGCCGTGCTTGACGGCATTCTCCACCAACGGTTGCACGAT
This sequence comes from Nitrospirales bacterium, assembly GCA_965221365.1. Classification (GTDB taxonomy): domain Bacteria; phylum Nitrospirota; class Nitrospiria; order Nitrospirales; family UBA8639; genus Bin75. The sequence continues at coordinate 1,861,612 of OZ244884.1, read as the reverse complement.
CAACGCGGGAATCGGCACGTCACGCACCACCTCGGGAATATCGATCCGTACCGCCAACCGGTCTCCAAAACGCGTCCGTTCAATGTCGAGATAGGCCTGGACCAGATCCATTTCGTGCCCGACCGTCGTGAATTCCTTGTCCAACCGCTTTAACATGCTTCGCAGAAGGTCGGTCAATCGCATCAGCGTATCAAAGGCCTTCGAGGGGGCCGTCTGTATCAGATAGCCAATCGTGGTAAGGGCATTGAAAAGGAAATGAGGATGCAATTGAGCGCGTAAAGCCCGCAGTTCCGAATCGGTCGCCAACTTTTGTATTTTCTGTTCCCGAAGGGCCTGGGCACAACGTTCGTTCGTGACCCGCACCGACGTAATGCGACGGGCAATCAGATGCCCCAGAGATTTCAGGTGAGACAGATCATCGGACAAGAGCCGCCGCCCATGGGAGAGCGGGCCGATCCTGATGAAATATTGAGGGGAATCAACCGTTGGAATCTCCACGATGACATCGGGAGCGTCACGGATCACGGTCGGTTTTCCCCATGAGCGCAGGACATGAGGCGACTGACCGTCGCCCGTCCGTTCCCGAGGCTCGGCGGAAGCCCATTCGATCTCCTCGGTGGAAAGCACGGACTTCAGCATCACGCAACAGTGTTCCAGGATGCTTTCCGGTGTCTCCATGCGCATGATTTCATGCACAACCTCGCGTTGGAACTTTTCGTAATCCGGTCGTTGCAAGACCACGTGGTCGACAAACCACGACACCCCTCGGGATAAATGGGGATACAGCAACGCGGTCACGACCCACAACCCGAGAAACAGTTCTTCCCTGAACAGACTCGGCGACCCCGAACGAGACGCGAGGAGAGGACGTCCCACCCACATGTAGAGCCCCATCGCAACACCGACGATTCCAATAAGCGAGAGGGCCCGTTTTAAAAAGATGTCTCCGAAGGCAAAACGAAAATCCTGATATAAAATGATCGCGGCCAGGAGTAATGCCGCCTGATGCCCGACCAATTCCAACCACCCCACGTATGCACCAGCATGATGATGGCTGAACGGCATCACCGCCGCGGCAATCACTGCCAGCGTCACAAGCCCGGCGTGATGATCCCATCCTTTCTGCCTGACGGCATCGAGCAGGACGACCGCCAGCAACAGAACAAACCCCAGGCCCAACAGGTTCATTGACTCGACTGCGATCATGGTTGTCCCCGGCATGATGAACAGCGCCTTGAACGCCGCACCCGTGGCACTGAGGGTATAGGCTGACGCAAGCAGGACGCGCCGATGCGCCCCGAAGCCCTGACGCATGCCGGCTTGCAGAAAGGAATGCATGACAACGGCAGGGAGAAACCCCAGGGCAGAGAGTGCAACCACTTCCAGCACGTGGATGACCACGTGGTGGACCCTCTCAGACGCAACGGCTTGAAGGGTGAACGCACCCAACCCTGCTACGCTCCAGAGTAACCCCAGGATTGCGGCCCAAAGCGACAACCGCCGTAACGGCGCAAGCTGCGCGGCTCCCACGTTTCGCGAGATGGATTTCCGGGGCATCTGCAACGCCAGCATCATGGCATAGAGTATCGCCCCGATGATAAAGCTTATGGAGTGCATGATCGGGCTGACGAGCATGGTGCCCCCCATAGACTCACAGTATGGAGAATGAGGGCCGTCGCAACCACTTATTTTTAATGAAAGGATTGTTTATTATAATGAATGGTTTGATCGTTTTGATAAACAGGCATGGGCACGAAGGCCATTCGTTGCGAATCCTCCACGGCAGAAGCGTGCTCGGGCCGGAGGCGGATTCGTCGGCACGCGGTCAGGGGTTCAGGCAGACGGTAATCTTCGCCGCCAGCATCTCGCCGTCATCGAGCGACTTCGCGTTCCACCCGATGCCCAAGCCTGATCCATCGTCTTCTTTGGGGATGATGTGGAAGTGCACGTGTCCTATGGCCTGATGGGCCGGGGCGCCGTTATTTTGCAGGACGTTAAAATGGCGAGTTCCCGTGGCTTTGCATACCGCACGACACAGTCGTGGCAAGACTCGACCGATGGCGGCCGCAGACTCGTCAGACAGTTGATCCAACGTTTCAGCGGGCTCTTTCGGAATGACCAGGGTATGGCCATGAGACAAGGGATAAATATCCAGGAAGGCCAGCACGTGTTCATCTTCATAGACCCTGTGACAGGGAATCTCGCCGTCCAGAATTTTTTGAAAGATCGTTTCACGCATCGCGGACACCATACGTCATGGCGACAATCCATCGCAAGCGGTCAGATGATCCGGGAAAGAAGCCTTGCACCGGGCAGGACGGGTTTCCTATGGTGAGACAACGGGACCGACGAGCATCCTGGCATACGGAACAACGTCCATGAGTGCATCGGAGTCACACGACACCTTCCGCCTTTCCCTTCCAACGCCGGCAGGCGAACTCCGCGCCGAGGTCACCGTGCCCACGAGTTTTATTCCGGTGTCCGACATTGTTCCCCTGATGCGTTCCTTGGGAGAACAAGCCCTCAAACTCGAAGAAGCCAAACAGCAACGGGCAGGGCAGACGCCTTCCTGCCAAAAAGGCTGTGCCGCCTGTTGCCGGATGCTGGTCCCTGTATCCCCGCCTGAGGCCTTCGCACTCAGGGGAATAATCGAGCGACTGCCCGCGCCTCAACGAGACCGGATTCGGGATCGATTGGCAACGATACGAAACGCCTTGAATGAGGACGGACTCCTCGGCAGGCTTGTGCAATTATCAGAAACTCGCATGCAGCTCTCTGACGAGGACGTGGAGCCCGTCAACCGCGCGTACTACGCCAAGCGCCTGCCCTGTCCGTTTCTGGAGGACGAAGCGTGCAGCATCTATGAATTTCGCCCGGCGGCTTGCCGGGAACTCCTCGTCACGTCCCCGGCTGAATTCTGCCAGGACATTGCACGCAATCCGATCCAGGCCCTCTCCATGCCCTTTCGCACAGGAACGGTCTTAAGCCTCCTGTGGGCCAAGATCACCGGTGGCCCGGTGCGACTGATTCCTCTCCCCCTGGCTCTGGATTGGGCTGACCGACATGCCCAGGAGAATCCTGCCTCTCATACCGGAGAGCAGCTCCTCCGAATGGGGTTGGAGCACATCTGGGCTTTTCTGCACCAACGTTCCTGACCGTCTCCTTCCATCTTGACAAGCAAACGAGCCGTTATGATAGAAAAGCATGTTTATCAATTCTGGACGCGAGGCTGATCCGACATGCGAGTCTTCATCTACGCCGATAATCTTCACCCAACCCAATTGAAACGACGAGCCCCTGAGCACAGGTTTCTGTTCAAGGCCTACCTTCCGGACCATACCATCCACTTCCCGCGCTTTTCTTCACAATGGCGATGCGGCTTGGCCAGCATCACCCCGTCACCGGGAGAGCGCGTCTGGGGGGGCGTCTTCGAGCTCACCGACGAAGATTTGAAGATCCTGGAGACCTTTGACGGAGAAGTCCCGGAAGGCGCGTTCCGGCACCTCGAAGTCACGGTGATGACGGAAGAGGATCAAAAAGAGTTGGTCACCACCCATGCGGCCAATCCTATCGGCAAATTTCGCGTCAAGGATGACTATCTGGATTTCATCAGGAAAGGCGTCATGCACTGGGGATTGCCCGAAGAATGTCTCGACACGTGGGAACTGTTTCGACCTCAGAAATAATCCTTCGCGGGTCAGGCCCGTATTCTATGCAACCACCCCTCATACGCACCAAAAGGAGGTATCATGCCCAAGCCGAAATATCATATTGTCGTATGCACCAACACCAGGCCGCCGGGTCACCCGAAGCCCTCGTGTGGGGGAGCGGGCTCCCAAAATATCCTGATGAACCTCAACATGGGGCTGGTGGAACGGGGCTTTCAACCAGGAGAGGTGCTCGTGACCTCAAGTTCCTGTCTCGGTCCCTGTGAGCAGGGTCCCACCCTGGTGGTGTACCCGGACGGCGTCTGGTACTCCCAAGTCAAAGAAGAACACGTCCCGCTGATCCTTGATGAACATCTCAAAAAGGGAACTCCGGTGGCCCAATGCAATCCAGATTCGATCTGGACCTAGGGAGGCTTCATCATGTCTACCCCTCACGTGCGCAAACCCGAATGTCATGACAAGGGCAACAGGCCCGCCACCGTCGAGTGCGGCATTATTACGTGCAGCGACACCCGGACACCGGAAACCGATAAAAGCGGGCAACTCATTCGCTCGTTGCTCACAAAAGAAGGCCACCGAATCGGCGCCTATCACGTGCTCAAAGATGAACCGGTTGAAGTCCGAAATCTGATCCGGCAATTGGGGGAACAGCCGGGACTCGATGCGTTGATCATCAACGGAGGTACTGGAATTTCCCGACGTGACTCCACGTTCGAGGCCGTCGACGGCATCCTGGAAAAACGATTGACGGGGTTTGGCGAACTCTTTCGTTCCCTGTCCTACGAGGAGATCGGCTCGTCCGCGATGCTAAGCCGAGCCACGGCCGGACTGTATCAAGGGAAAGTGCTTTTCTCGCTTCCCGGTTCGAGCGGAGCGGTTCGCTTGGCCATGGAGTCATTGATTCTTCCCGAACTGTCACACATCATCGGAGAGCTGAAAAAATAACGTCGCGCCTCAGCCGTGCAGTGGAGCATCTCCTCACCCCTGCCAAACAGCGCCATGGAACAACGGGGCCTCATCCTGGGGCCCGCTTACCCACCGTTCGGGACCAGAACGATTTTTCCAAACAACTGGCGTGCGAGCATCCGTTCCTGTGCCTGACGGGCCTCGGACAGCGGAAAGACCGAATCCACGATCGGCTGCAATTTCCCTGCCTCGACCAACCGGCTGGCCGTGATCAATTCCGCACGGGTTCCCATGTATGATCCCATGATCGTCAATTGCCGCGAATACACGTATCGTGTATCCAAGAGACTCTCCGGTCCGGTCGTCGCACCGCAGGTGACCAGTCGCCCTCCGCGTACCAACGACCGCAGGCACTGATCCCAGACCGCCCGACCGATGTGCTCGATCACCACCTCCACGCCGCGGCCGTCGGTGAACGCGTGGACTCGTTGGACCACGTCCTCCCTGGTATGATTGATGACCGCGTCCGAACCGATCGCTTCGGCTTTTTCGATCTTGTCGTCGGCTCCGACCGTACTGATCACCCGTGCGCCCAGAAGACCGGCGATCTGGATCGCCATGCTGCCGACGCCACTCCCGGCGCCCGTCACCAGCACGGTTTCTCCGGGTTGCACGTCGGCCAGGGTTTTCACCATATGCCAAGCCGTGACCGAGACCAGGGGGTAGGCCGAGGCTTGCTCAAAGGTCAACCCGGAAGGCATCGGCAGGAGGTTTTTCGACGGAACCTTGACGTATTCCGCGTAGCCGCCGTGAATTCCGGCACCCACGAGATGGTACGTCGGGCAAAGGTTATCCTTGCCAGCCAGACAGGCGTCACATTGCCAACAACTGATGCCCGGGGCAATGACAACGGCCTGCCCGATCGGATAGGACGCCTCGCCGCCGTCCCCGATCCGTTCAATCACGCCACTCACGTCACATCCGGAAACATGAGGAAGGGCGATCGGGTAATTGGGGAGCCCCTGACGGAGCCACACGTCCAAATGATTGAGCGCGCAGGCTTCGACCCGGACGAGGACTTCTCCGGCCTGAAGAACGGGGAGTGGAACGTCCTCAAACGTCAGGCGTTCGGGTCCGCCGTGCTGATGAAAGGTGACGGCCTTCATTCGCCATCTAGAACAGGAGCTTCCCTTCGGCCACCATCACGGCTTGTCCGCCCACCTTGACCTCCTGAATCGCGTCATCATCGGAGAACACTTGAACCATAATCCGTGAAGGCCGATCGATTTCGTACCCCTGTTCCATGAAGACCTCGGTGGTCGGGCCAACGTCCACGACGCCGTTCTTGACGAGATAGGCGCCAAGGGCTCCACTGGCACTTCCCGTGGCCGGATCCTCCCAGATGCCGATGGGCGCCGCGAACATGCGCGTGTGCACGTGCGCCCATTCTTCAACGGTCATCGTCGTAAAGACCATGATGCCGTTGGCCCCGAGTTTTTCGCAGATTTCCTTTGTACCCGTGGGGTCGGCTCGAATCGATTTCACGGCGGTCAGGCTTCGGACCGGGACGATGGCGAACGGCAAGCCGGTCGACACCACTTCGATAGGCAGGCCGGTTTCCGCAATAGCGGTCTTGTGCACACCCAGGATCCGACTGACCTCGTAGAAATCCTGCATGCCATCGGCCGTCCCCAAAAATTGCGGCTTCGGCTGGGCCATCACCACGCGATCCACCCGCCCGTCCACCACGTGCAATTCGACGGGAAAAAGCCCGATGTTGCATTCGAAGAGGTACCGCGTCACCGAATGCGTCAAGGGAAACTTCTGTAATGAACTCAGCACGAAAAAAGTGCCGATCACCGGATGACCGGCAAAAGGAATTTCCTGGGTAGGGGTAAAGATGCGGAGTTTCGCAATCGCAGCCGGATCCGTCGGAGGCACCACGAAGACGGTCTCCGAGAGATTCATCTCACGGGCAATCTGCTGGAATTCCCGCTCGGTCAAATCCGTCGCATCGGGAATCACGGCAACGGGATTGCCGCCAAACGGCTCTTCTGCAAAGACGTCTGCCTTGTAGAACTGGAGACATCGGGTGGGAGTCGTCATACGGCAGAGGCGACGTCAGCGGGGACCGTGCCGGACCACGGACCCACGAGGGTCGGCACGACGTTACGTGTGACAGGGTAAGGCTTCATATTCCGCAGCCCAGGGATTCCGAACGTAATCTTCCACGAAATTTTGCAGAGTGCCGTTTCGGTATAATCGTGCATTGGCAAATTTGGTATCGATCTTATGGAGGACCTTGACGGTGACCCCGGTCTTTTTCGTAAATTCGTCCACGGTCACTCCCTTAATGTCCATGTTCGTGCCCCGTCCTGATTCCATCACGCATTTGGGGATGTACAGTCGTTTCTGGTTGGTCAGCCGTTCGCGAATGTCCTCAAACGTCAGCAACACGGTACAATCGGAATCTCCGCCCAGCGTCGCATTCGGCACGAACAGGAATCGCGCACGGTTCTTTCGATGCAGGGTCAGGATCTTGTAAACGCTTTTGGCCATCACGACCGTATCTTTTTTCTCCAGTTCCAGGCCGTCGAATGCACTCACGATGCGCTTTCGATTGAGAAACGCCGTCACGTAGGCTTCGGTGTGGACAGTGGTCAGATTCGGCACTCCGGTGTCATAAATCCGTTCGGCCTCCACGCCCAGAAACTTTCGGCCCTGACGCATGAGGTCGGCCGTGTCTTTCTTGATGCCGTGCACGGGAGTGAGACAGCCCATCCACAACACGCATTGTTGATTGACGTTCGAAATTTCCTTCGCGTCCTTGGACATGGTATGGTCGTCAAACGCATAGAAATTGGCCGATGACACTGCGGGGCCGTCCAGCACTTTCATCAGATGGCGCACGGACGGCGCATGGGGCATCATGTGTTGTCGATACCGGCTCAGGGTAATGACCGACAATTCAAAGTTGATCCGCCCGGGATATTGTTCCGCCAACTGATGAATCTTCGGCACATGGACAAACCCCACCGTGAAAAATTGAAGTTTCTTGTCGGTGTATTTCAGAAAATCTTCGATCCATTCCATGGCCTTGGGGTGGAGGAACAGATCGGTCCATTCCATGTATTCGTTCCCCCCCAAACACCAGTATTGCATGGGATCCGTGGGCTTGGCATTGATATAATTGAGGATAAACTCCCAGTCATCCTGCGTGGTCTTCGGCGGATCCTGGGTTTCACGGTAGGAATGATCGAGTTCGTAGCAGAAGGTGCATTCGACCGGACATTTTTTCCCCAGACTCAGGGGGATTTTCCCCGCGTCCATTTCGCGGATCAACACCTCCCGATACCCCTTGCCTTGCAGCACCAGCGTCGGCTCCAAGACCGGCAGATCCCGTCCCATGGCTAGCCTCGTTCTCCTGGCCTGCGTTCACTCATTTGCCCCCTCATCCCGGCCCTCTCCCCAAGGAGAGGGAGTCCCCATCGTAGACCTCGACTGCTTATTGACACTGCCACGATCCGTTTGCCATCCTACGAGGATCGAGCCCCTTGTACGATGATGTCTTCACCACCTGCAAATACGGAAGAACCTGTTACCAAGGCCCTCGAACTCTTCGGCCTCACCCTGCCACTTCACCCCACGACCCTCCACCAACGGTACCAGGAACTCCTGGGCACATGGCATCCGCACCGGTACGCCAACCTGACCAACAATCCCACCAAGTATATGCAAATGTACAAGAAGGCCGAGTCGATGACCAAGGAAGTCCAGAACGCGTATCACCTGCTGAAGGAGTATCTGGAAAGCCACGGTCACGGGCCTTCTTCGGGTTGACGGCGGACCATGCCCTACGTGGTCGAATGGCTGACGACTCTCGTCATCCCCGGCTCCCCGTCTTTGCCTCCTTCAGGATCGACTTTGGCGACCGGCCAGGTAATCAATCCTGCCACGGTATCGGGCGAGGCTTCGGCAGGACTATGCCTGGTGGCATAAATCTGCGGCAACCGGTTCGTGCCGAACCGTGAAATGTAGAGGAAGATCTGCTCACGGGCATTGATCCGCACGGCCCAGGGTTGAAAATCGTTCTGATAAAACTCCTCGCACAACTGCATGGCATCCAGACAACTCAGGCTCCCCGGTTCGTTCAACGTGTAATAGTAATCCAGGGGCATATCGTATTCGTCCTGCTTCTGAATCGTCATGCCGAATTTTTCAGGATGCCTGACCATCGGCGTATGGCGATAGGCCACGAAGTAAAACAGCTCGACCGAATGGATGATGGAGTTGTTGTCGAGCAGAAACCGCCGCGTGTCCTCGGCTTCTTCCCTGGTTTCGCCCGGGAATCCATAAAACGCCATGACGTGATTCCAAATTCCGACCTTCGCGGCTTCCCGCAGGTTGTTTTCGATGACGCTCTTTCGTGCATGCTTATCCATGAGTTCCAACACGCGTTCATTGGCCGACTCCATCCCATAGTAGAGGGTCTTGCAGCCTGACTGCGCGGCCACTCGCCAAATTTCAGGATCCTGGAGCGTTTCCTCGAAGCGAATCAGCGTGGTCCACTTGATGTCCACCTGTTCGTCCACCAGGAGTTGCGCCACCTTTTTGAAAAGCGCGGGCGGATAGGATTCATCGGCAAAAAGAAAATGGTCGGCCTGATAGAGGTCTTTGAGGGCCTTGACTTCCCGGATCACGTCATGGGCCGGCTTGCCGCGATACTGGTCAAAATACCCCTGCCCGTGATCACAGAACGTACACCGCCCCCAGTAACACCCCCGAGTCGCCAGGTAGGGCAGGATGCGCGTGGGGACAAAATAGGAATCCAAGGGCAGCCCGTTGAAATCGGGCAACGGGAGCGTCGTGGTCTTTTCGGTATAAATCTCCGAATTGATCCGCACGTGCCCCTGCTCCCGGTACATCAGATTCGGCACCGATTGCCACGCGCGATCCCCCACCAGGGCCTCCAACAACCACAGCAGGGCATGTTCGCCTTCATACAGAATGGCCGAATCAAACACGGAAGAGAAAAACGGCTCCCGCTTGGCCAGATCCTCCTGAAGCCGCGTGATCACGTTCCCGCCGACCGTGACGTGGATCTCCGGGAACGCTTCCTTGATCATCTTGCAGAAGGTGAATCCCGCGATCAGTTGCATTTTCGTCCCGATGGACACACCGACCACCTCGGGCCGCTCCTTGCTGACCGCGGACAGCACCAACTGCCGACACACGTCCCGATACACGTTCACCTGCTCGTCGTCCAAGCACGCGAAGACTTCCTGCGAGACCCCGGGCCGATAGCCCAGATTGCTCTCCATGGGGTAATACACGAGAGACGCGGGGAAATACGCCGCGGAGATGTACCGCATGACGTCACGAAACACGTTCAGCGCCCATTCGAGTTTATCGGCGTCGTAGAAATCGTCGCTGCGGTTGATGCGCTTCGCTTCTTCGGCCTTCGCGGCCAAGTCCATCACGTCGAGGGCCAAAGCTTCTTCCAGACAAGCCTTCTGATCGATCTCCTTTTCACTCAATCCTTCACGCGGTTCCTTGGCTTCAAGGGCCCGGAGCTGTTGAGCCATTCGCGCATTGACCCAGATCAGGAACGTGTCACTGAAGAACAACTCATACATCTCGATGTTCACGTCCTGCTGAACGACCTCATGGCCGTTTTCCCGAAGGACGGCCGTGAGACTCGGCAACGCCAGATACGGAGCCGTGGGCACCCATTCCGGCGGGAAGAGCAGCATGGTTTTCAACTTCCGGCCGCTCCTGGGCCGCGACGCCGCGCCATCGATGTGGATAAGGGAAGAAGCCATCACACGTTCGCCAAGGCTTCGGTACTCTCTTCCGGCGTGACGCGGAATTGGAGAACCGGCAGTTTGTTGGTGCCGAAATGGGCCACGTAGAGAAAGACGTATTCACGAATGTAGATCTTCAAGTCCCAACCGGCGTAATGATGCTGCTCGAACTCTTCAAAGACCCGTTCGGCGTCTTCGACGCCCAGCCCTTCCTTCACGGTGAAGTAATAATCCAGGGCCAAGTCCCATTCAGGGTTTTTGTAATAGGTAATACCCCATCGCTCAGGGTCCTTGGCCACCGGGGTATGCTTGCTGAGATCGAAGGTCCCAAAACCGATGGAATGCACGTGCTCTTTGTTGTCCTCCAGGAATTGCATGGAAAACTTCGCGTCTTCATACCGTTCGCCCGGAAACCCGAAAAATCCCATCACGTGGTTCCACACCCCGTGTTTCGAGGACAGTTCCAGGCTTCGTTGAATCACCTCGGTGGTCGTGGCCTTGTCCATGAGTTTCAGGACCCGCTCGCTGCCGGATTCATAGCCCATGTGAAGAAACTTGCACCCGGAATCTTGGGCGTCCTGCCACACCTCGTCATCCAACAGGCTCTTCTCGAAACGGATGTGCGTCGTCCACGCGATATCCAACCGGTGTTCCTTGAGTTGGCGAGTCAGTTTACGGAAAAGGGCCGGCGGATAGGATTCATCCGTAAAGTGAAAATGCCGCGTGTGATATTTGTCACGGAGGGATCGCACCTCCTCGATGATTTCCTGAATCTTCTTCGTCCGGTAACCGGCCGTGTAGCCTTCTCCATGATCGCAAAACTCACACCGTCCCCAATAGCAACCCCGCGTCGCCAGATAAGGCAGCACGGGTTCGGGCACGAAGTATCGGTCCAACGGAAGTCCGTCGAAATCCGGAGGCGGCAGATCCGCCATGTTCTCTGCGGAGGTCACCGGCGACGTATGAATGCCCGACGCATCCCGCCACAGGAGGTTCGGAATTTCGTTGAAGTCCCGATCGGTTCCAATCGCGTCCACCAACTGCAGGAACGCCGTCTCTCCTTCGTACACCACCGCACTGTCAAACAGCGCAAACAGGTTGGGCGTCGTGGGCAGGACGTCGCGCAAGCGGGTCACGGTATTGCCGCCGATCGTCACGTGGATCCCGGGAAACTGCTCCTTGATCATGGCGCAGAAGGTCATGCTCGAAAACAGTTGCTGCCTGAGGACAATGGAGAGGCCGATGACGTCCGGTCGTTCTTCGACAATGGCCGGCTTGACGACGTGGTCAAACACGTCGCGGTAGACGTTGACCTGCGCGTCTTCGACCGCGGCAAGGACCTCCGAAGACATGAACAGCTTATACGACAGGTCCGTTTCCATCGGTGGCATACAAATGCGAGCGGGCGCATACACCAGGGAAATGGTCGCCGTCACGTCCCGGAACACGTTCATGGCCCATTCGAGTTTGGCCGCGTCGTAGAAATCAGACGAACGGACGATCGCCTTGGCACGCTCCGCCTGTTCAATCAACTCGGCCATTCGAGAGCGTGTACATTCGCAGAGGGCGAGTTGCAACTGGGTTTCTTCCTCCGAAAGGCCACGATCCCGGGACAGTCTTTTCAAACGGTCCAATTGCTGGGGGACTCGCTTCAACACCCGTTTGAGAAAGTCCGCGCTGAAATACCAATCGTACATCTCGAGATTGACGTCCTTCTGCACCACGTCATGCCCGCTGCGGCGCAGGAACGCCGTCAACGTCGGAAGGCTCAGATAGGGTTCGGAGGGATACCAATCCGGAGGGAAGATCAGCATGACCTTTTTCCGGGGTCCGCCGGCAGACTGAGACTCCGTACGATGCTGTTTCAGGCGCTCCGGGCTGATCAGCCCGCCTTTATTATAGTCGACCCTCATGATCGTCACTCCTCAGGGAAAAGCCGGGAAAAGCTCACCCGGACAAGAGCCCCCTTCATGTCCTCCATTCTATGCTTTAGGGAAATAGCGGTCAAGGATGATGACGACGCCACGGGAAGAGCAAAGAGCACGGAGAGCTTGCCACGGCAGATGAAACAACCGGTCTTTACGCGTCGCACGTCGTCTTGACGATGAGGGCCGCTCGCAGTAGCCTAGGCACATGAATAAACTGGCATTCGACACACACAAGGCCGTCAAGGCGCTCAAGGAAGCCGGGGCCGATGAACGTTTGGCCGAGGCCGTGGTCGCAACGGTTGGCGAGGCCATGGGGGAGAACGTGGCCACGAAGGCCGACGTTGCCACTGTGCGGCCCGACCTCGCCGCTAAAATAACCGCCATGCGGTCTGCCCTCACCGCTGAAATCGCCACCGTACGGTCCGACCTCGCCGCGTTGGAAGCCCGGCTTTACCGCCATCTTTGGGTCATGGCCGCCGGCATTGTCGGTCTCACGGTCACCATATCTCGTGACCAGCAGTTTTCTCTAACTGATCGATCCATCGGATCTCCCCGTTCTCCTCGCCATACATGCCCACTGAACAGTGCCCGTGCCAGATGCATCACGCAGCAGGCCAAACCAAGTGGAAAACCACCGTCATGTTCACGACTCATAACCTCATGGTCCAGAAAGAATTGACACAGATGGAAATCATATGGAGTATCTATCCAGAATTGTGAATTGGTTACACGTTCATGAAAGACTTTTTTCTCACCGATGAACAAATACAAGATTTGATTGACGAGCCTAAACGGATTGATTGCTCTACCGCTTCCCTTTTGGGGACTATGAAAAACAAAAGCGGCCGGGCATCATCCCACTTCCAGAATTCCCATCAATTTCCAAGAGTAGACGGAGAAGGGGATTGGTTTATATACTTACGGCGCAACAGACTGAATCCACTGGATTTTTCCTGTGGATTAGGGTTTATCCCGCAGGGACGCAAACAAGCCTTCATGCTCAGACGTTACAATGGCAAAAGCCATGAGCATACGAATCGGCTTGAAAAACAAAATCCGTTCTATGATTTTCACATTCATCAAGCAACGGAACGATACCAAACCTCTTCCTATGACGATGCGCATTACGCCACGGCCACCAACGCCTATTTCGACCTTGCCAGCGCGTTCAAATGTCTTATGGATGATTGCCGAATCCTAGACAATTCGGATGAGATAACGCAGACAGAGTTATTCGGATGAACATAGACGCGATACAGGATTCTTTCAAGGCGACGCTCACCGAATCCGTCCGATTGATTCCGGAAGGAATCAATCGCTACAGGATTTCCACACCGTTTCATTTTGATGATGGCGATCATTTTGTTATCGTTTTGCGTGCGGATGAGAATGGAAACTGGATCATCACCGATGAAGGCCATACCTATATGCACATGAGCTATCATCTGGATTTACCGGCTCTCGAAAAGGGTAATCGCAACGAGTTTATTGAAGGAGCATTAGAACGATACGGTGCCACAGAAAAGGAAGGGCAAATTCTTGCTCAGATTGATGAGCTTACCAATGCAGGAAACGTTTTCTATAATTTCATCCAGTGTCTCATCAACATCACCGACGTTTCTTATCTGAGCCGAGAACGAGTGGTGTCCACATTCATGGATGATTTCAAGGAATTTATCCGTGAAACCGTGAATGCTGAAAGGTTCACGTTTGATTACAAGGATGCATCACATGATCCCGACGGGAAGTACCCAGTGGATTGCCGCATCAATAACGTGGTTCGCCCCTTAAACATCTACGCCATAGGAAATGATGATAAATGTCGTGATACCACCATCGGCATCTTGCAATTTCAAAAATGGAATGACTCTTTTCTGACTTTGGGGATTTTTGAAGACCAGGAACAGATCAATCGTAAAGTCCTCTCCCGCTTCACTGATGTTTGCGACAGGCAATTTTCCAGTCTGGCGCAGAACCAGGAACGCATCAAAGATTTTCTTACAGCGCAGATGGGCTGAAAGACACCTCAAAACTTGCCAACAAGGGTTCTTTGAACAGTCCGAGCGCTGGATTAGAGTACTCAAGGACGCGCAACTTTCACGTTCTGCGGTTGGCGTATGGAGTATCTGTCCAGAATTGTGAATTGGTTACACGTTCATGAAAGACTTTTTTCTCACCGAAATACAAGATTGGGGTGACGAGCCTAAACAGATTGATTGCTCTACCGCTTCCCTTTTGCGGACTATGAAAAGCAAAAGCGGCCGGGCATCATCCCACTTCCAGAATTCCCATCAATTTCCGAAAGTAGACGGAGAAGGGGATTGACTCATATACTTACGGCACAACAGACTGAATCCACTTGATTTTTCAGGCGATTCGGGATTCTTGCGTTATTGAAAATCAGTAAAGAATTGATCGCAGAGCAACGGAGACGACGCTTCCGAACAGTCCGTGAAGAATTTGCACAACAAGCGGAGCAAGGACGCCAACGATGAACGACAGCCGAATAATAGACCTGGAACAACTTTCTAAAAATGAGTCTTGGGACGAACTGATCTCTGTAGCCACGAAGATTCTTGCTCTGGAAGCAGAACCTTCTGCGAAAGCCCAGGTTTACTTTCGACGTGGTCACGCGTACTTCAACAAAGGGGGGCATGTCAATAACGCGATAGCCGATTTCACCAAGGCTCTGGAACTCGACCCCAACTGTGTAGAGGCGTACTTTTGGCAAGGGCTCGCATACTTGGGCAAGAAGAATTATGATAAAGCGAGAGAAAATTTCAACCATGTCCTAACAAACGACCCCAATGATAGAGAGGCGTACTATTTTCTTGGTACCATAGACCACCAAGAAGAGAATACTGAAGAAGCAATAAGAAATTTCGACAAGGCTCTCGAACTCAGTCCCCAATCTTTGCGTCTTGAAAAGAAGTACTTCTATGCAGTCGTGCACCGTTGGCGAGGTTTGGCATATATCAACAAAGAAGATTTCCGCCAAGCCTATGAAGATTTCAAAGAGAGCGATAAAAAAGACCCAAGTTTTAAAAGCAAAAATCCCGAAATTTACATTGCGACACGAATTGATGAGATTTATGGCGAAGAAAACGGTGGAGGCACAGCTTTTGAGCTTTTTGCGCTGTATTATGTTCTGCTATATGCAGTCTTCTCGATACGGAATCTACTGCTCTATTCTCCGGGAAAAGGCCAGGAAGTTGCTCATTATACGTCCCTTCATACACTCAAAAGTCTTGCCGACACAGCAGAACGCTTCCGCTTTTACAATACCGCTTATATGAACGATCCGGAAGAAGGAATCGGGTTTTTTGAAATCATGAAAAAGTTCGGGATAGATGACGTAGAGAATGTTTTTTACAAAGATACGGATAGGTCTTATCCATCCCCAGCTTACATCGGCAGTTTTGTCAAAGCGGAAACAGAGGCGGATACAGGAAACCCGAATCGGAAAGACAAACTGTTTCTGTGGCGCACGTATGGGAAACACGATGGACAGGAAGCGGCCGGAGCCTGCCTGATCTTCAAACATGACGGAGCAGTGTTTGCAAAACAACTGGACAGACAAATAGGAGACATGCAACAACTACATTTATCGTCAGACACCCCCAGCAGGCCACCTCAAAAGCCATGTCTTTATCAAATTGTTTACAGCAATACGCAAGGCGAAATCGTTGACGACAATAAAGAATTCAAGAAAGAACTCGAAGACAAACTGAATCCCCTGAAAGAATCACTGCTATCTATCAAAGAGCATATAGAAAAAGAACCTGACGACAAAAAAAAGGAACTCAAACGACTTGTTCGCGACGTGCTTGACATTATCCGCTTTCTCTTCAAGGCATCCCACTACAGTGAAGAAAAAGAGGTTCGCGTGGTCCAAATCCGTTATCTTGGCAAGTCAGGAGAGGACGGGATTCAGGTTGACACGGAACAAATCCCTCCGCGCTTTTACCTGGAGGCTCACGAGGATGTCCGTTTCGGCGAAGCCATCCTCGGCCCTCAAACACGGCGTGTGCCTGAATGGACGCGCTGGTTAGAAAAATTCAACGTTACGGTTACCAAATCCAACATTCCATATACACAAGGCTCTTGACGGCAGCGAATTGAGGGGCCGCACGTCACCTGCTGTTTTCAAAATGACGGTTGAAAATTGCTGGCAAGAACCGCCAGGCGTACTCGTTGCGGAGCCGCGCAAAGCATGCGACGCGTCACGAACGAGGTCGAACTTGACGCTCATACGGCGCGGACGGAACGCTTTGGCCGGGTGTCTTGGAATAGGTCTGAGCCTCGGCTTGCTTGTCGGCACCCTCCAGGCAGAATCGCCGTCTGCCGTTCACGTGGGCACCTTTTCCCGCGCACAGGCCGGAGGACCCTACCCTGATTCCTGGAAGCCTCTTACGTTCCATAACATCGACAAGCATACCGAATATGCGTTGGTGGAAGACGACGGCACCGTAGTCCTCAAGGCCGTGAGTCACGGCTCTTCTTCCGGGCTGACCAGAGAAGTCACCATCGATCCCAAGGCGTATCCCATTGTCGAATGGCGCTGGAAGATCGAGAACGTGTTGGAAAAAGGGGACGTCGCGACAAAGACGGGAGACGACTACCCTGCCCGGTTGTATATCACGTTCGCCTATGACGAGGACAAAATCGACTTTTTGGACCAGGCCCGATATGAACTGGCCCGGTTGCTGCACGGGCAGTACCCCCCCGACCGGAGCCATCAATTACCTCTGGGCGAGTCGAAGCCCGATCGGGACCATGGTTCCCAATCCCTACACGGATCGCGTGCAAATGATCGTCGTTGAAAGCGGAGAGGCAAAAGTCGGGCAATGGGTGACCGAGTCGCGCAACCTGTACGAGGATTATCAAAAAGCGTTCGGGGACGACCCACCCATGATCTCCGGGGTAGCCGTGATGACGGATACCGACAACACCGGAGAATCCGCCGTGGCCTATTTCGGCGACATCACGTTTAATGCGTTGCCTGATTAGCGCCTACAACAGATTCGAGGAGAGCCAGCGTTCCACGGTAGGAACGTCCATTCGCTTGCGTGCGGCGTAGTCCTTGATCTGATCGTGATCGATCTTCCCCACGGCGAAATATTTGGCCTGAGGATGGGCGAAGTACAGGCCGCTGACCGACGCGGCCGGCATCATGGCGCATGTTTCCGTCAGGTGAATGCCGGTGACCCGTTCGGCGTCCAGCAGGTCGAACAGGATCCGCTTTTCGGTGTGGTCCGGGCACGCGGGATAGCCCGGAGCCGGACGGATTCCACGATAGCGCTCCCTGATCAACTCTTCAGCCGACAGGTTTTCGTCTTTGCCGTACCCCCAGGCCTTACGCACTTCCCGATGCAGCCATTCGGCGAATGCCTCGGCAAGCCTGTCGGCCAGGGCTTTGGCCATGATGGCGTTGTAATCGTCATGGTCCCGTTCGAATCGCCCGCACAGGGCATCGAGCCCTAGCCCCGTGGTGACGGCAAACCCGCCCAGATAATCCGCGAGTCCCGTGGACCTGGGCGCGATAAAGTCCGCCAGGGCATACTGAGCATCCTCCTTGTCCATCTGCTGACGCAGGGTATGGAAGGTCGCCAGCACCTCTTCACGCGATTCATCCTTGTAGACTTCGATATCGTCGCCCACGCTGTTGGCCGGGAACAAGCCATACACGGCCCTGGCCGTGAGCAACCGGTTGTCGAGAATGTCCTTGAGTAACCCCTGGGCGTCATCAAACAATTCTCTGGCCTTGCTCCCGACGATCGGATCCTCGAAGATCCTGGGGTATTTTCCCTTCAATTCCCACGTATAGAAAAAGGGAGACCAATCGATCACCGGCACCAGGTCGTGCAATGGCTGAGGATCGATCACTCGCGTGCCCAGGAAATCCGGCGTCGGTCGCTCCGACGTCTGCCAATCGACCTGAGTCCGCCGTTTCCGTGCCTCTTCCAGCGGCAACAATTTCTTCTGGCTTTTCTTGCCTTCATAGGCTTCGCGCGACTGCTGTTGCTGCTGCCGAATCTTTTCCACGAACCCCGGTTTTTCCTTCTTGCTCAATAGCTGACGCACGACGTTCACGGCCAACGATGCATCGGACACGTGCACGACCGGTTCGGGGTAATTCGGGGCAATCTTGACGGCCGTGTGGGCTTTGCTCGTCGTGGCACCGCCGATGAGAAGCGGAACGTCAAAGCCCTGGCGCGCCATTTCCTTCGCGTTGTAGGCCATCTCCTCCAGCGACGGGGTAATCAACCCACTCAGGCCGATCATGTCCACCTTTTCCTCGTTGGCCCGTGCCAAAATCTTTTCGCAAGAGACCATCACGCCAAGATCGATCACGACGTAGTTGTTGCACCCCAACACCACGCCGACGATATTTTTGCCGATGTCGTGAACGTCGCCCTTGACCGTGGCCAGCAGCACCTTGCCCTGGGCCGTCCTGCCCGAGGCTTCTTTTTCCTGCTCCATGAAGGGCAACAGGTACGCCACGGCTTTTTTCATGACCCGCGCGCTCTTGACGACTTGCGGCAGAAACATTTTTCCGGCACCGAAGAGTTCTCCCACGACGTTCATGCCGTCCATCAACGGCCCCTCTATGATCCTGAGGGGTTTGTCATACTTCTGCCTGGCCTCTTCCACGTCTTCATCGATGTAGTCCACGATTCCCTTGACCAAGGCATGCGAGAGACGTGCTTCGACGGAATCTTCCCGCCAGGCGTCAGCCTTGACCGCCACCTTGCCTTCCTGCTCCACGGTTTCGGCAAAGGCCACCAGCCGCTCGGTCGCGTCGGGCCTGCGGTTCAGCAGGACGTCCTCGACCAGTTCCAACAAATCCTTGGGAATTTCTTCATAGACGCCCAACTGACCCGCGTTGACGATGGCCATGTCCAGCCCAGCCCTGATCGCGTGATACAGAAAAGCCGCGTGCATGGCCTCGCGTACGACGTTGTTCCCCCGAAACGAGAAGGAAATATTGCTGACGCCGCCGCTGACTTTACAATGCGGCAACGTAGCCTTGATCCGTCGAACGGCCTCGATGAAATTGACCGCGTAGTTATTGTGCTCTTCAATCCCCGTGGCAACCGTCAGAATATTCGGATCGAAAATAACGTCCTGGGGAGGGAACGCGACGTCTTCCGTCAGGATCCTGTACGCCCTGGTGCAAATCTCGACCTTCCGGTCGAGGGTATCGGCCTGTCCCGCTTCGTCAAACGCCATCACCACCACGGCCGCGCCGTACCGTTTGATCAATTGGGCCTGTTCCTTGAACCGCTCCTCGCCTTCTTTGAGGCTGATGGAATTGACCACGCCCTTGCCCTGCACGCATTGCAGCCCGGCCTCAATCACCGACCACTTCGAGCTGTCGATCATGAGAGGGACTCGGCAGATATCGGGTTCCGAAGCGATGAGATTCAGAAACTGCACCATGGTACGTTCGGAATCCAGCAGGGCTTCGTCCATATTGACGTCGATGAGTTGGGCGCCCCCCTCAACCTGCTGACGGGCCACGGCAAGGGCATCCTCGAACCGCTCTTCGCGAATCAACCGGGAAAATTTCGGGGACCCCGTCACGTTCGTCCGCTCTCCGATGTTGATGAAGTTCAGCTCGGGTCGAATCGTCAGCGGTTCCAATCCACTCAACTTCGTGGCGTGATCGGGTTCGACGACCGTATGGGGAGGCAGATCACGCACTGCCGCGGCAATCCCGGCAATGTGGTCCGGCGTGCTTCCGCAGCATCCGCCCACGATGTTCAACCACCCGTTTTCAGCAAATTCCCGCAAGTCCGCCGACATCTGTTCCGGTGTTTCGTCGAATCCTCCGAACGCATTCGGCAACCCCGCGTTGGGATAGCAACTGATGTAGACCGGTGCACGTTTCGATAGATCCTCGATATAAGGCCGCATTTGCTTGGCCCCCAGGGCACAGTTGATCCCCACGCTGAGGGGATCCGCATGGGCAATGGAATGCCAAAAGGCTTCGATCGTCTGTCCGGAAAGCGTTCGCCCGCTTTGATCGGTAATGGTCACGGAGGCCATGACCGGCACCCGTACCCCATGTTCACGGCAATACCGGGCAATGGCAAAAAAGGCGGCCTTGGCATTGAGCGTATCGAAGATCGTTTCCACAAGCAGCAGGTCACTGCCGCCTTCCACCAAGCCCCGCACCTGTTCCTCGTACGCGTCCCGCAATTGCTCAAACGTCACCGCGCGAAACGCCGGGTTGTTTACGTCCGGGGACATGGACGCCGTTCGATTGGTAGGCCCCAGGGCTCCGGCCACGAATCTTGGCCGGGAAGGGTCTTTGTCCATGGCCGCGTCTGCGGCCCTCCGTGCCACCGTGGCCCCGGCCAGATTCAACTCATACGCCAACCCTTCCATTTGATAGTCGGCCATGGAGATCGCATTGGAATTGAACGTATTCGTTTCGATAATGTCGGCCCCGGCGTCCAGATATTCCCCGTGGATCGAGCAGATCAAATCCGGCTGGGTCAACGCCAACAAGTCATTGTTGCCTTTCACGTCACAGGGATGCGCGGCAAACCGCTTCCCTCGAAAGTCGGCCTCCGACAGGTTCCGTTTCTGGATCATCGTGCCCATGGCACCGTCCAGTACGACGATCCGCCGGGCAAGTAGATGTTTCAATTCCTCGATTCGGGGTGTCGAAGGCATAACGCAATCCTCAGGCTTCATGGGTTCCGGACAGACGTTTTTTCTCCATCGAAGCTGTCGCCAGGATGAAAAGGCGTGACTATACTGATTCCATCTCTCTTGGTCAAAACCTCTCGACGCTTCCCTCGTCCCTTTGCTTGACTCAACGGCACGCCACCATTAAGATAAAAAGAATTGAGTCTGATCGAGAACGAGTCATGCACAATTTCCGTTTCTGGCCTTTTACTCTGATTTTTGCCCTGATGGCTGTGCTGCCGACGGCCTCCCTGCACGCCAAACCCTTTTTCGATGATGGCTTTCTCGGGCTCACGCAACAGGAAGTCCATGAAAAACTTGGCGTTCCTCATGCCATCCGTTCGAGAAAGTCCGCGCTGCGCGTGTTCAGCTATTATTCGCCCAAGGACTGGGAAAAATACTTCAGTAAGCTCGTGTCTCCTCAAAATGGCGAAGACGTCTACACGTATGCACGCAACGGCGTTCAGGTCCGCTATTCGTTTGTCTATACGCCGGATTTCCGGGAGGCACGGGATTTCCCCACGTTGCACGTGAAACGGGTTGAAGTCGAATTCACGCCCAGTATCCCTTTAAAAGCCGTTCCCGAGTTAGTCCACGAATTCAGCCCGTCGCTTGGCCTGAAAGCCCCGGCGTTCCGATCAAACCTGTGGATTCTGTTGTTCAAGGGCCCTCCGTCGAATGAAGCGGAACTCGTGGTGGAGCAATGGGACAAGGAGGATGGGGACTGGTCCCTGGCCTATCAATTATTTTCTCTGAACGGTCTTCCTGATTACCTGACGATCAACTCCTCCATCGATCGGTTAGAATTTACCGTTCAAAGCCTGTCGCGAGTGCAGACGGTCAGTCGTCACACGCATGAACCCATGCCGAACCCCTACTCCCCTGAATTTGCCCAACGTCCCCCTGAACCGCCCAAGCCCAAGAAAACCATTCCTGTTCCGGTCTACGCCGAATAGGGTCGTTCCACTCGGTCCTCAATCCCCTTCTTCCAATCGAAGATCATGGGGATCCATCAACAGCAAGTAGGCCTCACCCCACTGGTTCGGGCTGTCCAAGCTCCAGGACTCCTGTGCGCCTTCGTTTCTGAATCGCAAGCCCCACAGGCCTCCAAACACCACGTACGCGGCCCCGCGGCCGGATTCTTCAACGGGTTGCACCATGGCTTGGCAGGCAGAACCGTCTTCCTGATCGGTCCAGCCCACGACGTCACACCATTCACCCCGTGCAGAACGTTCGTAACTCCTGACTTGTCGAAGACGCCGCGCGGGGCCCAATTCTTTGAACCGAAGAAAAACGGACGTCTCGCAATTAGGATTCTCTTCGACTTCGATAAACATCACCACTGCTCATTGACGACGTTCATGCACGGTTGCTAGAGTAGAACGATGCAACCGCAAGAGTCACCCCTCACGTCAATGGTCACGGAGGAACCGGGTGTCGCATCTGCTCCCCCACAAAAGGATAGCGGAGCCTCGATCCCCTTCCCGTGCCGACGCCCGGTCAGGATAACCCTCTATGCCTTCCTGGGTGCCTTTGCCGTCTTCATGCTGGCCTGGGGGGTTCTGCCTGGCCTCCTGGACCCGACGTTCGAACGCCACATCCAGGACAAGGACGTCATCGTCGGCATGACCAGAGAGCAGGCCTTGGAAGCCTGGGGATCACCGTACCAAATGAACATCACCTATACCGACCGTGGAGTTCGCCGGGAAGAATGGGTCTATGAGGATTGGATTGAGGCCGGGTCCGTCCGGCACCGCTATCTGTATTTTGAAGAAGGCGTCCTGGTGGGCGGATGGAAATAATCTCGCGTGCTCCTGTGGTCCTGCAACGGACGCCCTAAGGGGTTTCCGTAATCTGAACCCGCCGCTCCCGTTCCCCGCCCCCACTGACCACGAGCACCCGTTTCCACTCACGAATTTGGTAGACGGCCCAGGCATTCGGCTGTTCCTGAAAAAACGCTTGCGCATCCTCTCCTTTGGCGTTCAGATAGGTCGGTTCCGTAAACCCCTGGTCCAAGACATAATCCATCAGGTTTTCGGTTGTGACCCCTGTCCCGCGCAAGGCTACCTGCGATAAAAAAGTCAGAATGTCGTCTGGGTCCGCCAACGTGACCGGATCAAAAGCCATGTTCTTTTTCCCTCGGTTATGGTATGATCGGTTCCGTGGCATTGTAGGGTGCCGGAAACGAGAAACGCAACTAGGAGCACCCCGGCACTCGCGTTCCGATCATGTTCAAAGAACTCCTGGCCCACAACTTCCATTCCCTCAACCCGTTCCTCCCTGTCCCGCTCCATGATGTGGAAGCTTTCGGCTGAACAATTCCGCGACCGGATTTTCGACGTTCTTGACCGTAAGCAACATTGGTCGACGACGTACTTCGACGGGAACGCCGTCAGCAAAGCCCAACTCAACGTTCACTTTCGTCAAGAATACGCGGTGTATCTGCGAGATTTTGCGGTTCTGCTCGCGAGGATCGTCGGGAAGAATCCTCCATGGCGAGTCCGGCGTCACCTGGCGACCACGATTTATGAAGAAGAAACCGGTGGGCTTTCGATTGGCAAGCCACATCAGGAACTCTTCCTGCAAATGATGATGGGCCTGGGTTACAAGCGGGCTGAATTTCGCGACGTCGAGTTGCTCTCGAGAAGTTATGACTATCGGGAATGGCTCGACGAAATCTGCGATCGGGAAGACTGGATCGTGGGCGCGGCGGTGTTGACCCTTTTTGTACAGGGGTCCGTCAACGACCGGGAAGAAGTCCTACGGCAACAAGCACCGAAAACCACAGCGGACGTCGAAGATATTGTCAAAAAACATCCCCTTGTGGTCTACCACGGGCTCTCTCCCGAATACCTGGACCTTGTTCGGGCCCGAGAGTTGATCGAACCCTGTAATCGATCATTGGTCTACGACCTCATCATCAAAGAAGCCGTAGAATCCAACGCCAAAGCCCTGATCCTGGAAAAACTGGAAATGGGGCTGAACGTTTGGCTCCAATACCGTGACGGAATTGCCCGAGCCTGTGGGCTCAGACAACCGTAGAACCATGCCTCGTGTCACTCCATGACGACTCGCTCTTTAATGGTGACGGTTGCCCTTCTCGGCACCTTGTTGATCACCGGATGCGTGACACCGCCTCGCATCGAGACCCCCATTCATGAGGACGAAACAGGCTCCATTGTGCTCAGAACCGTCCCGGATGCCTCGGACCGCTCTTCCCATCCGGCCGACGTCTCAGTCGAAGCCCTTGCAAAGGTGTTAACCGGCATTCACGCTCGGCGCACCGCCATCAGGTGGCTCCAACGGCTCCTGGACAGCGAGTCAGAATCGAAGCCCGTGTTTTCCCCGGAGCAAGTGGCCTTTTGGGCTCCTCACTTACGGCAGGCCTTTCTTCGAGCCACGCCCGAAGAACGGGTCTTCATCCGTATTCCCTCGGTATCGGAAGGGCGACGACTGACCGGCATGCTGTTCCTCGAGCAGAACGACCTGCACATGGCCCTGACGTTATCAAATTCATCTGGTCGGCGTCCCCAATCCAAAACCAAACCCAGGCCTTCCGATTCCTTGGGCGTCACGGAGTCCATGGTGACGTTTCTGCCCGGCCACGCCGTCAGGAAAAACCCGGAACCCCGGCATCGAGGAACACCGTGGCGAACCCACCTCATCATCGACGTGGCCCGGCTTACGACGCTTGAGGAAACGGATCTCTCCAAAGATGGCCAGAACGCATCCTCGACTCCGGATGCCACGCCAAGCCACGCCGCGCCAAACGTCGCTCCTCAATCCTCTTCTCCCGAGCGCATGTCTGCCCCCTCTCCGCCAGACTCCCAAGACCTTCTCGAAGAAATTCAATCCTTGCGGCGGGAATTGTCCAGGCAGCAACGGGAGATCGAACGGCTGAAACAGCGAACCCCTTAATTCACTTCAATCAGTTGAGGATCTCTGAGGATCACGTCACTGGCCAGCGGGGCCCGGAAGGTCATCCGTTGATAACAGGCATAGGTGACGTACGTGTCGTGCAGGCAATATTCGGCGACCTCCCGTCTTCGGCCTCGGGCCCACATTTCAGCCACTTGCTGGCCGCTTCCGGATTTGGTTTCGACTCGCAACGCCCGGGCCAACACGTCCAATTTGACCCATCCCCGCGTATCCCAGTTGCTCCACACGGCCATCACGTCATAGACCGGCTCCGTCCGGAATCTGGCCAAATTGATCTCCATCGACGGTTTGACGCGGTGAATGATCGAACGCTTTTTGAGAAAAGGGAGATCAAAGCCCAATCCATTATAGGTAATGAACAGTGAAGGCCGAAGTTCACCCAAACGAG
Organism: Nitrospirales bacterium; assembly: GCA_965221365.1. Taxonomy (GTDB): domain Bacteria; phylum Nitrospirota; class Nitrospiria; order Nitrospirales; family UBA8639; genus Bin75. Next base: position 1,836,279 of record OZ244884.1, on the reverse strand, counting down.
CCCAGAACCGACGAAGGAGTTCCTGCTCATCGTTGCCGTACCAACTTATTGCGCCGTGGTACTCCATGGCGTCGGAGAACACGAGAAGCCCAATGCACACAATCCGGCTGAAGGTTCCATCAAACGCAGACCGCTCATACCGTTCCTCTTCCTTCCTTCTCTGTTCCTGCGTCTCGGCATGAACGAATAAATCATCCGCGTCGCAGGATTCGGGCACGACCGAATCGATTCCGACCAAACGCGCCCATTCTTCGCGGGGCATCTGAATGGTCTCGATGTCCAGGACGACCTTCATGGGTCATGACTCCGGGCCAGTTGCATCAAGTGCGCGACCACCGGTTCATCGGCAGGAGGCAACGAATACTCGGCCAAGTTCTCGGGCTTCACCCATCGGAAATCCACGCAACCCAGTGGCTGCGGGTCTCCCTGAGACAGGGAACACATGAAAAAGTGCAACTCCACGCTCTTGTCCGGATAGGCATAGCGCGTGACCATCAAGGGCCGTGGCGCCGTTATGGCAATACCCAATTCTTCGAACACCTCACGGCGGGCACAGGCCTCGAAGGTTTCATGGGCTTCACGCTTCCCGCCAGGAAACTCCCAACAACCCGCCAAATGGACACCGGCTTTTCGGCACGTAATCAAATACCGCCCCCGGTGTTCGATGACCGCGGCAGCGACCTGAAGGCTCTCTTTCTCAGCCTCGTCAGACACGGCTATTTCGTTTCCACGGGATAGGCCTTGCAAAATTCCCGCATCGGACAATACAGGCAGTACGGATTTCGCGCGGTACACATCACCGCGCCGAAATCCATGAGAGCCTGATTGAAGTCGTACCCCTTGCCTTTGGGGATCAGGGCTTCAGACAGGGCCCAGAGTGTCGATTTTTGCGTTTTCGGGTCACCTTCGCCCACAAAGACCCGATGCAGCACCCGCATGACGTTCGTATCGAGAATCGGGGCATCTTCATGAAAGGCAAAGGCTCGAACGGCGCCGGCGGTATATCGGCCAATCCCCTTCATTGCCTGAAGTTGTTTGGCGTCTCGCGGAATCTTCCCGCCGTAGCGGGCCACGGCCTCACAGGCAATGCCATGAAGACGGTAGGGCCGAACGTTATACCCGAGTGGATACCAGGTCTCACGGACGGCATCCGGCTCGGCTTCAGCCAAATCCTTGAGGGTCGGATACTTTCCCAGGAACTCGTGGTACTTGGGAATGACCCGATCCACCTGGGTTTGCTGAAGCATCACTTCCGAGACGAGAATTCTGTACGGATCCACGGTTCGCCGCCAGGGCAAGTCACGTCCGTATTGGTCATACCATTTGAGCAAACGAATCTGGAAACGGCGCTTAGTGCCCCGATCCACCTGGGCTGGAGAAGACGGAATCGATTTGGACTTCGTTTTAGCCGGACGCGCCATGAGCCACGTCCGGATTGTAGGGAGAGAAGCAGGCCAATGCAAGACGCTCCCTATTCGATGAGCAGACTCAAACAGGTCGGCCCCGCCTCGGCCTTGGAAAACTCGTCCAGGTCAACGCAGGCGGTGGCATGGCCTCGCGCCTCAAGCAACTCGTGCGTCAAGGGAGAGGACGCCTGAACCAGCAGCCCCCCGGGCAAACGCACGACGTTCGCGCCAAACGGTTCTTCGGCCGGGACGGGTAACAGCCGAAACGCCTGCAATGCGCCCGTATCAAGCCAAGCCGGGTTCACCAACAACGTCTCATCGTCGAGAACCGTGCAGGCCGTCTTCAAATGGAGGCAGGCGCGAATTTCGACCGGTGCCACGGCATAGCCCAAGGGTTCTGCAATCGCCCGGAGGGCCTCCACCCCCGCACGAGTCGTGCGTGTCGAGACGCCGACGTACAACCTCTTCCCCACGCGCAACACGTCCCCGCCCTCGATCCTTGCAGACGACGGTACCGTCACGAGGCGCCGATGACGAGCAAGAACCGGCAGCAGTAACGGGGGTTCCCCCTGCCGCGAGGCCGTCCCCATCGAAGTCACCACCGCCAGCTCATCCAGGACAATGGCGTTGTCCTCGATGAAGACGCTATCGGGAAATGCTTCTTCGGGGGGAAGCACCTCAACCGTCACCCCCATCTGCCGCAAGACGCGGCAATAGGCGTCATGCTGTTGGAACGCAAGGCGAAGGTCAATGACTTCGCGAGGCACGGCCCGGACTTGGCAATCCACGAGCGAGCGTGACGGCCGGCGCGTCAGGGCCATCATCCCGTCGCCTCCTCCCCACGGCTGGGACACCGTCGAAGTGGGCCTGCATTGTCACACCGGGTTACGATTCGTTTCATACCGAGGTCATAACGCCGATTTGTCATAAAGCATGGGCTTTCAGTATCTGTCCCATGCATTGTTCCAGCCGCTTCCGGAGTGACAAGGGCCATGGCACTCAAAAATTGGAGCTGGTCCTCCGATGCCATTCTGGAATCCCACCGTCCCTTTGAAGGCGTCATATGACGAGTATCTGATGCGTTCGTGATGCGCGGCAGAACCCTATCGACGCACGGATGAGCCTGATCCCTCCTTTTCCAGCACCAACAGGGTGTTTTCATCGACCCATTCAACGGAATCGTGAAATTCGCGTTCGAGCCTCGCGCAAAAGACGTCCAGGGCGTCCTGCAATTCTTCCTCGGCATAGAGAGAAAAAGTGGAATAATGCCTCGCCTGAACCCTTTCGACTAATTGGGCGACCGTCGCCTTCCGTCGATAGTGAAACGACTCGACCCGTTTCAGCCGTAGCGCCTCCACGGCCCGTATTCCCGTTTCAAGCTCATCGAGTTCATAGAGCCGGGTCTCTTTGTCCGTGAAGGATGGAAAATAGTGTCCCCAGATATTTCTTGTATTTTGGCTTCGCAACCGCGTGTAAATGAAAATTTTTCCTTCGGGTTTACTCACTCTGGCGGCATGGGCAAGAAACCGAACCAAATCAAAATGATGAACGGCGTTAAAGGTCAACACGCAATCCATTGATCGGTCGTCGAGGGGGATCTCGTTGCCGTTCGCCCTGAGGACGTCAAATCGTGTCACATGGTGCTGCGTGAGGTAATCGGAGACCTGTTGCAACATCGACTCGTTCAGGTCGATGCACGTCAGATGCAGGTTCTCGACGTGCCGGAAGAGCAACAGATCATAACGCCCGGCGCCACATCCCACGTCCGCGGCATGGACGCGGGGAAGGGCCTTCAGGCAGTCACTGATGAACAGGATGGGTTCCGTATCGGTTTCGCGAAGCCGTCTGTACAAAGGCGCGACGCGGGAAAAATGGTCGTCCATCGTGGGATTGCCGCCCATGAGTCACCCTCTTCCCCCCTGGTGTTCGCGCCGACGCGCCATCCGTTCCTCATGCTTCGCGCCGTGGGTTCGTCACCCCGTCAGCGCACTCCGTGAATAAATTCCTGGGTCATGTGATAGGCCTCACTATCGCTGAACTGTTGAGGCGGATGTTTGCAAAAATAGGCCGACGGTGCCGTCAACACGCCCCCCTGCCCGCGTTCACGCGCAAGTTTGGCGCACCTGATGGCATCAATGGCCACGCCGGCCGAATTCGGGGAATCTTCCACGGATAGCCGCAATTCGAGGTTCATCGCCACGTCGCCAAACAATTTTCCTTCCATGCGGAGGAAACAGACCTTGTTGTCCTTTTGCCAGGGGACGTAATCACTCGGGCCGACGTGGATGTTTTCATGATCGATCCGTTGGGCCGCAACGGATTGGACGGCTTCTGTTTTGGATTCTTTTTTCGAGGCCAACCGACTGTGATTGAGCATGTTCAGGAAATCCGTGTTTCCTCCGGTATTCAATTGATAGGTTCTTTCCAGTTTGACGCCTCGCTTTTTGAAGAGGTCCGTGAGCATACGGTGAGTAATGGTCGCTCCCAGTTGGGCCTTGATATCGTCGCCGATCAGAGGAAGATTCTTTTCCTCAAAGCGCTTTGCCCAGAACAGATCGCTGGCAATAAACACCGGGATGTTGTTGATAAAGGCCACCCCGGCCTCCAGCGCACAGTCGGCATAAAACCGCGTGGCCTTTTCCGAGCCGACTGGCAGATAGTTCAGGAGCACCTCGGAGCCGGACCGTTTCAGGACGTTGACGACGTCTTCCTGAGTGGGCTCGGGTTTTCTCCCGACGACAAACGTATAGCGATCAGGATACTCTCGCATGTGGGGGGAAATCCCATCCAGAATTTTTCCCATTCTGACCCGTACGCCCGTTGCCGGCACGTCGGCATAAAAGACCGTCGTGCAATTGGGTTCCATGAAGATGGCCCTGTTCACGTCCGTCCCGACCTTGCGTTGATCGACGTCATAGGCAACCACGATCTAGATGTCAGAGGGGCGATACCCGCCGATCTCCCAATGCATCAACCCAATGGCGTCGTCGGGCTTTTTCTCACCGTAGTAGGCAATCCCCTGAACGAGGGAACTCGCACAATTGCCCACTCCGACAATGGCGGCCTTGATTTTGCTCATGGAAAGCTGCTTACTCCATCGGGACGCGTCTCATGACGGATCAGGCGTCACGAGACCCTTTCGAAGAAATCGAACGCTCGGGCACGGGAAAGCATCCGGCAACGGTCTTGGGATCGGCATTATCCGCAACTGACCATATTCTACCAACCTTATGGTGCGCGAGAATAGACCGGCAGGATTGAGACCTTTACATAAACCGCGTTCCGTTGATAGGGTTCTGCTTCATCCGGATACTTTTGGCACGCGCATGACCCTGATGATCGCTTTGCCCAGGCCAGGTGTTGCTCGTTCTCGATTCGACGTGAACGGCCTCGTCTCGTTCTCCCTTGTGGCACATGCCCCGCGTCGCCACCTCTTCCCCTGGGCCGCAGGGCTTTTCACCCTGGCGCTCCTGGGCCACGTACTCTCCGCGCACGGCCAGAAATTCCCCGCTCCGGACGAATCGCTCGTTGCGTCGCCGATCACCCTTCATTTCGTGACGTGGAAGGCGGATCAGCCCCAAGCCTGGGATGCGGCCATTCAACGATTCGAGCAAGCCTCTCCACGCATTCGCATCCAGCGGGAAATCGCACCACGTTCTTCAACGGCCTATCACGATCTGCTGACGCAGAAGCTGAAGAACCATGACGCGTCACTCGACCTGTTCTTCATGGACGTCACCTGGCCCGCGGAGTTTGCCGCCGCGGGATGGACGCGCCCGCTCGATGAATACTTTTCCCGAAGCGAACGTGAGAAATTTGTGCCGGCCATGATTGCCTCGGGCACGTATCGGCGACACGTCTACGGAGTCCCGTCTCGTCTCGACGGCGGCATGCTGTATTATCGCAAGGACCTGTTGGTGAAATATGGATTTTCCCCACCGTCAACGTGGGATGAATTGGTCCGTCAGGCGCAGACGATTCTGGACGGAGAACGAACCACCCACCCGTCCCTCAGAGGCTACAGCGGGCAGTTCAAACAGTATGAAGGACTGATCTGCAACATGCTGGAGTTCGTGGGCAGTCACAATGGCTCGTTTCTGACGGAAGACGGCAGGCGCTCGAACCTCGCGTCACCCGAGTCCACGCAGGCGGTGCGATTCGTCCGGGAGCAGATCATTCAACGGCTCGCGACTCCGGCTGCGCTGACCTATCAGGAATCCGAGTCCCTCGCCGTGTTTATCCAGGGGAAAGCGGTGTTTCATCGTAATTGGCCGTATGCATGGGGCTTGGCCAATGATCCGCGGCATTCAAAGATCGTCGGGAAGGTTGGCGTGACCAGCCTGCCCCGTTTCTCCGAAGGCCGAAGCACCGCAGCCCTGGGTGGGTGGCTCTACGGCATCAGCGCCCATTCGGAACATCCTGATGAGGCATGGGCCTTCATCGAGTTCATGACGAATCCCGAGCAACAGAAATATTTTGCCATCCATGCCTCACTGGCCCCTTCGCGCCTGGCGGTGTATTCCGACCCTGAGGTTCTCCGCGTCAACCCCCGGTACAAAGACCTGCTCCCGGTCTTTCAAACCGCCCGACCACGGCCCCGCACACCCGCGTACCCGATCGTGTCGCACGTTCTTCAGCGGTATTTCAGTCGCATACTGGCTTTTCCCCGGACGGATATCAGAGAAGAGGCCCAAGAAGCCGATCGGAAGATCAATCGGTTGTTGGAGAGGGTTCGGGGGACGAGAGAGTGACGCCAGCAATCCGAACTCATACCACCGGTTGGGTGATGATCGTTCCGGCGCTGACGTTCGTGGCCGTCTTTTCGCTCTATCCGGCGATGGAGGCTTTCCTGATGAGCCTCTACTCACAGTTCCCCGGTCAAGAGCGATCCTTTATCGGATTCGGCAACTACGTGGAGTGGTTCCAGGATCCCGTTGCCCATCAGGCGTTCATCGTCACGCTGGGATTCGTCATGCTCTCCACCACGCTGGAACTGCTCCTGGGCACTGGCATTGCGCTGGTCATTCACGAACGTTTCAGCGGACGGGGATGGGTCCGGGCGGCGGTCCTGATTCCCTGGGCCATTCCCACTGTCGTGGCTTCACAGATGTGGCGGTTTCTCCTGAACGATCAATACGGCGCCATCAACGCGATCCTCTTCGGCGATCGGGTGGAGGCCTACGTCCCGTGGCTGGCCGATCCGTGGATGGCGTTTGGCGCCATTGTTCTGGCCGACGTCTGGAAAACGTCGTCGTTTGCCGGTCTCCTTATTCTGGCGGGATTACAGGTCATTCCCGAGGAGACCTACGACGCCGCACGCGTCGACGGAGCCACGAAATGGCAGCAGTTTTGGCATATCACTCTTCCCCTGCTCAAACCCGCGCTCCTCACCGCGCTGTTGTTTCGAACCATCGATGCGTTTCGGGTCTTCGACCTCGTCTTTGTCATGACTCAGGGCGGCCCGGGTGACGCCACGCAAGTCATCCAATTCTACGGGTATAAAACGCTCTTTACCGAAGGACGCGTCGGGTATGGAACCACGATTTCGATCACGGTCTTCGTCGCCACAACGGTTCTCTCCCTGTTCTACGTCCGTACCATCGGCTCCACGCTCCTGACGCGAGAGACGGCATGACGGAACCGTTCAGGAAACGTCCGGTATGGCTTGGCGGGGTTCTCCTGGCCGTGCTCGGGAGCCTGTGTCCTTTTCTCTGGTTCGTACTCACCTCGTTGAAATCGCAAATCGACGTCGAAGCGATTCCCCCGACCTGGTGGCCTGACGGCAGCCTGGTCTTTTATGCCTCGGCGCTCATCAAGCATCGATTGTTGCACTACGTGCGGAACAGCGTGATCGTCGCCGGCACCACGACCCTCATCACGCTGAGCGTGGCCATTCCGGCCGCTTATGCCCTGGCGCGGGCACGGCTGCCCGGAAAAACGTGGATCCTGAGCGGACTGCTCTGTGTCGCCATGTTTCCCCCCATCGTCATGGCGGGACCGGTCTGGCAGATCCTGGAACGCCTGGGTGGGCTGAATACCCACTGGGGGCTGGTACTGCCCTACGTCGCCTTGACCCTTCCTCTTGCGGTGTGGATCCTGGCCACGTTTTTTCAAGAGTTGCCGTTCGAATTGGAAGAAGCCGCGCAGATGGACGGCTGCACGCCATGGCAAGCGTTGTCTCGTGTTTCGCTCCCCCTCGCGGCACCCGGGCTCTTTACCACGGCCATCCTCACGTTTATCTACGCGTGGAACGAATTTTTCTTTGCCTTGCTGATTCTCACCGACCCTGCGCATCAAACCCTTCCCGTGGGTCTTGCGCTGTTTCAGGGAGAATTCATCGTGCCGTGGGGAGAAATAGCCGCCGCGTCCGTCATCGCCACGTTCCCGTTAATCATCATCATCCTGTTGTTTCAACGCAGGATCATCAGGGACTGTCGGCCGGTGCCGTTAAAGGGTAACGCATGGCCGGACTTGTGCTACGAAACATCGAAAAAACGTTCGGCAGGACGACGGTCCTGCATGACGTGTCACTCGAAGCCGATGACGGTGACTGTGTCGTGTTGCTGGGTCCATCCGGTTGCGGCAAATCCACGTTGCTTCGCATCATCGCCGGGCTCGAGCCTCAGACCCGTGGTTCGGTGAACATCGAGGGACAATGCGTCGATCGCGTGCCTCCTCCCGACCGCGACATCGCCATGGTCTTTCAACACTATGCGCTCTACCCCCATCTGACGGTGAGAGACAACCTGGCCTTCGGGTTGAAAATGCGCAAGGAACGCAAGTCCGTCATCGACGCGCGTATCGCTGAAGCCGCCGCGTTGTTGGACGTTCATGATTTGCTTGACCGGAAACCCAGGGAACTCTCGGGTGGTCAACGACAACGGGTGGCCATGGGGCGAGCCATCGTTCGGAAGCCCAAACTGTTTCTTCTTGATGAACCACTTTCGAATCTGGATGCCCGGCTTCGGATTGCGATGCGCGTGGAATTGAAAAAACTGCAGCGACGCCTGCGCACGACCATGATTTACGTCACCCATGATCAAGCCGAAGCCATGACGCTGGGAGATACGATTGCGGTCATGAATCACGGCAGGATTCAGCAGATCGGACCGCCCGATCAGATTTATCATGAGCCAGGCAATCCTTTTGTCGCAGGGTTCATCGGGTCTCCCCCGATGAACCTGCTTGAGGGGTCCTATCGACTCCATGAACGGGACCTGGAATTCCGCGCCCGGGAGTTGACCCTCAGGATCCCCTTGCACGCCCATGGCCCGGAGGCAGCATCCGGGGCCGCAACCCTGGGGATTCGGCCTGAAGACGTGACCTTCGATCCTCCGGCGTCGAGCCACGTGGCGATCACCGGCACCATCGACCTGATTGAAGACCTGGGCGGTGACTCCGTGGGCCATCTTCTCGTCGAGGGACAGCCTCTGTCGGTCCGAATCCCTCCCGGACTGCAGAAACGTGCGGGAGATTCCGTCACGACCCATTGGCCCATGAAAAAAATTCACCTGTTCATCAACGAAAGTCGGATTCCGGTGTCGCCATCATGAATCTCGCATGCCGAAGGCTTCTGTTCCCTACCAGGACTGCTGTTCTGTCCTCGATCGTGTTTGGACTCTCCACCGGCGCCCTTGCCGACCCTTCACCGGGGATTCAGCCGTTGGAGCCATTCCCTCAATCGGATAGCCTCCCCATGATTGCAGACCCTGCTGTTCGTCCGCTTCTGACGCCTACCGACCAGGAGCACTTTCTCAACGAACTGGACGAGCAGCCCCCGGACTGGGGGCAATTGAGCGATCGGTCAGGCGAAGAACTCGGATCCAGGCTCTTTGCCTTTAACCGGCAGCGGGATGCCGCACGGGAGGGCCATCCATTGCTGAGTCAGCGCGTGGCGTTCTGGTGGTCGGGCATTCTGGGCGAATACCGGAACGCTCATCGAGGATTCACCGTGGTCATGGGCCCAGAATTCACCAGAACGACCTGGGGCCTTGTACGATTCAAACCGGAGCAGCTACCCAATGAAATGATTGCCGTGCCGTCTGCAGCCGTACTTCGGCGGATCCGGGACCAGCGAGCAGGAGGAGAACCGGTGAGCATCGGAATCCTCTTGACCGGCACGCTGATTCCCTGGGAATCCATCATCTACGCCTTTTCTCATGACGGGCAGGATCAGGGGCTGATCATGCCGGTGGTCCGGATTGAGGCCGTACGGTACTTTCTTCATCCCCCTTCAGAGTGACGTGGAGACGCGACGGGCCTACCGTTTTTCCGGAACCACGGCTTCGAAGACAGACGAATAATCAACCTCTTGGAGGCCTCGCCCCATGGTCTCCTCCAGGAGTTCACGTATGCCGGCAAGCACCGGGGTCGCCACGTTCGCGTTTCGTGCTGCATGCAGACATAACTCGACGTCTTTGAGCAGATGTTTGGTGGAAAAGTTGGGGCGCGCATAATCGCGGACCAATAAACGCGGTAATTTTTTCTCGAACATCGGGGTCATCAGGGCACTGTGCCTCAGCACGGTCATGAACGTCTCGACGTCCACGCCCGAACGCTGCACCAACCCCACGCTCAAGGAAAAGGCCGTGATATGGGCTGCAATGAGTTGATTCAAGGCCAACTTCAAGGCAGCCGCCTGACCAATCGGTCCGACCAGCAACGGGTGTTCGCACAAACACGTCAGCACCTCGTTCCATCGCGTCACGTGTTCGGGCTTTCCTCCGACCATGACCAGCAGGCAACCCGCATTCGCCTCGGCAAGACTTCCGAGAACCGGCGCTTCGAAATAGTCTCCGAGACCCATCCGAATTTCCTTGCCGAGCGCGATACTTTCAGATGGAGCAATCGTACCCATTTGAATAATCGTCCGATTCTGGACGTTGGGGCTTCCGGAAGCGAACAGGGCTTCTTGGATGGCCGGCGCATCGGCCAACATGAGGATGGTACAGGTCGAAGCCTCGATCGCCTCCCCGGCGGACCGCGCTACAATGGCCCCTCGTTGTCGAAGAGCCGTACATTTTTCTTTCGTTCGGTTAGACACCACGACGTCGTGGCCAAGCGACAGCAGCCGCTCCGTCATGGCTGTTCCCATGCATCCCGTGCCGATCAATGAAACCTGCATCGCGCCCTCTCACCTCGACGAAATCCGTTGACGGGAACGGTAGCCCAGGACCGTGAAGAAAGCAAATGGAACCGGTAGCCACGCACGGGTTGACCCTGGCGTCTCAAGTCGGTATCTTCGGGTCAGGAGAGAGTGGCCGTCCGAAGGCCAGGATGCAGCTCACGGCAGACGACACAAACCAGCATGGACATTCTCATCGGGTCGAATCAACTTCGTAATACGAACGGAACGTTCGTGGCGCAGGATCAGGATTTGATTAAAGTGGAACGGAACGCGCCAGACGAGGGCATCCTCCTGAGCATGGCCCTCTATACCCCTGCAGGATCTCAGGTGGCCAAGCTGGAGCGCAACGAATGGACTTCCAACGACCAGGATCGCTTCGAGCTCCAGGCCGATCCCGACTCGGTGACGGTGATCGATACCATGCTCAAAGGCGTGGTGTTCCTCGCGAAGAAAAATGGGGAGCACGACGTCCAGGTTCCACAAGCCAAATTTTACCTGCCCGGCGGGACGGTATCCGAGGTGACGGCCGAACGTTGGCACATCGGAAACAAGATGGAGCTGAAAGACGCCGAGGTCGATCTGAAGGGTGGAGGAATTGAGATTCAATAATCAGACCGGTTCGAAGGCATGGGGCTGAGCATGGGCCTTTCCCCCTCCGTGTGGCCTCCACCACGTCTTTCCATGGAACGGCGTCTTTCTTCCTGATCAGATGAACGACTTGACGGGCAAGAAGCTTGGGGTCCTTTTGTCAAACCCGCCTTCTCATCCGAATGCGGACGTGGTCGCCGGCTTGAGCCGCGAAGCCCTGCGTTCTCACGTGAACGTCTACCTGTATCTCATCGACGAGGGCGTGAAAAACCTGGAGAACCCGACGATCCTCAGTCTGGCTTCGGCAGGCGTCAAGTTGAACGTCTGTGCCTACGGATGTCAGCAGCACAAGGTCTCGACGGAGGGATATGGACCAGAAGTCACGTTCTGCGGTCTCGTGGTCCTCGCCCAGATCATAACCGCCTGTGATCGGTTCATCAGCCTGTAACGGGCTGCCTGTTTTCCTCTGCGCGGAAATCCAGAGTCTTTGCTTTTCCTTTCTTCTGGATGCCGGATCGGAGTCCGGCATGACGGGTGGAGGGCTGCCGTCATTATCACGTGCGCTCCCCTTCGGCATCCCCGCACACGCCCCAATCGTCATTCCCGCGCACGCGGGAATCCAGGGTCGTTGCCTTTTCCTTTTTCTCTGGATGCCGGATCGGGGTCCGGCATGACGGTGGGAGTCCCTCTCCGCACTCCACGCACAGGACACCACCACGCCCGACGGCTCAGTGGCGTCGTCCGTACAGGAACGTGATGTTGATGCGCCGAGATTCGTATTCGTCTCGAAACGCACAGGTGTCTGATTCATGAAAGAGGTCGGAATTGAAGATCAAGGCCCGGTTTTCCCGATAGGGGACCTTGACCGGCAATGCCCCGCTTTGTTTCAAAAACTCCCGAATCTTCGGCTGAAACACGGATGAATTGTACGTCTTGAAATCCCACTCCCGCGGCGCCTCCTGATCCCAGACAATCAGCCCCCCACTCGCGGGATCAAGGTTCGCAGCATCGGGGGTTATCCAGAAATTGACGTTGACGGCCGCGGCATCGGCGTGGATTTTCAGGGGAAGACGACGGCTGTCCTGCTTAAACGCCCAGGCCTGAAGCAATCGATGCCGGCGAAAGATGCCCGGAAAGGCAGTGCGTAACTCTTCGGCCACCTGCAACACCAATGGTGAGGAAAATCCTTCGTCCAGAAACGCTCCGATGTAGCCCTCCGGATAATCCTTCTTCCAAATCGTGGATTCCCAGCAAAATTGCCGAAGGGCCTGGAGGGCCTCGGGTCGTAACAACGCGTCGACGGAAACGATTTCAGGACGACTCGCCTGATAGCGTCGCTGAATCGCTTCCACGTCCAACTCCGGATTCAACACTCCCTGGGGCAACGCAGGATTGTCGGCATAATGCAGGGTTCGCTGCACCGGAGCCAGGGCTTGCGCGTCTTCCTCATTCAGGTGGATGCGCGGGTTCTCTGCCCCTGCTCGGACCCGTCGCAACCTCGCGAGGGTTTCCTGGCTTCGGGAATCAGGCTGTTTCCACGATCCATGCTCGATCAAGTAATGAAGTTGCTCGGCATCATGCTTGATCCGAGAAGCATAGAGCATGGGGCCGGCTCTCCTCTGGTGGTGCATCAGATGGGCCGAAGTCCGGAGTTCGTGCAAGGCTTCATCGAGATCCCGTTTCCACAATCGGGCCAACCCCAGATAATGATGCGCTTTCGCGTATTGGGGTTTGACGGAGATGGCTCGTTGGAATCGGTCGATGGCCTCATCGAGACGTTCCCCTTCAAACAGGAGCACGCCGAGATTGCAATGAGCCTCGGCATTGTCAGGATTCAGCGCAATGGCCCGTTGGTACGCAGCACCGGCGTCCTCTCTCTCGCCCAGTTCTTTCAGAACCACGCCCAGATTGTTGTATCCGTCTGCATGATCGGGCTTCATCGTCAGGACCCGCTGATAGGTCGCACGAGCCTCCTCCAATTCGCCCTTTTCTCTCAAGACGTTGCCCAGACTCCCCAACGCCTCGACGTAATCGCTCTTGAGCGCAAGGGCCCGGCGGCAGGCGCGTTCGGCCTCGGACAATTGATTGAGTCGTTGATAGGCGAGTCCCTGATTGTAAAAGTAGAGGGGCTTCGTCGAATCGCGTTGAATGGCCTTCGTGATCCAATCGAGGGCTCGATCGTATTGGCCTTGCTGATACGCCACCACCCCGAGCAAATGGAGGGCATCGGCGTGGAGCGGATCTTCGGCGAGGATGTGTCGATAACAGGTTTCGGCCTGAGACAGGCGCCCGGCCCGATGATGGGCCATCGCCTCCTCAAGTTTCGCACGTGCCGCGTCCGACAGCGTCGGAGACTCGGGCATCAACTTGGCCTGTCGTCTGCGTTGGGTTCGGTTCATCCGGCCATGCAACCATTCGGCTGTTTTCCAGACGTTCCATGGTCCTGAGCCTCAAAAGAGTAATCCTGCCTCCGTCAAAAGTAAAGGGCTGGCCTTCGGTGGATGACGATTCTCCATCGGCTCACGTGAAAAACCTTCATGGGTCGAATGTCCTTGGACGCCATAAAAAAAGGCTTGCACCTTGGTGCAAGCCTTTTCGATCAGGTTCTAAAAGCTTCAAAAGCCTTCGGCGAAGCTGCGTAGTTTCTTGCTCCGGGTCGGGTGGCGCAGCTTGCGCAGGGCCTTCGCTTCAATCTGCCGAATCCGCTCCCGCGTCACCTCAAAGTCCTGCCCTACCTCTTCCAACGTGTGGTCCGTCGCTTCCCCGATCCCGAACCGCTTCCGCAATACCTTCTCTTCCCGCTCCGTTAACGACTCCAACGACTGCCCGATGTGCCGCTGTAAATCGTACCGCACCGCCGCCGCTAACGGCGATACCGCTTTCTTGTCTTCGATAAAGTCCCCTAAATGACTGTCTTCTTCTTCTCCGATCGGCGTCTCCAGCGAGATCGGCTCTTTCGCGATCTTTAAGATCTTCCGCACTTTCTCTAATGGCATCTCCATCCGCACGCCAATCTCTTCCGGCGTCGGCTCCCGCCCCAATTGCTGTACCAAGTGCCGCGACGTCCGCACCAGCTTGTTGATCGTCTCGATCATGTGTACGGGAATCCGGATCGTTCGCGCCTGGTCGGCGATCGCCCGCGTGATCGCTTGCCGGATCCACCACGTCGCATAGGTGCTGAATTTGTAGCCCCGCTGGTATTCGAATTTGTCCACGGCTTTCATCAATCCGATGTTGCCTTCTTGAATCAAGTCTAGAAACTGTAAGCCCCGATTCGTGTATTTCTTGGCTATACTCACCACCAACCGTAAGTTCGCTTCGATCAACGCTCCTTTGCCCCGCTTCATCTTTTCTTCTGCCCATTCCAGTCCTTCTAAGGCGCCTTTGAATTCTGCGGTCGGCAGCTTTGTCACGTCCCGTTCCAGCCGTTCTAACACTCCCTGTGCGGCTTGACTCCGCGCTGCGACGCCCCGCACGGTCGCTTCGCTCACGCCGGTCTGCCGCCGCACGGCGGCCCGCCCGGCGCCGCCCCGCCGGATCCGCCGCACCAATTGCTGCCCGGCGGCCCCCCGGGCCCCTAACTGTGCGCCACAGGCCCGCAATTCCCGCTCGGCTTCCCGCAGGGTCGCGCCGGCGGCTTTGATCGCCCCGACCAATTCTTCCCGGACTGCCGGCTGCAAATGCAAGCCTTCGACCCGTGCCCGTAGGTCTCCTTGCAACCCCCGCACGCGTGTCGCCCACCGCCCGGCCTGCCCCCCGACCGCGGCCCGCCGCCGCCCATAGGCCCGCAGCAGGCTCTTGCCTAGCCGCCGCACCTGCTCCAATTCTCCCAATGTCTGTTGCCGTACTTCTTCTTCGTCCTGCCCCTCGCTCAGGTCTGCTTCTTCCAGCTCTTCTTCGCCCGGCTCATGTACTTGCACTACTTCCCCGACCCGAATCTCCCGCTTCTTCAACCGCCCCTGCCACCCCGCCAGCGCTTCCAGCGTCATCGGCAAGCCCACGATCGCTTCCATCATCTCTGCCGCCCCTTCTTCGATCTTCTTCGCCAACTCAATCTCTCCGTCCCTTGAGAGAAGAGAAACGCCGGCCATTTCGTTGAGGTATAAACGGACGGGATCGTCAATCCTGTTGACCGTACCGGGAGTCAGATCGATTGCCTTATCGGAATCCGGAAACGCTTCACCGAGTTCATCGCCCGGTGTCACGGGCTCCGTCTTCAACCGGGACTCGTGGCCTTCAGGTTGAAAGGATCCCGTACTCTCAACGGTTTCCTCTTCCAACCCGGCAAACAGCGTGGAAAAGGCTTCGGAGGATCCCTTCTCGACCTGCAGCGGTTCTCCCATGGCGTCAAAATTCTCTTTTTCCACGTCCACAATCGGTTTCACGTTCCGGAGACCACTGTTTTTGGGCATTTCTTGTTCCTCTTCGGCTTTTCAACGATGAATAATGACTTCCGCTCTCACGATAGATCGATTCGGGAAAGAGACGTGCAGACGCGACGCTCGGACTCGGCATCAGACCGTCTGGTCCCTTCATGAAGAATCGGCAAAGACGAGCGCATCCGGTTATCGTATTGAAAACGAAATGACTCTTGCAAGAAGCACCCGTCTTTATGATCCGATTCTACTTCAGTCATTCGGGGGTTCAAAATGACCTGACGGACGATTCTGCCAGGGGACGGTCGTGCTTCTGGCCTGCTTGAGAAGACTGCGGAGATTGACCTCGGCGGCCCGGAGGAGTCTGGGGTCTCCATGGCGAAGCAGGGCCGTGAGCAGCACGTACAGATCACGCTCGGTTCGATGCCCCAGGAGAATCCGTTCGGTCACGGGGTCGGGAGAGTCGAGGTCCGGATAGAGGGAGTCTTCGTGATCAGGGTCTCCCAACAGGGCTTCGAGCTCCTGAGGAGCACAGTACAACCAGGACGGTGGAAGGGCGAGGGCCTTGGCCACGACCTCCACCGTCGAGACGGAAGGATCGAGGTCTCCGGCTTCAATGGCTTCAATCGTGGACCCTTCGAGACCGGATTCCGCAGCCAGTCTGAGGACGGAGTACCCCCGAGCCTTACGCCAAGCCTGGAATGAGAGCGGCATGGGTACGATCATAACGAAGAAGGGACGGGCCTGTCCATCGTGGGGTCAGCGGACCGGCGGGCGATCCTCCGGACGGCTCGCCCGGAGCAATCGATATTGATGGACCAGTCCGGCATCGGGCATCGCTTCCAGGTCTCCATAGGGTGCGCCCACGGCCAGATCATGGCCCTGTCCGCTCAAGGACAGCCCAAAGAGATCGGCCACGCCGGTCGGGGCCGACGGATTGGGAAGCGTGGCCTTGAGCACGCCAGTGTGCCGATCGAACACGAAGACCGTCCCGGCATCGACGCCTGCGGCATCGTGGCCGGGTGCTCCGACGACGACGTGATCCGCGAGCAGGGCCACGGCTTCTCCGAAGTGATCACCCTCCCTGGGGTCCGGCGCTTCCAGCGTGTTCAGGAACGTACCGGTCTTCGTATAGAGATACACCACGCCGGCTTCCGGGTGCGGAGTCCCCCGGCCCAGAGCGCCCACGACCAGCAACTCCGCGTCGCTCGCCAAGGCCCATCCAAAATATTCCTTCGTCTGAGGATCGGGTGATTCGAGCCTGCGGTGAAGGCGTCCGCTGGCTCGATCAAAAAGAAACACCTGCCCGTGATCCATCGGCCCCCCACGCGGGGCGCTCACCGCAAGCGTGGAACCCAGAAACGTCACGGCATGGCCGAACCCATCCGAACGGCGGTTCGCCTCAGGAGAAGCAAGGGTGCGGCGAACCTCTCCACTGATGAGGTCAACCAGATAGGCCTCCCCCACCTCAAACTCCGTGGACGTACTGGCCCCGGGATCGCCAACGGCCATCAGCCCATCCTGGGCCGCCACGGCATGCCCAAAGGCCGCGGCCAACTGATTGGGGCTCACCACGACGTGCCGCAGGGCACCCGTCTCCCGGTCGAAGACCGAGACCGAGCCCATTGCTCGCCGCAACGTCCCCGATCCTCTGGGAGCCCCGACAATCACGTGGTCCTCGGTGAGGCTCACGGCCAGACCGAACAGATCATCCCCCAGCGGGGAAGAAGGAACGAACTCCCGAAGCACGGCGCCGGACTCGCGCTCGAACAGAAACGCCTTTCCGGTTGGCCCCCGGCTCCCCGACGCATGGGGAGCGCCGACAAGCACCTGCTGCCCCTGACCCGAGACTGAAAAACCAAAGCCGTCCAACAACGTGGGCGTGGACGACCGGAGCGCAGGAGGCTGCGCAGGGACTTGTCGGAGGCTCCCGCCCAGAAGCAACAGCGGGAGCAGAAGCACCAACGCGCCGCGCACTCGTTGTGCGTGACCGTGCGTCACGATCCTGCCCGTTCGGGATCAGGCAAATCGATCACGTAACGCCTACCCGAATCCGAATCGCGGACCTGAAAGGCCGGGACATCGGCCTGGACGCGCCTGAGCAACCGTCGCATGAATTTTTCTCCGGGGGCTTCGCAGATCCACACGTACGTACCGGTTTCCGGTTCGTGAAGGTGCCGTTTGAGCCGGAAGCCGGCATCTTCCATGAAATAGGCCGACAGGAATCCCGTCATCGCCTGCACGACCCATTCATGCTCCTGCGCGTAGCGGGCACTCACTCCGATTTCGAAGATCTCCGTTTCCATGGCCATTCTCGTCAGCATGCTGACGTCAGATTCATGCGCGTGACGGCTCTTTGTAAAAGATTTGCACCAGGTGTTTCAAACATCCGTGCGAATCATTGCCGCCATGGACGAGTTGTGGCAGAATGACCCGGTCATCGGAGGCGAACGTTCTGACCCAACCCCATATCGTGATCGCCCGCGTCATCGGCATTCTGGCGATCGCGGCAGGATTCCTGCTCGGCATCGAAGGCCTGCAACAGCCGGATTCGATGTGGTTGCCCCTTTCCCTTGTTCTCATCGTGATGGGCCTGGGCGCGCAGGTCTATGCCTTCTACCGAACCATCATGAAAAAAATAGCACCACGGAGTGACCGGTGAAGGCGTCCTGCAAACGATCTCGTTCACGCCACGTGGCGTGGCCCGTGTTGCTGTTCCTCGTCCTGGCGCTTCCGTCGTGCAGTTCCTGGCGAGAGTCCTATCTCAACGGGGCCGTACAGAACGCTTCGCAGGAAGAGGTCATCGAACAATTCGGAGAACCGTGGAAAAAAAAGGCTTCGTTGTTAAAGGGGCAATCGACGTGGATCTATCGCTATGCACTCACCCAGGATGAACTCGATCCCATGGGCATGGACAAACTGGGACGAAGCATGTTTCAGGCAACCGAAAACGTGGTCGCCATGGTGGGCCTCGGAGGCCAAAACAGCAATCCGCTGGACCCTGGCACCAAGCCTCATTGTTTTCACTATCTCCTCACCTTTGATGAAACCACCAAGGTCCTCCTGCATTGGGGGCGTGAAGCCTGTGCCGACTCTGCACCATGACCACGGCGTGATCCGGGGAACCTGGGGCCCCAGGCTCCCCGGACCGATCTTCCGCAAGGCCCTCGTACGCATCCGGAGGGCTTGACAGAGGAATACCCGCATGGGTCACGTCTTTCAATCCGGCGCCTTTCTGCAGCAATGCTTTTCCGTCCATCCCCTGTCGCTGAGCGTCAAGGTGTTCAACCGGCCAGAGACCATCGGCATTGTCTGCATGAACTGCAAATCACGGCATCGCCTGACCGTTGAAACCCTGACCCTCATCATCGGGGACGTGGAGTCAGGCGAGGAAGGCGCGAGCGCGAAGCTGGAAGCCTGTATCAGGCACCATCAGGAAGCCCTGCACGTCACGGAAGTGAGCGTGGACCGAGACCTCGTGCAGTTTCGTTGCCGCGCATGCAAGACCAGCTTTCAGGCGACGGTCTCCCGCTTCGAAACCTACCAGCCGTAGCGGTTGCCCGAGCTTCCACGGCCCGAGAGACGCACGCGTGGCTCCCGTGAAAAAAAGAGCCGCTCCCTGTGCAGAGGAGCGGCTCTTTTGGAATGAACGAGGCCTGCGAGAAGGCCTTACCGGTTGGGCTGTGGCGTGTACCGAAGATAAGGCTTGACCACCCGGTGGCCCTTGGGAAACTTGGCGGGAATTTCCTCATCCTTCACCGCAGGGACGATGATACAATCTTCCCCGTCCTTCCAGTTGGCAGGGGTAGCCACCTGATGCTTGGCCGTCAATTGCAGCGAATCCACGACACGAAGGATCTCATCAAAATTCCTGCCGGTCGATGCCGGATAGGTGAGCGTCAACTTGATTTTCTTGTCAGGCCCGATGACGAAGACCGACCGCACGGTCATGTTATCCAAGGCATTGGGATGGATCATGTCATACAGATTCGCGACCTGCCGATCGGGGTCGGCAATGATCGGATACTGAACCGTACAGTGCTGCGTTTCGTTGATGTCATTGATCCAGCCTTTATGCGAGTCCAAGGGATCGACACTCACGGCCAGGACCTTGACGTTGCGCTTGGCAAAGGCATCGGTGATTTTCGCCACGGTCCCCAACTCCGTGGTACAGACCGGCGTAAAATCCTTGGGATGAGAAAACAGAATGCCCCATCCGTCACCAAGCCATTCATGAAAGTTTATGGTTCCTGCCGTAGTTTCGGCAGTAAAATTGGGGGCTTCATCCCCTAAGCGAAGTGCCATGATGCAGTCCCTCCTCTTCAAATTTTCGAAAGACGTTCTCTCTGAAAACGAGAAAAAAGTATACGCTTCACGGCAAAAGCGAGTCAACCGGCGGCCCCATGCGGCAGAGGCTCGATCTCATAAAAAAACCCGGAAGGGAGGGACTGGCCTCCGTTCCGGGTTCTGCGCAAGCCGGCCGAACCGGCCTTTCAACTTTCGGCTCAGGCCGATTGTTGGGCCGTAGCCGTTTTGACGACGTTTGCCGCCTGGGGGCCCTTGGCTCCTTCCACCAGATCGAATTCAACGGGTTCGCCCTCTTTCAGGGTTTTAAAACCTTCCCCCTGAAGTGCCGAATAATGCACAAACACGTCCTGCTCCCCTTCGACGCGAATAAACCCGAAACCCTTTCTATCGTTAAACCATTTGACCGTTCCAGACTTTTGATCACCCATGGCCACCTCCCTTATCACGAACCAAAAAAGCCGCAGAGAGACTCTTCGCCTTCTGCGGCAGTCTTATATGATGAATATCATTATGAAAACCGAATCGGAGTAAAAATTTTTTAACCTCTACCACAGATCAAAAAATCTGTCAATAACATTATGGGGGGTGTTAGCAACAAATCGGGTAGCGTAGAAGAAGCCGGCGCAGCCCCCGTCCCTCTCGCCCAACCGACGGTTGCGCGAATTGCCGAGGCCTTGGGAAAGGTCTGTCGCCGCAACATGGAAATGGCCCGGGCCAAGAACGCGTCTGGGCCGGCTTGAGCTCAGGGATGCTCGGGCGGCTTAGCCGTCAAGTTAACGATATCATTCCCTATCGGAAAGCATGTTGAACCCCCTCGGCCTTGGGGTTCAGGACGCGTAATACGCGGGGCGTCGATCCTTCAACAGATCATTGTAGGGATTGATCGACTTGTTGCGCGCCTCGTCGAGATCGATCTCAACGACCATCAGGTCTTCCCGATCGGAAGGTGCCCGGGCAAGAACGTGGCCTTTCGGTGAAACGACTTCGCTCCTGCCGATAAAGGTCAGGGACGGTTTGCCGCCTCTGGCTTCCTGACCGATTCGATTGGCCGTGACGCTGAAGATTCGATTTTCCAGCGAACGCGTCACCATAGCATCGGGACAGTGGGGCAGAACCAGATTCGATGGATGGCACACAATCTCTGCGCCCTGCAAGGCAAGAGTCCGGGCGGCTTCGGGATAGTACCAATCGAAACAGATCATGACGCCGATGCGCGCCTGGCCTATATCCCAGACGTGGAATCCTGAGTTACCCGGGCTGAAAAACAACGTTTCTTCATGAAACAAATGGGTTTTACGGTAACATCCCAGGAATCCCGAAGGCCCAACCACGATCGCGGAGTTGTAACACTGCTGCCCTGCCCGTTCAGGCAGCCCCACAACCACATGCATCTGATGGCGTCGGGCAAGCTCAAGACAGGCTTGAGTCGTTGGGCCATCAGGAACCTGCTCCGATACATCGAGGACCTCCGCCTGACTGACAAATTGATACCCGGAAAAAGCCAATTCAGGGAGAACGAGCAGGTCACAGTCCACCGCACTCAGTCGAGCAGCAAACCGCTCAAGATTTCGTTGCACTTCCCCGAATTCAGGGTGGGATTGGCAGTAGCCGACTTTCATCAGCCCCTTTGATCATCCTTCAAAATAAAAACGGGCAGGAACCCCCTGCCCGTTTTTCAGACCACCGTAACTGATTCGGGACAATCAATGGGCTTGTTTGAGATGCATGATGGCCTTTTCAGCATGCTCTTTCGCCACGTCGGCATGGCCTTGCTTGCCATGGTCGACCGCTTCTTCCATGTGACCGACGCCTTCATCAAGATGGGAGTTTTTCATTTCCTCCTGGGCCATCTTGGCATGGCCTAATGCTTCTTCAGCATGGGTCACGACTTTATCGGCATGCCCCTTTCCGCCATGTTCGACCGCTTGTTCTCCATGTGAAACAGCTTCTCCGACGTGCTTGTTCATGTCGGCAAACACCGGTGCGGACACGAATGCGAAGACTCCTGCAATCAACAACCCCGCGCCCAAAAGATTCTTTGCCATCATCCTGCTCCCTTCTATAAGAGTTGAAAAGGAAAACCCACCTTGATCTCTTCTGAATCCTTACACGTTTTCACATTTTTTTCAAGATATGTCTTCGTCGGCCTTGCCTGTCACCTGGTAGAGCAATTTCATGTCTTTTTCAGCAGGGGCCGCAAAATCCCGGCTCCACTCCCACCAGGACCCGGGATAATTCCGCACCCTCTCATATCCCGTCAACTTGAGCAAAAAATAGAGCCACGCAGATCGAAGACCGCCCAAACAATAGGTAATGACTTCCTGTTGTTCGTTCAGGCCAAACGCATGAAACATTTCCCGAAGCACAGGCAGGGGCTTGACCGTCGCATCTTGCCGAAGAAACCCATTCCAGGGAATATTGACCGCGAAGGGGATATGACCGGGTCGTGGCAATCCTTCGATTTCCTTTCCCGCGTACTCCTCGACGCTTCGGGCATCCACGATCACCGTTGCCCGATTCGGATTCCTGACCAGTTTTTTCAGTTCCTGCTTTTGAATGAGCACGTCCGGCTGCACGGAGGCCTTGAAATTGCCCGGCTGGGGACGAACCGGCTCATGTTCATAGGGTCGCTGTTCCGCGGTCCATTTGGGCCACCCACCGTCCAGGATCCTGACGTTCCGGTATCCGAGGTACTGCAGCATCCAGAACATCCTGCCTTCATCGCCCCAATTGTCAAACGGATTGGAATAGATCACTACGTCGCTCGAATGATTCAGCCCCAGGGCTTGAAGCCGCGTCTCCAGCCTGGCGACGTCAGGGTCCAGCAACCCCTTGGCCGTGGCCTGGGGATCACTGTATTCATGCCAGGTACTGTGCACCGCACCGGGAATGTGCGCGGTGTACGCGCCCTGGCCCCGCACGTCGATAATCACCAGATCATCCCGGCCAAGATTGAGGAACAGGGTTTCAGTATCGATGAGGTACGAGTTCCACATACGTCAACCTATCTGCTGAGGATGCCTTCCGTTCTCCCGAGCCGAGCATCCCACCCGTGTCTCACTCGGCGTGTCGGTCTCCAACACCGTCGTGAGGGGTTCGCTAAGAGGAAATTGTCGCGTATAGATCGTATACCGGTACGGATCATCCGATCGCAACCCATAGGTCTCTCGCAACATGGCATGTTGGCCGTCGGTCAAAATATGGTACCGAACCCGAGTTTCCAGGACCAGGTCCGATCGGGATTCGGGGATCTCATACGAAAACTCATAGTCACGGCTTGCCAACGGCAGGAGACGATTGTCATACACTTCGAGGATGACGGGTTGCCAGAGAATCCATCGGCCCATGGTGTTGGTTCGCTGCTCAAGAATCCGACCCGTCTGATCCTTGACGTAAAATTCCACGGTAAAATGGCGATCGGGGTCTCCCGTGGGGATCTTATGCCCGGCCCCGGCGTTGATGAGGGTGAGCGTCACCTTCATGGTCTCTCCCGGTTTGGGGTTGGGCGGATCGGTCCTGACCTGAATCGCGACCGCCCGTTTGATCATCTCCGGATCATGCCCACCACGCCATAGGTGTTGCCGTCCCTGTCGAATAGGGCCTCCTTCGGCCACCGGCCGCGAAATTTCCGGCATGTGACAATGCTGACACGTGAACCCCTGTTCCTTCATGAAAAACTCGCCTTCATATTCCGCATACGTGCCGCACGGCCCGACGTTATAAAATTGAAAAGGACCGGAGACCACGTTGTGACAACGATAACACATCTCGGTCGTGCGAAAGGCGGGATCGTATTCCGTAGGATGGGGAGCCGCGGAATCGTCAAACGGCCCCAGGATTTTCCCGTCACGCACGTGACAAGCCGCACAGGTAACGCCTTCCTGTTGATAGGCCTTGTCATAGCGTGGGTTTTCAACCTGGATCGCCTTTTCAACGCGGTCGTTCGGGATCTCCCTGATGAGCATCGGCTGCTGATTCTCCAACGGCGTATGGCAGTTGAGACAGACCCAGACGTACCCGTCCTTCTTCCAATAGGCCTGAAAAAAGGGATCCTGATAGGCATGGGCATGAATGCTGCTTTTCCATTCCGCATAAATCGCCTGATGGCATTCACCACAGGCCTCGGCACGCAACGAGTCCAAGCCTGAGGGAACCTGCTGGAACGGAATGGCATGGGCATAATCGTCGCGCAATCCGAAAATCACCGTGGGCCGGATCTCCGTATAAAAATAATAGAGCAAGCCCGCGACGACGACCAGCAGACCCCAGGCCACGTACAACCGGCTTCTCCCGCCTCGTTTGCGTCGCCTCATGCTCTACGCCTCCATCAACGCAAGAAGATGCTGTTCAACCGACGCCGCAAGCGCCCGAAGGTGGTACCCTCCTTCCAGACAGGCCAGAAGGCGGCCCTGGCAATGGGTCTGAGCAATCGACGCGACGATGCGGGTGAGTTCGCCATAGCCCTCATCCGTGATCATCATGCTCGCCAGGGGGTCATCCCGGTGGGCATCGAATCCCGCGGAAATCAGCACGAACTCGGGCTGAAACGCAGCCGCAGCCGGAACCAGCACCTCGTGAAAAATTTCCCGATACGCATCCGTCCCCTGCCCCCCAGACAGGGGCACGTTGATCGTCGCCCCCTCTCCCTTGCCCGTGCCACGTTCCTCCTCCGCGCCGGTTCCGGGATAATAAGGATACTGGTGCGTGCTGAAAAAGAGCACGGAGGGATCGTCTTCAAACGCGTGCTGCGTGCCGTTGCCATGATGCACGTCCCAGTCCACGATCAGCACGCGCTCGAGGCCGTAACGCTCCTGCACGTACCGGGCGGCAATCGCCACGTTATTATACAGGCAAAACCCCATGGCGCGATTGGCCTCGGCATGGTGCCCGGGCGGACGAACCGCACAGAAGGCTCGATCGACCTGACTTGCCATGATGGCATCGACTGCGGCCAGGGCCCCACCAACGGCGAGACGCGCCGCAGGCAACGAACCGGGCGACAGGGACGTGTCCGGATCGAGCGAGGCATAGCCCGTCCTCGGGGCCCGGTCTTCCAGCCGTTGCACGTAAACCGGATCATGCACGCGAGTGATCCAGGCCTCCTCGGCCGTTCGCGGATGAATCCGGGTCAACCTGGACAGCGTCCCGGTTGCGTCGAGGTGGGAGAGAATCGCGCGCACGCGCTCGGGCGACTCCGGATGGTGCAGCCCCATGTCATGTTCCAAATACGCCGGATGCGTAACGATTCCCACGCGACCCATCGAACGATCCTCATCAGCCATGCATGCCTGGCACCCTCGGCCCCTGAAGGAGAACCTGCCCCGGCTCTGAGCCAGGGGAAGGGGAGGGGAAAAATGAGAATGGTAGCACAGTTGTTCGACAACGCAAAGACCGCTCTGTTACAGTGGTTCAAAATTCCAGAACCTTTCACCCTCTGGCACAGGACACAGCATGGCAGATCCCAAGATCGACAAATTCAAAAAGGTCTTACGCATGGATCCCAACGACGAGACCCTCTGGTTCGGCTTGGGGAAGGCGTACATGGGGGATGGAAACTGGGAAGAAGCCATCTCCGCGTTCGAGAGCTGCCTCAAGGTGAAACCCACCTACTCTGCGGCCTTGCTTGCCCTGGCGCAATCCCTCAAACACGCCAACCAACCGGATCGATGTCGCACGGTGTGCGCGCAAGGCATCGAGGTGGCCACCGCCAATGGAGACCTCCTCGTCATCAAAAACCTGGAAGAGCTTCGGGATTCGCTTTCCCAGGGCTCCTGAGCCCGATGCGAGCCCGAACGGGTCGTTGAAAAGGGTTTGAAATTCGGACGAAGACCGGAAACAGGCACGTCCGGCAAATCGGTCTACAGCGACACCCCGTCGAAATAGGACGAGAGATCCACGTTGCCGCCGGAGATGATCACCCCCACGCGTTTGCCTTGCAGGGCGGGTTCCTGACGAAGTAATGGCGCCACGGCCACGGCGCTGGCAGGCTCGATCACCAGTTTCATGCGTTCGTAGATGAAACGCATGGCCGCGACGATTTCCCGTTCTGCCACGACAAAAAATCCAGCCAGATGGTCCCGCAGGATGGGCAGCGTGAGGGTCCCCACGCTCGTTCGCAACCCTTCCGCAATGGTGTGGGGATGCTCCTGCGGCACGATTCGATTCTCCCTGACGGAATACAGGGCATCCAAGGCCCCGGCCGGCTCACAGGCGTAGACCTGGATATGGGCATTGACGGCATGGGCCGCCAGACAGGTTCCGGAGAGCAGCCCGCCGCCACCGATCGGACCGAGCAGGACGTCGAGATCTGCCACCTCGCCCAGCAGTTCCAGGGCCGCGGTGCCCTGTCCCGCAATCACGTCGGGATCGTTAAAGGCTTCGATCCATTCACCCCGAAGCTCCCGCACGAGTTCCCGGCACAAGGCTTCGGCGTCCCGGGGATCCGCAGAACGATGCACGAGCCCCCCATACCCTTGAACCGCTGCCTGTTTGACGGGATTCACCGGGTCCGGCATCACGAGATGTGCCTCTTTCCCCAACAACCGGCAGGCAAGCGCGATCCCCTGGGCATGGTTCCCGGAAGAAAGGGCCACCACGGGCTTCGAGGACGACCGATGGGCCACGGCATTGTACGCGCCTCGAAACTTGAACGCTCCCACGCGCTGAAAATTTTCGCACTTCAGAAACACGGTAGCCCGGGAGTGCGCATCGAGTCGGTGGGAAGTCTGAACGGGCGTGTTATGGGCGATGCCCCTGAGTCGGGCAGCCGCACGTTCCACGTCATGAAAGGTGGGAAGAGCCATGCCCGTCCAATCGACGAGAGCAACCTCCGACCCCGATACGGGTCGTGAGATCGGGGCTACCGCGAGGAGTCGTTCCGCTTGACCGTCAGTTCCTCCAGACGAAACTGCTTCGGGAGCAGGACGGGAACCACCACGGCCACGGGATCTCCGCGTTTCAGCGTCGTGGGTTTTTCCAACTGCAAGAGCACGTTGGCCACGAACGCGTCGTAGTCCGGAAGGAAGTCGTACAGGTTGGGCGTGAGCTTATACTCCTGTGACTTGATCCCTTCCCACACGGAAAACGTGCGCTCGGGGTAGTGATAGAAATGGTTGGGAAGATCCTTGAGCATGATGCCGATCTGCTTGGGATAATAGAATCGGATTCCACAGCAGAGTTTGGCATACCCGCTGTTCAGAATCGTATCCACGTACATCCCGGAGAACGACTTATACCCCAGCAGCCGCTCTTCCGGACGGATTTCGGGTGCCTGCCACTTCAACCCGTCCTTCGTTCGGCGAATCCGGCAATCAACCGGAGACCGGACCAGCCACCCGTACTGCCCCACCATGCGCACCGGGCCGCAATCATCCGGAAGCACTTTGTAGCCACTGGCGGCCAGTTCCCGCTGTTCAGACAGGGGCATATTGGTCATCAAGGGCCGGTGAGGATGGAAATCGAGCTTCAACCGTTCCGGGGCAATCGCGGTGGTGTACTCGCGCTCCCAATACACGGTCCACTGAAAATTCCCGGAGTCGAACCGTTCGCTCATCTGATTGGTTCCAGATTCTCGCGTTTGACCATCCGGGCCACGTCCGCAACCCGCCTGCCCAGGGCACGCGCATCGGCCAATTCCTGTTCGTCGATTCCGGGACTCTTCCCTTCCGTAGTGGCAGACGCCCCGAACGCACCGCCGCCGCTCACCACGATCATCCGATTCCCCAACATCGCCGCCAGGATCGTCAACATGGTGAGTTCCTTGCCGCCTGAAACCTGTCCGCCGGTGGCAAACGCCGCACCGACTTTGTTCCGCATCCTGAAGTCCGGCCAGACGCCAAACTTGAATTGCCAGTCGTCGAAAAATGTCTTGACGGCTCCGGCCATGTTGCCCCAGTACACCGGAGAACCCACGACCAGGGCATCGGCGGAGAACAACGTCTCCGCGGTCACCTGCTCGACGCGTTCCACCTGCGCGCGGGTCCCCGGGACCATCTGCACGCCCTCGGCCACGGCGCGCGCCATCTTTTCGGTATGACCCGAAACCGAATGATACGCCACCAACACCGTGACCACCCCTTCGGCCCAGACCGGCTGGCCAAAGACCACGAGGAGGAGGAGACCTCCCAAGCTACTCAACCCGCGTCTGTTCTGCATGGAGGGATTCGTCGGAGGGAATAACCTTGCGTCACGCGGAAGGGACCTCCGCGTTGACCGTTACAGACGCTCGGTTTCTTCTTCCATGTGCTCTTCCACGGAAACATGGGTCAGCGTCCCGCGATAGTCACAGCGGTGACAGCGCACGCGCCATTCTTCGATCCATCGTTCCTGGACAAAAGACTGATTGCATTTGGGACAGACAAAGACCCCCTTGACGTAATGCACCTGCCGCTTGTACTTCATGCCTTTCCTCCTGACTCGACCAGCCCTGAACCCATTCGGCCATCAAGCCTGCCACAGGGGGGTTCTCCTTTGCAACAGGGCCGGGACCTACTCCCGGGAAGGCTCCTGAGCCTTGCGGCGCTGTTTTCTGGGAAATCGCTCGGTATGGACCTGTTTCAGCCGCTTGTGTTCCACGTGCGTATAGATTTGAGTCGTGGCGATGTTCACGTGACCCAGCATCATTTGCACGGCACGCAAATCCGCGCCGTGTTCGAGCAGATGCGTGGCGAACGAATGGCGCAACATGTGCGGAGAGATCGGCTTGTGAATGCCGGCTCGGAGCGCCTGCCGTCGGAGCAGAGTCCAGAAACTCTGACGAGTCATGGCCCCTCCCCGCCTCGTGACAAACAACGCGGACGCCGATCGGCCTTTCAGCAGGGCCGGCCGCACGTCCCGGCAATAGGCCGCCAGCTTCCGACGCGCGAGTTCTCCGATGGGCACCACGCGTTGCTTGTCCCGTTTTCCGGTGGCCTGCACGTACCCCACTTCCAGATTCACCGCGGCCAGGGGAAGCGAGATCAATTCGGAGACCCGAAGGCCGGCCGCATACATCAACTCCACCATCGCGGAATCTCGAATTTCTTCCAGACCCGACCCAACCGGCAATTCCAACAAGGCCGTCACCTCGGATTCCATCAACGTCTTGGGAAGCTTCGCCCATTGCTTCGGCGCCCCGGGCAGGTGTGAGAGCACTTCCGGGGCCCCATGCTCCGTGCTCAGAAACCGGTAAAACCCGCGGATGGCAGCCAGGCACCGGGACACCGAGGCCGGTGACAGATCCTGTTTGCGCAAATGATCCAGAAATCCGGTCAAATGGGGTGGGACGTCGAGAGGGTCGTTCATGCCCTGCATGGACAGGTAGGCACGCAGTTTGTCGAGGTCGCGGCGATAGGCCCGGACGGTATTGTCGGCGACCCCACCCTCGACTCTCAAATTGGTGAGATACTGCTCGATCAGATCGTCGATGCGCCACGGATGCGGCACAGGCTCCTCATGCATGCGTTTTCCCCCAGGGGCTGCACCCGGATCGCTCGCCAGGGTTTCGGGAAGGCAACCGACTCGACGGCCTTTCTTGACAGGCCGCCACCCTGGCTTTATATACCACAATACGCAACGATGTCTCTTGCTGAATGCTCTCTTTCCTCCGCATGCCTTCGCTTCCTCCTCATCGCCGCGGTGTGGTGGCCGGTGACGACCCTTGCCCAAGGGGTCCCCGGGCAACTGGACGAAAGAGAGGCCCTCACACGAATCCAGGCCTACCTCGAAGAAGAACGCAGTGAAGAGGCCCTGCGGCTGCTCGAACGGGTCTTCGATCAATCCGACCCACCGGCCTTCCCGGAGCGATTCACCTTTCTGCACGCCGTGGCCTTGGACGCTCAGGGGCACGTCAAGGAAGCCATCATCCTCCTCGAACAATTCCTGGAAGACTATCCGGATTCTTCGCTGGTCCACGAAGCCCGATTGCGACTGGGCAGGCTTCATCTTGACGCACAAAGGCCAGACCGCGCGATTCCCGTTCTCTCCCGGATCCTGGATCTGGCTTCGGATGAACCGACTCGCAGCGAGGCCCTGTATCGCCTGTGTCTCGCGTACGAATCGAACGGCGAGTCCCTTCGGGCGATTCAGACGGCCCTGACGCACGTCGAACGATCGGAGGCGGACACCAGACGGGATCTCCTGGACTACATTCAAGGTCTCGTGCTGCACAAGATGGACGAACGGTCGCTCAACCACGTCGTCGAGGCCTTTCCAACCACGTATCCCGGGGACCTGGCCCTGATTCGTCTCCTCGAACTCCACTCGGCGCGGGGGGATGACGTGCTGGCCGAACGGGGCATCCGCGTCTTCCTGCAACGCTTTCCCGATCATCCTTACGTCCAGACCGCGGGGGTGCTTCTCCGGAACGTCATGGCCCGGATCAAGGCCCATCGCCACGTGATCGCAGCGGTCTTGCCCTTTTCTGACACCATGAAGCCCTATACGACCGAAGCGTTCAATGGCGCACGATTGGCCATGGAAGAAGGCGCATCAGAAACCGATGCCGTCGGGTTCATGGTCACGGACAGCACCCTGCCCCCCGACCGGCTTATCCGCGAGCTTTCCCACCTGCTCAGGGAATTCTCCCCCATTGCCCTGATCGGACCATTATTGGCCCGGGAGGTCCGAGTCCTGGCCAACGTCCCCGATCTCGCGACCGTCCCCTTTATTACCCCGACCGCAACCATCCCGAACGTCAAGCAATTCGGACGGTACTGGTTCAGCACGGCCATGACGCCTCGGCTTCAGATCACACGCATGGTGGAGTATGCCATGCGGGAGCTCGGGTACAGTCGTTTTTGCATCATGGCCCCACGGACGGCCCACGGCGAAGAACTGCATCACCTGTTTCAGCGGGCCGTCGTGCAGAACGGAGGAGAGGTGATTGCCGCGGAATGGTACCGACCGGGCACCACCGATGCATCGGCCCAGATTACCCGGATCAAGGAGACGGATCTGAGCCTCTACGGAGAACTGTTGCCCCTGGAGACCGAGGAGCCGGCGGCTCCGGAGGAACCTCCCGTCGATGAAGAAAAAGAAGAAGCACCGTTGGTGTATACGCCGGGCTTCGATGCCCTGTTTCTCCCCGGACATCCGACCGACGTGGCCTTTCTCGCCGCGCAACTCGCCTTCTTCGACGTGCGCGTACCCCTGTTGGGGACAAACACGTGGAACCACCCCAATCTCCTGAAATGGGGCCGCAGTTCCATCGAGGGAGGCCTGTTCGGGGATGCCCTGTTCCTTGAGACCACCGATCCCAAAACCCGGCGTTTTATCGAGGCCTACCGTGAACGGTTTCAGGCCAACCCTTCTATTTTTGCGGTCCAGGCCTACGATGCCATGTCCATCATCCTGGACGCGATCCGCCATGGCGCCTCTACCGGCCCCGAAATCCGGGAACAGCTCTTCGTGCGGCACGACCTTCCCACCCTGGGGGGATTGGGAAAATTCGATGAGGGTGGCATCCTCGCCCGCAAAGTGTATATGATTCAGATTCGTCACGGCCGATTCATACAACTGAATTGAACGTCATGGCCCAATTCTTTCATACCCTGTCCTACGTGATTCTTCCGCTCATGCTCGCCGTGGTCCTGCATGAGTATGCCCACGGCTGGGTCGCGGATTATTACGGCGACGATACGGCTCGGAGGCATGGCCGGTTAACGCTCAATCCGCTTGTCCACGTGGACCGGTTCGGCACCATCATCGTTCCCCTGCTCTGTCTGTTGATGCCGGGAGGCTTTCTCTTTGGCTGGGCGAAGCCCGTGCCCGTGAATCCGGGACGATTGCGCAACCCCCGGCGCGACATGGCCCTCGTGGCCGCGGCCGGTCCGGCGATGAATTTCGTGCTGGCCGTGGCAAGCGGCATCCTGTTGTCCGTCCTGCTGAGCATCGATCCGACGCTCCGGGAGCATTGGCCGCCCCAGGCGGGGATCGAACCGAGAACCGATCTGCTCGGAATGATCCTGTTGCCCCTGCTGGCCATGGCCCTGTTTTCGATTGTGATCAACACCCTGCTCTTCGCCTTCAATCTGCTGCCGATTCCCCCGCTGGACGGAGGCCGGATCTTGCTGAGCAGCCTGCCGCTCGGACCGGCCCGCCTGCTCAGCCGGTTGGAACCCTACGGCATGCTGCTTATTCTCGGATTGATCATGTTCGATTCACGGCTTCACGTGGTCGGCGGCTTTATCGGAACCATCTTCCAATACATGACCGGTCATATTCTCTCGAGGGCGGCGTTGTAACCGAAGGAGTGAGTCATGCGAGTGGTCAGTGGCATGCAGCCCAGCGGGCGTCTGCACCTGGGCAACTATTTGGGAGCTCTCACGAACTGGAAAGCCCTTCAGGACGACCATTCGTGTTTCTTCTTCGTGGCGGATTGGCACGCGCTATCCACCAACTACGAAGATACCAGCCACGTGACGACCTACGTCAGGGAATTGCTGATCGATTGGCTCGCGTCCGGGATCGATCCCGAACGCTCCACGGTCTT
Source organism: Nitrospirales bacterium (assembly GCA_965221365.1). Classification (GTDB taxonomy): domain Bacteria; phylum Nitrospirota; class Nitrospiria; order Nitrospirales; family UBA8639; genus Bin75. Next base: position 1,804,005 of record OZ244884.1, on the reverse strand, counting down.
CATCCAATCCCAGGTGCCGGAACATGCGGTGTTGCATCTCCTCCTTTCGATGCTGACCCCGGTCTCGTGGCTGGAACGAAATCCCACGTACAAGGAAAAGCAGGAGCAGCTCGAGGGACGCGACCTTTCCACGCACGGGTTTCTGGGGTATCCCGTTCTTCAGGCCGCGGACATTCTGCTCTACAAAGCCGATGCCGTCCCCGTGGGTAAGGACCAACTTCCCCACCTGGAACTGACCCGTGAAATTGCGCGACGGTTCAACCATCTCTATGCCCCGGTGCTGGTGGAACCGCAGGAACTGCTCACGGAATTTCCCAAAGTCGTCGGAACCGATGGGCGCAAAATGAGCAAGAGCTACGGGAATACGATTAATCTTTCAGACACCGAACCCACGGTCCGGCACACGATCAAGACCATGGTCACCGATCCGGCCCGGGTGAGACGAACCGATCCGGGGAACCCCGACGTCTGCCCGGTGTTTGACTATCACAAGATCTATTCCGATGCCACGGTCATCGACCAGATCAACCAAGAATGCCGCACGGCGGCAATCGGCTGCATCGACTGCAAGAAATTCGTGGCGGATAACGTCGTGGCGCAGCTCTCTCCCATTTGGGAGGCTCGCGGCTCACTCGAAGCCAACCCCGCACGTCTCGATGACGTGGCCCGGGCCGGGTGCGAACGCGCGTCCGGAATCTCCCGTCAAACCCTCGAAGAGGTCGAGGACGCCATGAAAATTTCGTTCTCACGCCCCGCTTGAAAATCGTTTCGACAGGATCGGGGCATCGTGCCGGAACGATGTCCGCCTTCTCTTTGACCACGCATCCAGAAGACTGAAAGAAAAAGTAAAAATACTGGATCCCCGATTAAAAATGTCGGGGATGACGAATGGGGGGTCTTCGCAGGAATGACGATTGGGGCGCGTCGGGATGACAAAGAAATGTGCAGGAATGACGGAGGGGCGGATGGGAAGAACAAAAGGGCCTTGCGGGATGACGGAGGGGCCGTGTGGGCATGACGAAGAGAGAAACCAGCCAATCGTCACGCCCCAACCGTTGACTCCATCCGCGCCCCAAACGTATGATTTATCTTTTCACCTCCTTTCGAATTTTAACCATTTCATCAAGACGGGAACGTGATGGCTACTCGTGTAGGGATCAACGGGTTCGGACGAATCGGGAGAAATTTTTTTCGCGCCGCCCTCGATGATCCCCATATTCAGGTGGTCGGAATCAATGACCTGACCGACGCCAACACCCTGTCCCATCTGCTGGCCTTCGACTCGGTCCACGGCCGATTCCAGGGCACGGTCGAAGCTCGGGACGACCATCTGCTTGTCAATGACCAGCCCATCCGGGTCTTTGCGAAACGGGACCCCAAGGAGTTGCCTTGGAAAGCACTCGAGGTGGACGTGGTGATCGAGGCCACGGGTCGCTTCACCGACCGGGAAGAGGCCAGCCGACATATCTCGGCCGGTGCTCCCCGCGTGGTGATATCGGCTCCGGGGAAGAATGCCGACTGCACGATCGTGTTGGGAGTCAATGAACACGCGTATAACCCCACGTCGCATCGCATCGTCTCCAACGCCTCCTGTACGACCAACTGTTTGGCCACAGTGACCAAAATCCTGCTTGAACATTTCGGCATCGAGCACGGCTACATGACCACCATTCACTCCTACACCAACGACCAGCAACTCCTGGACTTGCCCCATAAGGACCTGCGGCGGGCCAGAAGCGCGGGACTCTCGATGATCCCGACCTCGACCGGCGCGGCCAAGGCCCTGCACCTGGTGATTCCGGAGTTGAAGGACAAACTCGACGGAATGGCCATTCGCGTTCCTACCCCGAATGTGTCCCTGATCGACCTGGGAGTGGAAACCGAGCGGGATTGCGACGTAGCCCAAGTCAATGCCGCCTTTGCCAAGGCCGCCGAAGGCCCGCTTCACGGACTGCTGGGGTATTCCGAATCGCCCATCGTCTCCATAGACTTGAATGGAAGCCCCTATTCGGCGATTGTCGATGCACCGCTCACGACCGTCATGAATCGCCGGTTCGTCAAGGTCTTTGCATGGTATGACAATGAGTGGGGGTATTCATGCCGATTAAGGGATCTGGTGACGTTCCTGGCTTCAAAACCGTGACTTTCCAGATTCTCCATCCCGTCCGGTCGACCGCAGGAACCTGAGGAAAGGACGTTGCGTGCAGATTACCAAACAGACCATCGATCAGGTTGATCTCCAAGGGAAGCGCGTCATCATTCGCGTGGACTTCAACGTCCCGCTCAACGAGTCCTTGCAAATTACAGACGATTCCCGGATTCGCGCGGCTCTTCCCTCCATCAATCGCGTGGTGGACGAAGGGGGCAGCGTGATTCTGTGCTCGCACCTGGGGCGACCCAAGGGCACCGTCTGCCCGGAGCTCAGCCTGGCCCCGGTTGCCAAACGCCTGAAACGCCTTTTGGGGAAAAACGTGTCGTTTGCTCCGGACTGCGTGGGGCAGACCGCCAGAGACCTCGCGAGTCAATTACGTCCGGGCGACGTGTTGCTGCTGGAAAATCTCCGGTTCCATCCTGGAGAAGAAGCCAATGACGATGCCTTTGCTTCGGCATTGGCCTCGTTGGGCGACGTCTTTATCAACGATGCATTCGGGACCGCCCATCGCTCCCATGCCTCGACGGCAAAAATCCCCAGATTCATCGAGGCTTCCGCAGCCGGCTATTTGATGAAGCAAGAAGTGGAGTACCTGGAGGGAACCGTTGAAAATCCCATTCGCCCCTTCGTGGCCCTGTTAGGAGGAGCCAAGGTATCGGGAAAGATCGGCGTGATTGAAAACCTCGGGGAAAAAGTCGATAAAGTCATTATCGGCGGAGGGATGGCTTTTACGTTTCTTAAAGCCATGCACCTTGAAATCGGTCAATCCCTGGTGGAAAACGAAATGCTCGATTTCGCCAAAGGCGTGTACGAACGCGCCATCCAGAACAAGATCAAATTTTATCTTCCGGTGGATTGCGTCGTCGCGGCCAGCCTGGACCCCGCTGCCGAAACCAAAATCGTGCCCACTCAGGAGATTCCCGAAGGGTGGTATGGACTGGATATCGGCCCGGCCTCGGTCAAACTCTTTTCCGAGGTCGTGGAAAACGCCAAAACCATTCTCTGGAACGGTCCGATGGGCCTGTTCGAACGGGATGCCTTTTCCCGAGGCACCCAGGCCATGGCCCATGCCGTGGCCAATGCCTATGCCCTGACGGTCGTCGGAGGCGGGGCCACCGCCATGGCCATCCACCGCGCCGGTGAGACCGACAACATCTCCTTTATTTCAACCGGGGGCGGTGCGGCACTCACGTTGTTGGCCAAGGGGGATCTGCCCGGGCTTGCGGCACTTCCGGACCGGGCATGACGCCGTTGCCTTCCCGTGACCCTGCCCCCCGACGGTCATCGCGTTCGTGAAACCCCGACTCATAGCAGGCAATTGGAAAATGCACAAAACGACGGCCGAGGCCGTCGAGTTTGTTTGTCGCTTTCGACAAGCCTGGGCTCACGATCGATCCGTGGAAATCCTGCTCATTCCTCCGTTTACCGCGCTGCACGCCATCAGCGAAAACCTCCAGGCCGATGATCCGTTCAGATTGGGTGCCCAGGATTTGTACTGGGAAGCAGAGGGGGCCTACACGGGTGAAGTGTCCGGTCCCATGCTAAAAGGCGCGGGCTGTCAGGCGGTCATCGTCGGGCATTCGGAACGCCGGCGACTCTTTGGAGAAACCAATGAACGGGTCAACAAAAAATTGAAGGCCGCGGTGCAACATGATCTCAACCCCATTCTCTGCGTAGGAGAAACCCTGGAGGAACGACAGGCCGGTTCCACGCAAGACGTGGTCAAGGAACAACTGCTCAGGGCCCTGCATGACGTTTCTCCCGGACAGATGACGGGCCTGGTCATTGCCTATGAACCGGTCTGGGCCATCGGGACCGGATGCACGGCCACGGTCAGACAGATCGAAGAGGTGCACGCCTTTCTTCGTTCGATCCTGACCGCGGAATGGCCGCACGTCGGACGAAGCACGAGGATCCTGTATGGAGGGAGCGTGTCTCCCGACAATGCTCAGGATCTCTTCGGATCGGAGGAGATCGATGGAGCCCTCGTAGGAAAAGCTTGTCTTGATCCAGAAGGCTTTGCTACAATCTGTCGGATAGCCTCCTCTTAGCTCTCTGCACACACGTTTATGTATACCGTTACCGTCATTCTTCATCTCATCGTTTGTTTCCTGATGATCGCCGCAATCCTGCTTCAAGCCGGGAAGGGTGCCGAAATCGGCGCGTCATTCGGTGGATCCAGCCAAACGGTGTTCGGCAGCCGTGGACCCGGGACGTTTCTCAGCAAAGTCACGGTCACGGCGGCCATTATCTTCATGCTGACCTCGCTCAGCCTGGCGTTGCTTTCCAAAGGCGACAGTGTGACTTCTTCGGTCATCGACCTTCCCGCGACGTCTGGTGAAGCACCCGCCTCTACTCCGGACAGCACGGCCCCCACGTCCGAGGCCACGCCTTCGGAGTCTCCCGAATCCGAATCGTCCGAGGCAGACTCCCCTGCTGAATCAGCCCCTGCTGAATAGTCCGAAGGCACTCCTGTAGGTATTCGGTCATTCGTTGCCGGAGACTGTGCCATGTCCGCGCAGACGCCTGGGACCGTCTTCAGCGCCTCACCGGCATTTGACCCGGCCTCCAGAAGAAGAAAGGAAAAGAAAAAATACTGGATCCCCGATTAAAAATGTCGGGGATGACGAATGGGGGTCTGCGCGGGAATGACGGACGGGGTGCGTCGGCGATGACGACTGGGGGGCTTCGCGGGGATGACGACTGGGACTCTAACCGTCATGCCGGACCCGATCCGGCATCCAGAATCTTCGAGACAGCAGCCCCTTCACATTGTCAACGAACCGGCAAACAAGGCAGGCATTGGTCCTGAAAGAGGGTTACTGACGCGAGGCGGCAGAATCGGAACGGGGGCTTATACCGGAGTCAGCCAATGGGCGTGGGAAGGGTCTTCGCCCTTCACGACATCAAAGAAGGTTTTCTGAAGAAGATCCGTGAGGGGGCCCCGTTTTCCATTTCCGATCTGACGATCATCGATTTCCCGAACCGGCGTCACTTCCGCCGCGGTGCCCGTGAGGAACGCCTCCTCGGCCACGTACAGGGCATCCCGGGTAAACCGTTCCTCAACCACCGGGATTTTTTTCTCTCGAGCCAGATCCAGAATGGAGCCGCGAGTGATTCCTTCCAGGATGGAGGTCAGGGGGGTGGTCTTGAGCACCCCCTTGGACACGATGAACATGTTTTCTCCGGTTCCCTCGGCCACGTAGCCCTCGGTATCCAGGAGAATGGCCTCGTCATATCCCCTTTTTTTCGCTTCACATTTGGCCAGAATGGAATTCACGTAGTACCCGGAGACTTTTGCACGGGTCATGGAGGCGTTCACGTGGTGGCGGGTAAACGACGAAACCGTGGCCCGAATTCCATGGACGAGGGCCTCTTCTCCCAGATAGGTGCCCCACGGCCAGGCAGCAATCGCCAGTTTGACGGGATTATTCCCGGGATACAGGCCCATTTCACCATAGCCCACGTACAGCAGGGGACGGATGTAACAGGATTCCAGTTTATTGATCCGAACCGTCTCCAGGATGGCTTCGGACACGTCCTTGCGGCTGTAGGGGACGGGCAGCATCATGATGTGCGCCGACTCGAACAGCCGATCCACGTGCTCGTGCAGGCGAAAGATCATCGACCCGGTTCTGCCCCGGTAGCACCGAATGCCTTCGAAGGCGGCCAGGCCATAATGCAGAGAATGCGTCAACACGTGCACGGAGGCCTCGTGCCAATTCACAAAGGTTCCATCCATCCAGATTTTTTCACTCGGAGTGACCATGCAGCGACTCTTTGGTTCGGACAAAGCTCCTCTCCTGTATATACCGAGGAAGTTCCCGGCCTGTCAATCAACCGTGCTCGCCCCCGGCCTACCTTGACACGTCCTCGGGGTGCATGGTACATGTGGCTCCATCGAAAGGATCACGTTGTCATGTATGCTATTGTGGAAACCGGGGGCAAACAATATCGGGTCGAACCCGGATCGATTCTTCAAGTCGAAACGCTGCACGCCGAAATCGGCCAAACGCTGCAATTGAAGCCGGTTCGCTTCATTTCGACGGGCGAGGAGCCCCTGACGGGCCAACCGGCCGTGGAACAGGCTCACGTGCAGGCCACGGTGATTCGAACCGGTCGAACCCGGTCGATCACGGTGTTCAAGAAAAAACGGAGAAAGAACTACCGCAAAACGCGCGGGCATCGTCAATCATTCACTCAACTCCGAATCGATGACATCGTCACAGGATCATAAACGGGAAAGGGCCGGGCATGGCACATAAAAAAGGTGGCGGCTCATCGCGAAACGGACGCGACAGCAATCCTCAATATCTAGGCGTCAAACGATACGCCGAACAGCCCGTTCAACCGGGGAACATTCTCGTCCGCCAACGAGGCACCAAGTTTCATCCCGGTCACAACGTCGGGATGGGCAAGGATCATACCCTCTTTGCCAAGATTGCCGGAATCGTGAAATTCGAGGGAGGGGAAGCGCGACGCAAGATCAGCGTGTACCCTTCGACGTAGCCGGCGCATCTTCCTCCTGTTTCTGCCCGATCTTCCCGCCTCGGGAAGCCCATGTTTATCGACTACGCAAGAATTTTCGTCCGGTCCGGCAACGGTGGGAGCGGCGGCTGTAGCTTCCGACGTGAAAAATTTGTCCCCCACGGTGGCCCGGATGGGGGTGACGGCGGCAACGGCGGCCACGTCATCATCACGGCTTCAACCCGGGTGACGACCCTGCTCGACCTGAAGTATCGGCGCCATTACGAGGCCGAATCCGGTGCGCCCGGGCGAAAAGCCAATCGGCATGGTCGTGCCGGCTCCGACGCGCAGATCACCGTGCCGGTCGGAACCATGGTGAAAAATGCAGAGAACCAGGACCTCATCGCGGATCTGGTGACGCCTGATCAATGCGCGATCGTGGCCAGGGGCGGACAAGGAGGAAAGGGCAACGCCCGGTTCGCTACCTCCACGAACCGGGCGCCCCGGCAGTTTGAAGAAGGCGCATCCGGAGAAGCCCTGCATCTCGACCTGGAATTGAAACTCCTCGCCGACGTCGGACTCGTGGGGTTTCCGAACGCGGGAAAATCCACGCTGATTGCCACGCTCTCGGCCGCTCGACCGGAAATTGCCGATTATCCCTTCACGACCCTCAAGCCTCATCTGGGAGTCGTCTCCACCGGCGACTACGACGGGTTCGTCATGGCCGACATCCCCGGACTCATTCAAGGCGCCCATCAAGGCAAAGGCCTGGGGCATCAATTTCTGAAGCACATTCAACGCACGCGCTTTCTGTTGTATCTTCTCGATGTTTCCGAATGGACCGCGAATGAGCCCGTACATGCGTTTCACGTGCTTGAAGAGGAACTTTCCGCATTCGATCACACCCTGGGTCAACGGGCCTTTGCCGTCGTCGGGACGAAAATCGACAGCCAGGGCGATGGACGGCAGCGCCAGGCCCTCGAGCGGTATTGCCGGGAACGTCAGATTGCCTGTTTTCCGATCTCCTCGGCCACGCGTGAAGGGCTCGAGGCCCTACGCGCGTTTCTCGCGCAACGTCTTCATGAAATCGAAGCCACATGAGAGAACTCATCTTCTCGCAAGCCAGACGACTCGTCATAAAAATCGGCAGCAGCATTCTGGCCAGTTCCGCAGGCTTGCGAATCGACCACGTCCAACGCCTCTCCGATGAAATCGCCCGGCTCAAGCGGGAAATCGTCCTCGTATCGTCGGGCGCCATCGTGGCCGGCATCGGGAAACTCGGATTCAAGACCTATCCGCACACCCTCCCCCTGAAACAGGCAGCAGCCTCAGCCGGACAAAGCCGGCTGATTCACGCCTATGAAACCTGTTTTCAGAAAACCGGACGACCCATTGCCCAGGTGCTGCTCACCCATGAAGACCTGGCCGATCGCAAACGCTTTCTCAATGCACGGCACACGCTCACGACGTTGCTCAAATTGGACGTGATCCCCATCATCAATGAAAATGACGCGGTGTCGGTGGATGAGATCCGTTTCGGCGACAATGACACCCTCGCGGCTCAAGTCGCCCACCTGGTGGATGCGGATCTTTTTGTCATCCTCTCGGACGTGGACGGGTTGTTCACGCAGGACCCGCGATCTCATCCGGAAGCCACGTTGATTGCACAGGTAACGGACATTACTCCCGAGATCGAACAAGGAGCAGGAACCTCTCAGAGTCAGGAAAGCCGCGGCGGCATGGTCACGAAAATCCAGGCGGCCAAACTGGCCCGTCAATTCGGAGTCCCCACGTTGCTACTCAACGGGGAAACCCCGGGCCTGCTGGCCAGCGTCTTCGACGGAGCCGAACGGGGCACGCTGTTCCTGCCCCAGGGTCGGAAACTCCCCAGCCGCAAACATTGGATTGCCTATACGCTGCGATCAAAGGGACAACTCGTGCTGGATTCCGGCGCAGTCACGGCCCTCCTCCGTCGAGGGAAAAGCCTGCTCCCGTCCGGGATTCTCGAAGTGAAGGGCACGTTCGTGGCGGGCGATCCGGTTTCCTGCGTGGATGCCGAGGGCAAAGAGTTTGCCAAGGGGCTGGTAAACGTGTCATCGGACGTGATCTCCGGGATCAAGGGACGTCGAACACGGGAAATTGAGGGAATACACGAATATGAAGAAGTCATCCACCGGGACAACCTGGCCCTGCTGGGCTGACCGTCTCGATCCGTGACGCGGTGAGCGACGCCCCTCGAATCGGGTTGCTGGGTGGCACGTTCAACCCCATTCACAACGGCCACCTCGCCATTGCCAGGCAGGCGCAACGCGCCCTGGCCCTGGAGCGGGTAATCTTCATTCCTTCGGGCGACCCACCCCATAAGTCGCGTGCAACCCTGGCTCAGGCGCACCATCGCCTGAACATGGTGAGACGAGCCGTCGAGAATCTGCCGGCCTGGATGGTGTCCGACGTGGAAGTCACTTCGCCGGAGACCTCCTATACCATCGAGACGATCCGAACGCTTCGGAAAACCATGAAGGGGGAATTCTGGTTTCTCATCGGTCTCGATGCGTTTCTCGAAATCGCAGGATGGAAATCGGCCGAGACCCTGTTGACCTCGATGAACTTTCTCGTGCTGTCACGACCACGCGTACCCTTTTCCCGGGTGGCCTCACTGACGCTGTTGCCACCGTTGTCGCCCGTACACCTTCGAGAGTTGGATGCCGGCCAACGAACGAGACTGGATCTTCCCATCGGGTCCGAGACCATGGTCACGTTCCTGCGAATCGATCCGTGTGACGTCTCCGCGTCAGCAATCCGTGCACGCCTCCGAACGGGTCTGGACGTCACGGACTGGTTGCCACCTCCGGTCCATTCTTATATAATTCAGCACGGCCTGTACGTCACGGGTTGAGAAGGAGCCGCCCTATTTCAGACGTCAAACGGAAAGTCCTGTTCATCGGAGGCTTGGCCCTCGATAAGAAAGCCTCCGACGTCGTGATCCTGCGCATAGGACATCTGACCTCAATAGCCGATTATCTTGTCATCTGCTCAGGAAATTCAGAGCGCCATGTCAAGGCCATTGCCGAAGCCATCCGACAGGAAATGGTGCAACATTTCGGGGATCACGGCAGCCTGGAAGGAGCAACTGCGGCGCATTGGATCCTTCTCGATTATCAGGACATCATCGTCCACGTCTTCCGGGAAGACATTCGCACGTATTACGGCCTCGAGAACATGTGGAGAGACGCCGCTCTGGTTCCGGCGACGGAATATGACGCGCAGGCCCCTGAAGAGGCGTCCGGATCCACGACGATGTTGCATCGAGCAAGCTGACCCCCCTAGGACAAAGTAAGCGCATGACTCAATTCGACGTACTCGCGGAACAGGTACTGGAGGGCCACTCGGTCACCCGTGAAGAAGGGTTGGCAATCCTCCGGACCGAGGACGACCAGGTTCTGCCCCTGCTCAATGCCGCGTACAGAATTCGGCACGCCCATTTCGGGCGAAGGGTCACCATCCAGATGTTGTTCAATGCCAAGAGCGGCGCCTGTCAGGAGGATTGTCACTATTGTTCGCAGTCCAGCATCTCCACCGCACCCATCGACCGTTATGCCTTGGTCTCCCCGGAGGACATGCTCAAGGCCGCGCGTCGCGCGCATGACGCCCAGGCCCAACGCTATTGCGTGGTGATCAGTGGAAGAACGCCGCTCGACAAGGAAATCTCCGTCATCGCCTCCGCGGTGGAACAGATCAAGCGGGAACTCCCCATGCAGGTCTGCTGTTCCCTCGGACTCCTCACCGAACCCCAGGCCAGACGACTCAAGGCCGCGGGCGTGGACCGCATCAATCACAATTTGAACACGAGCGAAGCCTATCACGCCTCCATCTGCACCACCCACACGTATCAGGATCGGATGACAACCCTGCACAACGCGCGAGCCGCGGGCCTGGAATTGTGTTCGGGCGGCATCGTGGGCATGGGAGAATCAGACGAAGACCTCGTGGATCTGGCCTTTGCCCTCCGTGACGTCAACCCCGACTCGATCCCGTTGAACATGCTGCATCCGATTCCGGGAACCCCCCTGGCCGAGGCAGGACATCCCCGATTCCAAGCGCCGGAGACAGGCTTGACCCCGCAACGGTGCCTGAAAATCCTCTGCCTGTTTCGCTTCATCCATCCCCAACGAGAACTCCGCGCGGCCGGAGGACGGGAGTTCAATCTTCGATCCCTGCAGCCCCTCGCCCTGTACGCGGCGGATTCGCTGTTCGTGAACGGGTATTTGACGACTCCTGGCGACCCGGCCCTCGAAGTCGAACGCATGCTCGAAGACATGGGGTTCGAAGTGACGGTCTCCCCCCCGGCTCAACACGCTTGATCCGACTTCCCCGGTCCCACGGACGTTCCACCGATTAGCCAATCAAACAGACGTTCCAGGTCTCCGGCACCAGTCGGGGCTCCTGGCGAATTCATAGGCCCCGCTGGAACCGCATCAATCTTCCACGCTGACGATTCTCTCCTCACTCGTACCGTAGCCCCGCGGCGATCTCGCCGGCGGTGGCCCAGCGAGCCGGAAGATACCCGGCGAGCAGCCCCGTGATTCCCGCGACGAGGCCGGCTTCCAGGACGGTCTTGAAGGGAACGCTCATCTGAATGGTCCAGCCAAAGGACTGTTTGTTGATCACGCCGATCAGCAGGGCCGCGAGCAGGAGGCCGCTCAAAAGCCCGAAGCCCCACCCCAACGCGCCCAGACAGAACGATTCGCGCATCACCAGTCCACGGATCTGCCTGCGACTGCCTCCGATCGCGCGAAGCGTGGCAAACTCGCGTTGTCGCTCGACCACGGTGGTCAGGAGCGTATTCATGATCCCCAGCAGGCCGACGCATACCGTGAGGAGTTCCAGCCCGTAGGTTAACCGAAAGGTTCGATCGAAAATTTCGAGTACGCGCGCCCTGAGCTCCCCGTTGCTGATAACCGACACCGGCGCGAGCGGAGCGAGTGCCGTCTTCAGGTCGGTGCGCACGCGGGGCAGGCTCGCGTCGGGGTCAAGGTACACCGCCAACACCGTGGCCGTGGAATCACCCCACCATCGTTCATACAGCGACCGGTCCAACACGATCTTGCCGCCATCCGTGGCATAATCATAAAAGACGCCGACCACGGGAAACTCCTTGAGGCCTTCACCGGTCGGCAGGGCGAGCACGTCACCCACGTCGACGTGGAGTCGATGGGCCAGGACTTCCGACACCATCACGCCCTGCTCGTCGATGGCCTGGCGCAGCCGATGGGAAGAATCGCCGCTCACGAACAGGTAGCGACTCCGTTCCGCATGAAGGGCAAGATCACGGGCCACCACGTAGGCCTGGATCGATCCAACCTGCATGCGCACCTGACCATAGGGATCAACGGCTGCCACGCCCGGCACCCCCATGGCACGCCGAACCGTGGACGATGGAAGGCGAAGGGCATCCTCGTGGGAATCGCCAGCCACGACCTGAGGCGTCACGAGCAGATCCGCCATGATGGTCTGGTCGATCCATTGCTCAACCGTATCCCGGAAACTCTCGACCATCACCCCGACCCCCACGACGATGGCAATGCCGACCAGAAACGCCGACAGCGTGACGCTGTTGCGACCGGAAGCCCGGACGAGTTGATCCACGGCAAGACGGGTCATGCTGAAGTCCTGCTCCGAAGGGCCCGATCGGAGACTGATCGCCAACTTCAGCAGATGAAGGCCCAGGGGAGCGAGCAGCGTGCTTCCCAGCAGGATACAAAACGCCGAGGCATAGCCAAAGACCGGAAGCTCGTTGACCGGACCGGGCAGCGAGAGCACCCAGGCCAGCCCCAGTACCCCCACGCCCAGGAAGGTCCATCGACCATGATGATGACGCGCGGCTTCATCATGGCCAGGAGCCAGGGCCAGAGCCGGGACGGTTCGGCTCGCCTCCAGGCATGGTCCCAACGCCCCGAGCACGGACAATGCCGTTCCCAAAGCGCACCCGCCCACCAGGACGGAGAGGGTGAAGGGAAGTTCACCACTCGTTTGTACCCCATAGAGTTCGGAAACCGTTTCCCGTTCCAGCCCCACGAGCCAATGCGCCAACCCACTCCCGAACACGGAGCCCAGGCCTCCTCCAACGACGCCGACCATGATCGCCTCACCCAGGAACAGGAGGGCAATGTGCCCCCGACCCATGCCAATCGCCCGCAGGATGCCAATTTCCCGTCGATACTGGACCACGGAAAATCCCACGGCGTTATACACCAAAAACATGCCGACGAAGAGGCCGACCAGACTGAGCGTGGTGAGGTTCAGTTGAAAGGAGGTGAGCATCCGCTGTACCTGCGCATTACGCTGAGCCGGACGATTCACCAGGACGGAGGGACCCAACCGTGCCCGAAGCTCCTGCATCACCCGATCCACCGAGGCACCGGGAACCGTCACCAGATCCACCCCATCCACCTGGCCGAGCCGCTTCAATTGTACCTGGGCCGCGGCAATATCCATGATGGCCGTGGAATCCCATCGCTTGTCCTGATCGGTCAACACCCCACTCACGATGGCCTGAAAGTGACGCGAGCCCACGTGGACCGTCACGGGATCACCCCGGACCACGCCCAGACCGGTCGCCAACTCGCGGTCCACAAACATCGCGTTCAAACTGAGCAGGGGATCGAGCGAGAATTCCTCCTGCTCGGAAGACCGCCTTCCCTCTCCACTGAAGACCTCCAACAGGTCCAGCCCCCACACCAGGCTGACGCGGGTCTTCCCATCACCCGCTTCAAGGATGACGGATTGTGCAAGATACGGATGGACGGCCCGGACGTCGGGATGCCGGCGCATCCGCTCGATGAGCCGTTCATCGATTCGGCGCTCTGCGCCTGAGACGTGAATCGTGGCCTCTCCGACGACCCGAGTGACCGATCGCTGAAACGAGTCGAAGACGGTTTGATTCGCCAGAGAGATCGCGGTGGCGGCTGCGATCCCAACGCCGATCCCGGTCACGGTGAGCACAGTCCGGAAAGGCCGGCTCGCCACGTGTGTGAAGGCCAGCGATCCCAACAGACGAAGTCGTCCCAACAGATGTTGTCTCCCAAAATCGGTTATGGTAACTTCTGAAACTCTACGCGACAGTCCTGAACCGAGTGTCTCCTCCTATGGCCAAAAGTCACCCCGTTCCCCGAGAGGGGAAAGGCAACGCCGAAGAAGTTTCTTCACTGACCGCCCGTCAAAAGGAAATTCTTCGTCTCGTGGCCCAGGGTCACACGAATCGGGAAATCGGAGAGCAGTTGAACATCAGCGTTCGTACGGTTGAAGTCCACCGATTCAATCTGATGCGGCGACTCCGCGTGCGAAACGTGGCGCAACTCCTCAGACAGGCGATGCTCTTACGTCTTATTCCGAGAAAGACGGTTCCCGCCAATAAACCTCACTGACCATGCGGCTTCACGCCCCGGGCAAGGAAGGGGCGTGGCCTTCATCGGTCCTCTCCATTCCTTCTGCTCGGCTGGGCATGAACCTCGATGGTGACATGGGCCAGCCCCAGGTTGCCGGGAATGCGCGCCTTATAGTGCTCGGGCGTTCCGGGGCACTGCGCCACGACGACGAGGATAACGGCATAGATGTTCGGCCCGATGGACCAGAGATGGAGATCCGTGACCGTACTGTCTGCATCCCGTTCGATACTGTGCCTGATCCTGTCCCGGACGTGTTCCGGACCCTCACGGTCCAGGAGTATTCCGCTCGTGGCCCCCAACAGGCCGAAGGACCAGCGGAACACGAGGAAGGCACCGACAATCCCCACCGCGGGATCCATCCACGTCCATCCGAAATGTTTCGCGGAAAGCAAGGCCCCAATGGCCAGGAGAGACGTGAGCGCATCCGCCAACACGTGCAAATAGGCCGAGGTCAGGTTGTGGTCATGCGCATGATGGACGGAGTGTTCTTCCTGCACCCGGAGGATCAAGACGCTGACTCCGTTGACCAGCAACCCGAGAACGGCCACGAGCAGGGCCTGATCCACGATGATCGCCACGGGGTGAAGAATCCGGGCAACGCTCTCCCAGGCCATCAGCAGGGCGAACAGAGCCAGCAGGATTGCACCGGTGAACCCTCCCAGGGCATTCACCTTGCCCACGCCAAAACTGAATGCCCTGTTGTAGGCCTGACGACGCGCGTAGACGTAGGCGAAGGCGTTGAGGCTGAGAGCCGCGGTATGCGACGCCATGTGCAAACCATCGGCCAATAATGCCATGGACCCGGTCAGGATTCCCGCGACGAGTTCGACCACCATCATGGTGCCGGTGATGGCAATAACAAGCAGCGTCCGCCCTTCCCCAGGGCGTTTCAGGTCCTGTCCGAACGTATGGCTATGTTGCCAACCAGTCTGCATGCCCAGTTTTCCACGACGGCAGCCTCGACGAGGATCGACTCAAGCACGTTCCTGAGGTCCGCTGTTCCCCGTTGGCTATTCTCGCTGAACGGGTGTTCTCACCCGGCAACGGACGTCAACCCGGCTTGTTTCCCGATGCCGCGTCAAAGTTCCTTGAGCGTTCCGCGACAGTCCAGGAGAGAGGTGTAGCCTTTTCGTTGCAAGAGTTCCCCAAGTTCCTTTTCCAGCCGTTCAAACACCCCGACCCCTTCATCCACGAGCGCCGTGCCGATCTGGACCGCGGACGCGCCGCACAGAACGTGTTCAAACACGTCCGTGCCCGAGACGATTCCCCCCGTCCCGATGATGGGCATCCGGCCATCGAACAACTTCCAGAACGCCCGCACGTTGGCCAGGGCCACGGGTTTGATGATCGTGCCGCCGAGCCCGCCGAATCCTCCTTTCGGTTTGATCGCCACGCGCTCCTCGTCCGGATCGACGACCAGTCCGTTCCCCACGGAGTTAATGACCGAGAGAAAATCGACTCCCACGTCTTCCAACATTCTGGCCGTGGCCTCATGGTGCACCGGATCGAAATACGGCGGAAGCTTGACCCCCATCGGTACGGTGACGACGTCCTTCAAGTCTAGGAGTAACGCGCGGGAGGCTTCCACGTCATAGCCGATCTGCGGTTTGCCCGGGATGTTCGGGCAGGAGAGATTCACTTCGATGAGGTCAGGCTGAACGACCATGATCGCTCGGGCCGTTTCAAGAAAATCAGAAGGACTGAGTCCGGCGATGCTGGCTATAATGGGTTTCCCGAACCGTCGAAGAGTTGGAATGATCTCGACGTAGGCCGCACAGCCCAGATTGGGAAGCCCCATGGAATTGATGGATCCCCCGGGAAAGCTGTAATACCGGGGCTCCGGATTGCCCCGCCGGAACGCCGGGGTCATGGATTTGGTCACGATCGCCCCGCTCCGACAGTCCCCCAGGGCTTCCAGTTCCTCCCGGGTCACGCACAAGGCGCCCGCGGCATTCATCAGACACGTTGACAACCGCACGTTGGCGATCATGGTCGAAAGATCCATGAATGTTCTCACTCCCGGATCGGATGCAGTTGGCCACCGTCCAGCTCGTACACGGAATCGCCTGCTCGCGCGGCCGATTCCGAATGGGTGACGAATACCACGGTTTGGGATTCTTCCTTGGAAACGTGCCGGATCAGCGCCACGATCTCCTTGGCAGTCCGAGAGTCGAGATTGCCCGTGGGCTCATCCGCCAGCAGGAGACGCGGTTGATGGACGAGGGCACGAGCCAGGGCCACGCGTTGCTGTTCGCCTCCGGAGAGTTCCCAGGGTCGATGGCCGGCCCGATGCCGGACCCCGACCCGTTCAAGCACCACTCCGACGCGTTGCCGGATGAAGGCCGACGGCCTCTTCTGAAGCCGTAGCGGCAAACCGATGTTTTCTGCCGCGGTCAGCCCGGGTACCAGATGGAAGGCCTGAAATACCATCCCGATCGTCTCCCGTCGATACCGGGTCCATTCCGCATCGGAAAAACGGTGAGCCGGCTCGTCATCCAGACGAATGGCCCCGGAGGTCACGGTATCGAGACCCGCGATCAGATTCAGAAGCGTGCTTTTCCCGCTTCCGCTCGGGCCCATGATCACACAAAATTCTCCGCTGGGCACGTGAAGATCCGCGTCCCGCAGCACGGAGACCCTCACGCTTCCCCGTTCATAGACTTTGCAGACGCGATTCAGGGTTACCGTAGACATTGTTCCTGCCCTACCAGCTTGACGACGTCTCGGATCCTATAACACAGGCGTGAAACCTCCAACAACGCCGGGCTTGACAGGACGCGGGAAGGGCTCCTAGGGTTCGGGAAAGAGGCTCGCCCGGTGAGAGAACAACCATGCTACCCTCCCGATTGTTTCGCCGCGTCCTCCACACGGTGTTCCCCATGCCGTGTCGCACGTGCGACACGGCCCTGTGGGACGACCCCGTTCCCTTTTTCTGTCAAGGCTGCTGGGACCGGATTGTGCCGATTCTGGGACCGAGTTGCCCACGCTGCGCCTGTCCCTTTCCTTCTCCGCACGTGCTCTCCCATAGCCCTGACTACGTGTGCGGAGCCTGTCGAGCACGGGCTCCGGCCTATGACCGGGCCTGGACGCCATATGCCTATCGATCACCGTTGAAGGAGGCAATCGGGTTATTGAAGTACCACGGAAAGACGCAATTGGCGCCGCCGCTCGCCCACCTGATCGCGAGGACGACCCCGACGCCGACGGACGTGGACGTGATCATCGCCGTACCGTTGCACCCCGATCGGCTCCGGGAGCGGGAATTCAATCAGGCGCTGCTGTTGGCCCGGCATTTGGGCAAACTCTGGAATCGGCCCGTGCTCACCGACGTGCTCAGACGGACGAGACTCACCCCTCCGCAAACCTCCCTGACCAGACGGAAGCGGCTGAACAATCTTCGGCGATGCTTTGCCGTGGCTACCCCTGCGGCCGTCGAGGGGAAACGGACGCTGGTCGTGGACGACGTTTTCACCACGGGAACCACGGTCAATGAATGCGCCAAGGCCCTCAGGAAGGCCGGGGCCCTGGCCGTCTACGTGCAAACCCTGGCCAGAATGCTGGAAAGGCCTGTTAGCAACAAATAGAATTGTCCTATTCTGTAACAAATGAACGGTCCGCTTTTGTCTTGCCGCTGCATCCCGTCTCAAACGCTGCTTGTGCCGTGCCCCTTACTTTCCATCATTTACGCACACGCCCCCAATCGCCATTACTGCATGTTGCCCACTCCGTCATCCCCGACGTTTTTAATCGGGGATCCAGGGATTTTTCTTGGTTTTGTCTTTCAGCCTTCTGGAGCCAGGTCGGAGCCCGGCACGACGATTGTGTCCATTCAGTCCTTTTTTGCACATTTTATTATCCATTTCGCATCTTTTATGCTCATTTTCGCATATTTTATGCTCCTTTATGCCTCTTTTGTCGTCACATGTGCTACCTCCGTCATCCCCGTGCCCCTTGCGTCATGCCCGCGCACGCGGGAATCCAGGGGCTTTGCCTTTCCTTTTTTCTGGATGCCGGAGCAGGGTCCGGCATGACGGGTGGGGGGTCTGATGGCTCTTCCCGAACAACTCAGGGTCTTGTTTCTTCGAGGCCGCCCGCTGATACCAAGCATAGTCATACTTCACGCTCCACCCGGCATACGCGTCTGCAAATCGCATCTGGTTGGTCTCCTCTCGCCATTCGGTCTGCTTCATCATGCCTCCTGAAATAGCACATGATAAAACCGGACAGATGATGGGTGACAGATGCGGACAGTTTATGTGTTCGTAACAGAATGCTGGAAAGGCCTTGACTTTCTAGATGGTTTTCTCTAATTTAAAGACCTGAGTATCGTGTCAATATTCTGAGCCAAGGTCTGCCTAAGCCATGTTTGCCGGACAATATCACTGTAAACTCGACGAAAAGGGTCGTTTCATCATCCCGACTCCCTTGCGCGAGCAACTGGAGTCTGAGGGAGACCGCGTGATTTTCGTCAAGGGGCAGGAGCTGCCGCTCTCGGCCTACTCGGTTCAGGAATGGGAAAGAATCCTCGCGCGCGTCAAGGACACGTTCGATGAGGATCAAAGCCGGCTCTTCATGCATGCCGTCGTGGCTGAAGCCGCGTCTTCGGAAATCGACAAGACCGGCAGAATCCTCATTCCCGGACGGCTGAGAAAAGTCATCCCCCTGGAAGACGATCTGGAGATCGTGGTCGTGGGCATGTATCACCGCCTGGAGATTTGGAATCCTTCCGAATGGCGTCGCTACCTCATAAAGCATGGAGAGCAGATGGAAGAAAGCCTCGGGAAAATGCTCGACCTGCTCTAGCTTCCGCAGCACGGACGCACGTGAACTTCCCTCATCACCCCGCCGTCTCCAGGACGTGTTGAAACGCCAAAGACCACGCGTCGCCGTTAACGCAACGTCGGAATCCGTCTCCTGTGAGGCGACGCAGTTCTCCCTGACCGGGAATGCCCTGTCCATCACCCTCCCCGTACCGCCCAGCATCAACCGACAATATGCCACGGTCAACGGACGACGGGTATTGTCGGCGACGGGACGTCGCTACAAGGTCACAATCGGGCAATTGCTCATGACGGTCTCTTCGGCAGAATGGCAGGCGTTTGTGCGCAGGGCCCAGGAACATTACCTGACGCTGACGATCCGTTTCTACTTTCCGACCCCGTTGCGGCGAGACATTGACGGTGGACTCAAAATCGCTCAGGACGCCTTGTGTGAAGCCATGAGCCTGAACGATAATCGCATCATGGAAATCCACCTGTATAAATCCCTGGATCGGGAAAATCCTCGACTCGAATGCACCCTGGCCCTGGCGAATCCCCTGCCCTCGGGCATGCGCACGCGTTCCGCCGTCTGCCCTCCCGCCTCGATCACCCGCAGGGCTTCGCCGCGGGCCTGGCGGATTCGGCGCTGACCGTTCTTTCCTTGCGTTTCCTGCCTGCGCTTTGGTATTGAAAATTCTTTGTGTTCTGAATAACAGAATGGAGTGTCTCGAAATGCGTCTGCTCTGGCTCATCGCGCTTGTCGCAATCTGGTTCGTTCCGGAACACGTCTCCGCAAATCGGATTCTCTTCGACCCGCAACAGAAGGCTCAGCTTCAACAAGTCGGGAAAATTTTCGTCAAGGCGCTTGCGCTCACGGAAAAGGGACTGGTGGATCCGACCCTTATCGAGCAGGCAACGTCCGATCGGCTGCGCGCAATCGGCTTCACGGTTGTCCCGACGCAGAGTGAGCCGCACGACGTCCTGCTGAAGGTGAAGTGCGAGGAGCGAAAATCCTGGCGGGGAATCAGGAAAGCCCATGGAGCGATCAGACAGGCAGGAGCGCCCGCTCGAACCTGGAAAGGCCCGGCCTGTCAACTGAGCTACGTGTTCGATGGCCGGAAAGGCCCCTGGCAGTATGAGGTACGAACCCCGTTCGAGAACGCGTGGGAGGCTGTCCGGGCCAATGGACACGGCGACTCTGGCCAATTCGCCCTGCAACACCTCGGGCAGGCCTTGCGGGAAAGCGACTTCCCGCTCGATCTCGCCGCGGAATGGAAACAGGACGGGCTGTTGTCTTCTCTTTTGACCGCCCCCAAAACCGACGGCCCCACGAAACGCAAAATCCTGTCGCTCGCCGGCCACGTGCCGGGGGACCCCATGCTGAAGGCGCTGCAACGGATCAAGACCCAGGCCGATTTCGCCGTCCCGGCCACGGTGGCCCTCGGGTTCATGGGCGAACCGGCCATTCCGACCCTCACGGAATTGTTATCCGATCCCTCGGTGGAGATCCAAGCCGCGGCTGCAGAAGCCCTCGGGGAAATCGGCGCCCACAGCGGCAACGTGCGAATCCTGCCGGCCCTCCTGACCAAGATGCAGGCGCCAGACGTTGACCTTCGCGTGCAGACCGAGGTGGTGAGAGCCATCGGAAAAACGCCGGATCAAGGATCGGTGGAACCCCTGCAACGACTCGGGCTCAAGGTGTGGACCACTCGTTCGAATGATCCGCGCATGCAGGAACTCAGAGAGGCCGTGGATTGGAGCCTCTGGCAGATCAACCCCACCGCGCACACCGACGAATAGGCCCGGCCCTCGCGGGCTTCGTTGAGTCTCCTTTCTACGTCGATGCGTTGCCCTCGCCGCTGCACAGCCAAGGCCATGAGACAAGGCCAATTCCGGTTGTCCGCTTCCCGGGGGGTCTGCTATAGACCCAAGTCGGGACCCGTGCCCAAGCCATCGTCGCGTACCCGTCTCGCAGGCAAGGATGAGAGAAGGAATCCAGGCTCATGATGAAACGTCTTGCATGCACCGTGTTGCTCGCCATCTTCTGTTTATCTGGTCAGATGGCTTATTCTGCCGATCGGGAAAAAGGCGTTCATGCCTATAGGAAAGGAAGTGACGAGAATGCTTTGAAGAAATGGCAGCCACTGACTGCTCAAGGAGTTCCTGAGACCCAGATCCAACTCGAGGAGCTGTATTACAGGGGGGCAGGCGTATCCCAGGATCCCAGAGAAGCAGCCAAATGGGCCAGGAAAGTCGCTGACCAAGGAGATGCTGAGGCCCAGTTCCTGCTTGGGTGGATGTATACCAACGGTATAGGCCTACCCCAGGATCCCAAGGAAGCAGCCAAATGGTACCGGCTGGCCGCCGACCAGGGACTTGCTCCAGCCCAGGTCCGGCTTGGGGGGCTGTATTACGACGGAGCAGGCGTGCCCCAGGATCCCAGAGAAGCAGCCAAATGGTACCGGCTAGCTGCTGACCAAGGAGAGGCGCTGGCCCAGGTCTTTCTCGGGGGGCTGTATGTCGAAGGAACAGGCGTGCCCCAGGATCTCAGAGAAGCAGCCAAATGGTTCCGGCGGGCCGCTGACCAGGGAGAGTCGCTAGCCCAGGTCAAGCTCGGGATAATGTATGCCGAGGGTATAGGCGTGCCTCAAGATCCCAGGGAAGCAGCCAAATGGTACCGGCGGGCCGCTGACCAGGGATATGCTGAGGCCCAGGTCAATCTCGGGCTACTGTATGCCAACGGTGAGGGCGTGCCTCAAGATCCCAGGGAAGCAGCCAAATGGTACCAGCGGGCCGCCGACCAGGGAGATGCGCTGGCCCAAGTCTATCTTGGGGTGCTGTATTACACTGGGCAAGGCGTGTCCCAGGATCCCAGGGAGGCAGCCAAATGGTACCGACGGGCCGCTGAACAGGGACATGCTGGGGCCCAGGTCAATCTCGGGGTGCTATATGCCGAGGGAGCAGGCGTGCCCCAGGATCCCAAGGAAGCAGCCAAATGGTTCCGGCTAGCTGCTGACCAGGGAGAGGCGCTGGCCCAGTTCCTGCTCGGATGGATGTATGCCAAGGGTACAGGCGTGCCCCAGGATCTCGGAGAAGCAGCCAAATGGGTCCGGCTGGCCGCTGACCAAGGACATGCTGGGGCCCAGGTCAAGCTCGGGCTACTGTATGCCAACGGTGAGGGCCTGCCCCAGGATCCCAGAGAAGCAGCCAAATGGTTCCGACGGGGCGCTGACCAAGGGGTTGCGGAGGCCCAGTACAGTCTCGGGCTACTGTATTACACGGGGCAAGGCGTGTCCCAGGATCCCAAGGAGGCAGCCAAATGGTACCGGAGGGCCGCTGACCAGGGATATGCTGAGGCCCAGGTCAATCTCGGGGTGCTATATGCCGAGGGTGTAGGCATGCCCAAGGATCCCAGGGAGGCAGCCAAATGGTTCCGGCAGGCCGCCGACCAAGGGGTTGCGGAGGCCCAGTACAGTCTCGGGCTACTGTATTACACGGGGCAAGGCGTGTCCCAGGATCCCAGGGAGGCAGCCAAATGGTACCGGAGGGCCGCTGACCAGGGACATGCTTGGGCTCAGTACAATCTCGGAGCGCTGTATGCCGAGGGTGCAGGCGTGTTACAAGATTACGTCAGCGCTCACATGTGGGCGAATATTGCCGAGACCAACGGAGCTGAGAAGGGGACCGAACTCAGAAAATTCGTGGCAGGACAGATGACCCCTTCACAGCTTGCAGAAGCACAGGAACGCGCCCGTGAATGTAGAGCGAACGGCTACCGGGGCTGCTAACATATGCCACGCTGAGCTACGTGGAGCGGGATCAATAGGTCAAGAGCGACCGTCCTGAGGCTGAAACAATTTCGAGAGAAGTATCAATGACCACTCATGTCAAAAGTTGTTCCTCGTGTCCCTGATGGCTTTTCCCACATCTTTTTCCATTCGCCCCGCTTTTTTCAGATTCCTACCGATTCGTTTCCACAAGTCATCAATGTGCAGCGACATGTCCCGATCTTTCACGTAATTTTCAAGAAGTTCTCGAATCACAAGACTCACATTTTTCCCTTCCGCCTTTGCCATATTGATAGCTCTTTGTTTAAGTTGTGAGTCAATTCGTATAATTACCTGGGATTCCATATGGTTTATCTCCTGGTGAATACAGTATATATGAATAATGCAGCTTTCAACCTCCGCCTGGTTGCATGCTGCTGCGCACTTCCTCACGATTGCTCAGCGCGAATTGTAACGTGGGATCCCGGGCCAGTGCCCGATCAAAATGGCGCAATATCTCTTCGGGTTGATCCATCATAAAGAGGCTACAACCCATATTGGAATAAACGGAAGCGTTATCGGGGGTTACTGTGAGCAGACGCTCACACAGCTCCAGCGCCTCTTCATCGCGTTTCTGCGCAGTCAGTAAAGAGGATTCTGGAAAAACAGAATCTCAAATGGCATGAAACAGGAACCTGGGGATGCAACGGCCCGAAGTGTCTAACCAATGACATGAAAGGGTTCAAACCGCAGCAATTCTGCTTCTGTTCAGGGTGTTGGAAGATTTGAAGAAGGGTCAGGATGAAATGGCGCGCCCGAGAGGAGTCGAACCTCTAACCTCTTGATCCGTAGTCAAGTGCTCTATCCATTGAGCTACGGGCGCGATGCGTGGACGTTTCGGCGCATGCCCGGAAAGGCGTCCATCCCGGGAACCCTGGTTTATACAAGGCCCTGAGGAGACGGGTCAACCCGAGCGTTCGGCAGCGTCAAGGCTTCATGCGGTGTGTCAGACGCGGCATGGCCGGGTTCCGTCGGCAGGGAGCCATGCCCGCTCGGCAGATCCGGCGAGTGAGGAAACGGGGGCTCCAAAGAGCGTGGAAGCCGAGGCGTCCTCGACCCTGATCGAGACCGAATCTCCGAGCGCCAGAGGGGTCGCCTCCTTGTCCCAGACCACGGTCACGTTCTGTTCCGTATGCCCCATCCATTGACGGGAAGATTTTTTCGCGTGGCCTTCCACCAGCACGTCCACGTCCGTGCCAATCAACTGCCGGTTCTTCCCGGTGGAAATCGTTCGCTGGAGTTCGACCAGCTTCGTGACCCGCTCTGACTTGACGGCTTCGGGAACGTCGTCGGGAAATTTCCGATAGGCAATGGTGTTTTTTCGTTCCGAATACTTGAACACGTAAGCCGACTGAAATTCGATTTCCTTCACCAGTTCATAGGTCTCGAGAAATTCCTCGTGGGTCTCGGTGCAAAAACCCGCGATGACGTCCGTGCTGAGAGCCACGTCTCCCTGCTTCCGGATTTCGGCTGCCAATGCGCGATACTCGGCCCGGGTATAGGATCGTCCCATCAGCCCCAGGATCCGGTCGCTTCCTGCTTGGAGGGGAAGATGGATCTGACGGCACACGTTCGGGTGATGCGCCACCACCTCGATGAGGGCCGGTGGAAAATCCTTGGGGTGCGGGGACGTGAAGCGGACCCGTTCGATTCCGGGAACGTCGGCCACGTCCGAGAGAAGCCCGGCAAACGTGACGCCATCGCTGTGATACGAATTGACGTTCTGCCCCAACAGCGTGACCTGCTTGTACCCTTGGGCTGCAAGGACATGGGCTTCTTCGAGAATCCCCTGCGCGGAGCGGGACCGTTCCCGCCCACGGGTGTAGGGCACCACGCAGAAACTGCAAAAATTATCGCAGCCCCGCATGATCGCGATCCAGGCATTAACGCCGGGCGCGCGCTCCGGAAGAATCGTTTCGTAGGTTTCGTATTCCGACAGATCCACGGCCATTGCCCGTTCACGGCCTTCCAGGGCCCTGGTCAGCAATTCCGGCAGTTGCCGATAGGCATCCGGACCCACGAGCACGTCGATGACGGGTTGCGACTCCATCAATTCCTTCTTGAGATTCTGAGCCATGCATCCCAACACGCCGATGACCACGTGCCGTGATCGCTTTATCGCCTTCCACTCGGCCAAATGGCCGTAGACCCGATTATGGGCGTTTTCCCGGATCGCGCAGGTATTCATCAACACCACGTCGGCCTGCTCGGGGAACGGCGTGAACGCGAACCCGCGGTCCTTCAACAGGGAGCGCACCAGTTCGGTGTCAGCCTCGTTCATCTGACATCCGTAAGTTTGCACGTAGACGCGATAGGACACGTGAACCCCTGTCTGCCCGGAATTGGTTACGCCGGGACTTCCTGTTCACAAGACGGTAACACCGGAATCGGGGATCTCCCGACCCGCGGCGGCGCCTCATCCATCAGTTTCCCCAGGGCCGCATGTTCCATGACCCCGGTCAGCCTGACCCGCCGGAGCTGATTGGCCAACGAGCCGGAACAGGCCACGCCCACGCGGATGAAATTATCCGTCAGGCCGGTCCATAATCCATCCTTACCGGTTGTTTCAAACAGCACCACACCATCGCGGTCCAGAAACCGTTGATAGAACTGAGCCCGCTTGATTCGGGAGAGCTCCGACAGCCGTTGCGTCCGGGTCTTGATGACCGCTTGAGGCACGGGATTGCCCAACCGGGCGGCTGGCGTCCCCGGTCGCCTGGAATAGCTGAAGACGTGGGCATAGGCCAACGGCAGGTCCCGGACGAGGGCGCAGGTCGCGAAAAACTGGCGATCCGTTTCTCCGGGAAATCCAACGAGCACGTCGGTGCCCACGCACACGTCGGGGATCTTCTGCACGACGTGTTCCACCCAAGTCCGATAGTCTTTCGCGGAGTAGCGCCGGTTCATGGCTGCCAGGATCTCGTCGTCCCCACTCTGCACGGGAACGTGCAGGAACCGGCAGAGCTTCCGGGAGGTGCTCATATACTCGAGCAAGGCCGGAGGGATGGTCGTCGGCTCAATGGAAGAAATGCGGATGCGGGCCAATCCGGGGATGCGTTCCAACCGTTGAATCAACGTGAGAAGCCCATCGGAACCGTTCGCGAATCTCCCGACGTTCACGCCGGTCAGCACCAGCTCCCGATGCCCCCGTTCCACGAGTCGTTCGGCTTCTCGCACCGCGTCGTCGAGCACCCGGCTTCGTTCACGGCCTCTGGCAAAGGGGATCAGACAAAAGGAACACATGAAATTGCAGCCGTCCTGGATCTTCAGATTGGCTCGCGTCGTGGCATAGTCCCCTACCCCATCCTGAACAAAATCCTCTCTCCCTATCGACCCCGAATGCCGGACGAACGTGGAGGAGCGTTTGCGAACGTCGGGCAGCTCTTCCAGGTAGTCCGGCAGCAGCATCTTGTATTGATTGCCCAACACGAGATCCACCCCAGGAAGATGCCGAAGCACGTTGACCCCGGTTTGCGCATAGCACCCCGTCACCGCGACAAACGCCTGCGGAGAACGGCGCAACGTCCGGCGAATGACCCTTCGACAGTCGGCCTCGGCGTTCTCCGTCACGGTGCAGGTATTCAACACCAGCAGATCGGTCGGCTCTCCATAGGCCACCTGCTGGTAGCCCATTCTCGTGAACCGGTCCGTCAGCACGGCGGTTTCCGATTGGTTGAGACGACATCCGGCAGTGTAGAATGCGACCCGTTTTTTCATGAATCCCGGCCCTCGTTGAACGCGATGCATTATAAAGAACCCGCCCTCAGGCCCACAACCGTTTCCGCATGGATGACAGGCTCCCACCGGCAGGCCATGAATGGGGCGACGGGCTGTGTCAATCACAAAAACAAATTGCCGAGGGGGCCGGTTAGGAGTACAATGTAAACGTGGAACGGACGTATCGTCCGGATGAAAGGTGCCGTATGCCTCGCCTTGTTCCGCTCATGTTCCTCTCAATGCTTCTTGGCCTGCCCGGCCCGAGCGGGGCAGAATCTGTCCTTCCCACCGAACCGGATGAAGAAACCCGACTGGAGGAAATTTATGACCATGAGACGAGCATGGTCATGTTCCTGTATTCCCTGAAAGGAACGGACGAGGTGGATTACGTGGTCGGCAGAAAAGTCTGGGAGCACCGGAGAAGCACGTATGGGAATCCCGTGTACTACCTTGAGCCCTATCCCTTGTTCTACTGGTGGAACCATACGATGTGGAATGATCCCGAACAGGATGGAGTCAACGGCAACGAGCTCGTCTACAAGGAAGACGTCGAGTTTGACGCCACCCGCTATAAACCCTGCCTGTTTAACGGGCAACCCTGCTAACCCCCCGCCCTCCGCTTGCCCTTCGAGAGCATACGGCATTCTCCAGGATGCGAACACACCCAGAAGAACGCGAGGCCGACCTCGTGTCAGGTCCTGAACGAACGGCACAACCCTCTTTTCGCAGCCGGCTGGGGTCCATCCGCCTGTTGCCGGGTCAAGTCGTGGCGTTGGCCGCCTCAGCCCTGATCTTCTTCGGCGCGGCCCTGCTCATGCTCCCCTTCGCCACGCCGGAAGGAGTGGAATTACGGTTTCTCGACGCCCTGTTTACCGCGACCTCGGCCGTCTGCGTGACCGGACTGATCGTGATGGATACGCCTCATGAATTCACGACCTTCGGGCAAATGATCATCCTGCTGCTCATTCAAATCGGCGGGCTGGGCTATGCCCTGCTGGCAACGATCATTCTGCTGGCTCTGGGGCATCGCATCGGCCTGCGCGACAGGATGATGCTGGCCGAAACGTTAAGCATGTTCGACATGGCCGGGTCGATTCGCTACGTCAAAATCGTAGCCATCGCCACCGTGTCGTTGGAAGGCCTGGGGTTTCTCCTGCTCGCTCTGCGCTTTTCATGGGACATGTCGTGGAGCGCAGCGCTCTATTCCGGGCTCTTCCATTCCGTCTCCGCGTTCAATAACGCGGGGTTTTCCCTGTTTTCCGACAGCCTCATTTCCTATCGACACGACCTGTCCATCAATCTGATCGTGACGATCCTGGTGATTCTGGGCAGCATCGGGTTTTTCCTCTTTCAGGACGCGTGGGACAATCTCAAGGGCCGTCGCTTTCGGTTCCAGACGCATACAAAACTCGTGGTCGTGGTGACCCTGTTCGTGCTCGTGTCCGGCACCGTGGGCATTACCATTCTCGAATGGAACAATCCACGGACGTTGCAACCCCTGAGCATCGGAGAACGACTGGCCACGGCGCATTTCCACGCGATGTCCCGTACCGCGGGCTTTACGACCATCGACATCAGTACGATGAACGATGCCACCCTGTATTTCCTGTTGCTCCTGATGACCATCGGCGGATCACCGGGCAGCATGTCGGGAGGCATCAAGACCACGACGTTTGCCATCATCTGGCTGACGATCTGGGCGGTACTGCGACGCCGCCACGACGTCGCCATCTTTCACCGGAGAATCTCGAAGGAACTGGTCGTCCGGGCTTTTTGTCTTGCGATCCTGGCGTTCACGGCCATCACCCTGTTCACCCTGGCCCTCGCCTTTACGGAAGAACTCCCGTTTTTGAACATCATGTTCGAAGTCACGTCGGCCATGGGCATCGTCGGCATGTCCCTCGGAGATGGAGACGGACGAAGCTTCTCCGCTCTATTGACCGACTTCGGCAAACTGGTGATCATCGCCTCGATGCTGATCGGCCGTTTCGGACCGCTCCTGGTCGGCCTGTTTGCCGTCTACACCACGACCAAGCCCCGGTATCGCTTTCCGGAATCTCGAGTCATGATCGGATGAGGGCCGTTATTGCAGCCGTCGCTGAAGGATCAACACAAACGCCATCAGGGTGGGCAGCGGGGCGACCAGCAGGGGAACCAGCCAGACCCAGGCATTTTTGCCACGGACGCGTGCCTGATCGAACATCCAGACAAACACCCACGCCACCAGCAGCACGTGGTTGATCCACAACCAGGACATGGCGCGCGCGGTGAGGTCCGTTGCGGCGCTCCACGAGACGATTTGCAGAACGCCGAAGAGCACCAGCAGGGTGATGACAATCCGTTTACTCCACACGTACATGATTCACGCCTCCTTGTGAGAGAACCGCTTTTCTTCGGTTTGAACACGATCCATCATGGATGAATAATGGATAGTGTTACCAGAGACTGTTGATAAATGAAAAGTCCTTCTTTGTCACCCGTGGACAACCAGGGAAAATCCGCTCTAATGCTTTGAACGATAAGGTGTTTTCCTGCACACAGCCTATCCACTCGTATCCCCAGCCGTGGAGATGAAAACACAAGACTTGGTATTGACAATTCACCATAGACTCTATATATATTGTTTCTTCTCGAACAGAGGGAAGCAGGATCCAGGAGAAGGGCACGTGATTCGACGAAAGTATTACCACGAGAGGCCGCTCGTAGATTCAAGCCACCCTGCACCAACCGTGACTGTCCACATACTCTCTGCCCTGAGCCTTCCAGCCTGCACGACAAACCCCGGTGACGTGCCCTCCGGATCCGATGCTGCGTGGGGTTCGATGTCGTGAAGATCGAACGTCGTTTTACCAAAGCCGATGACACGCCCTATGCGGGCATTCCGTTTTCCACGCGGTCTTCGGAAATCAGGAATCCGGATGGTTCCGTGGTCTTCCGACTCGATGACATCCAGGCTCCGGAGCAATGGTCCCAACTGGCCGTGGACATTCTGGCCCAAAAATATTTCCGGAAAGCCGGCGTTCCGCAACTCGATGCCAATGGAAAGCCCGTCAAGGACGAGCAGGGAACCCCCGTAGCAGGCGGCGAACGCGATGCCCGGCAGGTGTTTCATCGACTTGCGGGATGCTGGACGCAATGGGGCGAGACCCATGGCTATTTCGAGACGACCCGGGACGCCGAGGCCTTTTACGCCGAATTGTGTTTCATGCTGGCCAAACAAATGGCCGCGCCCAATTCGCCGCAGTGGTTCAATACGGGACTGCATTATGCGTATGACATCGGCGGGCCAGCTCAAGGGCATTATTTCGTAGATCCTGAAACCCGCCAACTCAACCGATCCGAGAATGCCTATGAACGCCCACAGGTTCACGCCTGCTTCATCCAGTCCGTGGGGGACGACCTCGTCAACGAGGGCGGGATTATGGATTTGTGGGTCCGGGAAGCCCGCCTGTTCAAATACGGGTCAGGCACCGGAACCAACTTCTCCAGACTGCGAGGAGAAAACGAGCCGCTCTCCGGTGGAGGAAAGTCCTCTGGGCTGATGTCGTTTCTCAAGATCGGGGATCGTGCCGCAGGCGCCATTAAATCCGGAGGAACGACCCGACGCGCGGCCAAGATGGTGTGTCTGGACCTGGACCATCCCGACATCGAGGAGTTCATCGACTGGAAGGTGATCGAGGAACAAAAAGTCGCCGCCATGGTGACCGGGTCCAAGGCCTGCGCCAGCCAGTTGAACGCCGTTCTGAAAGCCTGTCGTCACAGCAATGCCAAGGGGTCCGAGACGCTCGAACTCGACCCCGAACGAAACCGTCGTCTCAAGGAAGCCCTGCACGCGGCCCGGCAAACAGGCGTTCCCGAAACCTATATCCAACGGATCTTTGCCTATGCCCAGGAAGGCTACACCCATTTCGTGTTTCACGAATATGACACGAACTGGGACAGCAAAGCCTATCAAACGGTGTCAGGCCAGAACTCCAACAACAGCATTCGCGTCCCCAACGGATTCTTTCAGGCGTTACAGGACAACGGCGAGTGGCATCTGACGCGTCGGACGGACGGAGCCGTGGCCAAAACGCTCAAGGCCAAGGATCTCTGGGATCGAATCTGCTGGGCGGCCTGGATGTGTGCCGACCCGGGCATTCAATACGAGACCACGATCAATGAATGGCATACGTGCCCTGAAGACGGACGCATCAACGCCTCCAATCCATGCAGCGAATACATGTTTCTAGATGACACCGCGTGCAATCTCGCGTCTCTGAACCTGGGTGCCTTCATCTCGCCGGAAGGTGAATTCGACGTCCCGGCCTATCGCCATGCCATCCGAATCTGGACCATCGTCCTGGAAATCAGCGTGCTCATGGCGGGATTCCCGAGCCAGCCCATTGCCGAGCGGAGTTTTCGGTTTCGAACGCTGGGGCTCGGGTATGCCAACCTCGGGTCCCTGCTCATGCGGATGGGCATTGCCTATGATTCTCAGGAGGCGCTGGCGATCTGCGGAGCCCTGACCGCCATTCTGACCGGCGAAGCCTATGCCACTTCCGCAGAAATGGCCGCGGAACTCGGGACGTTTCCCGGATTCGAAAAAAACCGGGAGGCGATGCTCAGGGTCATGCGCAACCATCGACGGGCCGCGTATCAGGCCGGGTCTCACGAATATGAGGGCCTGACGACGACGCCCGAGGGCATCGATCCGACGACTGCCCCTGCCGGGCTCCTGCGTGCCGCGCAGGAGACCTGGGATCGCGTCATCGAATTGGGAGAAGCCCACGGCTTCAGGAACGCGCAGGCCACGGTGATTGCCCCTACGGGCACCATCGGGCTGGTCATGGACTGTGATACCACGGGGATCGAGCCTGATTTTGCCCTCGTCAAATTCAAGAAACTGGCCGGCGGAGGCTACTTCAAGATCATCAATCAAAGCCTCCCCCCCGCGCTACGGAAACTGGGGTATACCCATGACCAGATCCACGACATCATCACCTATGCCACGGGAACCCGAACCCTGAAACAGGCTCCGTTCCTGAATCATGACTCGCTGCGGGCCAAGGGGTTTACCCCGGAGGTCATCGACCGCCTGGAATCGACGCTGGATGAGGTCTTCGAAATTCGATTTGCCTTCAACAAATGGACTCTGGGGGAGGATTTTTGCCGAAACACCCTCGGGTTCTCCGACACCCAGCTCGATGACCCCCGTTTCAACATGCTGCACGCCCTGGGGTTTACCCAGGAAGAGATTCTCGCGGCCAATGATTTCTGCTGCGGGACCATGACGGTGGAAGAGGCGCCTCACCTCAAGACCGAGCACCTTCCGATTTTCGACTGCGCCAACCGATGCGGACGCATCGGGAAACGATACATTTCAACGCAGGCGCACATTCGGATGATGGCTGCGGCACAGCCGTTCATCAGCGGGGCCATCAGCAAAACCATCAACATGCCCTCGGATGCCACGGTCAGGGACGCCGAAGCCGCGTATCTGATGGGGTGGCAGCACATGCTCAAGGCCGTGGCCCTGTATCGGGACGGGTCCAAACTGAGCCAACCCCTGAATGCAGCCGTTGCCCAGACCGACGAACGGCAGGAGGAGGTCCTGAAGGTAGCCGAGCAGGTGACGGAACGCGTGCTGGTGCGGTACCTCGCCAAACGTCGCCCGCTTCCCTCACGACGCGGAGGCTACACGCAGAAAGCCATGATCGGCGGGCACAAAATCTATCTGCGCACCGGTGAATACGAGGATGGCACGCTGGGGGAAATCTTCCTGGACATGCACAAGGAAGGCGCTGCGTTCCGCAGCCTCATGAACTGTTTTGCCATTGCGATTTCCCTGGGACTCCAACACGGCGTCCCGCTCGAAGAATTCGTCGAGGCTTTCCTGTTCACGCGGTTCGAACCCAATGGTCCGGTCAATCTCAGCAATCACATCAAAATGTCGACGTCCATCATCGACTACATCTTCCGTGAATTGGCGATTACCTACCTCGACAAGAAGGAACTCGCCCAGGTGAGCCAGGATGACCTGCGTGGGGATTCCGTCAAACAGGATCCCGAATGCACGGATGATGAACCAGCCGACCCCAGAACCATCACGACCACGACCATCAGCCCGGAACGGTTTCCCGCCCGGCAACGAATTCACTCCCCCGTGGGAAACGGCCAGGGGAACGGCTCGCATACGATCGAGATGACGCAGGACACCGTGGCCACTGAAATAGACGCGGCGTATCAGAAAGGATTCGAAGGCGACCCCTGTCCCAATTGCAAACAGTTCAAACTCGTCCGCAACGGCATGTGTCTGGTCTGCAGAAACTGCGGAGAAACCACGGGGTGCTCATAAGATGGGAACGAAAACAACGCCTGTAATCTGTCTAGATTGCAACACGAGAAACGACATAAAATTGATTAAGGATTCTTCGAACTACACTTCTGATTCTTGCAAGAAGTGCAAGGGAAGAAATTTCCGTATTGAGAAGACCGAGCCTATCGTCGGGCTAGAATGACGAACCCGTCTTTTACTTCTTCACGTCCATCGCACACCGAAATCCGATCGTCAGATCGTTGGCGTCGATGGGGAAATTCGGCTCGGCACTCCGGCGGGCCGTTACCTTCAGCCATTTAGGCGGATCTTCCCACGATCCGCCACGATAGACTTTCCGCTCGCCCTCCTTGGGACCGGGCGGGTTTTTCTCCGGACTCGCTTCATAATACGTTCGATCATACCAGTCCGCGACCCATTCCGAGGCGTTCCCGGCCATGTGGTACAACCCATAGGGACTCTTCGTGCCTTGCTTTAAGCCATGGCGAATGCTCATGCCTTCGACTCCGCTTTGCACGGGCGCCAACGTGACCTCATAGCTCACCCATCCGGTCGTTCCGAAGTTATACCGGGCAATATCCACGAACGGCTGCATATGCCCCCAGGGATACCGACGACCATCGGTGCCCCGGGCCGCTTTCTCCCATTCGGCTTCGGTCGGCAGACGCTTGCCCGCCCATTCACAGTACGCTTTTGCACTGTCCCATGCCATGCCCACGGCCGGACGATCCTTCGCCTCTTCAAGGGCGGCATAATCATCCCACAACGGAGGCAAATCGTGATTGGTCTCATCCAGAAATTTCTGATACCGCTCCATCGTCACTTCAAACTGATCGATCGCATACCCGTCCAGCCAGACCACGTGCTCGGGCCGTTCATTCCTCGATCCGTCGTTGGACCCCATCAGAAATTCTCCTTCGGGGATCCCGATCATCGGGGCGCCATCCTTCCCTTCAATCGTCTCGAATTGGGCTTCGATCGGAGGTTCGTTCGATTCATACGTCCATTCGGCCGCTGCCGGTTGCCATCCCAGGATGATCCCCATCATGCCAATGACAAGGACCCTATGCTGTTTGTGCCGATTCATGATGCGCCTCCAACTCATGAGAGTGACTGTCCCTGCAAGGGCCGTTGTTCATTGTACAAAGTGAGCTTCTTGAGCACAACCGGTAAGTTCCCGAGGAGGCACTCCAGGCCCGCATCGCTAAAAAAAAAAACAGCCGCCGATCCGAAGTTCAGCGGCTGTCCAATAATGGCGTCCCCAACGGGATTTGAACCCGTGTTGCCGGCTTGAAAGGCCGGCGTCCTAGGCCAGACTAGACGATGGGGACTCGAATTTTCGGAGGGCGCATGGTAACAAGGGGGATCGGATCGAGTCAAACGACGCATGACGCCCCTGAACCCAGCCTGCGAGGCATGGAGAGGAGGGGGTGGGTCGATAAGCCGGATTCTGTTCCGTATGAGTCATGCATACGGCGGTGACCATGTCTCTAGGGCTTATGTTGCCATAAGCCTCCAGCGACCTACCCGAGAACCTTGGTCGGGCCGACCTTTCCCGAACGGCACCGAATCCCCCCACGCGGCATTCGCCGTGCGAAGTCGATCAGGTCGTCCGGAGCGTCCTCCTATTTGGTCTTGCTCCGGGTGATGCTTACCCTGCCGTCCACGTCGCCGTGAACGCGGTGGGCTCTTACCCCACCATTTCACCCTTACCTCGGATTCGATGAATCATCCCGAGGCGGTTTGTTTTCTGTGGCGCTCATGTCGGATCGCTCCGCCTGGGCGTTACCCAGCACCCTGCCCGTTGGAGTCCGGACTTTCCTCTCACCCGCAGGTGAGCGGCCACCTGACCCACGCCCTCTTCCCCATAATACGCCAGACCGAGCCTCGAAACAAGAGCGTCACGGAAGGGAACCCTGTTCCTGATCCACGGACTCCTGGTCGCGTTCAGACGATTCATTGAGCGAAGCTTCATGATACAGAATGCGATAGCAGTAGGGACAGGTTAACAGTTCATCGGCCCGCTTCACGCTGGCAACCAACTGAGGAGGAATCTGCAATTGACAGCCCTGACAGGTTTCGCCTTGAACGGACGCCACCACCACGAGTTTCAAGGAAGATTTGAGCGCGCCGTATCGCGTCGAGACTCGTTTGTCCAAGGAGGCCAGCAGGCCTTGCTTCTCCTCCTCGATCTTCGTGACCTCACCCGTCAATTTCGTCGATAATGCCTCCAATTCGACCTTTTCCCGCTCAAGGGTTTGCGTCACGTCCCGAAGCAGGGCCTCGACTTCTTCCGACTCTTTCCGTTTCTCTTCCCCTCGCTCCATGGCCAGCAGGACTCGTTCTTCCAAGGCGTCCTTTTTCTTGTTGGCCAGTTCGATTTCAAACAAATGGGCTTGATACTCTTTGTTCGTTTTCAACTCGTTCAACCGTCCGCGCATTTTCTGGACGTGACTTTCATGAGCACTCAAGTCCTGTTCACTGTTGCGCCGATCGGCCGCAATGGTCTCCAGGAGGTTCCCGAGGTCTTCCAGACGCTTCCGAGCCTGTTCAACCGGCAACGCCGCCGCGTGAAGACGCTCGGGAATCCGTTGTCGTTGTTGTTCGAGACCGTCCAGCTTGAGGTCAAGCCGTTGAAGTTGCACCAGGAGGGAAAGTTGAAAATTCAAAAACGCCTCTTCGTGTCAACAAGGAGATGAATGATCCCCTACCTTACCGCATCTTCCGTGGAAATAGCAAAACTGGTGGGCCCACCAGGACTTGAACCTGGGACCAACTGATTATGAGTCAGCCGCTCTAACCAACTGAGCTATGGGCCCTGAAGCGCGTTCAACAAGCGACTCAGTCCTCGTCGTGTCTTCGGCAACGGGCTTCAAAAGCCTTCGGCGAAGCTGCGTAGTTTCTTGCTCCGGGTCGGGTGGCGCAGCTTGCGCAGGGCCTTCGCTTCAATCTGCCGAATCCGCTCCCGCGTCACCTCAAAGTCCTGCCCTACCTCTTCCAACGTGTGGTCCGTCGCTTCCCCGATCCCGAACCGCTTCCGCAATACCTTCTCTTCCCGCTCCGTTAACGACTCCAACGACTGCCCGATGTGCCGCTGTAAATCGTACCGCACCGCCGCCGCTAACGGCGATACCGCTTTCTTGTCTTCGATAAAGTCCCCTAAATGACTGTCTTCTTCTTCTCCGATCGGCGTCTCCAGCGAGATCGGCTCTTTCGCGATCTTTAAGATCTTCCGCACTTTCTCTAATGGCATCTCCATCCGCACGCCAATCTCTTCCGGCGTCGGCTCCCGCCCCAATTGCTGTACCAAGTGCCGCGACGTCCGCACCAGCTTGTTGATCGTCTCGATCATGTGTACGGGAATCCGGATCGTTCGCGCCTGGTCGGCGATCGCCCGCGTGATCGCTTGCCGGATCCACCACGTCGCATAGGTGCTGAATTTGTAGCCCCGCTGGTATTCGAATTTGTCCACGGCTTTCATCAATCCGATGTTGCCTTCTTGAATCAAGTCTAGAAACTGTAAGCCCCGATTCGTGTATTTCTTGGCTATACTCACCACCAACCGTAAGTTCGCTTCGATCAACGCTCCTTTGCCCCGCTTCATCTTTTCTTCTGCCCATTCCAGTCCTTCTAAGGCGCCTTTGAATTCTGCGGTCGGCAGCTTTGTCACGTCCCGTTCCAGCCGTTCTAACACTCCCTGTGCGGCTTGACTCCGCGCTGCGACGCCCCGCACGGTTGCTTCGCTCACGCCGGTCTGCCGCCGCACGGCGGCCCGCCCGGCGCCGCCCCGCCGGATCCGCCGCACTAACTGCTGCCCGGCGGCCCCCCGGGCCCCTAACTGCGCGCCACAGGCCCGCAATTCCCGCTCGGCTTCCCGCAGGGTCGCGCCGGCGGCTTTGATCGCCCCGACCAACTCTTCCCGGACTGCCGGCTGCAAATGCAAGCCTTCGACCCGTGCCCGTAGGTCTCCTTGCAACCCCCGCACGCGTGTCGCCCACCGCCCGGCCTGCCCCCCGACCGCGGCCCGCCGCCGCCCGTAGGCCCGCAGCAGGCTCTTGCCTAACCGCCGCACCTGCTCCAATTCTCCCAATGTCTGTTGCCGCACTTCTTCTTCGTCCTGCCCCTCGCTCAGATCCGCTTCTTCCAGCTCTTCTTCGCCCGGCTCATGTACTTGCACCACTTCCCCAACCCGGATCTCCCGCTTCTTCAACCGCCCCTGCCACCCCGCCAGCGCTTCCAGCGTCATCGGCAGCCCCACGATCGCTTCCATCATCTCTGCCGCCCCTTCTTCGATCTTCTTCGCCAACTCAATCTCTCCGTCCCGGCTGAGTAACGAGACGCTTCCCATTTCTCGCAAATACAGCCGAACGGGATCATCCGTCCGACTCAGGTCGCCGGGGGTGAGATCAATTTCCGATGCATTTTTTTCCAGCAAATCCTCCTGCTCGGCTTTCCTGGAAATCGAATCCGGTTCAATCGACACGTGTGACCGCGATGGCACCTGGCCTTCATCCCCGACGCGTTTCGGAACGGGGGCTCCGAGTGGGGCCACCTGTTTCAATGCTTTGGAAGCTTGGCCCTTGGAGACAGGCGCCTTCTTGCTCGCCATACTCTTTTTTTCAACTACCCGTTCTGTTTTCCGTACCTTGGAAGTGGGAAGTTTTGCCATAAGAAGCCCTTATTGTGGGACTGAAATGGAGGCGGCCAACCCGGCTTTGGTTTCACGCAACGCCTCGATTTGGGAATTCAGACGATCCACTTCATCCATTCGTTGGTCTCGTTCGGCGATTCGAAGCCGCGCGATCAGCTCATCCAGTCGAGTTCTCAAATTTCTTTTCGCCAACGTGTTCAAACACCCCTGAATATATTCATGCCGGTTTTCACAAGGCATCACGGACACCGCCAGTTCCGCGACCGAATCACGACACGTCTCATCCAGATCGGTTTCCCTGAAAAATCCCGGCACATCGAGGCCCCCTTCCGCGTCCAGATGTCGCAAGCCTGTCTCCACGAGCCGACGATAGAGGGGCGACCGAAAATCCTCGGGCCGCAGGACCTTGAGATGTTCGGGAGGCAAACTTCCCTGCACCAGAAACGAGACAATGTCGCGTTCCTCCCGGAATTCCTCGTTGCGTCGATTGGTTGGCGAGGGTCCCCGACGCCGCGAACCATGCGGCTCGAGCACGGCAGCATATCGATCCAGCAGCAATTGCAGGCTGACGCCCAGCCGTTCGGCGACGCGTTGGATCTGTTCATTCTTTTCAACGGGATTCGAGACTTTGGCCAAGATGCCGAGTATGGCGTCGACTCGCCGGGTTCGCTCTTCAACCGTCGCGTGGCTTGCCCCTTCCAGACAGTGGGCCACGGCGAACTCCAACAGCGTCAGGGCCCTGTCCTGCAACGCGAGAAGCGTCTCCGCCCCATGAGCCCGAACATACGAATCAGGGTCATGCCCCGGAGGCATGACGACGACCTTGACGGTGACCCCACTGTTGCGAAACACGTCCAGCGCGCGTAACGCGGCACCCGTTCCCGCGGCATCGCCGTCAAAGATCAACACCACGGTGTTGACGAATCGGCGGAGCAACACGGCATGCTCGGACGTGAGTGCGGTGCCCAGGGGCGCAGCCACTTGAGGAATGCCCGCCTGATGCAGCGCCAACACGTCAAAGTAGCCTTCGACGAGCATCAGCGAGTCAAGCTGTTGACCGGTCTCACGCGCCTTATGCAATCCGTACAACACGCGCCCCTTCTGAAAGAGCGCCGTATCCGGAGAATTGAGATATTTGGGTGTTCCATGCTCCAACACGCGTCCGCCGAAGGCAATCACGCTTCCCCGAACGTCGAAAATCGGAAGCATCACCCGTCCTCGAAAACGGTCATAGAATTTCGCCGCTTTCGAGGCAGGCTGAGAATCCTTGGCCGCCACGAGACCCGAAGCCGACAGATCGGCAGGGGTCGCCCCTTGTCCGAGCAGATAGTTGGTGAGCCCGTCCCACGACTGCAACGCATACCCCGCGCCAAACTCTTTCAGCGTCCTGACTTCAAGACCACGACCGGCAAGATACGCCAAGGCCGCCCGGCCCTTGGAAGGATCATGCAGATTCTGCTGAAACCACGTCTTGGCCAAGGCATGGAGGTCTTCCAACCTTTTTCGCTGGCCCGGTTGCGCGCCTCCTCCTGACGCATTCCGGGGAAGGGGAATGCCGGCTCGTTCGGCCAGATCCCGGACCGCCTCCGGAAACTCCAACCCTTCCTTTCGCATCAGAAAGGTAAAGACGTCACCTCCCACGCCACACCCAAAACAGTAAAACATCTGTCTCGCAGGCGTAACGGTAAAAGAGGGCGTTTTTTCCTGATGAAAAGGACAAAGCCCTCGAAGATTTTGACCCGTTTTCGACAACGTGACGTAACGGGACACCACGTCCACAATATCAACGGAGTCACGGATCTGTTGAAGAGTCGTAGGAGGGATTCCAGCTCGTGCCGTTGTCAAGGCTCTTCTCCGAAGCCTTTGTCGGGACCCTCTTTTTGAAGAGCTAGGAAGTCACAACTTGTTGGAAAATAATGATTTTTATACTATAACAGGGATGGGGAGGACAAGTCAACCGGTCGGGAAAAGCACCGGCCTTTCTTATCGGGAGTGATCGGAGCCCCTGGGCCTGAGACCCGATTGTCCGAATCGTTTGCCGAGTTCCTCCTGAATCGCGGTCATGGGAATGGCACAATGTCCCAAGGCCACGATGGAATGAAAGAACAGATCCGCGACCTCATGGATGATTTCTTCCCGACGCTCCTTCTTCACGGCCAACAGGACTTCGCCGGCTTCTTCCACGACTTTTTTCAGAATGCGATCGGGCCCGTCCGTCATCAGGGAGGACACGTACGAATCCTCTCGTGGATGCGACTTCCGCTCCAAAACCATTTCATACAGTCGATCGAAAATGCCTCCATTGGCCTCTTCACCGACTCGAGTCACCCCCTGGGCCGTCACCTCCGCAAAAAAACACGTGCGGGCTTGCGTATGACACGTAGGCCCCACGGGTTCGGCCTTGACCAACAAGACGTCTTCGTCACAATCAAGAAACATGCGTTGATAGAGCAGATAATGGCCTGAGGTTTCGCCTTTTTTCCAGAGTTGCTGTCTCGAGCGGCTCCAGAAGTGGACGTACCCGGTTTGCAGGGTCTGATCGAGTGCGTCCTGATTCATATATCCCAACATCAGGATGGTGCCGTCACGCCAGTCCTGGACAACGGCAGGCACCAGACCCCGGTCATCGAACCGAATTCTGAGGTCGCCAGGTACTGTATCCCGGTCAGATTCCATGGCCATTGACGAGACGCACGGGCACCCCGTGCTCCTTGAGATAGGTTTTCGCTTCACGGATGCTGTAGGCTTGATAATGAAAGATCGAGGCTGCGAGCAC
This sequence comes from Nitrospirales bacterium, assembly GCA_965221365.1. Lineage (GTDB taxonomy): Bacteria > Nitrospirota > Nitrospiria > Nitrospirales > UBA8639 > Bin75. The sequence goes on along the minus strand of OZ244884.1, from coordinate 1,763,894 downwards.
GGCATCGGCCATCCCCGTTCCCAGGGCCTCATACAGATGATCCACGGTTCCAGCCCCCCCTGACGCGATAACCGGAATGGAGACGGCTTCTGAGACAGCCCTGGTCAACGCCAGATCATAGCCCTCCTTGGTACCGTCCTGATCCATCGAGGTCAAGAGGATTTCACCGGCCCCTTGCTGCTCCATGCGTCGTGCCCAGGCCACGGCATCCAACCCCGTGGGGTGGCGCCCGCCATGGGTAAAAATTTCCCATTGCGCGAGATCCGCGTCCTTGGAAGGAACTCGCTTGGCATCGATCGCTACCACAATACATTGGGAGCCGAACCGATGGGCCGCGGCCGTCACGAACTCGGGATGTTCGATGGCGGCCGTATTGATGCTGACTTTATCCGCACCCGCATTCAGCAATTGGCGAATGTTCTCGATCGTGCGGATCCCACCGCCGACCGTCAGCGGCATGAACACCTGTTCGGCCGTTCCGGAGACGATGTCCAGCAGGGTGTCCCGATTCTCATGCGAAGCGGTAATGTCCAAGAAGCACAGTTCATCGGCACCGGCTTGATCATAGATCTTGGCGACCTCGACCGGATCACCGGCGTCACGAAGATTCACGAAGCCGATGCCCTTGACCACTCGACCGTCCTTCACGTCTAGACATGGAATGATGCGTTTGGTCAACATCGGCCCATCCGTTTCATGCACGCGCTTCGGCCAGTGCCGCGGGGAGGTCCAACGTGCCTTCGTATAAGGCCTTCCCCACGATGACGCCCATGATCTGCTGCCCCAGTTGTTTAATCGCACGGATATCCTCCACCCGCGTGATTCCCCCTGAGGCGATCAGAGGAACCGGGGAAATCTGAGCCGCGTGCTGCAGAGCAGGGACATTCGGTCCCTCCAACATGCCGTCACGACTGATCTCCGTAAAGATGATCCCTGCCAGCGGCAGTTCCTTCAGGGCGGCGAACACGTCCTCCGCCGTCGAGTCGGAAAGGTTCGTCCAGCCATGCAAGGCGACTCGTCCCTGTTTGACGTCAACCCCGACAAAAATTTTATGGGGAAAGGCTCGACAGGCATCGGCGAGAAACGCCGCATTTTCCAAGACAGCCGTTCCCAACACCACCCTGTTGACGCCACGGGAAAAATATTCCTTCAGGACGGCCAATGATCGTATCCCGCCGCCCACGTGAATCGGGATGGACACTGCCGCGGCAATCGCGCAGACGTGCTCCATGTTCTGCGGCTTCCCGTTCACCGCGCCATCCAGATCGACGACGTGCAACCGTTGTGCGCCCAAGGCCTCCCATTGCCTGGCCACGGCCGTGGGGTCGGGTGAATAGGCCGTCTCTTGCGCCATGTCGCCCTGTCGAAGGCGGACGCATCGCCCAGCTTTCAAATCAATTGCAGGAATGACCATCATTGCCGCGACCCGGAAGGAGGCATCGTTCTTTGAGGAGAGACGGGCCGGAGCCCCGGTCAACGCGTACCCAGGGGTAAGCCTTGCAGCATGCGAACGACGCCTGCTCGCGCCAGTTCCTCGGCCGTCACAAACGTTCCCCCTCGTTCGAGAAATCCCAGGAAATCGTGAGTCAGGGGTTTCTGCTCTTCGAAATAATCGCCTACCCACAACACCTGGCCGTCCCGGACCCTAATCAATCGAAGTTCAAACCCCACGGCAGCAGGGAGGGCGGCGAACTTCGTGCCTTCCCGTTCACGATACACGCGAATCACGCCTTCAAGGACCGCATCCACGTCCAGCCGTTCTCCCAAGAGCCGAACGGTCTCCTGAGCATCCCGTTCGCGGGCAGAGTCCCGTGGACCGTCGAGGATCCGTTCAACCTCGTCAGGCGCCATGACGCGAACCTGGGGCTTGAACCGTAGCTGGGAATACACCATGCGTTGGAGCATGTCGGGAACGGAGTCCGGGACGGAGACCTGGGTCAGACGAGCCCTCGCGGGAACCGGTGAACCACTGGGATTCCCTAACGAGTGAGGAATCACGGGATGCTCCAGATCTTCCTGCGGAGACGCGCTGGCCGTGAGCGAGGTGCTCCGCGCCCTATTGACGGTGCGAAACGGGGCAATCGCCACCTTCGTGATGGCTCCGGGCGCAAAATGAGGATGCGTTCTAATGGTTACCGTTTCCGGAGCGCAGCCCCCGCAGGCTCCAAGCAGAAGGAGCGTCGCCGACAGGCACCGGAAGGGAGGCCGACCCGCGTCGACATGGTTGGTCAGAGAGACGTTCAATGCCATAACCCAAAGTTCCTGAGCAGTCGAAGCCCGACCTTCTGACTCTTTTCCGGATGAAATTGGCAGGCGAAGACCTTTCCCCTGGTCACACTCGACACAAAGGACGCGCCATACCGTGTTTCGGTACAGACCACCTCCGCGTCTTCGGGTTCCACGTAATACGAATGGACGAAATACACGTGGGCCTCAGAACCGATTCCCTCCAACAACGGGATCGGCTGTTTGACCTGAAGCGTGTTCCATCCCATGTGCGGCACCTTCAACGGCGCTGCCGGAGCGGATCCTGCAGGAAATCGTTTGACCTTTCCTTTAAACACGTTCAATCCCCGATGCACGCCGAACTCCTCGCTTTCCGAGAAGAGCACCTGGAACCCCAGACAAATCCCCAGGAACGGCTTGCCTTGAGCCACCGTTCGACGCAGGGGTTCAATCAACCCAAACCGCTGAAGATTCTGCACGCAATCGCCAAAGGCTCCCACCCCGGGAAGCACCACGTGGGTCGCTTGGTCAATCATGAGGGGATCCCTCGTGACGATCGCGCGATGCCCAACGGTTTCAAAGCCCTTCTGGACGCTTCGCAAGTTTCCCATCTCATAATCGACGATGGCAATCATGGGCGGCTCCCTCTCTCATGGCGATCATCCCTGGCGTCATCCACGAATCCGGAATTCGGTCTCATTCGCTAGGCCAAAACCCCCTTCGTGGACGGGACCCCGACCACCCGATCATCCTGGCGAGTCGCTTGATCCATGGCCTTGGCAAATGCCTTGAACACGGCTTCGATCACGTGATGCGGATTCCGACCGTATCGAACGTTGACGTGAAGATTCAACCCGCCTTGATTCGTCAGGGCCTGAAAAAAATCCTCGAACAGGCCAAGATCAAATCCCTTCACGTCCCGATGGGACAGCGTCACGTTATACACCAGAAACGGTCGCCCGCTCAGATCGACGACGACTTCCGCCAACGTTTCATCAAGAGGCACGATGGCCCATCCGAACCGACGAATGCCGGTTTTTTCTCCAAGCGCTTCCTTGAAGGCCGAGCCCAACACCATGCCAATGTCCTCAACCGTATGGTGATCGTCAACGTGGGTATCCCCCTTGGCTTCGAGCACGAGATCGAACAACCCGTGTCGCGCAAAGGCGTCCAGCATGTGGTCCACAAACGGAATGGGCGTTGAGGTCTGACGTTGCCCTGTCCCATCCAGACCCAATTCCACGCGAATCGCGGTTTCGGCGGTGGACCGGTCGACCGCGGCCCATCGGAATTTTTTCGAAACGTTCATGAGTCGCGACTTTCTATGGAACGGGCATGGGCCTGCAACCCCTCCATGGCGGCCAATCGCGTGACGTAGGGCGTGGCGATTTTCAGTTGTTCCTTTGTATACGCGACCACGTTCGTTCGTTTGATGTAATCATCCACCGACAAGGCCGAAAAAAACCGAGCGGAGCCCCCGGTCGGCAGCACGTGATTGGGACCGGCAACGTAGTCCGCCACGGCCGGCGGGGTATACCGTCCCATGAAGACCGCACCGGCATGCCGAATTTTTTTCACGTAGTCGAAGGGCCGGGGCAACAGAACCTCCAAATGCTCGGGAGCCATGGCATTGGACACCTCAAAGGCTTCGTCCAGATTCGAGACGACGAAGATTTTACCATACCGGCCGATGGAATGCTCGGCAATACGTCGACGCGTCAATTGGGGCAATTGGACTTGCAGCTCACGCATGACTTCCCTGGCCAACGACGCGGAGGTCGTCACCAAATAGACGCGTGCTTCTTCATCGTGTTCCGCCTCACACAGCAAGTCGGCCGCACAATGGACGGGATTCGCGGATTCATCCGCAATCACCACCAGTTCGCTCGGTCCGGCAATCATGTCCAGCGCGACGGTCCCGTACACCATCCGTTTGGCCGCAGCCACGTACATGTTGCCAGGGCCCACGATTTTATCCGCCCGGGGAACGTGCTCGGTGCCATAGGCCAACGCGCCGATCGCCTGGACGCCGCCGATCCGATACACTTCATCGACGCCGGCAATGTCCGCCGCGACCAGCAAATAGGGATCGATGGAACCCGACGCCGTGGGACTGCACATGACGACCCGTGGCACCCCGGCAACTTTCGCCGGGATCGCGTTCATCAACACCGTCGAGGGATACAAGGCTTTTCCGCCTGGCACGTACAACCCCACGACGTCCAACGGCGTGATGAGCTGCCCAAGCTTCACCCCCTGCTCGGCGTCCACCCACGTCGACATCCGTTGTTTGTGATGAAACGCGCGAATACGCCGCGCGGCAAATTTCAAGGCCCGCAGATCCGCTCGTCGAACCACGTCATACGCCTGCCGAATTTCGTTCTCGGATACTCGAAACTTCTCGGGTGCCAAGGCAAGGCCATCAAATTTCCTGACGTATCGCGCAACCGCGGCGTCACCGTTTCGTTCGACGTCTCTCAGCACGCGTTTCACCTGAGTCTCGATCCTGGCGTGCTGACGAGCGGCGCGATGGCAGACCTCGGCCAACTCTTCGGCATAGGTCTTGTCGTTTGAAAAGATAATGTTCACGACGCCTCAGGCGCGGGCCGTCTGGGGACGGCTCCTGCGAAGCCTGTTGATCATGGTGGCAATCGCCTGATGTTTCATCTTCAAACTGGCCCGATTCACGATCAGGCGAGCCGTGGATTCAGCGATCGTTTCCATTTCCTTCAGATTGTTGGCTTTCAACGTCTGCCCGCTCGACACCAGATCCACGATGCGATCCGACAAGCCCACCACCGGAGCCAACTCGATCGACCCGTACAGTTTGATGATTTCAACCGGAATCCCTTGCTGGTTGAAATGCCATTCCGTGATGTTGGGATATTTCGTGGCGACCCGGAGCTTCGAGGACAAGCGCGTGCGTTCATCGAGATCCGCCAAGGCCGCCACGGCGATCCGACACCACCCGATTCGCAGATCCAGCGGTTCATAGACGTCCAATCGTTGCTCCAACAACAAATCTTTCCCCGCTACGCCCACGTCAGCCGCTCCGTACTCCACGTACGTGGGAACGTCCGTCGGCCGGACGAACAGAAAAGACAGCCCGGACTGCGGCACATCGAACGCCAGTTTGCGATCATCGGACGACAACTCCAGGCCGAGATAGCCCGCTTTCTGAAACAAGGCCAGCGTCGGATCCAGGAGTTTCCCCTTCGAGAGCGCCACGGTCACCCGCTCATTCATGACCGGAGTCCTCTCGGCGAACCCACGCACCCAGGCCTTGCAGTTTGTCTTCGATGTGTTCGTATCCCCGTTCCAAGTGATAAATCCTGGAAATCCGCGTTTCACCCTCCGCGGCCAACCCCGCCAGAAGGAGCGCGGCACTGGCGCGCAGATCCGATGCCATGACCGGTGCGCCGGACAACCGGTCTAATCCTTTCACAACGGCACGGTGTCCATCAACCGTAATTGCGGCACCCATTCGCTGCAATTCCGGGACGTGCAGAAACCTCCCGGCAAACACCGATTCGGTCATGACGCTGGTGCCTTCCGCGAGACACATCAAGGCCATCATCTGCGCTTGCAGATCCGTGGGAAATCCCGGATAGGGAAACGTCTGCACGTCACGGGCCTTTAACCGGGTCGTCGCCTCGATGGTGATCGACCGCGCCCGTTCCGACAGGGCCGCACCGCATTGCCTGAGCGTGGACAGCACGACTTCCAGATGCTCGGGCACGCACCGATTCACTTCCACGTGCCCTCCCGTCATGGCACCTGCGATCAGATACGTTCCGGCTTCGATTCGATCAGGCATGACTTCGTGCGCTGCTCCATGCAACGCCGGAACTCCTTCGATGACGAGACGACCGGAACCGGCACCGGAAATCCTGGCCCCGCGTTTGTTCAGAAAGGCCGCCAAATCGACAATTTCCGGCTCCATGGCGGCATTGTTGAGCACCGTCGTGCCTTTCGCGAGACAGGCGGCCATCAACAAATTTTCGGTTCCGGTCACGGTGGGAATTTCGAAATCGATACGGCAGCCTTCCAAGGTCGGGGCACGTGCCCGAATGTAGCCGTAATCAACGGAGACCGTGGCTCCCAGCTTTCGCAGGCCATCCAAATGCAGGTCCACCGGCCTGGGGCCAATGGCGCATCCCCCGGGAAGAGACACCACGGCTTCTCCGAATCGGGCCAACAACGGACCCAATACCAGGATGGAGGCTCGCATGGTTTTGACCAGATCATACGGAGCCTCGAGAGATTGGACGTGGGTGGCATCGACCACGACCCGCCCCTCTTCCCGTTTGACGGAAACGCCGAGCAAACTCAGAAGCGTCAACATCGTGGCGACGTCCCGCACCTGAGGCAGGTTGGAAATCGTGCATGCGCCTCCCCCCAGCAAGGTCGCCGCCAGAATGGGGAGTGCGGCATTCTTGGCGCCGGCCGCATTGACGCGCCCCTCGAGGCGTCGGCCTCCCGTAATGACCAGACAGTCCATGCCTACGACGAACGCTCCAGACAGATCACGCGTTCGATGCCCGCCTGATCGCACCGAATCGTTCTGACGATGAACGCGTTCCCGTGGCGGACCTTTTGACGGATGGCCCCGGACTGGTTGATGCCCATTTCCATGATCAGAAGTCCGCCCTGGTGCAACAGCGAGGAACTCTCTTCGAGTAGGCGATCATACAACGCCAGGCCGTTCGAGCCGCCATGCAGGGCCACCCGTGGCTCGAATTCCCTGACGTCCCGTGGAAGGAGATCGAATTGATCCTCCGGAACATACGGTGGATTCGAGACGATGACCGAAATCGTTCCGGTGAACGCGTGCAATGGGTCGAGACATTCGCCTCGGAAAAACCGTATCCTCCCGGCCACGCCGTGACGCCGCGCGTTTTCCCGAGCCACCCGAAGCGCCGGGGCACTGCAATCCGTGGCCAAGATGGTGGCTCCCGGACAATCCAGGGCCAACGAAACCGCCAGACAGCCCGACCCCGTTCCCATGTCCACCATGTGACAGCAGTCGGTCGAGAAGCGTGAAGCCAGGACTTCCTCGATGATCGACTCGGTTTCGGGCCTCGGAATCAACACGCTCGGGTTCACGAGAAATTCCCGTCCTCGAAAGGTCTGGGTGCCCACGATGTATTGCAGGGGTTCCCGTGACGCCCGGCGACGAAACATCGACTCGATTCGAGCCCAATCTTCAGGCTCGACTCTGGCCTCGGGGTCGGAATACACCGTAAGGCGAGAAATCCCCAACCCGGCTTCCAACAGCCAGAAGGCTTCGTTGTTCGCATTGGCCACCGCGCCGCCCTCGAGGATGCTCACGCCACGTTGATAGGCGGACCGCAGCGTGGTCGGGTGTGGGGAGGAACCCTTCGGCGCCACGGGATCGGTCTTCATGGTCAGGGGTTGGACGCGATTCCAGCCCCACGGCTCTCCGGCTCACGAGCCTCGTTCAGCGCCTTCACCAATTCATCGAGGGCCCCATCGAGAATCGAGTCCAACTTGTACAGACTCAGCCCTATCCGATGATCCGTGACGCGATTCTGCGGGTAATTGTAGGTGCGAATCTTTTCACTTCGCTCACCCGTCCCGACTTGAGAACGACGATGTTCGGCGATCGAGGCTTCCTGTTTTTCACGTTCCGCGTCGCCGATGCGGGTTCGCAGGGTCCGCATGGCTTTTTCCCGATTCTTGATCTGCGACCGTTCATCCTGACACGTCACCACCGTGCCGGTGGGAACATGGGTAATGCGCACGGCCGAATAGGTGGTATTGACGCTCTGTCCGCCGGCGCCCGAAGAACAAAACGTGTCGATACGAAGATCTCTCGGATCGAGGTGAACCTCGACGTCTTCCACCTCAGGCATCACCGCCACGGTCGCCGTGGACGTGTGAATGCGGCCGCTCGCCTCCGTGCTCGGGACCCTCTGCACCCGGTGCACCCCACTCTCATACCGAAAGGCACCGTACGAACCCTTGCCTTCAACCAGCAGCACGGCTTCCTTGATTCCGCCAATGCCCGTCTCGTTGGCGTCAATCATCTGTACCCGCAACCCATGGCGTTCCGCGTATCGCATATACATGCGCAGCAACTCACCGGCAAACAACCCGGCTTCTTCGCCGCCGGTTCCGGCTCGTATTTCCACGAATGAATTCCTGTCGTCGTCGGCGTTTCGGGGATGCAGGAGTTGCAAGGCCCGTCCCTCGACGCACGCACGTTTCTCCTGCAACGTTTCCAATTCATCGGCCGCCAACGCCCTGAGTTCAGGATCCAATTGCGGATCCTCCAGCATCCGCGCCGTATTGGCGATCTCCCGGAGCAGGTGTCGGTAGTCTGAGAAAAGCTGGCTGATCTCTTCGATGTCAGCCCGCTCTTTGTTGTAGGCAATCACCTGGGCCGGCTGGCCGAGGACCGTCGGATCGGCCAGACGATGGGTCAACTCGTCGTAGCGGTGTGCCACGGCTTCCCACTGAGCAAGCCATCCTTCAGATTCGTGGTTCTTGTCATTGGACATGGAACGTCATCCCTCATGCGTGAACACGGTTCGCCTGGAAGCATCCTTCATCCCGGTGACTGAGTGGTCGGCCCGCACGTCGGAAAGGAAGGATCGGCTTTTCAAAGCGTCTGATCGTTAAGGAACTTCTTCCCTACGCTCAGAAGCCATGCCGTCGGCTCGGAACTTCTCCTGAGCCTGTCAAAGGATGACGTCTCTGGTGTCGAGCCCCTCGGCGAAGATTGGAGAAGGCGCGCGAGATACCGTCGGCGGGCTAGGGTTTGGGCTTTTTGGCGTACTTCTTCTTGAACCGTTCCACGCGACCTTCGGTGTCAACGATTTTCTGCGTGCCGGTAAAGAAGGGATGACAGGCAGAACAAATGTCCACCTTGATGTCGCCCACGGTCGAACGGGTTTGGAACTTCATGCCGCATGCGCAACTGACCGTCGCCTCGGAATATTCAGGATGAATGCCGGCTTTCATGTCTCGATTCTCCCTGCGATCACACGACTGTTTCAGAGCCCTCTCTGTACCATGAAAGACTTCGCCTTGGCAAAGGGCGGTCTGGTTATCGATTCATGGACTGGAGAAAGTCCTGGTTGTCCTTGGTTCCGCCGATCTTGTCCATCAGAAACTCCATGGCCTCCATCGCTCCCAAGGGGCTTAAGACCTTGCGTAATACCCACATTTTATTCAGCCGGTCCCGATCGACCAACAACTCTTCCTTCCGCGTCCCCGATTGACTGATATCGATGGCCGGGAAGATCCGCTTATCCGCCAAGCGACGATCCAAGTGGACTTCCATGTTCCCGGTGCCCTTGAATTCCTCAAAAATGACGTCGTCCATGCGACTGCCCGTATCCACCAGCGCCGTGGCCAGAATCGTGAGGCTCCCGCCGTCCTCGATGTTTCGAGCCGCGCCAAAAAACCGTTTGGGCCGTTGCAGCGCGTTGGAATCCAGCCCGCCGGACAGCACCTTTCCGCTCGGAGGCGCAATCGTATTGTAGGCTCGAGCCAACCGGGTAATACTGTCCAGCAGGATCACCACGTCGCGCTTATGCTCAACCAGGCGCTTCGCCTTTTCCATCACGATCTCGGCCACCTGGGCATGGCGTTGAGCCGGTTCGTCGAACGTGGAACTGATGACCTCGGCGCTCTTGACCTGACGCTGCCAATCCGTGACTTCTTCCGGGCGTTCGTCAATGAGCAGGACGATGAGCAAGGCCTCAGGATGATTGTGCAAAATCGCCCGGGCCACGGCCTGAAGCAGCATGGTTTTTCCCGTTCTCGGCGCAGCCACGATGAGCCCACGTTGCCCCTTCCCGATCGGCGTGGTCAGTTCCATCACCCGCGTGCAGTATTCCTCCTGGTCAAACTCCAGAGAAATGCGTTCCTCGGGATACAGGGGCGTCAGGTTGTCGAACAGAATTTTGTCCCGCTGCAGTTCCGGTTCGTCATAATTGATTTTTTCAACCTTCAATAAGGCAAAATACCGCTCCCCACCCTTGGGGGGACGAACTTGGCCGGATATGATATCGCCCGTCCGCAAGCCAAAACGACGGATTTGAGAGGGCGAAATATAGATGTCATCGGGACCCGGAAAATAGTTCGAATCCGGCGCACGCAAAAACCCAAAGCCATCGGAAAGGGTTTCCAGCACCCCTTCTCCAAAAATGACGCCGTTCTTCTCCGCTTGTCCCTGCAAGATGGCAAAGATCAATTCCTGTTTTCGCAGATTCGCGCACCCTTCGATCTTTAATGAACGGGCCAAGTCCGCGAGGTCGCCGATGGATTTTTGTTTTAGTTCCGCAAGATGCATATCTTTCTCCTAGGAGGGGCCATGGACACGAAAGGGGTTGAAATCATGGTCTATCGTTAGGCAAGGGGGTCTGCTCAGGTCCTCACCTCTCATTGTTGTCATTCTCTGTCTCCTTCACCGCGACGGTCTACGGATGCGGCAGACGATGAAACGTGTGGCTGAACAACTGTTCCCTGCCGGCATCGAACGAGCAATGGGCCTTGCTGGAGCCAATGGGGGCACACATTCTTCACACGGAATACGTGGTGAAACGCCCGTCCTGCTTTTGGTTGGGACAGCGGTTCAGACAACTGGTAACAGAAACCTATTCACGGTGTTGTTGGAGAGAAGAATGTTGGCGTTTTTGATTACGTGAAAACTAACTATACGGTTCTGGGACTTGAAAACTCACGTAGGAAGAAGTAACCACCTCTTCGATCTGGAAGGTATAGTTATCTTCTATAACATGAATCGACTGCTTGTCAATAGTTTCTTTCACCCATTGTTTGCGATGACCCGGCCGTTGTGATAAATGACATGGAGGCAGAGGGAGCTTTTTCAGCGGACCACGCTCATCCGACGACAGCCCAATGGCCAAACACGAAGAGCCTTTCTCCCATGGACGGATTTTCTCGTTTTCCGAGGCCACGGAGTTGATTCCCCAACTGACCACGCACCTGACCAACGCCAAGGCAGGGAAAACGATCCTCCTGCAAACGAAGGAAGAAATCAAAAAAGCAAGCGCCAACGCGCAGTACGGCGGCGGAAGTTGTGAAGGCCCTCGCTACATCAAGGCACTCGAAACGATTTATGAAAACCTCAACGGCATCCATGAACTGGGAGTGATTGTCAAAGATCTGGAACTGGGTCTCTGCGACTTCCCCTATCTCCTGGAAGGACGAGTGGTGTACCTATGCTGGAGACTCGGTGAAGAAACGATCGAATGGTGGCATGAAGTCGATGACGGATATAAAGGGCGACAATCCCTGCCCAAAGGCATCACGTGAACGGCCGGCCCTGAGCCGGCAGTGCCTTTTTCGCGATCCACGGCCATGACGTACGTCATCATCGGATGGGATGGCCCCGAAGGGTCGAGCAAGCGCCCGCATCATAGGCCCGCCCACCTCGACTACCTCGAACGCTTACACAAACAGGGTCGATTGGTCTGTGCCGGACCCTTTACGGATACCGCCGGCAGTCTGGTCATCATCGAGGCGGACACCATGGAGGAGGCCGAACGCATGGCCAACGGTGATCCCTACGTCACCCATGGCATCTTCGACCGAGTCGAAATCCATCCGTTCAAACGGGTCCTCCCCGGACCGGAGGGAGACTAGGGTCATCCTTCTGGCGTTCGATCCATGCATTCGCTGACAGACGATTCTGAAGGACGTGCCCGAGACAACTGTAGAATAATCTTCCATTCGTTTGGGCGAACCGGTTGAACCGAGAGACGGGAACCCCTTCGAAGCAGTTCCATCTTTTCGAGGCCACTCACCCCTCTCAGACGTTCCAAGGAAAGCGGCGTTCGCAGGGCCCTGTTCAATCGAACGTCAACCATCACCCACCGTGGATGCTGCTTTGAACTTTTTGCATCGAAATAGTGGCTGCCGGGCCGCCAGGCAAAATAATCAGGATACGCGGCCTTGACGATCTCGACAATCCCGACGATCGCCGGAGGATGGGCATTGCTGTGATAAAAGAAGGCCAGATCTCCAACGGCCATGGCTCGCAGAAAGTTGCGGGCCTGATAATTTCTCACGCCTTCCCAGCACGTCGTCCGCTTGGGGGAACGTGCCAAATCCTCAATGGAAAACGTCGAAGGTTCTGATTTGAGCAACCAGTAATTGGGCATGGCCAGTCCTCGATGCCTGCATCCTATCCCGTTCGGTGAGGACGGTTCAATGGGTGCTCGATGATGAAGACGGATCGGCGCCCGAGCGTGGCGCCAGGCTTGTCGAATTGCGTCGAACGTGCTATGTCGCCCTTGCGACGCGGAGCGCGCATCCGATGAACACTATTCAGAATTTTTACGACGGGGTGACCTCCTGGGTTCCCCCGGAAGTCCTGATTATCACGACCCTCATCTCGGTCGTGATGTTTTTCGGGACCATTCTGCTCATCCCCGTGATCATCATCCGTCTGCCCATGGATTACTTTTGGCACGATGAGGAACGCGTGTGGATGGCAGGCTACCATCCGATTCTGCGATACATCGGCCTGGGCATCAAGAACATGATCGGCCTCGTGTTCTTTCTGGCTGGGGTCGCCATGCTCGTCCTCCCGGGCCAAGGTTTACTTACCATGGTCATTGGAGTATCCTTGCTCGATTTTCCCGGCAAACGAACGATCGAACATCGACTGCTCACGAACCCCATGGTCTTCCAGGCCATGAATGCCATTCGACAAAAGTTCGGCAAGCCCCCGTTTTCGAAGCCGTCGTGATGACGGATTCGTGGCCGTGCCGGCGAACGGATGGCGCAGGGCGGGAAGCCCCCGACACGTGAATCGCCGTCACCACCAGCACCGTTGAATCATGAAGACCGTGAGCACGATCGCGTGGATTCTCGTTTCGCTGCTCTGTGCCGTGTCCTTCGGCGTTGTCACCGGGCTGTTGAACCCCGAAGAACAGGTCAACGGGCTCTGGTTGGTGACGGCATCCGGTTGCTTTTACGTCCTGGCCTATCGGTTTTATGGAGGGTTTTTAAGCCGGCGGGTCATGCAACTTGACGATAGTCGCCGAACCCCGGCCTTTCGGCTGGAAGACGGCACCAATTACTATCCCGCGAACAAATACGTCCTCTTCGGACACCATTTCGCCGCCATTGCCGGTGCAGGGCCCTTGTTGGGTCCCGTGCTGGCGGCGCAGTTCGGATTTTTACCTGGATTTCTCTGGATTGTGATCGGGGCCGTGGTCGCCGGCGCCGTACAGGATTTCGTCATCCTGGTCGGATCCCTGCGTCGCAATGGCCGTTCTCTCCCGGAAATCGCACGCGAGGAGATCGGATGGGTCACGGGCACGGCCACGGCCCTGGCCGTGTTCTTTATCGTGATCGTGGCCCTGGCCGGTCTGGGGCTGGCCGTGGTCAACGCGCTCGTTGAAAATCCCTGGGGCACGTTTACGATCGCCATGACCATCCCCATCGCCCTGCTCATGGGATGGTATCATCACCACGTTCGGCCCGGTCGCGTCGGAGAAATGTCTTTCATGGGCATTCTGCTTCTTCTGCTGTCCGTTGTCCTGGGCAAGGGGGTGGCGCAGTCTGAGCTTGCGACGTGGTTTACGTACGACCGGACCACGCTGGTCTGGCTGTTGGCCGGATACGGATTCCTGGCCTCGGTCCTTCCGATGTGGATGCTGCTGGTTCCGAGGGACTACCTCTCCACGTTCATGAAGCTCGGGGTCATCGGGTTGCTGGCCATCGGCGTGATCGTCCTGGCCCCTGACCTGCACATGCCCAAATTCACCGGATTCATCGACGGAGGAGGCCCGATCATCTCAGGCCCCCTCTTTCCATTTCTGTTCATCACGATCGCATGCGGCGCGATCTCGGGCTTCCATTCGCTCGTATCATCGGGCACCACGCCAAAAATGATCGCCTACGAATCTCAGGCCATGGTGGGGTATGGAGCCATGCTGCTGGAAAGCTTTGTCGGAGTGGTGGCGTTGATCTCCGCGGCCCTGCTCGTTCCGGGCGACTATTTTGCGATCAACACGCGCCTCCCGGCCGATGTACTGGCAGCCATGGGATTCCCCGTGGCAAATATTCATACCCTCTCGCAACTGGTCGAAGTGGACGTGTCGGGCCGGCCCGGAGGCGCGGTATCATTAGCCGTCGGGATGGCCTGGATTTTTTCCGCCCTCCCGGGGATGGCCGGACTCATGGCGTATTGGTATCAATTTGCGCTTCTGTTTGAAGCCCTGTTCATCCTGACGACCATCGACGCGGGCACTCGCGTGGCTCGCTACCTCGTTCAGGAAATGGGCGGGCACGTGTATGCGCCGCTTCGTCGAATCAACTGGTGGCCCGGCGTCGTCGGTGCAAGCGCTCTCGTGGTCGGGGCCTGGGGAGGGTTGATCGCCACCGGAACGATTTCGACCATCTGGCCCATGTTTGGAGCCGCCAACCAGTTATTGGGAACCCTGGCGTTGTGCATCGGCACGACGTTGTTCATCAAAATGGGTAAGGCCCGCTACCTTTGGGTGACGGCCGTCCCCATGGTGTTCGTCGGCATCATCACCTTAACCGGCTGCTACGAATTGTGGTGGATGTTTCTGGACCGCGCACAAACCGACGCAACGCCGGTGGCGCGTCTCGCGATGACGCTGAATGCCGTCCTGGTTGGGCTGGTCGCCCTCCTGGCGCTCATTGTCCTGACCGAGAGCGCGACAAAATGGTATCGGCACCTGATCCTGAAACAACCCTATACCACCACGGAAATCACCGAGGGCGAAGGCCTTCGGCTCCCGGGGGGAAGATGCTGCTGATCGAATGCCTGCCTTGGCCCGGGCAACGACGCCCGGGGCGGGGCGGACGTAGGATGGCAACAACGGAGAAAAAGGAGATGACGGTATGGCGGACACGTTCTCGTTTGACGTGACCTCGACGGTGGACATGCAAGAAGTCAAAAACGCGGTGGATCAAACCATGAAAGAAATCGGTCAACGATTCGATTTCAAAGGCTCACAGTCCAAGGTCACGTTCAAGGAAAAAGATCACCTCCTGGAGGTCGTGGCAGACGACGACTACAAACTCAAGGCAGTCATCGACGTCCTCAAGGGAAAATGCGTGAAACGAAGCGTCTCGTTGAAAGCCCTCGAGTACGGCAAGGTGGAACAGGCCCTTGGGGGAACCGTCCGGCAACACGTCACGGTGCATAGCGGGATTGTCGAAGACAAAGCCAAGACCATTGTGAAGCGGGTGAAGGAGAAACGGTTCAAGGCGCAGGCCCAGATTCAAGGCGACCAGTTGCGCGTACAGAGCAAAAGCAAGGACGAACTGCAGGCCGTCATCAATTTTCTGAAGCAGGAAGACTTCGGCATCGACCTGCAATTCGTCAATTATCGCTAAGCGTCGCCATGGAAAGACCCGGGCTCCTTCCGCCGTTTCCTTCGAAACACTGGATGGAACGTTCAAGCATTTCAGGGGGGGGGCTTGAAGACCATTCGCCTCCGTCCGGAGCCGAACGGCACAGGGAATGAACACGTTGCACGGCCAAAAGGGGCCCTTAGCGTCGCCCCCAGGCTTCTTGCAAATGCATCACCGCCTGATTCACCGCATCAGCGCCGGCGACAGATCGCATGACGTCATGAGCATCTTCTTCATTTTCGGGGTAAATGGGAGGATCCTCCAGGTTGCGTCGAACCACCGGATAGGCGTTGGATTCAATGGGCACGGCAAGCCGGTCCAGAGAAGCCCAAGCATACCCCTTGACTCGCGCCAGCACGTCGCCGTCACGCACGTCGACCAACGCCAATTCCGCAAGCGCCAGGTTTTCCGCACGGTACCCTGACAACAATCCGCGCCCGATGCCACCCAGGGAAGATCCTCGCCAGGGGAACCGCTCCGGCACTTCGCCTTCGGTGCTCGAAAGAATGACCACGACGAGGTACTCGAAAGACTGCTCCCGGGCCGCTTCAAGCATCGCAGGGAGACCCCTGGGCGAGGCTCCCGGATTCGAGGAATGCGTCACGGGCACCCCTTCGATCCGAACCGAACGCATCAATTCATTCCGCACGTGTCCGGTCAGAGCAGCGAACGCGGCTTCCGAGAGTTGGGGAGCCGAATCCAGCGCCGTCGTGTTGTTGATCACCACAAGCCCGGTTTGGATGACGCCGGACAGATCCGGAAACCGGTTCGTCTCGAGTTGCGGCCCAAGGTACGAATCAAGGCTGGCTTCGGGCCATCCGGTACATCCTCCCGGAAAGACGCACAACAAACCGATCCCGAGAATGACAGACGGAACATTCATGGCCACCCCGATCGCCAAGAATGTCGATTCTCCAATGATCGCATCGGTTCGCCTAGGACGTGATGCCCTGCGCAGGAAGGCACGCTGCACACAAAGAAATATTGTCTCCGGTCCAACCAAGACGGGTCAAGCCCATTCGCCCGCGAGAGGAAATCCGTCCTTCCTTTGCTCATCTCCGTTCCCCCAGCGGGTTTGATGTCTGCCCCGATTCCCGACCGAGTCGGGGACAGGCTATTCTTAATCGGAGGCAGGAATCCAGAATCTTTGCTTTCAGTCTTTCTTTCTGGATGCCAAGTCGAGAACCTGCCACGGAGAATGAAGCAGAGGTTGCATTCCATCGAAAGCATCGGGTAGGGTAGCCGCCATGTATCTGAAGAAATATACTATCCTTCTCTTCCTTTCGATCCTTCAATTTTCAGGCTGTCAATATCTCCCGGACGTGAGCATGCCTGATCTCAGTCTTCCGGACATCAGCATGCCCAGCCTGGGCTTTGAAGAAGAGCAACCAAAAGAACCGGCCATTCCCATCTCGGTGGTGTATGCCTTTGATCCGAGCGTCACGGACGCCACCCTCGAAATTCAGGCATGCGACCTTCCGTACACGCTCCAGACTGGAGAGAATATTATCCAGACGTTTCTCGCCCTAGGGCAGGAAACGTTTCAGTCCGTCAGGGCCTATTCGGGAACCGGACAAGCCGTCCACGCCACCCAGCCGAGTGACTTGGTTATCCAGATCAGCATGGTCAACCAATCGTTTCAGGCAGCCGACCGCATGGCGGAGGAGGATAATTATCTGGTCAACATCAACCTCAAGCTTCAAGCGGTGTTTATCGATACCAATGGGACCGAGCTAGGGCAAATCCCCCTGAATTTCAGCGGTCAGGTCCGGGTTTGGGCTCCGGCTCTCACCGGCCAGTCCATCTCCTGCACAACGGGACAATACGATGCGAAAATCAACGGCGTGGCCGCAGAGCTGGCCGAACAACTCGTAGAAGTCGTGCCGAATCTGCTCAAAAACGGAAGCCCGCAACCCCTACTGACGACCCAGAATCGCCAACCGGTCTTCACGCCTCAATCGTCGCCACCATCCAGGCCTCAATTTGCCGAGCCGTCTTCCACCAGACCGTTCTTTACCTTTCGCACGATGCTGAAGGACGGCAACGATAATCTGATTCTGGAAGGCGGAGAAACCATTGTCCTGATCATTGAAGCCACCAACGTCGGAAGCACCGCCATGACCACCACCACGGCCAACGTCGTGGGGAACGCGACCCTCGTCAAGGCCTTTTCCCGAATGACACCGCTTCCCATTTCCATGGGCACGTTCCAGCCCGGAGAGACCAAAACCACGGAGATTCGAGGCCGCATGCCGCTCGACGTATCCGGGCAAAAGGCAGAGTTGGTGGTCTCGCTGCGACTCGAAGATGGAACATCCATCGGATCGCACCGCATCGTAGCACCGCTCCAGCCCGGAGCCCCATCAACGGACGTTCAGGCCGGACCGAAGCCTTCTCTTCAGAAGCCGAAGACAGCTCCCAAGAAGACGCAGGATCGACGTTCCAGCGTAGAGGAGGGGCCCCAGGATTCCGATACGATGCCGTCTCAAGAGGAGGCGTACGTGGCCATGCTCATTGGGATGGATGCCTATCGAGACACCTGGCCTGAGGCCTATCACATACCCCCTGGGCATCTGACGACCCTTCAGGATTCCCTGAAAAACACGGGGTTGTTTGCCGATCAGAACATCCGCATCCTCCAGGGGCACCATACGGCCAAATCGGCTATTGAACGGACGCTGCTCACTTGGGTTCGTCAACGAATCGGGAAGGAATCCGTGCTGATCCTGTATTTCTCCGGACAGGCCGTGAAGGATCAGAAGACCGGCGAAGTCTATCTTGTGCCGTATGAAGGATCGCCGGATACTTCGACCAACCAGTTGATCTCCCTTCGCATGCTTCAGCGCCTCCTGGGGAAACTTCAAAACCGGTTGACCCTGTTAATCCTCGATGCTCCCATTGCGCCGGTTGGCGAGCAACAGGCCGTTGAAATCCCGGTGCGCTGGACCAGCGGCCTGTTGCAAAAAGACAAAACCCCCGTCATCCAACTGCGCAAACGTCAGGAGCCAGGAAACGGCGACCCGGCAAATATCCTGGCCGGCCTGTTAGGCCAAACGGACGTCAGCCGAAACGGAACCATCACCGTGGGCGAATTTCTGGACAATGCTTCCGCATCGAGTGAGATCACCCTGCTGCTTCCGGACTCCTCCCCGCTCCTAGCCATTCCGCTGGCCCGGTAATTCCAACGACAAGTTCTTCTCCAGGAGAACCCTCCCCTGCCAGGAGAGCCGGTCGCTGCTTCTGTCATGCCGGCCCCTGACCCAGCATCCAGAAAAAAAGGAAAAGACAAAGACCCTGGATTCCCGCTTCCGCGGGAATGACGTAGTTGGAGGCTGGACTCTTCCACTCGTCATGCCGGCCCACGACCCGGCATCCCAGAGGAATAAAGGAAAAAGAAAAAACCCTGGATCCCCGATTACAAACGTCGGGGATGACGAATGGTGGTCTTCGCAGGAATGACGGACTGGGGCATGCGGGAATGACGAAAGGGGCGTGCACGGGAACGACGGACTGGGATGCGGAGTGACGCAAAGGGCCCCAACCATCATGCCGGACTCGATCCGGCATCCAGCATTCTTCCAGAAGGGATTGGAGAACCTGGATTCCCGCCCCCGATTAAAATAGCCTGTCCCCGACTCGATCGGGGATCGAGGGCAGGCTTTTCGCGGGAATGACGAAGAGAGACTCTCAACGTCATGCCGGGCTCGACCCAGCATCCAGAAAAAAAGAAACCGCAGCACATGAGTAGAGCGGTTACGGCATGCCAGGACAGACGCTGAATGGAAAAAGGAAACGGGAAAAGCGTGGGGCATAAAAAAATCCCCGCTGAGGAATACCCTCAGCGGGGATTATGAAATAGCGGAAATTCTTAGAAGTTCACCCAGAGCTGGGTATAGCCCCAAGTTTGTTCAGACGCATCTCCATTGCGCTGGCTATCAAGATAGTCACCAGGCAGGAAGACACCGCCGCCAATTTGCCAGGCCACGTGGTTCCCCTGCGTAAAGAAATGGGTATAGACCACGTCAATCTCTTGTCCTATATCGCTCTCGGTATTATTGGCATTCCCCGCTATAATGGCACCCTGACCGGCGTGATACCAGCCGTCTTGTTCCTCCTTGAGAGAAAACATGTGGCCGGTCACTTCCAAGTGGCTGGCCTTGGTAGGCCGCAATTGGAGACCGAACGCATAATGATTCATGTTCTTCCAAGCCATACGGTCCATGTACCCGAAGTGGATGTGGTTAGTGGGGTATAATTGGTCAAAGCCCTCGAAATCTCCATCATTGGGATCCGAATCACCGGATGCGGTGTTGAACTCGGCACCCAGACGAGGCTGCATGGGCACCGGAAGCGTCACACCCCCGTCAATATGAAAGGCATAGGCCGAGATATCAAGGTTTCGGCCCGTTTGTGTGCCATCACCGATTTCACCGAATTGGTAGTACCCTTCGACCGTGGCATCCACGCGGGCACTCCCCGCATTGAACTTCTTGACTGCCCGACCGCCGACCGTGCTCCTGGCTTGATCGGAAGGCCGAGGCCCACTACCCCCTGGAGCACCCGTTCCACCGCCCTGCCAAATATAGGTGGGCTCCAGAACCATGCCCGCGACCTTCATGGGCGCCCGGACAAAAATGATATCGGAATCATTGGTTGCCTTCCCAAGGCTACGGACAGGATTATCGTCATTAGGATCAGCAGTATTAATACACCCACCTGACGTCGGAGAAGGACAGTCACCCAGATCCTGCGTCCGCAACCAGCCCACTTGCAGGTCGGCGTTCTGGCTGAGCTTGTAGTTCGTAGTGATACCGTCGTGGGCCCACCCCACGTTGTTCCAGTCGAAATGCCCGAACATGCGGTGGTTGCCCCAGACCACCAGTTGCCGTCCGGCTTTTATGGTCAGGTTCGGCACCAGGAAGTTCCGCACCAGCATGAAGGCCTGCCTGGCAAAGATGGTTCCACCGGTGGCAACGGCGTCAACAGGTCCGTTATTCACACCCCAGTTCTTGGAGTACTGAGGCTGGAAGAAGAAGGTCACGTCCGGGGAGATGGAGTAGTTGAAGCCCAGACGCACCCACTGCTGCACGAAAAACGTGTTGGCTTTCCTTGCCCCAAAGGTGGTGTTGTTCCGGAATTCCGGACGGACCCGCAAGTCGCCGGAAATGGTCAACTTGTTGATGTCGAACAGCTTGCTCGTCGGCGGATCGAATTTTGTGTACGGAATCAGATCCGGAATCGCGCGCGGCACGGCAGGCACGGCCGAGTTCTTATCCGTGGCCGGCGTCGTCTTCTCGGCCATGGCCGGAACTGCCGTGATCCCTGCAAGCAGGACCGCGGCCAGTATCCATTTGATACCATGATTCAATTGTCTCATTTGTGGCTCCTCCTGTTAAGTTGATTCCCCCTGCGGACGGCACATGATCCCTGCCGGCCCATTATGATGACTTACGATGACTTCTTTTTGAGACACTTCGTTTTTTCATTCGACACATTCAGCAAGTTTTACTTCGACGCGTCTTCCGAATTTTCCTGGAACACGCCATTCTGATTTCCACACCTCCTTTTTTAGTAAAGAAGTAATCGAATGATCGGTTTGTGTGTTCGTGAAATTCCGAGTCGCATTAAAAAATAATGCTAAATGTATGCCAAAATTTATTTTATTGCAATAGGTTGAATTTTTTCGCTTATTTCGTTCCGGATGCAGATTTCCGCTTTCATGACTGTTTTAAAAAAGAGACCGCGCTGATTTTTTTGACACAGTCCATGCTCATCTCAGATGAGGTGCGACCCCTGGATGCTTCAGCGCTTCCCCGCCCAAGCAGGGACTGCCGGATCAAGCCGGTCTGTTTGCCTCATTGACGTTGGCTGCGTCGCCTGCGCCTTTGATGGTTTCTTCTGCTTCTTTCACGGACGATTGCAGATCCTGCTCGACCATTTTGACTTCCTGCTGAATCATGTTGATTTCCGGTTCGACCGACTGCCGTAAATCATCCGCGGTTTCTTTAAATCCCTTGACGGCTTTCCCTACCTGCTTTCCGATTTCCGGCAATTCCTTGGGCCCGAACAACAGAAAGGCAATGATCAGAATAATCAGAATCTCCATTGCCCCAAGGCCGAACATCGCTTCCCCCACTCACAGGCTTGCCTGGTGTTATGCCTGCCTGGTTTCTTGAACCTGTGCTTCAGACTGAGGCGCGGATTGTGGCTCCCCCTGGGGTGGAACCGCGGTATTCTGCATCACGGGCGGCTCCTCGATCTGCCCAGACTGTGCCACGGCTGGTCCCATGCCCGCCTCTTCCTGCTGCGACGGCGTCACGTCCATGGCATCCGGTTCATTGATCGACTTTTTGAACCCTTTGATGGCTTTTCCCAACCCTTCTCCCAGTTGCGGGATTTTCCCCGCCCCAAAAATAATGAGGACGATGAACAGGATCAGCAATAATTCCATCCACCCAAAAGAACCAATCATCTTTTAACCTCTTGCCAGGACTCGTGATTCAGCTCGCCCTACGTAAGTGCGAACACTATACTCGTCCATGATGAAGAAATCTACAAAAATTTGCAATAATTTGATTTTCCAGAGATCGACGTGCCTGCCGGGCCGAAACGCCCGTCCTGTTCCCGTGGGCCAGCGATTTCCTGTTTTTTCGGGAAACCCTGCGCACGGGATGCCGTTCGGCCTCATTCCCCCGGGTCCATCCGAAAATGGACATAATCAACGGGCTGCGTCGGAGCCATGAACGCGGCCCGGAGCATGCCTCGGTCATAGCCCAACGCCTCAAGGGAATCCGCGACCTTCATGACCTCCTCTTCCGTGAGGTAGGCCACGGTATCCGGGACACCATGCGTGGCCTGTCGTTCCAGCAGTTGCTCCAACTCCCCACGCACGTCATCCGGGGTTTCGGGAGCAATGGGCAATTCGATGGCTCGGGCATAGGGACTCGCATAGCCGGTGTTCACCGCTTCGATGGTTTTCAGGATCAACCGGTCGATTTCCCACGGCCCGTCCTGCGGCAAGTTCGGATGGGAGGCCAGGACGTCCATAAGACTCATGACGTGGCATCCGAGACTTCTTCCGACGAATTCCTTTTGCGACTCGACCGTTACCCGTCCCCCGGTCTGCTTGGCCACGTCTTCCAGCAGCGCAAAGTTCACCATGAAACTGAATTGTCCGCCCATCAGATTGTAGCAGGGTTTTTCCGGATCATTGAGGACGGCCTCATCCGCGGTGCCGGCATCGAAGCTGCTGAACCCGAGCGCGTCAGGGGCCAGCAGCCGGTGCGCTTCTTTGAGGGAAGAGGCAGCCCCGACGTTCACGGGCATCAGGAGTTCCTCGTCGAAGAGTTTCAGAAAATCCGTGACCAGGCGACGGAACGGCACGTCCTTGCCCTCGATGTTGTGATACTCCCGCTCCCACAGAATATCCTCCAGAAACGCCGGAAGCGGTTTGAGCCAGGCGATATCGGCCTGGTCGAACGCCTGGACCAACCCCGGCCAATCGGGAAAGTCCACGAGTCTGGTCTCTTTCAAATTGGGCCGGATGTGTTCTTCCATGACGTTCCCGGCCTTGCGCAGCAAGAGTTTGGTCGGCAACTCGCTCCACAATTCATTGCAAAAAATCCGATCGATTGACCCATCGGGATAGGCCTCCAACTCCTGCACCGCGGCCTGTACGAATTCCACGCGGTCCCGGTGCCCGGTCAAGTCGGCGTTCGCCCTGGCACTGGCCAGCACGGACTCTGAAGCATCGACGAGCACGTACCGAAGACGCGAATAGAGATCCCGATCCAGGACCTTGACGCGATCCAGAAAGCAGGACGCCAAATTGCCGTTTCCACAGCCCCATTCCATGATGGTGAACGCCGTGGCGCCTGCCTCAGGATGGGCTTTCCGGCGGCGGACGGCCCGTTCCACGTAATCCGCAGCCAAGGCGTACCCCAAGCGGTAATCCGCCGCGGCAAAGGTCTGATAGAGTTCCCTGAGGCGCTCGCCCCGCAGACCATAGAACACGGTATTCATATGCCGTTGCCAGACGTCGATCGGCGCGAACTCCCCTAATAATTGAGGAAGCGCTTCTTCGTGCTCGGCGACGTGTTCGGCGACTCGATCACCCATGAATCTGCCTCATTGCAAGGATACACATGCCAAAGGAAGCGGAATTGTAGCAAAGGCGTTTTTGGCCTCGCAAGGGAACGCCTGTGCCTGCTATAGTTGCAGGATCGAGATGACCCGCCGTGACAAATTCGGCACAGAGAGAGCCATCCACCTCTACGAACGGGGATGGCGCAATGACCGCATGTACGTATTCAGCCTCATTTTTTTCTGCCTGTGCCTTGCGAGTCCGGTCTGGGCCCAGAGGCCGGCGCCGTTCAGTCCGGACGAACGGCAACACGGCTTTGCCCAGTTCGACACCGTTCCCGAGAATCCGGAAGACATGGCTCCGGCTCCCTTGGACTATTACAAGAATCCGACTCCTGATTCATCGGCGTTCCAGAACGAGACTCCCGGCGGGTTGTTTCTTCATATCACCCTGGCGGAAGGGGTTGAAGAAGACCTGGATGTTCGCCTCGGTCATCGCTATTACCCCATCCGTCCGACCCAGGCATTTCCTCCCGATGCGTTGGCCATCCACGTCGTGTTCCGGGTGTTCAAGCACTATAGCGCGTATCAGGTGATCGGACGCCTGTTTCCAGAGCAGGTGCCGGGGCTTTCCGGAGAGACCTTCACCGATGAAGAAACCGCCTATCTGGCGGTGGAAGACGAAAGCGGGTTTCTCAAGTTCTTCTCCCAGACGCAGAACGGCTGGATTCCCGGACTCTACCGGATCGACATATTCGTGGGCTTCGAAGCCAATGACCTCACCCGCATGGGCTCTCTGCGTTTCACGGTCACGCCGAAAGCCTGAACCCCTTGCGGCTCCATTCCGAGAGCGGGTTTGACCCATTTTGCGGCGATGCGTAGAATAGATTCCCAACCTCGTGCACGCCCATTCTGCGCCACGGCGCTGAGACCCCGCACGTGAAAGTACCGCCCCGCGTATGACTCACGCCCCACGACCCTGGCTCTCAGTGGTGATCCCCATCAAGGATGAGCGGGACAACCTTCAGCCCCTGACCACTCAACTCACAAAGGCCTTGGGACGCCTGGAGGAGTCGCGCAAGGCTCCGTTTGAAATTCTGTACGTGGATGATGGCAGCACGGACGGCAGTTCCGCGTTGCTGGACGAGATCCGCGAGCATACGCCTGGGGTCCGGGTCCTCCACCTTGATCGAAATCACGGCCAAACCGCGGCCTTTGCCGCGGGCTTCCGCCAGGCCCGCAGCGACCTGATTGTCACGCTGGACGGCGATCTTCAATACGATCCCACGGATATCGCCCTGCTGCTTCCCCTGACAAAGGATTACGACCTCGTATGCGGACGTCGTCGGCAACGGCTCGACACGTTCATTCGGCGCCTCGCGTCACGGCTCGCGTACCTGGCCAGAAACCTCGTCCTCCGGGACGGCATTCACGACTCCGGCTGTTCGCTGAAAATCTTTCGTCGTCCGGTGACCGAACGCATTCCTCTTTTCCACAACATGCACCGGTTCTTCCCTGCCCTGGCCCAGATGTACGGGTTCTCCGTGACCGAAGTCCCGGTTCAACATTTCCCGCGAGCCCATGGGCGTTCCAAGTACGGGATCGTCAGCCGCCTCCTGGCCGGGCTCTACGATCTCCTGGCCGTCCGATGGATGCAAACGCGACGTCTGCCGCATGACATTCTTGATACACCAAGTGAATCCGTCGATGCCTCACACGACTCGCCATGAGCCGCACCGGCGTAGACCACGGTCTTGCTCCAAGGAGACGGCAACGCCGTGAGACCCGTCGGCCCATCGAGGACGGCACCGTGACAACAACGCTTTCATCTCTTGCTCAATGAGTGAACTCGTTTCCGGCCTCAACGCCTACTTCGCCAACCTGACGACGGCAGAAAGCCTCTGGCTGGGCATCGGCTTTTTCGGACAGGGCCTGTTCTTTTCCCGTTGGGTCGTTCAGTGGATCGCGTCGGAACGCAAAGCGGAGAGTCAGATCCCCGTGGCGTTCTGGCACATGAGCCTGGCCGGCAGCCTGATCGTGTTGTCGTATGCCATCCATCGCCACGACCCGGTGTTTATTATCGGACAGGGAACCGGCACGTTCGTCTACCTGCGGAACCTGATGCTGATCCATAAACAGCGAACACGAACGGCTCGTGACTGATGTCGGTTGAAGCCCCTCCGTTGTCCACGCGTACCCTTCATCTCGTCTTGCTGCTCATCTGCGGGTGTCTGTTGCTCCTGCTCGGGCTGGGCGACGTGGGCCTGACCGACCGCGACGAAGGCAGCAATGCCGGAGCCGCGCGTGAAATGCTCGAAACCGGGGACTGGATCTCTCCCACGCTGAACTATGAGCCGCGATACGCCAAACCGGCGTTGACGTACTGGATCACCGCCGGCACCTATGCCCTGCTGGGGGTCAATGACGTGACGGCCCGGCTGCCATCGGCGCTGTTCGGACTCGGACTGCTCGTGCTCCAATACCTCTTTCTGCATCGCATGCTGGGGCCGACGCTCGCGTTCTGGGGCTCGCTCATGCTGCTCCTGAACGTGGAATTCGTGGGCATTCACCGTCTGGTCCTGACGGACCCGGCCCTGGTGTTCTTTACCACGCTGGCCACCTATGGCTTCTGGCTGGGGTTTTGCCAGGGTGACCGGCGGTTCCTGTGGCTGTTCTACGTCGGCATGGCCTTGGGCACGCTGGCCAAAGGGCCGTTGGGCGTTCTCATTCCTCTGTTGGGCATCGTTCCGTATCTGACCCTCACCCGGCAGTGGAAAGCCTACGTGGCAGACGGCCGGCCACTGATCGGTTGGACCGTTTGTGTTCTCCTTGCCGCGCCCTGGTACCTCGCCATGCTTGCCATCCACGGCGCGGACTACGCCACCGCGGCCCAGGCCAATACCACCGGACGATTCGCGAATCCCATGGAGGGACACGGCGGCACGCTTCTGTTTTATTTCCCCATTCTCCTGTTCGGGTTTTTCCCGTGGAGCGGGCTGCTCCCGATGGCCTTATGGCAACCCCTGAAGGCATGGAAGTCGTTTCGGATGGGCACGACGGACGCGCGAGGCGAGTCGGCCCTGTTGTTCTTCTGTGCCCTGTGGATCTGCGGCATTTTTCTCTTTTTCACCGTCTCCGCGACCCGGCTTCCCCACTACATTCTGCCTCTGTATCCGCCGGCCGCTCTCCTGGCGGCCGTCCTCTGGTCCCGTTTCCTGAAGAACCCCTTGCCTGCAGGACTGACCGTCTCGAGGCGCGTCATCCTCGTGACCGGGTACCTGCTCAGCATGGTGCTGGTCTCCGTCCCGGTCATCTACGAGAGCATGAAATCCCACATCGCCGTACACTTTCCGGCTGCAGAAAAGATCGACGTGGGGCCGACGCCAATCGTGCTGGGCGTCGTGGTCTTCCTGGGCGTCGCGATCTTTCGTCACGTCGTCCGGGAAGAGACTCGACGGCTCCAGGCCTTGGGGGTGCTGGCAGGGATGATGGGGACGTTTCTGCTCATCGTGATCCTGTTTGCCTTGCCGCGCGCCGGAAAATATTTCATCAACCCGCCTCAGGAATTGGCCGCCATTGCCGGGGTCAATCTTGGGCCTGATGACCGGCTCATTCATTACGGGCGAAAACTGCCGTCATTGACGTTCTATGCACAACGGAAAGTCCATTTCATCAATCCGGGCGAACACGAAAAATTCGCCCCTCATCTCGAGAAGGACGGTCGCATCATGATCATCCTGCCGGCCAACCTTTATGATCGCCTGCCCGACACCGTGGCTTCGTTTACGATGATTCTCCAGCGATACGGGTTTCTGCTCCTGTCCCGTGAGCCGATGGTCGGGGGCCGGCAATCCCTGCCTGCTACGGAACCAGGCCGCGCAGGCCATGCCACGTCACCAGCACGATGATCAACGCGCTCGTGAGCCATGCTTCATCCAGCAGTGTGGCCGGCTTTCGATCCGGCCGATCGTTCACCCACCATGCGACGCAGGCCAGAAACGTCGCCACGACGACCCACCAGGCCTGCATGCTGATCGCCATGCCCAGCGCAATGACGGTATTGGCAAGCCGAACGTTTCCGCTCCCCTGCCAGGCCATGGTCCACCGCATACCGATTCCCGACACGAACAACGGCACTCCCGTCCAGACGATGACCGGGGCACTCGAGCCCGGATGCGCGAAGACGCTCTCAAACAACGCGCACCCGCTGATCACAAACGGGAGGGTCTGCGGCAAGGCCTGCACCGCGTTCGCTCGCCATTCCTTGAGAGCCCGTGCCCAGACGTAGCCGATGAAAAACCCCAGCACTGCGCCGGCCAACACGTCGGTAGGAAAATGGGAGCCTCGAACCACGCGACCCAGGCAAACCAAAAGGGCACCGCCGTACCATGCCCCTCTCCACGTGGGGAAAGACCGGGCCAACACCGCTGCCACGGCAAAGGAAGCCGAGGCATGCCCGGAAGGAAACGCATCGAACCCTCCTTGCCACGAGGGGCCATAGTCAAAGGCTTCCTGATGCGTGAACCGCGGACGGGGACGTCCGATGAGATGCTTGAGGATTTGCGTAGCGATGCCTGCCAGGGCATGCGCCACGAGCCCATCGATTCCAGCCTGTTGCCACGTCCTGTTCTTCCGGAGAGAGCCGATGCCCCAAAGCCCGACGCACAGGAGCACCAACGTCAATCCATCCCCCACCCGATTGCCGAGGTTCCCCAGTCGTTCCACGAACGGATCGTGCAGCGACCGGATCAATAAAACGGTCTGAAAATCCCAGTGGGAGAGCTGATACAGACAAAAGAGCACGACGCCGCCGGAGAGGGAACCCACGATGAGGGCTTTGAATCGGGACACGAGACCTCTCGCTGTTTTTTGAAAACAGCCGTCGAGCTTCATAGTCACACAACATCAGGGGCCGCTCGGAGCGGATTCGGGACTGCGTGCAAGAGAGGGGGGCGTGTCGTGAGGCCGTGCGCTCATGCGGCGTTGTCGTGATTCAGGGCATGCATGGCTTCGGCGTGGACGGACGTTGAATACACGGAATCAGGGCACCCATTCGGCAAGAAACACGTTATATTCGCCTGGAGCCTTCGCGTGTCGATCGGAGACCCAGACCAGTTGCTTGCCGTCAGGAGAAAACATCGGAAAGCTGTTGAAGCGGCCTTCAAAGGTGATTTGTTCCACCCCCGTACCATCGTCGTTTACGAGGTGGAGATGAAACGACGGCCGACCTTTTTTTCGAGACCCACTCGAAGCAAAGATGATCCGTCGGCCGTCAGGATGAAAAAACGGCGCGAAGTTGGAGGCCCCGTTTCTGGTCACCTGCCGTTTGTCCGAACCATCGGCGTTCATGACAAACAGTTCCAGGTTACTCGACTCCACCAGATTCTGGCTCAGTAATTTCCGGTAGGCTTCACGTTCCTCGGGCGTGCGGACGTGTTGCGCCCGATACACGATCCGCTTGCTATCCGGAGAATAAAACGCCCCGCCGTCGTAGCCCACCTCGTCGGTGAGCCGCTTGAGGCCGGTCCCGTCGATATTCATCGAATACAGATCAAGGTCACCGTCCCGCACCGAGGTAAACACGATCTTTCTCCCATCGGGCGATACGGTCGCTTCCGCATCGTAGCCGGGCGAGAACGTCAGTCGATGCAGTTCGCGGCCATCCAGACGCACGGAAAAAATTTCATGGTCATGCAGGACCCACCGATACCGAGGGCCTCGCTTGGGCATGGGCGGACAGTCCAGTCCTGCCAAATGACTCGAGGAGTACAGGATCCGCCGCCCACCAGGGAAAAAGTAGCCGCAGGTCGTGGCGCCGTATCCGGTACTCACCCGGCGGATATTGTCCCCGTCCAGATCCATCACGTACATCTGATAACAGCCCCCGAGCGTTTGGCTGGCCGGATCCTTGGTGGATTGAAAAATCAGACGCGATCCATCAAAGGAAAAATAGGCTTCGGCATTTTTGCCGCCCGTTGTCAGTTGCCGGATATGGCGGACATGCCGTTCGACCTTGTTGGGACCAGGTGGGTCGTCGGCACTGGCTGGCAGGCCCGAGGCCAGGACCTGACAAACCAGCATGATCGCGCCCATGGACAGGAAGGTTCTGGGTTTTCTCATTGGTGGATTCGGGCGGGTGCCCCACTCCCCTGATCAGATCGGGGATCCCACAAAGGGAACATGAACGCGTTAACGTTCATCCAACGCAACGGTCAGATCATCCATGGGTGGATCGAACGAGCCGCGCGCCGTGACCCTGCTGTGTTCAAACACAAGATAACTGTCCCATCCGTAAAAAAACAACAATCGGGAAAGCCCTTGAACCGCCTCCGGGGAGAATCCGAAGAAGACCGTGCCCACGTGTCCGGGATAGAGGGGATTGGCGCAATTGACCAGCACGGCCACGTGATCCCCGGAGTAAGTGGCTCCCTGAATCGTGATGCTCCGTTCTCGCAACCTGACTTCTGGCCCACACCATTCGAGGATTTTCGCCACCCATGGATTGGTGCGGGGATGGCCCATGGCCAACACCGATTGCGCCCCAACGGAAACGGTCCGTTCATCCAACCATGCCGTGTCGTCGTCTTGCAAGCGGATCCGGTCAAGTGCCGGCGTCAACGCCTGCCGTTCGGGACCGGACGTAGTCGAAGCCAACAGCACCGCTCGACGCCGATCCGTGACCCATCCATTGAGCATCGGACTCATGGCTCCACGGTCCAACCGGCGAACGATCTGATGGGTGGGGTCGAGTTGCAGGCGACTGGGTTTGGCCGGAACCCAGATGGCCAGGGTTTGTTGAGGGCTCCGAATATCGACCCGGCTGCGAAACGTCCCTTGATTCAACTGAATCACCACGGGGACGCCCAGGCGATAGGCCGTTCCCTTTTGCGTCGCCTTCATGGACACCCAATAGCCCACGCGGGAATCGCGTTCGACGTGCACGTGAGCAATGCCGAGGTGCGGTGCGCCGCGCCCGTGCACCCATTGATCGAAGAACCACGACAGCTCCCTGCCCGACGCATCTTCAAAGGCTCCCTGTAACTCGGGCCAATCGGCATACCCCCCCGAATAGTCGGCAATCACGGTACGAATCGCCTGAAAAAAGTCCTCGTCGCCGAGTTCGCCCCGTAACATGTGAAAAATCATCGCGGCCTTCTGGTAGCCGATGGCATTATCCACGCGGTTCTCCTTGTGATGAAAGTTCACCACCGGATAGTCGTCGGCCGGCTGCACGTACAGGTTGTATTCCATGATCATCCGTCTGCGATGCGCCCTCGCCCGTTCCTCACCCTCCATCTGTTCGTCGTAATAATAGTTGGCGAGATAGGTCGTGAGCCCTTCGACCCAATTCCCCGTCTCAAAATGATTGTGCACCGAGTTTCCCAACCAGGAATGCACCACCTCATGTCCCAGGGAATAGGGTTGGGTATAGCCTCGTTTCATGATCCCACTGCCCAGCAACGTAAAGGACGGCAGCCCGAGGCCACTGGGGAAGAAATTTTCCACGACGGCAAACTTGGGAAACGGATAGGGGCCGAGCCGTTTCGTATACCACGCAAGATAGCGCCGCGTGGCGTCCACGTACTGATCCGAGACATGTGCGTCCTCGGGAAAGACGTACGTCGCGATTTCGATTCCATTCCACTGAGACGTCTGTTGGACGAATCGATTCGCCACCAACGTCAGGGCGTCGGTTGGGGCGCGCACGACCCATTCTGACGTGGAGGTGGCCTGCTCGTCCGTCAGTGAGACTTCTTGCCCATGCGTGACCGTTCGCCATCCCGCCGGGACGGTCGCCGTGACGTGGAACGTGGCGAACGATCCGGGGACGTCAGGATACCAGGACGTTTCCGACGTGAGATAGACGCCCTCTTCACCGATATAGCCCAGGGTTCTGTCGGGACGAACGAACCGCAGGCCCGGGGACGCCGTGGGGGCATCCTGAATGCGCCCGCGATAGGAGAGTTGCACGCTCGGGGCCTCGTGCGCGGGCGAGGCTTCCGGCAGACGGATTTCTATGGTGCGCGTCCATCGGGGTACCGACGATCCCCGCCGGTTGCCAGTCGCATGCAGGGATTCCTCCCAAAACAGGACCGGTCCGTCTGCCAACGCGATTTCTTCGATTTCCAGATCCGGGTTCAATTGCAGGTGAACCACCGACTCGGGATCCGCGGTCAAATGGATCGTATCACGGGCCACGATCATGTGGCTTTCGGGATGCAGTTCGACGTGCAAATCATGATGCCGAACGGCGACGTCCGCGGCCTGCACCGTCAGGCTCATAAGCAGGCCGATGCCCCACGTTCCTCCGATGATCACCCCTGCCCGCCTCATGAGGTCTCCAGGAGCGCCTCGGCAAAGGCTCGCGCATGAAAGTCCTGCAAGTCTTCTTCCTGTTCACCGATCCCGATCAATCGAACCGGGATGGCCAATTCCTCGGCAATGGCCATCACGACCCCGCCTTTGGCCGTGCCGTCCAGCTTCGTAATGGCCAAGCCCGTGACGCCGATGGCCTCATGAAAGTGTTTGGCCTGGACCAAGGCGTTCTGCCCAATGGTCCCATCGAGCGTGAGCAGGACTTCATGCGGGGCCCCGGGACATTCACGATTCAGCACCCGTTTCATTTTTTTCAGTTCATCCATCAAGTTGACCTTCGTATGAAGCCGGCCGGCCGTGTCGATCAACATGACGTCCACGTTTCTGGCCCTGGCCGCGGCAAGCCCGTCGAACACCACGGCCGACGGGTCTGCCCCTTGCCGGTGCTTGATCACCTCGGCCCCGATTCGTCTGCCCCAGACTTCCAACTGTTCGATCGCCGCAGCCCGGAAGGTATCCGCTGCCACGAGAAGCGGCGTCAACCCCTGCTTGCGCAGCCGGCTGGCCAGCTTCGCCATGCTCGTGGTCTTTCCCACTCCATTCACGCCTACCGCCAGAATCACGAATGGTTTGGGACCCGTTCGGATGAGTTCGTCGATCGGCTCGGACTCCACGGACGCCAGCACGTCTGTCATGGCCTGCTTCAACACACGAAGGGATTCCCGGGGGTCTCCCCCTGCCGTCGACCGCAACCGTTCGATCAACCGATCCGCGGAACGAACGCCGACGTCCGCTCCCAACAAAGACGCTTCGACTTCCTCCAAGACCTCGGGCTCGAGGCCACGCCCCAGTACTTGCATGACCGAACGCCGGACCCCCTTCCGCGTTTTCCCCAACCCTTCTTTGAGTCGATCAATCCAGCCCATGGGTTTCCTGATGAACACGGCCGATCAGACGAGACACGGGAACGAGCCGTGGACAACGTCTCCCGGCTCAGGCCTCAACCACCAGACTCGGCACGGGGGTGAGGGCTTGAAAAAGCTCCGTTTCCTTTCGTCGCATCCGCAGGGCCTGCCGCCTGCTCCGCTCGTGGTCATAGCCGACGAGATGCAGCATTCCGTGAATCAGCAACCGCAGCACCTCTTCGTCCAGGGAATGGTTGAGCGCCCGTGCCTGGCGTCTGGCCATGGGCACCGAAATCACGACGTCCCCGAGCAGAAGCGCATCGCCGGTTCGGGCGTCCCGATAGGCAAAGGCCAGGACGTCCGTGGTTCGATCCTGACGACGATACGTTCGGTTCAACCGTCGCATCCTCGTATCACCAACCAATCCGAGGCCGACTTCGACGTCGGCCTCGTCGAGGAGCCGCAGGATCATCCTCATGAGACGACACAACGTCCTCTCACGAACCGAGACACGTTTCAGGCGACAGTGAATGCTGACGGACACGAATCCCTACGGACGATGATCGTTCATCCGGATGCCTGGAGAGCCCCGACGGACCCCGGCCACACCCCCTGGGAACGAGCATCGGGGACGGGGCTTCCACCACGTTCATTCATCGGCTTTTGCAGAAGCCGCGCCTCCATTTCCATGCTGATTATAGGCCTTGATGATGTCCTGCACCAATCGATGCCGGACTACGTCGCGATCATGGAAATACACGAATTTGATTCCGTCCACGTTTCGCAGGATTTCAGAAATTTGAATCAGCCCCGAAGGACGATCCGGTGGCAAATCGACCTGCGTGACGTCCCCCGTCACCACGGCTTTGGAATGAAAGCCCAGCCTCGTGAGAAACATCTTCATCTGTTCCGTCGTGGCATTCTGGGCTTCGTCCAAAATGACAAAGGCATCGTTCAGGGTCCGACCCCGCATAAAGGCCAAGGGCGCCATTTCAATGTCCCCGCGCTCGATCAGGCGATTGGCTCGTTCCATGTCCATCATGGCGTACAGGGCATCATACAAAGGCCGCAGATACGGATGCACCTTGGCGAACATGTCGCCCGGGAGAAAGCCCAATCGTTCTCCGGCCTCCACGGCCGGGCGAGCCAGGACGATCCGTTGCACTTCCTTCTTCGTCAGCGCCGCAAGCGCCATGGCCATGGCCATATAGGTCTTGCCCGTTCCCGCGGGGCCGATGCCGATCACCAGGTCATATTGCTGAATGGCTTCGAGATACATCTGCTGGGAGGGGGTCTTCGGAACGACCCATCCCTTGGGCGTGAGCACCTGAGCCGTATCCAGGAAGGACGCCTGGTCGGTTTCCGTGGCCTTGAGGGCTCGAATGACGTCTTCCGATTGGATCTGGCGTCGGCCGATTGTGCGTTCGGCCAGTTCGTACAAAAGCCCTTCAGCCCGACCGACTGCCTCGGGTTGCCCTTCCAGGGTCACCTCATTGCCGCGGGCGGACACGCGCACGCGAAGCCCTTCTTGGATCAATCGAAGATGTAAGTCTCTCGGGCCAAACAGATTGGAAAGATCGACGCCTTCACGAAGGGTGACTTTTCTCACGCAATGATCCAAGGGGAGACAGGCAACGGTGACGCATTGTAACAAAGGGGTTCGGCGACCCACAAGACCAAGATCAGGAACCCACGCCTGGCGTCCGGAAGACCGGGCAAGCGCTTATCGCTTCTGACAGGTCGGACACAAGAACGAAGGGCGTTCGTCCGTGAGACGCCTGATCCTGGTTCGACACCCGTTCGGACAGCATTCGTCTGTCTTCTGATACACCAGATGCCGACGCTGAAATCGGCCCCGGGACCCATCCGGTGCCAAAAAATCACGCACCGATGAGCCACCCATGAGGATCGCTTCCTCCAGCACGCGCCGCATCGTGTCAAACAGCACGTGGAGTCGTTTTCTCGACACTCGAGATCCACGAGCATGCGGATGGATGCCGGCTCGAAACAACAGTTCATTGGCGTAGATGTTCCCGATGCCGGCGATCCGCTGCTGATTCAACAACACGGCCTTGACCCGACCGCGAGAAAATTTGAGCAAGTCCACAAACTCCGCCTCGGTCATCGTGAACGCATCACGGCCAAAGCGGCGCTGACGATAGGCCAGCCAGGCGTTCTGGTCCAGGAGAGACAACCGGCCGAATCGACGGGCGTTCCAATACCACAACTCCCGGGACGGCCCGTTTGCCAGCGTCATACGCATATGCACGTGCCGGGCATTGGGCACCGATTCACGCGCGAAGAGCAACAGGCCCGTCATGCCAAGTTCCGCCACCACCACCCGGGTTTCCACGCCGCGACGGCAGAGCAGGGCCACGCTCTTCCCATGCCGCTGCACATCCACGACGTGAGCCCCGGGATACCAGGCAAGCGACTCGATGCCTTGCCGGATGATGTCGTCCCGTCCGATCCGAATCTGCGTGATCGTGGACCCCACCACGGCGGCATGGAGTTGTCGTCGAACCACTTCGGCTTCGGGAAGTTCTGGCATTGCGATCCTCCGGGCCCCGGGACACGCGTATCGGGAACAGCGAGAACTCGACGACGCCTTCCGATCCACGCCACCGTCACGGCGGTTGCGCGAACCCTCTGCGGGTGCTTATACTGTCGAAACTCTCATTGAGAGCCTTTCATCGGAAAGAAGGCTGCCACGATGCCCCGACTCGACGTTCAATCCATCCAAGCCCGCCTCAGCCAGGCACAATGCGCCGTGTGCAAAAAGAACCGGTTCGGCATCGACAGCCGGTCCATGAAGGAAGACGGGGAATGGAAGGGGATCTGCCTGGATTGTTTTTATCACTTTCCGGTCTACACGGATATGGAGTTTTATCTCCGAATCCAGCCTGACGTACAATATTGGCTCAAGGAAATTTCCTGCCCCCTTTGCAGCAACCGCGGAGTCACGCTCGACTTTCGCATCATCATGTCCGTGCGGGAATCCCTCTATTTCGTGTCCTGTGAGCATTGCCAGCATTCATTCACCGAACGGTCTTTTTTGGAAGTCTTTGAATAATCCTCATGCACGACTCCGAACCCTCACCCTCCCAAGACCCGACGGCCGACAAGAACGACGTGGCTCCGGATTCGCCCAAGACCAAACGGGAAATCCTCGTCGTTCCTCATGAAGACGACATGATTGCCCAGGAAATGGCCGAACTCTTTGAAGAAGATGAAGTAACCCACCAACACGGAAGTACCGAGCCCGAAGGCGACTGAGTCTCCCTGCGCTCAGTCCTTGGGGAACCAGGGGATGAACGCATTGGTGGTTCGTTGGTACTCCCGGTAGTCTTCGCCCCGGCTGGTTAAGGCCCGGGCTTCGGCCAAGGGGATACCGCTCACCTTAAGCAAGGCTCCGATCATGATGAACGGGCCGAGCAGGGTCAGCCACCAGTCGGGCAACCCGATCCCCATCACCACGTAGGCACACCAATGCACGCCTTCAAAAAAGTAATTGGGGTGTCGGGAATATCGCCACGGTCCCCATCGACAGGTCTTGCCTCGATTGCCGGGATCTCGCCGGAATCGAGTCAAGAGATCATCCGCCACGGCTTCGCCTCCTACCCCCAGCGCCCAGACCACCACTCCCACGACTTCCCCCACGTGCCACGTGGGATCAGGATTCGACATCAGGACCAACAAGGGGATCGACAAGACGGCGACGGCAACGGCTTGCCCGACAAAGTAGAGAAAGAAATAGAACTCGGCCCAATTCCCCCATCGTTCACGAAGCGACTGGTACCGTTGATCCTCTCCCGTGCCAAGGACTCGATTGACCAGAATATGGGTCGCGAGCCGAATCGCGTACCCCGTGGCCATGACGGCAACCACGAGGCGATGACTCGCGTCTCCCGTGGTTGTCAACCCGAAGTGAACGGCCACCAAGCCGAACCCCATGCAAAACCCCACGTCTGCCAACGACGCATTGCGATGCACCCATCGGTAGCCCAGCCACAGCCCCATCATCAGAGGCGTGGTCAGAAGCAAGGCCCATAGGGGGAGTTCCCAGTTCATGGTCCTGGCGTGGTCTTTCGCGACCGGACAACCCCTGTCGCCCGGCTCAACCGTTGTCCTACGGATATTGACCCTGAGAGAAGCGTTGTGTAAGGTGATCCGCTAGAATCGGGAGGAACGCGCATGAATAATCCGTTGATGCAGGCCTACTTGGACGTCGAACGTTCCATGCAACGTTATAATGAGGTCCTCAATCACTATCTGATTTCTCTCCAATCCACGGAAGGGGCGGAGGTCCAAAAACTCGAACGCATGACCGCCGGCGCCAAGGCCATGAGGGACAGCAGCAGCATCTATCTGTCATATGCAAAATTTGTGGCCTATGGCATGCCGGAGAGCGAAGATCTCATCGAAGAAGAGGATGATCTGCAAGCCTGATTTCCCACCAACCAACGACAACGACGCTGGATTCCCGTTTTCACGGGAATGACACCAGGGGAGGCCCTCTTCATCCTTGCCCGTGTTCAGGCGTTCGTTGACAGCATGAAGGGCGTGCCCAAGCCCCTTCGTCCTGAAGAAACGGGGTCATGGTCGGGGCGAGCCGATTTGAACGGCCGACCTCTCGCACCCCAAGCGAGTGCGCTACCGGGCTGCGCCACGCCCCGACGATGATTCACCCAATCCCTCTCTTCAATGTGCCCGCTCTCCTAACGACTCGAGGCATTCAACAGATCCAGGATGCCCTGGAGTTCCTCTCTGATTCGCTGAACCTGACCACCTGGAATCGGACTGTGCCCTTGGTCTCGACCGCGTCGGCGACGCCAGTGCCGTTTCAGGCCCACAATGGTGTAGCCTTCTTCATAGAGCATTCGTTTGATCTCGAGAACGGTCTCGATCGTCTGTTTGTCATAGAACCGATGCCGCCCCTGGCTCTTTCTGGGCCGAAGAAAACTGAACTCGGATTCCCAAAAGCGAAGCACGGACGCCGGCAATTTCGTCATCGTACTGACTTCGCCGATCTTGTAAAACGCCTTGTCCGGGAATTGACTCGCCATGGGTCGTCCCAGCACAGGACTCTCTCCAGGCCCCATGCATGAGGTTAGCCCTGTGAATTCACGTCTCTTTTGAAAATCTGACTCGCTCGAAAGGTGACCACCCTTCGAGGGGTAATGGCAATTTCTTCACCGGTTCGCGGATTTCGTCCTTTACGTTCTCCTTTGCTTCGCACCATAAAATTTCCGAATCCTGCAATTTTCACCGCCTCGCCCCTGCGCAACACGCCTTTCATGCAATCCAGGACGTATTCCACTAACCCCATCGCTTCGGTTTTGGAAACGCCTACCTGTTCACAGATGTGATTGGCAATGTCGGCTTTGCGCATTCGCCCCCCTCTGGCTCCGGAACCAGCGTCTTCTTTCGTGAGGAACGCACTGGGTCTGCACGGTATCGAGCGAGCACGGGATTGTCAAGAACAGAGGCTCAGCCCTTGTTCGGTTTCACCGTCACCTCACCCTCCAGCAGCTTGTACTCGATGCTGTCGGCCAACGCTTGCCAACTGGCCTCGATAATGTTTTCTGAAACCCCCACCGTCCCCCACGTACTCTTCTGGTCACCGGACTCAATCAACACCCTGACTTTCGACCCGGTTCCGTGACTGCCCGCCAACACCCGCACCTTATAGTCCAGCAACCGGACTTCACGAAGTTCGGGGTAGAATTTTTCGAGAGCTTTCCGCAAGGCATTATCCAGTGCGTTGATGGGTCCGTCACCCTCTGCCACGGTCTGTTCCACGATATGATCGACCTTCACTTTGATCGTGGCTTCCGTCATCGGCACATCATCGGCATGTCGTTTTTCGACAATGACCCGTAAGCCCAACAGCTCAAATGAAGGGCGATGCGTGCCCATCGCTTCGCGGGCCAGCAACTCGAAAGAGCCTTCGGCGCCTTCGTACTGGTAGCCGTCTCGTTCCAAATTCTTGAGTCGGGCTAACAGTTCCTCGAGATGCGGATGGTCCTTGGAAAGGCTGAACCCCAAATGCTCCACCTTTCGGACCACGCCACTCCGTCCGGTATTATCCGAAATCAGGACCCGCTGCCGATTGCCCACTGACTCCGGCGCAACGTGCTCGTACGTTTGGGCATTTTTCTGAACGGCATGGATGTGAACGCCCCCCTTGTGGGCAAACGCTGCATCTCCAACGTAGGGTTGCCGTTTATTCGGCAGGAGGTTGGCAATTTCAGAAACGAAATTGGAGACGTTCCTGAGTTGCCGCATCCGCTCGCCCCCCAGCACGTCGATCTGCATCTTCAATTCAAGATTGGCCAGCACGGAACAGAGATTGACGTTCCCGCATCGCTCGCCGATCCCATTGATGGTCCCCTGCACTTGTCGGGCTCCCTGCTGAACGGCCACCAGGGTATTCGCCACCGCCATCTCTGCGTCATTATGAGCATGAATGCCCAAGGGGACCCGACAGGCCTGCTTCACGTGGGTCCAAATGGATTCGACTTCCCACGGCATGGTCCCGCCGTTGGTGTCACAGAGAATAATCCGTTCGGCGCCGGCGTCGGCTGCCGCCTGTATCGTCTGCATCGCATAGGAGGAATCGGCCTTGAACCCGTCGAAGAAGTGTTCCGCATCATAAAAGACCCGTTTCCCATGAGCCCGCAAGTACGCGATGGAATCCCTGATCAATTCGAGATTGGTTTCCAACGCGGTACCCAACGCCTCCGTGACGTGCAGGGTCCAGCTTTTCCCGAAAATGGTGATAATCCCCGTTTCCGCGGCCAGGAGCGCCTGTAGATTGGCATCCGCGTCGGCCGATTGACTGGCCTTTCGCGTCGAGCCAAAGGCCACCATCTTCGCATGGGTGAGGGGAATCTTCCTGATGACCTGAAAGAACTCGACGTCTCGAGGATTGGCCCCCGGCCATCCGCCCTCGATGAACTGGATACCCAGTTCATCGAGTTTCTGCGCAATACGGACTTTGTCTTCAACCGAAAAACTCACGTCTTCGGCCTGCGCGCCGTCACGCAGCGTGGTATCGTAGATTTCCAAGGGTTCCGTGTTCATGGGTTCAGTCACCTTCGGCCACGAATCGCCCGACACGGGCGACAGACCGTCTCTCCATCCGGACTCGAATCACGTGTTCGTTCTCAAGCTCCCGTCACCGACGATGCTCCGGGGCCTTGTCCAGCCCGAATTCCTGATGAAGAGCCCGGATCGCTTTGTCCACGTCGGCTTCGTCCAGCACACAGGAAATTTTGATTTCGGAGGTGCTGATCATCATGATGTTGATCGCTTCTCGTGCAAGCGTTTGGAACATGCGTGACGCCACCCCCGAATGAGAGCGCATGCCGACGCCCACCAGGGACACCTTGGCGATCTCCTCCTTGACCTCGACGGCCCTGGCGTCGATTTCATCGGCCGTTTGTTTGACCAAGGTCATCGCACGCGCCAGGTCACTCCGCGGAACCGTAAAGGAAATATCGGTGAACGCCTCCTGGTGCCCCACGTTTTGAATAATCATGTCCACCACGATGGAGGCTTCCGCCACGACGCCGAACAGGTTCGCGGCAATTCCCGGCCTGTCCGGAACGCCCACCACGGTGATCTTGGCCTGGTTCCGGTCTCCCGTGACCCCGGACACCACGGCCCGTTCCATGTCAACGTCTTCATGCGTCACCAATGTCCCGTCTCCTTCCTGAAAGCTGGATTGTACTTGTACCGGAACCCGATATTTCGCTGCAAATTCGACCGAACGTGCCTGAAGCACCTTCGCCCCCAAACTCGCCAATTCCAGCATTTCCTCATAGGACAGTTTCGGAATCCGCCTGGCCGAGGCCACCACGTTGGGATCCGCGGTGTACACTCCATCCACGTCGGTAAAGATGATGCATCGGTCCGCCTTCAGCGTGGCGGCCAAGGCCACGGCCGTCAGATCCGAGCCCCCCCTTCCGAGCGTAGTGACTTCCGAGCGTTCGTTGACGCCTTGAAACCCTGCCACGATGGGCAGGACGCCTTCGGCCAGGGCCTGCTTCACGGGATCGGCCATCACCTTCGCGATACGAGCCCGGGTATGGGAACTGTTGGTCACGATTCCCCCCTGACGCCCGGTAAAGGAACGCGCGTTGA
Organism: Nitrospirales bacterium; assembly: GCA_965221365.1. GTDB lineage: Bacteria > Nitrospirota > Nitrospiria > Nitrospirales > UBA8639 > Bin75. Next base: position 1,722,825 of record OZ244884.1, on the reverse strand, counting down.
TGCCACGGCTTCGCAGTTTCATCGCGAGCAGGGCAATGGTCACGCGTTCTCCGGAAGACAACAACAGATCCAGCTCCCGATCATCCGGTTGCGGCGTGATTTCATGGGCAAGCCGCAACAGTCGATCCGTCTCCCCGCTCATGGCGGAGACCACCACCACGACCTGATGACCGGCTCGATAGGGTTGTTCGATCAGTTCGGCAATCCGACGGATTCGTTCCACCGTCCCAACGGACGTCCCACCGAACTTTTCGATCAACAACGCCATCGGCTTCTACTCCGGATGAACCATTCGTGGGCAGGGTGCGCGAGGGGTGGCCTTCAGGATCGGAGCAACGCCAGCACGTCTTCCCGCGTAGCTTTGACCGTCCGGGCGTCTGGCGAGATTTCAACGGCAATATCAGGATCTTTCAACCCATGACCGGTCAACGTGCAGACGACCGTGGCTCCTTCGGGCAACGACCCGGCCTGGCTGCACTTGGTCAATCCGGCCACCGAGGCCGCAGAAGCGGGTTCACAAAAAACGCCTTCTTCTTCGGCGAGTGCTCGATACGCCCCAAGAATTTCTTCGTCCGTCACCATCCGGATCATGCCGGATGATTCCTCTGCCGCCTGCACGGCCAGCTTCCAACTGGCCGGATTCCCAATCCGAATGGCCGTCGCCACCGTTTGGGGTTGGTCGATCACGTGGCCTCGCACGATCGGGGCCGCTCCCTGAGCCTGAAACCCCATCATCTTCGGGCGCCAGGCGATCTGGCCTGCCTCGTGGTATTCCCTGTACCCTTTCCAATACGCCGAAATGTTCCCGGCGTTCCCTACCGGCAGACAATGATGCGAAGGCGCACGGCCCAACTGATCACAGACTTCCAGGGCCGCGGTCTTTTGTCCTTCCAGGCGCAAGGGGTTTAACGAATTGACGAGTTCAAAGCCCTCGTCGGCACACAGGTCCTTGACGATTGAAAGCGCCTGATCGAAATTTCCTTCGATCTGCATCACGATAGCCCCATGCGCCATCGCCTGCGCCAATTTGCCCAATGCCACTTTTCCCGCGGGCACCAACACGTACACCGGCAGGCCCGCCCGCCCGCCATAGGCGGCAGCCGACGCCGACGTATTGCCGGTGGAAGCACACATGACCGCCCGGGCGCGTTTTTCCAGCGCCTTGGAGACCGCCAGGGTCATGCCTCGATCTTTAAACGAACCGGTTGGATTCGCTCCTTCCACCTTGAGATACAGGTCGACGTGCGGACAGATTCGTTTGGCCAACCGGTTGGCCTGAATCAAGGGCGTGTTGCCTTCGCACAGGGTCACCACCGGTGTCTGTTCGGTGACCGGAAGGAACTTTCTGAACTCTTCTATGATTCCACGCCAGGGCCTCATCGTGGGATCTCTCCGTCCGGAACACGTCCGGGGAACTCAGAAAGGACGGGGGTCACGATTCCTGATCCTCTACTCTGATGCACGTCACCGGCTCCGAAACAAGAGAAGACAGGCGATCGATTTCCTGTATCGCGGTCTGCACTGAACGTTCCGACGCGCTATGCGTCATGATCACGACCGGAACCGTCTGGCCTTCCTGCCGGCCCTGCTGCAACACAGAGGCGATACTGATGGAATGGTCGCCGAGGATGCCGGCAATCCTGGAAAGGACCCCGGGCCGATCCGGAACCATACAGCGCAGATAATAGCGGGTGGTCAAGGCTTCCATCGGGCGAATCCTGATCGGCATTCGGTTGCCCATGGGAAACGAAGTCGGCGGCACGCGGCCACAGGCTTGCTTGCGAACGTTGCGCGCGATGTCGATGACGTCACTCACGACCGCGCTCCCCGTGGGCAACGAACCGGCCCCCTGCCCGTAAAACATGACGTCCCCGACGACGTCGCCCACGACGTGAATGGCGTTATAGACTCCATGCACCTGGGCCAACGGCGCCGTATTGGCAATCATCGTAGGATGAACGCGTGCTTCGATGCCATCCTCACGGTGTTTCGCCACCCCGAGCAGTTTCACCGTCATCCCCAACTCCGACGCGTACCGAATGTCCAAGGCGGTCAATCGTCGAATGCCTTCGGTGTAAATCTCCTTGACGTTGACGGGCGTGCCATAGGCCAAGCCGACCATGATCGCCAACTTGTGCGCGGAATCGATGCCGTCGATATCAAACGTCGGATCCGCCTCTGCGTAGCCAGCGGCCTGCGCTTCAACCAGGGCTTCCTGAAATTCCCGTCCCTCTCGTTTCATCCGAGTCAGGATGTAGTTGGAGGTGCCGTTCAGAATTCCGGCCAGGGACACACAGTGATTGGCCGCCAGGCCTTCGGTTAATGACCGGAGAATCGGAATCCCTCCCCCGACGCTGGCTTCGAATCCCACGTCCACACCCGCACGATGGGCAGCGGCGAACACTTCCTCCCCATGAACCGCCAATAAGGCTTTATTGGCGGTGACGACGTGTTTCCCGTGGCCGATGGCCTCAAGAATGACGCGCTTGGCAACATCATAGCCCCCGACCAATTCCATCACGATCTCGAGGGACTCATCCTTCATGAGTCCCTCGAGATCCGTACTCAGGACGCCCCGAGGAAGCACCAGCCCACGGTCCGACGTCACGTCAAGGTCCACGATTCGCTTCAGGCGCAGGGGGCACCCCACCCGCCGCGCGATCAAGTCGGCCTGGTTGAAAAGGATTTTCGCAGCCCCGGACCCGACGGTGCCAAATCCGACCAGACCGATGCCGATTTCGCCGTTCATGCTCGATCGTCCAGTTTTAACGCGTTTCTGATGCCTCGAATGGCCTGATGGGTTCGATGTTCGTTTTCCACCAACGCGAATCGAACGTATTCGTCTCCGCCTTCTCCGAATCCGATTCCCGGGGACACCGCTACCTTCCCTTCGCGGAGCAGAAACTTCGAGAATTCGAGCGACCCCATTCCCGCGTAGGCTGCCGGAATTCGAGCCCAGACGAACATCGTGGCGCGCGGATAATCCACCCGCCATCCGATACGATTAAGCCCGGAGACCAACGCGTTGCGCCGGTGTTCATACTGTTTCACGATGGACTGGACGCAATCCTGCGGTCCCGTGAGCGCGATAATACTGGCAATCTGGACGGGCTGAAACATCCCGTAATCCAGATAGCTTTTGATCTTGGTCAGCGCCGCAATGATGTCTCGATTCCCGACACAAAATCCGACCCGCCACCCCGGCATGTTGTAGCTTTTGGATAATGAATAAAATTCCACGCCGACGTCCTTGGCTTCCGGCACCTGCAACAGACTCGGCGCTCGATAGCCATCGAAGACAATGTCCGCGTAGGCCAAGTCATGGATGACGTAGAGCCGGTGTTCACGCGCAAACGCCACCACCTTTTTGAAAAACTCCTCGTCTACCACGCTCGTGGTGGGATTGTGGGGGAAACTCATGATCAGGACTTTCGGCCTGGGTTGGCTTTGGCGATAGGCTCGCGTGAGGTTTTCAAAGAAATCGTCGGCAGGACGAAGATCGACGCCACGCACTTCTCCACCCGCGATGATCACGCTGTACATGTGAATGGGATACGTCGGCGTCGGCGTCAGCACCACGTCTCCCGGTCCCAACAACGCGAGGATCAGATGCGACAGGCCCTCCTTGACGCCCAGGGTCACGATCGCTTCGGCCTCGGGATCGATCTCCACGTTATAGCGTTGCCCATACCACGTGCTGATGGCGTGACGTAATCGTGTAATGCCACGAGAAGCCGAATACCGGTGATTTTTCCCTTTCTGGGCGGCTTCGACCAATTTCTCGACGATATGGGGAGGAGTCGCTTGATCGGGATTCCCCATCCCCAGGTCGATAATGTCCTCACCACGCTGCCGCGCCTGAATCTTGAGTTCCTGAACCTGGCTGAAGACGTAGGGTGGGAGGCGTTGAATGCGAAAAAAATCCTGCACGGCTGCACATACCTTGTTGGCGGGAAATGGCCAGAGTGATCGTGATAACCCGTTATTGTAGTAGAGGCCATACGACCAGTCAATGAACGACGTCGGCTTTTTTCCTGAACACCCAACACGCGCCGTCTCCGACTCGAGCAGGCCCGGTCCATTGCGACCCCTCGCCGGTTTTGCCATAATGCAAGACGGTAGTTCCCATCCTTCACATTAGTGAGAACGTGACCATGGCTCGGCTCGGCGTCAACATCGACCACGTCGCCACTCTCCGGCAGGCCCGAGGTGGGCATGAACCCGATCCCATTGCCGCAGCGGTGCTGGCCGACCTAGGGGGTGCGGATGGCCTGGTCATCCACCTGCGCGAAGATCGTCGACACATCCAGGAACGGGATCTGACCCTGCTGCGAGACGTGGTCCCTTCCACCTTGAACCTGGAAATGGCTGCAGAAGACGAGACCGTGAAGATTGCGTTGCGCGTCAGGCCCGACAAAGTCACCCTGGTCCCCGAACGGCGTGAGGAATTGACCACCGAAGGCGGGCTTGCGATCACGACGCATCGGAGGCAACTCACCTCCCTGATTCGCCGCTTCCATCACGTTCAGATTCCGGTCAGCCTGTTCATCGACCCGGACCGGAGTCAAATCCACGCCGCCCACAAGGTCGGAGCCGATGCCGTCGAACTCCATACCGGAACCTATGCCAACAGCCACCATCCCCAGGAGATCGGGAACGCCGTCGACGCCCTGATCGAGGGAGCGCGTCTCGCACGGCAATTAGGCCTCGAGGTCAACGCCGGCCATGGATTGACCTATCGCAACATCAGCCGTCTCACGGGAATCGCCGAAATCGCGGAATTCAACATCGGGCACAGCATTATTGCCCGTGCCGTACTCGTCGGCCTCGAACGAGCCGTCAGAGAAATGAGAGCGTTCATCCCGGCATTGCTTCGCAGCTAGCCGTTCGAGCCTGATTCGCCATGAAAATCGTCACCGCCCAACAGATGCGGGAACTCGACCGTCGCACGATCCACGAGGCCGGCGTTCCCGGAACGACGCTGATGGAACGCGCGGGAACCGGTGTGGTGTCGGCCATGGAAGAGACCTTCGGGCCTCTGAAGGGCAAAACGGTGACGATCTTCTGCGGAAAAGGCAACAACGGCGGAGACGGATTCGTCGTCGCCAGGCTCCTGCATCGGCAACGTAGCGCCGTTCGAGTCTGCCTTCTGGCGCACATCCGCGATCTCCATGGCGACGCCAAGCTGATGTATCAACGGTTTGTCAAAGGGGCCGGCAGAACGAACGTCTTCCCTGCCCCTTCCACGGACCACATGCACCAATTGGGACAGCACAGTGACGTTCTCGTCGACGCGCTCCTGGGAACCGGCACGTCTTCGCCGATTACCGGCCTGTACCACGAGGCCATTCATGCCATGAATGCCTCGGAGGCTCCCACCGTGGCGGTGGACGTTCCTTCCGGCATTGATACGGATACCGGATCGGCGTTGGGAACGGCGGTTCAAGCTGCCCTGACCGTCACACTGGGCAATCCCAAGCTCGGACTCTTTCTGGGAGCAGGCATTGATCACGTGGGCCGACTGCATTGCGTCGATCTTGGAATTCCGCGTCAGTATCTCGAAGCTCTGCCTGAGCCCCCTGAATTGTTGACGGCGTCCATGATTCGACCGTGGCTGCCCAAGCGCTCGGCGTCCTCACATAAGGGCACTTTCGGTCACGTGGGGATCATTGCCGGCTCCTCAGGGAAAGGCGGAGCCGCGGCCTTGGCGGCCCAAGCGGCCCTTCGAGCGGGAGCCGGGCTCGTCACCGTGGCCACGCCGGCCACGGTGCAGACCAGCCTCGTATCGAGCATGCCGGAAGCCATGACCCTGCCGCTTCCCGAAACCAAAGCCCACACGCTGTCTCGACGGGCCCTTCCCCGGTTGTGTGCCTTTCTTCAAGCTCGCAGTGCCATCGGCATTGGGCCCGGGCTCTCGACTCACGTCGAAACCGCGGAGGTGGTTCGAACGCTGATCACCCGATGCGACCGCCCGATCGTCATCGATGCCGACGGCCTGAACGCCCTGGCAGGTCACGTGCCTCTGCTCCGTTCATGCCCCTTGCCCCCGATCCTGACGCCCCACCCCGGAGAAATGGCGAGGCTGCTTGGTGAATCCACGGCAGAGGCCGTGAACCTTGATCGGATCAGGATTGCGCAGGACTTCGCCCGGAGCCATTCCAGCTTCGTGGTCCTGAAGGGAGCACGAACGATTATCGCCCATCCTCATGGAGCCACGTCCCTGACGCCCACCGGAAACCCCGGCCTGGCCACGGCCGGGACGGGAGATGTCCTCACCGGAATCCTCGCCGGGTTGCTCGCACAAGGAGTCTCTCCGTGGGAAGCGGTCCAAAGCGGGGTCTACCTTCACGGATTAGCGGGAGACCTCGCGGTCCAAGCGCATGGCTATCCAAGTTTGCTGGCCAGCGACCTCTTCGCCTATCTGCCCCGGGCCATGGCCCAGGTCCTTCATGGTCCCCACCCCGAACCCGTCAGACCACATGGCCATTGAACACCAAGCACGCCGGACCCGTACCCTGACGTCATCCCTGCAAACCGAGCAATTCGGTTCGACCGTCGGCCGTCATCTTCACGGTGGGGAAGTCATCACGCTTATTGGCGAGTTGGGCTCCGGGAAAACGACGTTTGTCCGAGGTGTCGCACGAGGCGTAGGGTTCGTTCCCCACGTGGTCAGTAGTCCGACCTTTACCTTCATCCAGGAATACGTCGGCCCCCTCAGGCTTGTCCACGTCGACTTGTATCGATTGGACACGTCATCGGAGTTGGCCGACACGGGGTTGGTCGAGTATCTGAACGGAGACTCCGTGGTCCTCATTGAATGGGCCGACCGATTGCCTGCCGCGTGGCTCCCTGATGACTATCTTTCGATTCATTTTCTCCACGCAAGAAAAACCGTTCGTCGTGTTCAGGTTCAAGCGTTCGGGGCACGAAGCCGGGCGCTTCTTCGCGTGATCACGTCGGACGCGGGGTAGCCGCCTCATGGGTCAAGCCGAACTGACGCCGCTCCTGCAACAATACTGGGACGTCAAACGACGCTACCCGGAGACGATTGTCTTTTTTCGCGTGGGTGACTTCTATGAGATGTTTTACGAGGATGCCAAGGAAGCCGCCGGCTTGCTCAATATTGCGCTGACGACCAGGGATAAGAACAGCCCCAACCCCGTGCCCCTCTGTGGAGTGCCCTATCATGCCGCCACGAGCTATCTGTCCAAGCTCATGAAGTCCGGGAAAACCGTTGCGCTATGCGAGCAGGTCGAAGATCCCAAATCGTCGAAGGGACTGGTTCGACGAGAGGTCGTACGCCTCTACACCCCGGGCACGCTTTTCGATGATGAACTGCTGAACGCCAAAGAAGCCAACTTTCTGGCGTCCATCTCCATTCAACCCGGTTCGGTCCATTCCCATGACGGCCTTGGGCTCGCCTCCATCGATCTTTCGACCGGACAGTTTCTCATCGCGGAATTTTTCGGGGACCGCGGTCAGGACGCGATGTTGGACGAACTCATTCGACTTGGCCCTCAGGAAGTGGTCATCCCGGAAAAAACCGAGGAGTGCGCACTCGACGTCCACAAGCTTCTGGAGCCGCTGCGGTTACCGCTCGTAACGGAACGGCCCTCCGAATATTTCGAGTCGAACGCTTCGCAAGACGTTCTCCGGGCTCATTTCGAAATCGACGACGTGAACGGACTGGGGCTCTCTCCCACGGGACCCGGGGTTCAGGCGGGCGGATCCCTCCTGCGTTATCTGAAGCATACCCAACCAACCCTCACGCACCACCACATCCAAAAGCCCGAACGGCTTGAACCCACACGGGAAATGCATCTGGACACCATGACCATGCGCAACCTTGAGCTGATCCAGGCGTTACATCCCGATCAAAACCACACCCTGTTGTCGGTTCTCGATCACACGGTCACGGCGACGGGAAGCCGCTTGTTACGTCAATGGATCGTCCGTCCTCTGATCGACCACGAATCCATTCACCGCCGGCTCAACGCGGTCTCCATGTTCCTGGACGACCTGACGCTGCGCCTGTCCGTTCGGGCTTTATTAAAAGACCTCTGCGACCTCGAGCGACTGAGCAGCCGCGTAGGGATGGGAACGGCCACGCCTCGGGACGTCCTGCGTTTACAGGATTCCCTGCAAATTCTCCCTCGGCTTGTACAGCGTTTCGACGGCATAGCCGATCCCCTGCTCGACTCCATCTTCCAGCGATGGGATGCGCTGTCGGACGTCACCGCCCTCGTTGCGAACGCCATTGACCCCAAGGCCCCGAGTTCCGTGAAAGAGGGTTCCATCTTTCAGGACGGCGTGGATCCTGTCATCGATGAGCTCCGACACATGGCCCGCAATGGCGTGCAATGGTTGGCCGATCTGGAACAGCGCGAACGGGAACAGACCGGAATCGATTCCCTCAAAATCAAGTACAACCAGGTATTTGGCTACTATTTCGAAGTCAAGAACACCCATCTGTCCCGTGTCCCCGAACGTTTTCGCCGGAAACAAACCCTGGCCAATGCCGAACGGTATGCAACCGAAGAGCTCGAACGGATCGAAGGACAACTGTCCGGAACCGAGACGAAATTACGACGTGCAGAACAGGAACGTTTTCAGGCCTTGCTGCAAACGATCGCCCCCCACGTGTTCCGAATCCAAAAAATGGCGAAGCACGTGGCGCTGCTCGACGTACTCACGACTTTTGCCGAAGTCGCGTCCAGAAATCGCTACGTCAAACCCGAGGTGCACGACGGGGGGATCATCTGCATAAAAAACGGCCGTCATCCGGTTCTGGAACAATTCGATTTGCCCGAAGGCTTTATTCCCAACGACTCCTACCTCGACTTCGATACCCATCGATTATTGTTGCTGACCGGTCCTAACATGGCGGGCAAAAGCACATTTTTGCGGCAAACAGGGCTGATCGTGCTCATGGCCCATCTCGGCTGTTTTGTTCCTGCCTCCGAAGCAAAGATCGGGATCATCGATCGACTGTTTACCCGAGTGGGCGCGTCCGACAACCTGGCTTTCGGATTGAGTACCTTCATGGTGGAAATGCTGGAAACCGCCAACATCCTCCACGAAGCCACGTCCCGCAGCCTCATTCTTCTGGATGAAATAGGACGGGGAACGAGTACCTACGATGGATTAAGTCTGGCTTGGGCGATTGCCGAACACATTCAAGACAGGCAGGCACTCGGAGCAAGAACCATTTTTGCCACCCACTACCATGAAATGACGGATTTGGAAAAGTTTCGCGAGGGCGTCCACAATCTCACCGTCTCGGTGAAAGAGGAAAAGGATCAAGTCATTTTTTTAAGAACGATCAAACCCGGAAAGGCCACTCGCAGTTATGGGATTCACGTGGGAAAACTCGCGGGGCTTCCGGCAACGCTCATTACGCGAGCAGAAGACGTCCTGGCACAGCTCGAACACGCGGCGTCTGCAGAACAGCTTCCGCAACGGGACCCTGCACACGTGGCATCTTCCGCTCCGCCTCCCCATCCCCTGATCGAAGAAATCAAGCAATTGGAGCTGTTCTCCATGACTCCGCTTGAAGCCTTAAACCGATTAGCGGACATCCAAAAACGCGCCACATAAAAAAAGGGCAGGACCTCTGGTCCTGCCCTTTATCCGGCGAAAGCCTTTTCTCTACCGGCTTATTGCAACAACCCCCCGAACTTTCCTTCCTTGGTCCCCTTGGACGCATGAGGCGCTTGGTTGGAGTAGGGGATGAACCCGGAAATCGGTCCCACCCCGGGCACCATCACATCGTACTGCATCTTCTTGTTTTGTGCCCAATGGTTGTTGTCAATGGAATCCACGACGCTGATGGCCCGCAGGCTATGAATGCTTCTGGGCTTATCCGGAGTCCCGGCAACTTCAGGAAGCTCGGAAACCGACGACACGACCCGATGATTCTGCTCAGTTTCCTGAACCACGAGTTCCACCAGGGTGTAGTTTGAAGCCTCGGTCCCACTCATCACCGCCTGGCTATGTGAGCCCTTGCCCAAGGCCACGAGTTTTTTCCAGACGTTGTCATCACCCGCATACACCTTCAAATTCTTTCCTGGAAAATACTTTTGCCAATAGTACCCGCTCTCGGCATTGCCTCCAAACACGGCGACGTTCACCCAGGCGGCTTTTTCATACGGATCGACAACCGCCACTCGGGCATGCAGGGTGGTCGGTTTGCTGAGATCGCCCCACTCAAACCTTTCCTGGAAGGCTTCAATGGCAAGGGCACTGGAGGCCATGCACCCCACCACGATCAAGGCAGTGAGAACGGCTAACCCTGATTTCCCAATTTTCATGATTTCCTCCTCCTCAATTAAGCACTAAGAATAAAGACTCTCTCAAAATGAATTCTCTTCAAGCACCGGACGTTATTCGCCCTCCAGGACTTTGAATCCCGTGACGGTGTTGCCGTCGAGTTGCACTTCCATCGCCACCAGATTCTGTGACGCATCGGTCAGCTGCTTCATCAACGAGGCATCCTTCACGCGTAAGCGCACCGTCGTTTGCGGATTGTACCATCCCGCATACGGATTGTTGCGCTCTTCACCACCCTGATACCCCCAGGCGCAGCAGACGAACAACGGATCGGGAATCGCCACGTTCCGGTCATCGGAGGCACGGCCGAGAGGATCACCCGCTTCGCCGGGGCTGCTGGTGTTCCAATATTGAATGCCGAAAAGAATTTCTCCACTCGGATTGTCAGCCCAATGGGCATACACGCGACCCTTCAGGCTCCCTGGAGCCGTTCCACGGAGTTGCATGTCCCCGATGCTAGCAACCTCATTGGGATCACCAGAGCATTTCTTGTTGCTGGAACAGGGGCCCTTCTGAGCATCTGCCAGACCGATGAATCCCACGAGCATCAGACCTGCAGCCAGTCCTCCCACAACGCCCCCACGGAAAAATGACTTCTTCATTTCCCCCTCCTTTACTTAGGATGACATAATAAAAATAACAACTCGTACTTTTTAACCGAAACCTTTTTCACGTGCAACGACATGCTCCTGAAGCCACGCTTCCCCTCCCTGTACTTCTTCCCAGCTTCAAGGAGTGGCCCATGCTACCCATCCCGTGGAAGGTTGTCAAGAGTCTTTCCAGGGAAAAATTCATCGGATTGTCAGGATTGCGAGAAAAATTTCCCCTGAAAGGTTGCCGACGTCACGGGCCCCAACGCCGTCACGGCCATTGCGTCAAAATCCAGGAGTTCATGGCATAGCGCCTGAACGTCCCGGACGGACACGCGGTCAATTTCCGATTCGAGTTCCCGAAGCGACACGTACCGCCCCTGCGCGAGCTCATCGTTGGCCAACTTGTTCATGCGCCCGTAGGTCCCTTCCAGGCCCAGCATCAAGCCTCCTTTTAATTGGTCTTTGGTTCGCTCCAATTCATGGAGTGCCGGCCCGCGTTTCTTCAATTTTCCGATCTCCTGAGACACCACGTCCACGACGGAAGGCGCCTCTTTGGCCCCGCTCGCCGCATAGATGGTCAACACCCCTCCATCTGAAAAGCTCGACAACTGGGAATAGATCGTATACGCCAGGCCGCGTTTCTCCCGAATCTCCTGAAAGAGTCGTGAACTCATCCCTCCCCCAAGCAGGACGTTCAGCACATGGGCCGCATAGCGGGCCGGATGCGCCACGGGAAGTCCCTTGAATCCCATGCAGAGATGGACTTGCTCCAACGGCTTCTGATGCACCATGATCCCGCCCCGAACGTGGGGCGGCTTCTGCCGTTGCGCGGCATGGTCCTTCCACCCAACGGCGCGCCACTGCCCAAACGCGGCGTTGACCAGGGTTTCGACTTCCTTCACCTGAAAGTTTCCTGCCACCGCCACCACGGTTTTTTCCGGACGATACTGCTGATCCAGATAGTCGACAATATCGCGTCGTTGAAGGCCTTGTATGGTGGCCTGATCGCCCAGGATCGACCGCCCCAACGGATGCCCCCGCAACACCTGCCGGGCGTGCAGTTCCTGCACGAAGTCTTCGGGGTCATCCCGGACCGTTCGAATCTCTTCGAGAACGACCTGTTTTTCGCGTTCGATTTCTTTGCGATCAAACCGGGAGTGAGAGAACACGTCGGCTAGCAAATCGACGGCCTGTCCGATCCGCTGGTCCAGCACCTTGATGTACAGGGTGGTGGTTTCATGAGTGGTAAAGGCATTCATCTCTCCGCCCAGGCTGTCGATTTCATGAGAAATCCTGGTTGCGGACCGACGGCGCGTGCCTTTGAACATCATGTGTTCGAGGAAGTGGGCGAGGCCCTTTTGCCGAGGGCCTTCATCCCGGGACCCGACGTGTTCCCAGACACCGACGGCGACGGACTTGAGCGACGGCATTCGTTCCAGCACAAGACGAACGCCGTTCTCAAGGACTATCTTACGCGTCCCAGGCATGGCCTCGACACGGGAATGGCACACCCGAACCCGAGGCCTTCCCTCGCCGGTTCGAAATCCGAGATGAGCGCAGCACCGATCTTCTAGGAGACCGCAGGAGGCTGCTCCGACTCCAGCAAGGCCTCTTTGCGGCTTAACCGAATCTTCCCCTGCCTATCGATTTCCAAAACCTTGACCAACACCTGCTCCCCTTCCGCAAGTTCATCGGCCACGGATTTGACTCGATGCTGGGCTAATTGTGAAATGTGGACCAAGCCGTCGACGTTGGGCAAGATCTCGACAAAGGCCCCAAAATCGACGATCTTCCGGACGGTACCCAGATAGGTTTTCCCCACGGTCGCCTCCTCCGTCAACCGTTGGATCATCTCGATCGCCTGATTGGCCGACGTTTCATCAACCGATGCAATCGTCACCAGGCCCGAATCGTCGACGTTAACCTTGACCCCGCATTCCGCAATGATGCCGCGAATGACCTTCCCGCCGGGTCCGATGACGTCACGAATCTTGTCGGGTTTGATCTGAAGCGTAAAAATTCGAGGGGCATGGGGCGCAAGGGACGCCCGTGGCGAGGAGAGCGATTCCTGCATTTTTTCCAGAATGTGCAGACGCCCGGCCTTGGCCTGTTCGAGGGCTTGCCGCATCACCTCAATCGTGAGCCCTCCGATTTTGATGTCCATCTGAAGCGCGGTGACGCCAGTCCGCGTTCCCGTCACCTTGAAATCCATGTCTCCCAGATGATCTTCCAGCCCGAGGATATCCGACAGAATAAGGACCCGGTCGCCGTCCTTGATGAGTCCCATGGCAATACCCGCCACCGGTTCCCGAATGGGCACCCCGGCATCCATCATGGCCAAGGTGCCTCCGCACACCGTGGCCATGGAAGAAGAGCCATTGGATTCCAGAATATCCGAGACGATCCGAATGGTATAGGGAAACCGCTCCCTGTCCGGCAGAACCGACTGCAATGCCCGCTCCGCAAGTTTCCCGTGCCCGACTTCGCGTCGCCCGGGAGATCGAAGGGGCCGGGCTTCTCCCACGCTAAACGGAGGGAAATTATAATGAAGCATGAAGTTGCGGAAATACTCGCCTTCGAGCGCATCAATGCGTTGCTCATCGTCCGACGTGCCCAGCGTGACCACGGCCAGGCTTTGGGTTTCACCCCTCGTGAACAGGGCCGAGCCATGCGTGCGGGGCAAAATGCCCGTCTCGCACGTAATGGGCCGAATATCCGAAGGTCCCCGCCCATCGGCTCGGACCTGCTTGTCCAGAATCATCTCGCGGACTTCACGATATTCCAAATCGTGGTAGACCTCTTTGATCTGCCGACAGCGCGCCGGGTCTTCTTCGCCCAGCTTCTCCTTTGCATCGGCCAGGATCTGATCCAACCGCTCCTGCCGGTCGGTTTTGTTGGCGAGCAGGACGGCTTCTCGAATCGGATCAGTAACCAGGTCCTTCACTCGTCGTTCCAGGGTCTCGTCAATCGGTTCGACCACCAGCGTTCGCTTGGTCCGTCCCACTGCGGCCTGCAACTCGAGGATCTTCGCCACCATCTTCTTGATTTCCGAATGCGCTAAAGCCAATGCGTCCAGCAGCACGGACTCGGACAGCCCATTCGCTCCGGCTTCCACCATCAAAATCGCATCCTCGGTACCGGCGACGACCAAATCGAGATCACTGTTCCCGAGTTCCTGCAGGTTGGGGTTCACCACGAACTGGCCATTGACCCGTCCGATTTTGACTCCGGCCAACGGCCCGCCGAACGGCACGTCCGAGATTGCGAGCGCGGCTGAAGCCGCGGTGATCCCGACCACGTCCGAGGTCATCGATTGGTCGGCTGAAAGCACCGACACGATGACTTGCGTCTCATAATAAAACTTCTCCGGGATCAAGGGACGAATCGGCCGGTCGATGAGCCGGCTCGTCAGCGTCTCCTTTTCCGATGGCGCGCCTTCACGCTTGAAGTACCCCCCGGGAATTTTACCGGCCGAATAGGCCTTTTCCTGATAATTGACCGTGAGCGGCAAAAAATCCACGTCCGGCTTCAACGTCTTGGACGACACGGCCGTAGCCAGAATCACGGTATCGCCATACGAGGCCAAAACGGCCCCATCGGCCAGCTTGGCCATTCGTCCCGTCTCGAATCGCATCCTGCGTCCTGCTATATCCAATTCCACTGCTTGCACCATGTACCTCTCTCCTTCTTCCTTTCGTGACAACTTCCGTGGCGACTCCCCGCTATTTCCGCAGCCCCAATTTTCCAAGAAGGGCTCGATAGCGATCGACGTCTTTTCGATGGAGATAATCCAACAGGCGTCGCCGAAGACTGACCATTTTCAACAACCCATGCCGCGAATGATGATCTTTCTTATGCATGCGAAAATGGTCGGTTAAATAGTTGATGCGATTCGTCAATAAGGCAATCTGCACCTCTGACGAACCCGTATCCCGTTCATGGGTCTGATGTCGTTGCACGACGTCCGACTTTGCTTCCTTGACCGCTGCCATATCAGCCTCCTTTTTCCTTGCTTCGTTCATGGAAAGGCGCGAGCCGTTATTCCGGCAACGTCTCTCCAAACACCTTGACCATCTGTAACTGATACCCCGACACGCCCGACGGAACCCATTTGCCGAGGGCCAGGAACCGTTCCCGTTCATCCTTGACCCGCATCAGCGTATCCGTGGGGTACTCCCGGTCACCTTCCACCTCCACCGCGGCCTCCGAAACAGGCATGCCATGCAGAACCTTCCCGACCACGGCGGAATCGACGGTGACGACCGGCAGATGGGCCAAGGCTTCATCGAGGTTCAGAAAGGCGCCGTGCCGTTTCGTGAGGTCATCGTGATTTCCGATGTCATCAATCGTCCACGCCTGATCGAGGCGAAGCGGCCCGACTCGCATTCGAATCAATCGGCTCAGATGCCCGCCCACACCCAAGCGCTGCCCGATATCCGCGCACAAGGTACGCATGTACGTCCCCTTGGAGCAACAAACCCGCAGCGTGACGTCGGGCAAGTCCATCGCCCTGACCTCGAGGTGATAGATGGTCACGGCACGTGCCTGGCGGTCCAGGATTTTACCCGCCCGCGCGGCTTTGTACAGGGGTTGCCCTCCCATTTTGACCGCTGAATACATGGGGGGCACTTGCCATTGGTCGCCTTGAAATTGTCGAATCACGTCGCAAACGGTCTCATGCTCCATCCCCTGGATGGAACGGGCTCGCACAAGTTCACCCGTGGCATCCTGGGTCGTCGTCTCCTGTCCCAGACGCAGGACGACCTCATAGTCCTTGTCCCAATGAAGAAGGAACGACGAGAGTCTCGTTCCCTTCCCCAGCAAAACGGGAAGCACGCCGGTGGCCTCGGGGTCCAGGGTCCCGGCATGCCCCACTTTAGAAACCTGAAGCAGACGGCGTACCTTGGCCACGACGTCGTGCGACGTCCACCCTGCCGGCTTGAAGACGTTCAGGACGCCGTGCAGCATCGTCGGCGTCACACGGTCCAGCATTTCGGCCATCATGCTTTCATCCCCGGTCGCGCTCCGCTTCATCGTCGAGGAGAAGCACGTCATCGAGGAGCCGGCCGATCTCTGCGGCCCGGGCCTCGCTCGAGTCGAACCAGAACGTCACCTCCGGCGTATAGCGCAACTCCAAGCGACGCCCCAATTCCAGCCGAACAAACCCCGCGGCATTGTTGAGAGTCCTGATGACGTCTTCCTCCTCCCCCTGATGCTCCAACAGGGCAACCGAGACGCGGGCCTTACGCAGATCATTATTGATCGCCACGTCAGTGACCGTCACGAAGCGCAGCCGGGGATCCTTGCATTTTCTGGCAAGGATATCCGCGACCTCCATTTTAATCTGATCGGCCACCCTGACCGATCGTTTAGATGCCGGCTTTGACACCCCTGGCTGCCACCTTACAACAGCTCTATGCGAACGTCGAGCAGTTCCAACGTGGGAACGGCCCGAATCATATTGATCGATTGATCGAGAATCCGATTCACGTGGCTCGACTCATTGGCAATGCAGGCAATGCCCAACACGGACCGTTGCCAGAGATCATGATCGTCAAGCTCGGCCACCGAGACGCGGAACGTCCTGGCAAGCCGCGTCTTGAGGCTGGACAGAATCTGACGCTTCGATTTCAGCGAATGTCCTTCGGGCACATGCAAGGCTATCCGACAGACGCCCACCACCATAGGGATTCCGCTCGACGTTGAACCTCCGCGACGCCGATCACCCCGCGGGGTTACAATTTGGCCGTTTCCTTGTCAAAGACGTAGGCCTCGATCACGTCACCGGTTTTAATGTCATTGAAGTTTTCAATGGCGATCCCGCACTCATACCCCTGTTGCACTTCCCGGACGTCATCTTTATAGCGCCGCAATGAACCCAGTTTTCCCTCATAGACGACCACACTGTCCCGCAGCAGGCGAATCCCCTCACTCCCCCGGGCAATATGCCCGTTCGTGACGTAACAGCCCGCAATCGCGCCAACTTTGGGGATCGAAAAGACCTGTCGCACCTCGGCGCGGCCCAACACGCGTTCCGTGAGGGTCGGCTCCAGCAGCCCCTCCGCCGCCGACTTGACGTCTGCAATCGCATTGTAAATAACCGTATGGAGTCGGATCTCAACCCCCTCACGTTCGGCGAGCGCCGCCGCTTTCGGGTCCGGACGAATGTGAAAGCCAAGCACAAGGGCCTTTGACGCAGACGCCAATAACACGTCCGATTCGGTGATGCCCCCGACGCCCCGATGAATGATCTGCACCTTGACGGTCTCGGAGGAAAGTTTTGCAATGGATTCGCACAAGGCACCGACCGACCCCTGGGCGTCAGCTTTAATCAACACCGACAATTCTTTCTTCTCCGCCTCCTGGCCTTGCGCAAACAACGCGTCCAGCGTGAGCCGCCGCTGGCCGGTCCCGAGTTCCGCCGTGCGAAGCTTTTGTTGTCGGGACTCCGCGATCTCCCGAGCCACCCGCTCATCCTTGACGACGACCAATTGATCACCCGCAGAGGGTAACCCCAGGACTCCTACGACCTCGACGGGGGTGGAAGGCCCGGCTTCCAGGACTTTTTTCCCATCGTGAGACACCAGGGCTCGCACGCGACCGCTGGTCGCCCCCACCACGTACGCGGATCCGACTTTCAACGCCCCGCTTTGGACCAGGACGGTTGCGACGGGGCCGCGACCACGATCCAATCGAGCCTCCAGCACGACGCCCTTCGTGGTCTGAGTCACATCCGTGCGCAACTCCATGACCTCGGCTTGCAGCAACAACATCTCCAACAGCGTCTCCAACCCCAGTTTTTCTTTGGCCGACACTTCCACGTAGATGGTTTGCCCACCCCAGGCTTCAGGAACGAGCCCTTGTTCCGACAGGCCCTGCTTGACACGATCCGGATTCGCACCGGGCTTATCGATCTTGTTGACGGCCACCACGATGGGCACCTTGGCGGCCTGCGCGTGATTGGCGGCTTCGATAGTTTGCGGCATGACGCCATCATCCGCAGCGACCACCAGGACGACAATATCGGTCACTTGGGCGCCGCGTGCTCTCATGGCGGTAAACGCCTCATGGCCGGGGGTATCCAGAAACGTCACGCTTTTCTCCCCCACTCGAACCGCATAGGCTCCGATATGTTGCGTGATTCCGCCAGCTTCCTGTTGCGTCACCTTGGTCTCACGAATCGCGTCGAGCAAAGACGTCTTCCCATGATCCACGTGCCCCATAATGGTGACCACCGGAGGCCGAGGCACCAGTTGCGACTCGGTCGTCGGCTCCAGGATTTCTTCCAACAGCGCGTCACCCTCTTTTTCCGTCTGGATCTCGACGTGAATCCCGAACCCTTCGGCAATCAACGCCCCGGCATCCAGATCCATGGGTTGATTCAGCGTGAGGCCGACGCCCATTTCCATCAGCTTACGAATCACCTCCGCGACCCGGAGCCCCAGGTGCTCCGCAAAGTCCTTCACCGTCAGGCCCGACGACAGTTTGACCGTCTTTCTTCTTGGTTTGGTGATTTCCGTCGACGTGGAAGTAGGGACGTGCCGAGAGCGGTCGTCCCGTCTCAGCGCAGGAAGCGGACGAAGATCCTGCCAGCGAGCCGCATCTTCATAGATTTCGGCAAAAAGATCCGCATCGCGAGGTTTTACACCTTTCCGATTTTTTTTGGACTTCTCCCCTTCTTTGGCCTTCTCGGGCTCCTCACTCGCCTGTTCAGGACGAGTCGGAACCGGCTCACCGACGGAAGCGGGCGTTTCGTCGATCGACGGAAGGACGACAGCCGGTGGTGATTCGACGGCCGGGGACTGAACCACGGCGGCGATTTCGGGGGACGTCTCCTCTACCGATTCCGGAGATTCGCTCTGGGGGAGATCGAGAACGGCTCCCTCTTCTTTTGTCGACGTTTCGGCTTCAGGAGCAGGGGGAACCTCTTCTTTTCGTCGTTTGATTAAAATGTGTTTTTTTTCGGGTTTCCGCACCTCTTCTTCCACGGCCTTGTCTCGCACGGGGGCTTGACCTCGTCCCTTGGCCGAAGCAGGTTTCCTGGGCGATTTGCCGGATTTGAGCGAACCGGCCGGCTTCCGCGTCGTCGCCCCAGCCTTTTTCCCCGACAGCGCGTTCAAGGCTTTCTGCACGTTCTCCTCGCTCAAGGCATTGCTATGGGAGGAGACGACAATACCCAGTTTGCCCAGCTCATCAATCAGGACGCGACTTTCCCTGCCCAACTTCTTGGCTAATTCATAGACTCGCATCGTGCGTCACAAGATTTACGAGGAACCCTCACGGGCGTCAGCCGTCTCTCCAGAGACGACCTCGAGCACTTCCTCTTTCTCTCCTGCCTCCTCCGACCGCTGCCCTTCGGATCCGGACTCCTGTTCGAGTTGCGCTGCGGTTTCTTCAGCCAGGGCGGCCTTGATTTCCCGTTCCCGTTCGAGTTTTTCTTTTTCGTACTCGCTCACGCTGATGATATCGATTTTCCACCCGGTTAATTTGGCGGCGAGTCGGACGTTCTGTCCGTTTTTCCCGATGGCCAACGACAATTGAGAATCTGCCACCACCACCAGGGCCGCCTTTTTCTCTTCATCGATGCCGACTTTCTCGATGGACGCCGGGTTCAAGGCTTCGCCGATAAACACGCGAGGATCCGTGGTCCACGGGATGATGTCAATTTTTTCTCCCTTGAGCTCCCGCACAATGGCCTGGACCCGGGAGCCCTTAATCCCCACGCAGGCTCCGACCGGATCAACGGCTTTATCCTTGGAGAATACCGCGATCTTGGTCCGATCTCCCGGTTCGCGCACGACCCCTTTGATCTCGAGAATCTTCTCCATGACCTCCGGCACCTCTAACTGAAACAGCTTGACCACGAACTGCGGATGCGCTCGGGAGAGGATCACTTGAACGTCTTTGGGGGTCCGGCGTACTTCCAGCAGCAAGGCCCGCACGCGATCACCGCGGCGATGGACTTCACGGGGAATTTGCTCATGGACGGGCAACAAGGCTTCGGTCTTTCCAATTTCCACCAGGTAGTTCCGTCGTTCCTGCCCGAGAATAACGCCATGCACCAATTCTCCCTCTCGCTTCGAATATTCCCGCTCGACCGCCTCCCACGTGGCTTCCCGAACCTTTTGACAAATCACCTGTTTCGCCGCCTGCGCCGCGATCCTGCCGAATTCCTCGACGTCGATGAGCGAGCCGATCTCATCGCCCAATTCGGCCTCTCCATCAATCGCCTTCGCTTCGTCAAGGGAAATCTGCGCATTGCCATCGGTAATGTGTTCGGCAATGGTTTTCAGGGACACAATGGAAATGTCGCCTGTCTCAGGGTCGATTTGGACTTGAATGTTTTCATTGTTGCCATACCGTTTCCTCGCCGCGGTCAGGAGTGCAGATTCCACGGCCGCAAGCACGCGATGTTTATCGATGCCTTTTTCGCGTCCCACCTGCTCGATCACTGTCATCAATTCACGTTTCATAGCCGCCCCTCTTCCTGCTCCACCCGCAATCGGCGCTTACGTCCACGTCCTCCGTTACCATTCAATTTCCCGTCTGGCCTGGGTAATGGCCGTCCACGCAAGAGCCACTCGTCGATGGGTTCGTGCTTGTCGAACCGGAACCTGAAGGGTAATCCCCTGCTCATTGACCTCAGCCAACCGACCGACGACGATCTCATGGCCATGCGTGGGGTCATGGACCTTGACGCGAATGGTGCGTCCCACCACCTGGTCATAGTCCTTTCGCCGTTTCAACGGACGATCAAGCCCCGGAGAAGACACCTCAAGACGATAGGCGTGGGGGATGGGATCGGCCACGTCAAGCGCTCGCCCGAGCGAATGGTGCAACCGCTCACAATCCTCAATCCCGACGCCGCCCTCTTTCTCCACGATCACCCGAACGATGGTTTTGTCCCCCTTCCCGTGACACTCGACGTCTACCATTTCAAGGCAGAGGGCCCGGGCAATCGGTTCGGCGATGCGATGAACTTGGCTCTCCAGCCCGTTCATGTCCTCAATCCCATGCTGGAATGAGTGATCGAGAACACCAATGCAAAAAAAAGTGGGCTTCCGCCCACTTTCACCTCAGCACTGTAGCATTTCTCCATTGCCGAAGGCAAGCCAAGGGCAACGAGACCTGGATCGGGGCCTCGTCCGGATTCTGAAGTCGATGGACGCATCTTCTCCCGAGGGACTCCTCGGGCACGAGGAGGCTCGTCACGTCTTGCTGAGAATTGGTGAGCCGCCTCGGGCTCGAACCGAGGGCCCTCGCCTTAAAAGGGCGATGCTCTACCAACTGAGCTAGCGGCTCACCCAAACCGGATGCTAGCAACCACTCCAAGGGTTGTCAAACGACAGACGGACTCAAGCGGGGCAGGCGCCGATCTTTGGAGCGTTTGCCCCGCGCATGCATCATGGGGTGTTTCAGCACGAGCGTATGCTCTCGGTGCGAACCCGTCGAGACGATATCGATCGGACAGGCCGTGAGATCTTCGATTCGCCTCAGATAGCGCTTGGCCTCAACCGGCAAGGCTTTATAGGACGTCGCCCCGGTGGTCCTCCCTCGCCAGCCGGGGAGGACTTCATAGACGGGAACACCATGCGCAAGGATACGCGGATCCGTGGGCATTTCGCGATACAGTTTCCCCTGATGGCGATATCCGACCGCAATCTTGAGTTCCGGCACTCCATCCAGCACGTCCAGTTTCGTCACCGCCAACGAGGTACAGCCATTGACCCGGACCGCGTAGCGCAACACCACGGCATCCAACCATCCACACCGACGGGCTCGCCCCGTGGTCGCGCCGAATTCCTGCCCGCGCTCTTGCAAGCCGATGCCGACCGCATCGGATAATTCCGTGGGGAACGGCCCGCTCCCCACGCGCGTGGTATAGGCTTTGGTCACGCCCAGCACCGCGTCGATTCGCGTCGGCCCCACCCCTCCCCCGGTACAGGCGCCCCCCGCACAGGCATTGGAGGAGGTCACAAAGGGATAGGTCCCCAAATCCACGTCAAGATGCGTCCCCTGAGCCCCTTCAAAGAGCACGCGGCGACCGCCTTCTATGGCCTTGTGGATGAGCAAGGAATCATCCGTCATGTACGACGACAGGCGTTGGGCATACACGAGGTATTCTGTACAAATACGATCGGCATGAAACCCGCGGACGCCATAGACGTGCCTGAGAAAATTGTTGATTTCGACTAAATTGCTTTCGACTTTTTCCCGGAACCCGTCGGGATCGAGCAGGTCGCCCATCCGAATCCCGATACGCGCCATCTTGTCCACGTATGCCGGGCCAATACCCTTGCCGGTCGTCCCGATCCGACGAGACCCCTTGGCTTTTTCCGCGGCTTTGTCAATGGCCTTATGATACGGCATGATCAGATGTGCACGCTGACTGATGGCCAAATTTCGCCCCACCTTAATGCCCCGTGAAGCCAATTGGTCCAGTTCTCCGATCAGGGCTCCCGGGTCGATGACCACCCCGTTTCCCAAGACACATTGTTTTCCCCGGGACAGAATGCCGGAGGGAATCAAGTGAAAAATAAACGTCCCCTTTTTCGTGACTACCGTATGCCCGGCATTGGAGCCCCCTTGGAATCGCACGATCACGTCGGCCTCTCGGGCCAGAATATCCACGATTTTCCCCTTGCCTTCATCCCCCCACTGGGACCCGATGACCACCAAATTTCCCATCTGTCTCCTAGCCTCTTTCGGAAAATGGTCACAAAAAAAGGGCCCGGCCAATTCGATGCCAGAACCCAGTGGATGATCCTAGGCTCCCCCCTTGGTATTTGTCAATAGCGTGGAGGAGACCACCCCCTTTGGCACTCGAGTGGCTGCTGCAGAAAATGCAGATCCGTCGGACCAGAGAATTCTGAACTTCTACGCTTCCCCGGCAGAGGCCTGCCCGCCTTGGCTGCGAAGGATAACCGTGTCAACCATGCGCCCGGTTTGTACCCCATTGCACCCTCCGGGAGAGGGTGGGGTAAGGAAGAGTCACTGTAGGTCGGGTCCGCCGAAGACGTCACCCGACGGCCACGCGGAAAGGGACGAAGAGTCGGCCTCGGCTTAGAGCAATTTGATAAAAGCCACGATCAGCGTACTTTGGGCAATCATCGCCATCACCATCCATTTCACCAGGTCGACCTTGGTGGCTTGAATGTCCGTCTTGATGGATTCAATCTTCACTTCCAGCTCGGCTTTGACCATCTCAATTTTAGCCTCCAGCTCGGCCTTGACGTTCTTGACCTCGGCTTTGACACCCTCGATGTCCGCCTTGAGCGCCAGTATATCGACCTTGGTGGCCAGGTTGCTGTTGAGCAGTTGCACCTGCTCCTTTGCCAAGGCCTCGGCCTGTTGTTCCGTAAAGCCGCTTTCCGTCAGGTGCTTGACAAAACGATGGGTATCAAAGGCGATCGCGTCCGTCATGGGAAAATTGTAGGCCGCACCCTGTCCAAATGCAAGGGCCTTGTACGTCTCCCCCGAGACGAATCTCCGATCTTATTCTTCTTCCTCTTGGTCTTGGGGTCTCCGGTCCTGGAGTAATGCCTCAAAGCGAATATCGCGATACCGTCGGGCCTGCTGAAACGTGACCTGATCCAAGGGAGCCTCAAGGCTCGTGCTCCGCACGCCACGAATTTCAGTGCCCCTTTTAATAAGCGCAAAATCCTCGCCGGTCATCGGATCTTTGTACACCACTTGCAGATAGCGCTTGGGGCCCTCGGTCAAATCCTCCAACTTCAAGGGGTAATGATTCTGCCGGGTTCCCTTTTGAACTTCGAAGGCAGCCGCATACCGTTCAATGGCCTCTTTAATCCGGTTGCCCCGGAAGGCCAGTTCTTGTTCCCGGTCCCGTTTCAGAATGACCGACCAGTGTTGATTGACCCCCATCAAAAAAATCCCAAGGAGTGCCACGAGAAACATCAACGTAAGATACGTGACTCCCCGTTGATTTCTGAGAGGCTTGAGGCCATTTTTGCTGAACTGCGCAAGCCAGTGAACAGCAGGCACCGTCGGTGAAGAGTCCCTCGGTTTGGTGCACTCAACAAGCCATCTCCCAACACCTCGATTCACAGAAACACGCCTCCCTTTCCGGAGAATGAACCGCCCCGGGAATCCCGGGCCTTTGCTTTTTCTTTCTTCTTCTGGATGCCGGATCAAGGTCCGGCATGACGTCGAGGGCCTTGAATCGTCATTCCTGCGCGTCCCCTCCGCACCACGCGCCCCATCCGTCATACCCACACGCCCCCAATCGTCATTCCCGCGAAAGCGGGAATCCAGGGTCTTTGCTTTTTCTTTTTTCTGGATGCCGGATCGAGTCCGGCATGACGACAACACCGTACGCGCCGTCGGCAGACCCGTCAAAGCCGGCCTCGGCGCAGAGGTAGAGGAACGCCTGCGGCCTAATTCGGAAGGGGACCAGGCGGCTGGGACACGCTCTGGCCCCCCAGCACACACACCCCCACGGGCTTCGGCCACAGCGGGTTGTTCCTCGCATGCGTATACCGGTTCAACCCCTGCGGATCCACCAAAGCAGCGCCCCCCCCGAGCCGGCAACAGAAACCGCCCCACCCTTTGATCATAATACCGCGCCTGATAACTCCGGTGCCGTACCCACCCGCTCAAGTGTCAACCCACGCTACTCTGGTGGGAGTCCCAGTGTCTAGGGTGATCATGGCGTCGGGGAGACAGGCGGTTTTTCTAGCAACCGTCTGCGCTCGGCTTGCCGGAGCCTCGCCACCACGTCGGCATGGCCATACTCGGCAGCCAAGCGCTGGGCCGTCTGGCCGGTGTTCGTCGTAGCCGTGGGATCCGCCCCAGCCGCCAACAGGACCCTGACCGCGTCTGCGTGACCGTTCCGGGCGGCTAAGTGCAGGGCCTGCCAGCCGGTGTTCGTCGTAGCCGTGGGATCAGCTCCAGCTGCCAACAGGACCCTGACCACACCCGCATGGCCAAGCCGGGCAGCCAAATGCAAGGCCCCCCAGCCGTGGACATTCGTGGCCGTAAGCTCCGCCCCGGCCGCCAGCAGAACCCTGACCACATCCACGTGGCCTCCGAAGGCGGCCCCATGCAGCGCTGTCAATCCGACAAGCAGCATGTCGATCTCAGTGGCCAAAGTTTCATCAGGCTTGATCAGCGCATCCACGTCGACCCCAGCCGCCAGCAGAGTCTTGACCACATCCACGTGACCTCCGAAGGCGGCCCCATGCAGCGCCATGTTGCCACCGTTATCCCTGGCCTGCATGTCGACCCCGGCCGCCAGCAGAGCCCTGGCCACATCCGCGGTGCCAGCCAAATGCAGCGCCGTATTGCCATCGTTATCCCTGGCATCCACCTCGGCCCCAGCCGCCAGCAGAACCCTGACCACATCCACGCGGCCGGCGGAGGCGGCCCAATCCAGCGCCGTCCTACCAGCGTTATCCCTGGCCTGCAAATCGGCCCCAGCCGCCAGCAGAGCCCTGGCCACATCCGCGGTGCCAGCTCCATGCAGCGCCGTCGAGCCAACGCTGTTATTGTTGTTCTTTGTGGCCTGCACATCGGCCCCAGCCGCCAGCAGAACCCTGACGACATCCACGTGGCCGGCGGAGGCGGCCACATGCAGCGCCGTCGAGCCATAACTATCCCTGGCCTGCACGTCGGCCCCGGCCGCCAGCAGAGCCCTGGCCACATCCGCGGTGCCAGCCAAATGCAGCGCCGTCAAGCCATGTCTGTTAGGTCTGTTAGGGTTGTTATTTGTAGCCTGCACGTCAGCCCCAGCCGCTAGCAGCCGTTGCACCTCGGCCAAGCGCCCTGCTTCGGCGGCCTGAATGAGTGGCGGGTCATCGGCATACATGGGAGCTCTGGCGGTGTCCGCAATGCCCCTCGCGCCAAGCATGGCCAGCAGGATAACGGTGAGGAAGATGAAGAGGAGTCGCATGGGCAAGCCCTTCACCTTAGTAGGGATAATTCCACGAGTCTCTATACGCGAGAGGAGGAGCACCGGAAACGAGACAAGGGTTAGCGCGCCCACCGCAGGCGCCAAAGCGGGTAAGAACAGGGGGATACTCCCCCCGAAAATATTGGGGAATGATCCGCAGATACCCTTCCCTCATGCCCATGATCGACGTTTGAAAAAAAGCAGTTCGAAAAGGAGAAGAGGCGTCGTGATCAGACACTTTGGCTGTCAAGGTACTAAACGTCTGGAATTGGAAATCTCGGCCATTGTCGCCAGTCCTATCCATTTTCAAAAACGCCCGTTCCAGCCAGACCGAAATGTAGGAACCTATTGGCGCGGTGGTTTTGACGGAAAACGACAGCATGCGCTCTTCGGAAATGACGATAGAGTCAATGAAAACGTTTGTGGTGTAAGTTCCCGGATCAGCGCCCCCCACCAGCGTGACAAAGGGAAGGCCCACCACATCCGCCTCGGGGACATAGTCGAGCAGGCCCGAGCCCAGATCCCCGAGGTGGCCTCTGTCGGCCGAAGGCCCCCACAACGCATTCCATTTGTCCCTCAACCAATCTGTCCAGTCCCAGCCCCAGTCCCAGCCCCAGTTGTCCCACCACCACTGCCCCGTCGGGTCCACGTACCGCAGCGGATTGTTCCGTACATACGCATACCGGTTGAACGCCTGCGGGTCCAAGGCATTCGGTACAATCTGATCCGGCGACAGAAACCGTCCCACCCTCTGATCATAATACCGCGCCTGATAGAAATACAGCCCCGTGCTCGCATCGCGTTCTTGCCCGGTGTATTTGTACGCCACGTCCGAGGTCCCCGTGTGCGTCTGGACCTGGCCAAAGGGCTGGTAGCTATTGTGTTCTTCTGCGGCCCCGGTCTCATCCGTCAGCACGCTCGTGGAGCCCAGATGATCCCCATGGAAATAACTCGTGGCCCCGCTCGCCTGCTGCACCAGCGCCACCCGCTGGCCCCCGGCATAGATCACCTTGGCACACGTGGTGCCTTCGCACACGTACAATTGGCCGATATACACCGTGGTCGTGGTCTCCACGGTGGTGCTCTCCGTCGTCGTCTCGTCCCCGGTCAGGTTGTCCACCTGCGTCGGCCCCACGATCTTCTTCACCCGGCCCCCGTCCCCGTCATACACAAACCGCGTGGTCTGGTCCCCTTTGATCATCTGCGCCGGCCGGTTCTCGACGTCCCAGGTGATGATCCGGCCCCCGCCCAGGATCAGGTTGCCATTGGCATCATAGCTGTAGGTGTTGGTGGTGGTCTCGGTCCCGGTGGTGAGACTGGTACTGGTCACGGCATGCGGCCGCGTGCTCCCGGTTCCACTGGCGTTGTACGTATACGTGCCCACCTGGGAGTTCGTGAGCAGGTTCCCGATCTGGTTGTAGGTATACGTGATGGTGCCGTAGCCGTCCGTGGCCCCGTTCGTGGCACTGGTCAGCCGGTCCAGGGCGTCGTAGCCGAAGGTTTGATCGCCGTGCCGGGGGTCGGTGATGGCTGTGACGTTGCCGCCCGCATCGAAGGTATAGCCCAGGTCCTGCAACACCGTGCTGCCCTGCACGGTCTGGAGGGTCTTCAGTCGAGAAGGCTGAAAGTCAGGAGTTCACTGGTCAAAAACATCCGCCTGGCGGTAGATGAGCCGGACACCCTTGCTGTGTGCGTGACATCGCTCTAAGAACGTGAGTGCCGGTCGCAGCACAACCCAAGCCCGGTGTTACGGCGCAGGCGCTCTCGGAGTATCGGCCTCGGCCTCCCGCAGTAGCGTGCGGATCCGGTCGGCAATGAGCGGCGGTTCGGCCTCAAGCAAGGCCCCGGCCGTCAGCAGCACCCGAACAAGCTTGACCAGCCCCCCATCGGCCGCAAGACGCAACGGCGTTCTGCCTTGGTTGTCCCGGACATTGACCTCAGCCCCCCCGGCAAGAAACAACGCCACAATCGCCTCCACGTCAGCCAGGGTGCCTTTTCCGGATTCGATCAGTGCGAGGGCATA
The DNA here is from genome assembly GCA_965221365.1 of Nitrospirales bacterium. GTDB lineage: Bacteria > Nitrospirota > Nitrospiria > Nitrospirales > UBA8639 > Bin75. The sequence goes on along the minus strand of OZ244884.1, from coordinate 1,694,969 downwards.
CTCTAAGGTCAGATGTAATGGCGTCCGGCCGTCTTCATCACGGGCGTGGATATCAGCCCCCACAGCAAACAAGAGATTGACCGTTTCGGGGCGCCCATACCAGGCCGACCCAGCCACCAGGTGCAAGGGTGTGGAGTGCGTATTGCTCTGGCTATTGACATCGGCCCCAGCCGCCAGCAGCAGCTTGGCCACTGCGGGTCGGGTAATTGCAGTTGCCACGTGCAAGGGCGTTTTGCCTCGGTTGTTCCGGGCATCGACTGTAGCCCCCGCAGCCAGCAACAATTTGACTACTTCTGGGGGGCCATACCGGACAGCCTGATGCAAGGGCGTCCACCCTTTGTGCCCCCCGACATCGACCGTAGCCCCGGCATCCAACAACAACTGCATCTTTTCCACAAGACCAGCCATAGCCGCCCAGTGCAAGGGCGTTTTGCCTCGGTTGTTCCGAGCATCGACTGCAGCCCCCGCAGCCAGGAGCAATTTGACCACTTCTGGGTGGCCATACCGGACAGCCTGATGCAAGGGCGTCCACCCTTTGTGCCCCCCGGCCTCGACCGAAGCCCCGGCATCCAGCAACAGCTGCACCACGGCGGGGCTCACCGTCGTGTGCAAGGGCATATCGCCTCCGTGATCCCGTGCCTCGACCTCCGCCCCGGCCTCTAGCAACAACTTGACTACGGTGACATGGTCAAACCCAGCTGCCCCGTGCAAGGGCGTCTCGCCTCCGTGATCCCGCGCCTCGACCTCCGCCCCGGCCTCTAACAACAACTTGACCACAACGGCGTGACCAGACCCGGCTGCCCCGTGCAAGGGCGTCTCGCCTCCGTGATCCCGCGCCTCGACCTCCGCCCCGGCCGCCAGCAATAACTTGACCACAGCGGCATGACCAGATCCGGCTGCCGCGTGCAAGGACGTGAGGCCACGGCGCACATCCTTGTCGTTGAGTACAGCCAGGCCACCGGACTCCAGCAACAGCCGCACGGCTGCGGCATGGCCGCCCGCAGCCGCCAGGGATAAAAGCGTGTCGCCGTAGACGCCATACCGGGCGTCACCAGCCAGGCCGGCGGCCAGCAGGCGGGTGAGCTCGGCCTTATTCCCCTTCCTTACGGCATCCGCCGCGATGGCCGTCAGGGGCTTGTCCATGGCCGGCTGAGCGGCCACCCGCAGCCACCCGCGAATCCGGTCGGCAATGAGCGGCGGTTCGGCCTCAAGCAAGGCCCCGGCCGTCAACAACACCCGAACAAGCTGCACTAGCCCTTCATCGGCCGCAAGACGCAACGGCGTCCGGCCTTGGTGATCCCGCACATTGACCTCCGCTCCCGCGGCCAGCAACAACGCTACAAGTGCCTCCACGTCGTCTAGAGTCGTCCCTCCGCCTTTGACCATCTCGACTGCAGACGCAAGCACCTCATGTAACGGCGTCCGACCGTCAGCATCCCGGGCCTGGATATCGCCCCCAGCCCCCAGCAGCAACTTGACGGTTTCAGAACGCCCCTGCCAAGCCGACCCAGCCCCCAGGTGCAAGGGCGTGGCGTGGCGCTTGCTCTGGCTATTGACCTCAGCTCCAGCCGCCAGCAGCTGCTGGACCACTTCGGGCTGGCTCACTGCAGCCGCCGCATGCAAGGGCGTGTGGCCGTCGTGATCACGGGCCTCGACCGCCGCGCCGGCCGCCAGCAGGAGCTGCACCACGGCGGGGACCCCGTACCGGGCCGCCCCGTGCAAGGGCGTCGCACCTTCATCATCCCGTGCCTCGACTACCGCCCCAGCCGCCAGCAGCTGCTGCATCTTTCCGGCACGGCCAGCCATAGCCGCCCCGTGCAAGGGCGTCGCGCCTTTATCATCCCGCGCCTCAACCACCGCGCCAGCCGACAGCAGGAGCTGCACCACCCCAGGACTAACCACCAGGTGCAGGGGCGTATGGCCTTGGTGATCCCGCGCCTCGACCGCCGCGTCGGCCGCCAGCAGCAGTTTCACCAATTCAGGACTAGCCGCCAGGTGCAAGGGCGTCCACCCTTGCTTCTGCTTGACCTCGACGGCCGCACCCGCATCCAGCAGGAACTGCACCACGGCGACGTGGCCAGCCCCGACCGCCAGATGCAAGGGCGTGGAGCCTTCATCATCCCGCGCCTCAACCACCGCGCCGGCATCCAGCAAGAGCTGTACCACGGCGGCATGACCATGCCAGGCCGCCGCGTGCAGGGGCGTGTGGCCTTCTCCTTCATCCTTGACATCGAGCACAGCCAGGCCCCCAGCCGCCAGCAAGAGCTGCACCACGGCGGCATGACCTCCCTCAGCCGCCAGATACAAGAGCGTGTCCCCGTAGACGCCATCCCGGGCGTCGCCAGCCAGCCCAGCAGCCAGCAGGCGGGCGAGTTCGGCCTTATTCCCCTTCCTTGCGGCATCCGCCGCGATGTCAGTCAGGGGCTTACCCACGGCCGGCTGAGCATCCGCACCGGCTGTCAGCAACACCCGGACAAGCTTCATCAGCCCCCCATCGGCGGCAAGACGCAATGGCGTTCTACCTTGGTAGTCCCGGACATTGACCTCAGCCCCCGCGGCCAGCAACAACGCCACAAGTGCCTCCATGTCGTCCAAGGTCGTCCCTCCGCCTTTGACCATCTCGACGGCAGACGCGAGAACCTCATGTAGCGGCGTCCGGTCTTCATTATCCCGGGCATTGACCTCAGCCCCCGAAACAAGCAAGAGCTTGGCTGTTTCGGGGCGCCCATACCAGGCTGACCCAGCTACCAGATGCAAGGGCGTGGCGGACATATTGCTAATGCTATTGACATCGGCCCCGGCCGACAGCAACAGCTTAACCACTTCAGGCTGGCTCGCTGCAGCTGCCAGGTGCAACGGCTCATGACCGTCGTCATCCCGGGCATAGACATCGGCCCCGGCTACCAGCAGCAGCTTGACCACTTCAGGCGGGTTCACTGCAGCCGTCCCCTGCAAGGGCGTGGAGCCTTCATCACCCCTCGCCTCGACCGCAGCCCCGGCCGACAGCAGCTGCTGCACCTTTGTGGCACGGCCAGCCATAGCCACCAGGTGCAAAGGTGTAGCGCCTTCATCAGCCCGCGCTTCGACCGCAGCTCCGGCATCCAGCAGCAATTTCACCACGGCGAAATAGCCACGCCAAACCGCCACGTGCAAAGGCGTGTAGCCTTGATTATCCCGGGCCTCGACTGCAGCCCCGGCTGCCAGAAGCTGCTGCACCTTTTCGACAAGGCCCGCCATAGCCGCCCAATGCAAGGGCGTGGAACCGTTATCGTTCCGGGCCTCGACCGCAGCCCCGGCCGCCAGCAGCTGCTGCACCACGTCAGGGCTAGCCGCCAGATGCAAAGGCGTGCTGCCTCGATTATCCCGGGCTTTAACCTCGGCCCCAACAGCCAGCAACAACTGCACCACGTCGGGGACCCCATACCGGGCCGCCACGTGCAGGGGCGTGGAGCCTTCATTATCCCGCACCTCGACCGCAGCCCCGGCCGACAGCAACAGCTTGACCATTTGGGGGTGCCCCTCATTAGCTGCCCAGTGCAAGAGGGTGCCCCCATCTTCATCCTTGGCATTGACATCAAGGCCGGCGGCGAGCAGACGGGTAAGCGCAGCAAGGTTGCCCTCCTTCACGGCGTCGATCGCCGTCGGGTTGAGGGCCTCGCCCAAGACTGGGCTAATCACGGCAAGCAACAGCACAAGCGTTAGGGTGGAAGTACGTATGAGCTTCATCCGGCTTCTCTTTTTACGAAAGCTCCTCCTAACCTTGGCACCTCACGGGGCACACTCCCCGCCAAGGCAACCATAGATCAGAATCGGAACTTCCAGCGTCTCCGAAATGTTTCCATACTTAGAATTCGACCTCCACTCGGGGCCATACAAAAATATGTATCCTGTGACCTTGTCCCAGGTGAAGTTGAGCAAATTCTTGACGCCTGGTTTCTTGGGCCTCTTTGACCCGATTTCAAAAGGGTTATCTTTATATGGAGTCATCCCCTTCGAGTTAAAATTGAATGAGTTGAGCTTATTATCCCCAGTTTCAGGAAGTTTATCCGACCAGAATAAGTTAAGCGGACGGGCCGGGCCTATCGGCTCCTTGCGCTCGATTTTAATCTTGGTCTTACTTCCAATCACTTTAATGCTCATGTGAATCCCACTGCAATCATAGCCATTGACCCCTCCGCAATCCCGTTCGACATCCACCTCCCGGACCGCGACCGCGTGGAGGAGGGTCCAGATACCACCGCCGCCGAACCTTCTTATCTGGAAGAAGAGTGGGTTGGGCTCGAGGCCCCAACCCCCCACCGGCTGGAGAAAAGGCAGCGGGCCGCCACTCCAGTCCCACGCAAAGGGGTCCGGGATAACGGAGGGAGGGCTCAAGAAAGCCTGCGCGCCAAAGGGGTTCGGGCCAAACCACCTAAAGAGAACCGGGTCAAACCGGGGCGGAGGGGACGGTGATAGCCGCGTCCCCGTCACGATTACCTCATCCAGTTCCTGCACAGGCTCCTGCTGCTGCCCCGTCGGGTCCACGTACCGCAGCGGATTGTTCCGCACATACGCATACCGGTTGAACGCCTGCGGGTCAAAAGGATCCGGCACAATCCGATCCGGCGACAGGAATCGCCCCACCGTCTGATCATAATACCGCGCCTGGTAGAAATACAGCCCCGTGCTCCCGTCCCGCTCCTGCCCCGTGTACTTGTACGCCACGTCCGAGGTCCCCGTGTGCGTCTGCACCTGGCCAAAGGGCTGGTAGCTGTTGTGTTCTTCTGCGGCCCCGGTCTCATCCGTCAGCACGCTCGTGGACCCCAGATGATCCCCATGGAAATAACTCGTGGCCCCGCTCGCCTGCTGCACCAGCGCCACCCGCTGCCCCCCGGCATAGATCACCTTGGCACACGTGGTGCCTTCGCACACGTACAACTGGCCGATATACACCGTGGTGGTGGTCTCCACGATGGTGCTCTCCGTCGTCGTCTCGTCCCCGGTCAGGTTGTCCACCTGCGTGGGCCCCACGATCTTCTTCACCCGGCCCCCGTCCCCGTCGTACACAAACCGCGTGGTCAGGTCCCCTTTGATCATCTGCGCCGGCCGGTTCTCGACGTCCCAGGTGATGATCCGGCCCCCGCCCAGAATCAGGTTCCCATTGGCATCATAGCTGTAGGTGTTGGTGGTGGTCTCGGTCCCGGTGGTGAGACTGGTACTGGTCACGGCATGCGGCCGCGTGCTCCCGGTTCCACTGGCGTTATAGGTATACGTGCCCACCCGGGAGTTCGTGAGCAGGTTCCCGATCTGGTTGTAGGTATACGTGATGGTGCCGTACCCGTCCGGGGCCTCGTTCGTGGCACTGGTCAGCCGGTCCAGGGCATCGTAGCCGAAGGTCTGGTCGCCGTGCCGGGGGTCGGTGATGGCTGTGACGTTGCCGCCGGCATCGAAGGTATAGCCCAGGTCCTGCAACACCGTGCTGCCCTGCACGGTCTGGAGGGTCTTCAGTCGAGCATTCCCGGTCGTATAGGTATAGGTCGTGGTGGTGCCATTGCCCAGGGTCAGGGTGCCGGGTTGCCCCAGGGCATTGTACCCGCTGTAGGCCGCATAGGTGGTGGTCTCATCCTGCACGCTGGCCAGATGCGGCCCGTTGTAGGTGTAGGTCACGGCATCCATGACCGGGGCCAGCTCTTCCTTGAGCGTGTACAGCACCGACGCGAAGTCCCGCCCTTTCAGATACAAGGTCCCGTCCTGCGTGGCCAGGGCACTCGGGGACCCTTCGCTGATCCCAAACGCTTCGGCGGTCCCTACCCGCGTGGCTTCTCCGGTCGTCAGGTGCAGGGTGTACAGCGCCGCCGTGTCACTCCCCACCAGGTAGAGCCGGCCGCCTTTTGCGGCCAGGCCGGTCGGGCTGCCCTCCTGCACGCCAAACTGTTCGGCGGTCCCCACCTGCGTGGCGACCCCGGTGATCGCATCCAGCGTGTACAAGGCATCCGTCTCCTGCCCCACCAGGTACAGAGTCCCCTCATGAGACGCCAGGCCACTCGGGCTGCCTTCCTGGACCCCAAACTGCACGGCACTGCCCACGCGCGTGGCGACGCCGGTCGCCGGATCCAGCGCGTACAAGGCATCCGTGTCACTCCCCACCAGGTACAGGGTCCCGTCATGCGAGGCCAGGCCGCTCGGGGCCCCTTCCTGCACCCCAAATTGCTCGGCACTGCCCACGCGTGTGGCCACGCCGGTGGTCGCCTCCACCGTGTACAGGGCATCCGTGCCTGCGCCGACCAGGTAGAGCGTCCCGTCATGCGCGGCCAGGCCATCCGGTTCCGCCTCTTCTTCCCCCAAGGTCACGGCCGGGGCCGCACTCACCCGGATGCCCGTCCCGGTACTCGCATCCACCGTATACAACGCCTTGGCCGCCGCATCCACGATCGCCAGCCGCCCGCCATACGAGACCAGGCCGGCCGGGCCCCACTCCTGGCCCCCAAACGTCAGCACCGGCCCTACCGGCGTCGCCGCCCCCGTCGTCACGTCCAGCGCAAACAGCCCCACTCCCTCGGATGTCCGACTCACCAGGTAGAGGGCCCCGTGATGCGAGGCCAGCCCCTGTCCTACCGCGTGGGTCTGCCCCACCAGGGTCGCCACCCCTGTGGTCGAATCCAGCGTGTACAACACGCTCCCGCCCCCGCCCAGCAGGTAGAGGGTGCCGTTATGCGAGGTCAACCCCGCCGGCGCCCGCTCGCCCACCCCAAACGCCTCGGCCGTGCCTACCTGCGTGCCCACTTCCGTCGCCGCCTCCACTTCGGCTGTGCCTACCCGGGTGGCCACTCCGGTCGTCGCGTCCAAGGTGTACAAGGCATCCGTGTCACTCCCCACCAGGTAGAGGGTCCCGTTATGCTCGGCCAGACCCGCCGGGATCCCTTCGCCCACCCCAAACTGGTGGGCCGTGCCCACCCGCGTGGCCACGCCCGTGGTCGCCTCCATGGTGTACAGCGCATCCGTCGAGGCCTCCACCAGGTAGAGCGTGTCATTCCAGACCGCGACCCCGGCCGGTTCCACCTCGCCGCCGCCAAAGAGCGGGGGTGGCCGTACCCGTGTAGCCTCCCCGGTGGTTGGATCCAGCGTGTACAGGGCATCCGTCCCCTGCCCGACCAGGTACAGGATCCCCTCATGGGACGCCAGGCCGCTCGGGCTGCCCTCACTCACTCCAAACTGCTCGGCCGTGCCCACCCGCGTCACCTCGCCGGTGCTTGCCGCCACCGTGTACAGCGCATCCGGGTTGCTCGCCACCAGGTAGAGGGTCCCGTTCTGCGAGACCAGGCCCAGCGGATACCCCGTCCACGTCCCCCAGCCCGAATCCACCCGCGTGGCCTGCCCCGTGGTCACATCCACCGTGTATAGCGCATCCGGGCTCTCACCGACCATGTACAACGTGCCCGCATGAGAGGCCAGGCCCTCCGGGTACGACGACACTCCCAGCCCCGTGCCCACCGGCGTGGCCACGCCGGTCGTCACATCCAGCGTGTACAGCGCCTTGGGGCCATAGCCCACCAGGTACAGCGTCCCGTCATGCGAGGCCAGGCCGCTCGGATCCGTCTGCCCCACCCCAAACTGCGTGGCACTGCCCACCTGCGTGGCTTGCCCGGTGCGTGGATCCAGCGTGTACAGCGCGTCCGTGTCCCGTCCCACCAGATACAGCGTGCCGTCATGCCAGGTCATGCCATCCGGGATCCCTTCATGCACCCCAAACTGCGGGGCCGGCTGCACCCGCGTGGCCACCCCCGTGCTCGCATTCAGCGTGTACAGGGCGTTGGTGCCATAGCCCACCAGGTAGAGCGTGCCGTTCTGTGCGGCCAGGCCTTCCGGATAGGCCTCCCCGACTCCAAACTGCGTGGCTGTCCCTACCCGCGTGGCTTGCCCCGTGGTCGGATCCAGCGTGTACAGGGCACTGGTGCCCCAGCCCACCAGGTAGAGGGTCCCGTTCTGGGAGACTACTCCGCTGGGGTCTGTCTCTCCCACTCCAAATTGGGTGGCGGTCCCGACCCGCGTGGCCTGCCCGGTGGTTGGATCCAGCGTGTACAGCGCATCCGTGCCCCGCCCGACCAGGTACAAGGTCCCGTTCTGTGAGGCCAGGCCGCTCGGGGCCGTCTCCCCGACTCCAAATTGGGTGGCGGTCCCGACCCGCGTGGCCTGCCCGGTGGTTGGATCCAGTGTGTACAGGGCTGCGGTGGCCGCGCCCACCAGGTACAGCGTGTCGTTCTGCGAGACGATCCCGCTGGGTTCTGTCTCCCCTACCCCAAAGGCCAGGGCCGTCCCCACCCGGGTCGCCAGTCCCGTGCTTGCCTCCAGCGTGTACAGCGCGTCGGTGGAGCCTTCTACGAAGTACAGGGTCCCGTTCTGCTCGGCGAGCCCGGCCGGCTCTTCTTCCCGGATAAAGACCCGGGCCGGCTGCACTCGCATGGCCAGCCCCGTGGTCGGATCCAGTGTATACAGCGCATCGGTCTCGTCGCCGACCAGGTACAGGGTCCCCGCCTGCGCAGCCAGCCCGCTCGGGAGCCCTTCGCTCACGCCAAACTGCGGGGCCGTGCCCACCCGGGTGGCTGCCCCGGTGGTCGTCTCCACCGTGTACAGCGCATCCGTGTCGCTCCCGACCAGGTACAGCATCCCGTCCTGTGAGATCAGGCCGCTCGGGTGCCCTTCGCCCACTCCAAACTGCTGCACCGGCACCCGCATCGCCACCCCGGTGGCCGGATTCAGCGTGTACAGCGCATCGGTGTATACTCCTAACAGGTATAAGGTCCCTCCGTGCGAGACCAAACCGCTCGGATACCATTCCCCCACCCCAAACTGCGTGGCACTGCCCACCCGCGTGGCCTGCCCCGTGGTCACATCCAGCGTGTACAGCGCATCGCTGTTGTCCCCGACCATGTACAACGTGCCTCCATGCGAGGCCACGCCTTCCGGATATGCCTCCCCGACCCCAAACTGCGTGGCACTGCCGACCCGCGTGGCTACGCCGGTGCTCGCGTCCAGTGTATACAACGCCGCCGTGTCCTTGCCCACCAGGTACAGGGTTCCCTCATGCGAGGCCAGGCCGCTCGGGCGCCCTTCGCTCACGCCAAACTGGTGCGCCGTGCCCACTCGCGTCACCAGCCCGGTGCTTGCGTCCACGGTATACAGCGCATCCGTCTCCTGCCCCACCAGGTACAAGGTCCCGTTGTGCCAGGCGAGGCCCGTGGGCGTCCCTTCGGCCACGTCCAGCGTGGTGCCGCCCACCCACGTGGCCTCCCCGGTCGTTGCGTCCACCGTGTACAGCACATCCGTGCGCCGCCCCACCAAGTAGAGCACACCGCCATGCGACGTCAGGCCGCTCGGCTGCCTCTCGCCCACCCCGAACTCCGAGACACTGCCGACCCGCGTGGCCGTCCCGGTCGTCACATCCAGCGTGTACAGCGCCTTGGTGCCCCAGCCCACCAGGCACAAGGTCCCGCTATGCGAGGCCAGGCCACTCGGCGCCCATTCCCCTACCCCAAACAGCGTGGCACTACCCACCCGCGTGGCCACCCCGGTGCTCACATCCAGCGTATACAACGCATCACGATATTCCCCGACCATGTACAACGCGCCTCCATGCGAGGCCAGGCCTTCCGGCCACTGCTCCCCCACCCCAAACTGCTGCGCACTGCCTATCCGCGTCGCCACCCCCGTACTCACATCCAGCGTGTACAACGCCTTGGTGTCATATCCCACCAGGTACAAGGTCCCTCCATGCGAGGCCAGGCCGCTCGGCTGCCCCTCCCCCACCCCGAACTGCGTGGCCGTGCCCACCCGCGTGGCCTGCCCGGTGCTTGGATCCAGCGTATACAGCGCCGCCGTCTCCAGCCCCACCAGATACAGCGTGCCGTCATGCCAGGTCACTCCATTCGGCTCGCCCTCACTCACCCCAAACGCCGGATCCCGGCCTACCCGCGTCGCCGCCCCGGTCGCCCTATCCAGCGTATACAGCGCATCCTTCCCGTCCCCCACCATATAGAGCATCCCGTCATGCGAGGCCAGGCCTTCTGGAGACCACTCCCCCACCCCAAACTGCGCCGGCTGCTGCGCCGCCCCGATCCGCGTCGCCTCCCCAGTGGTCGGATCCAGCGTGTACAGCGCATCACTGTTGTCCCCGATCATGTAGAGCGTCCCCCCATGCGAGGCCAGGCCACTCGGCTGCGTCTCCCCCACCCCAAACCGATAGGCACTGCCCAACCGCGTGGCCTCCCCGTTCGCTGGATCCAGCGTGTACAAGGCATCCGTGCCCGTCCCGACCAGGTACAGGGTCCCTTCATGCGAGGCCAGGCCGGTCGGGCTCCCTTCACTCACGCCAAACTGGTGCGCCGTGCCCACTCGGGTCGCCAGCCCGGTGCTTGGATCCACCGTATACAATGCTGCCGTGTCCCGTCCGACCAGATACAGCGTGCCCTCATGCCAGACCACGCCGTGGGGCGCGCCTTCCGTTACCCCGAAGGCCACAAACGTTTCCACCTGATCCACCCGGGTCGTGGCCCACGTGCTCACGTCCACCGTGTACAGGGCGGTCATGCCCCGGCCCCCCAGCAGGTACAGCCGCCCTCCTTGCGCAGCCAACCCGCGCGGCCTCACCGCCCCTACGCCCAACCCCGGGGCCTGCACCACCGGCGTGGCCACCCCGGTGGTCACGTCTAGCGCATAGAGGGCTACCTCGGTGGTCCCCAGCAGATAGAGCGTGCCTCCTTGCGAGGCCAGCCCGGCCGGGTGCCCTTCCCCCACCCCGAACTGTGTGGCGGTGCCCACCCGGGTCACCTGTCCGGTGGTCACCTCCAGCCGGTATAACGCCACGCTTCCGCCCGAGCCGCCCACCAGGTAGAGCGCCCCCGCGTGCGAGACCAGGCCATCCGGGCTCCATGCCTCCACTCCCGCCACGACCGGGCCCACCCACGTGGCGGCTCCGGTGGTCACGTCCAGCGTGTACAACGCCTGGTGGCCGTTCCCGAGCAGGTAGAGCGTGCCTGCATGCGAGGCTAGCCCGGTCGGCTGCGTCTCTCCGACCCCGAACTGTTCGACGGTCCCCACCCGGGTCGGTTGCCCGGTCGTCACGTCCAGTGTGTACAGCGCATCCGTGTCGTCCCCGACCAGGTACAGCGTGCCCGCGTGCCACGCCAGGCCGGTCGGCGCCCGCTCATTCACTTCCCACACCCCCACCCCGGCGGCCTGCACCACCGCCGCTTCCCCGGTCGGCCTTTTCTCCGGTGCCAGAAACGGGGTCGGATAGCTCAGGCTCGTCACCCGCCCCAGCCCGTCATACTCCGTCTGCGTGGTATACGTGACCTCCGTCGCCTCCTCCTCTGTCGCCGCCTCTTCCGTCGCCACGCCCGTCTCCGACTCGGGTGGACTCTCTCCGGGATCCCCGTCCGCCACCGCCCCCGTCGACGCCCCAGACTCGGACGGGCTCGTCCCGGAGTCCTCGTCCGCCACGACCTTGTCCGTGCGGATGACCCGCCCCATGAGATCGTAGGAGAAGGCCGTGGTCCCCGAGGCATCCTGGACGCCTGCCAGTCGGCCGATGCGGTGGTGCGTGGGGCCATCATAGGTATACACGACGTCGCCCTGCCCGATGGCTTTCTGGGTCCCGTAGTCTTTCTGAATCCGCCGGTGCAGGCTGTCGTATTGCAGATGCACGGTCTGCCCCTTGGCATCCGTCTGCTGCACCAGGTTCCCCTGTGCATCGTACGCATACGTCCACGTGCCCAGGTCCGGGTCCTGCATCTGGGTCTTCCGGGACAGCGTGTCGTACTGCAGGGTCGTCCGGTTCCCCAGGGCATCCGTGACCGTCACCAGGTTGCCTAACGGATCGTAGGTATAGGTGGTGGTGGCATAGGGCGTGCCGTCGGCCGGACTGCACGTCGCATGAGTCCCCGTGTATTCGTCCACCGTGAGAACCTGGCCATCGGCGTCCCGCGTCGTGCGCGTCTTGTGCTGGTTGGCATCAATCGTGACCGTGACGCCGTCGTCATAACAGGCCTGGGTCTGGCTGCCGTCCGGGTGGGTGGTGCGCGTCACCCGGCCTACCACATCGTACTCCCAGCGAGTCCACTGGTCCGTGGGCACCGTCGGCTCGGTGGATTCGTCGGTGGCGGGGGTCGTAGACCCGTCGGTCGGCGTCGAGCCTTCCGAGACAAAGCGCGGCACACTCGTGCGCGTCATGGCCCCCCGGACATCGTACTCGGTCGCCGTCACGGTCGTCCGGCCATCCGGGCCCGTGCCCTGGGTCTTGATCGGCCGGCCCAGGCCATCGACGTAGGTCCACGTGGAGAGGCCCGATTGGGAGTCCGTGCGCACGTGTTGGCTCCCCACGGTGCCCAACGCTTCGTAGCGCGTGGTGGTCCAGGCCCCATCCGGCTGCGTCACCTGGCTCACCCGGCCCACCGCATCGTAGACCGTGCGCACGGTGGCTCCATTGGGATCCGTCACGCTGGCCACTTGCCCATACGCCCCGTCGATGGGCCAGACCCCGTCCACGCCGTAGTAGGTGGTCCGGGTCACGTGCCCCTGGGGATTGGTCACTGTGGTCACAAAGGTGCCTGAGGCATCATACCCCATGGTGGTGGTGTGCCCTGCCGCATCCCGCGTACAGATCACGTTGCCCCTGGCATCATAGGCGGCCCGGGTCTCCGGCTGTGTCGTGGCCCCCGAGAGCCACCGCACGGTCCGCGTCAGGGTGCCGGTGGTGGGCTGTTGCGTCGTCGAGGCTACGGCGCAACTGTTGGTGCCGTCGTAATAGAAGTCGGTCTGGGCCAGCCGCGCCCCGGTCGGCCCCAGGCCGGCATGGATGCGCTCCTGCGTCGGCAGGCTGAGGATCCAGGCGGTCGTGTTCGGGGCATAGGTGCGCACGATCGTGCGATCATCCGTCGTCGTGCTCGTGTCTCCGTGCTGCTGCTCTTCGGTCACGTTCCCATAGGCGTCATACGTGAAATCCGTGCGTGTCGTCCGGCTGCAGGCATTGCCGTCGCAGATCTTGGTTACGACCGAGGCCGGGGGCGTGTAGTACGGGGCCTGGCCATCGGCATCGGCGGTATACGTGGTGGTGGTCTCGGTATACAGATTCCCGGCGGCATCCGTGACTGTGGTCCGATACGGCGCGCCCTGGAGATACCCTTCGGCGACGCTCGGGTCGTTCTGATCCACGGCGGTCTCGTTGCCTTGATGGAACCAGGTCTCGGTGATGGTCTGCTCCCCGGAGGGGCCCGCCGGGCCCGTGACCTTGGCGTAGTGGAAGCCCCGAAACGCGTCCTCCTCCGCATGGTGATAGCCCCCGCTGTAGGTGTAGCTCGTGGTGGCGACGTTCCCGTTTCCATCGTTGGTGGTGATCGAGGACACCGTGGCGAGGGGCTCGGGCAGGGTCGTGTCGGGGTACGCGCTGGACGGGGTGTAGGCCAGGGTCGTGGTCCCGCCCAGGCCGTTGGCGATCGACTCCAGCGGCCCATAGGATACCTGCGTGGTGGTCGTGGTCCGGGTCCGCGTGACGGTCCGGGTGGTCGTGATGGTATTGGTGGCATTGCCTAAGAAGGCCCGTACCGTGATGCCCCCGCTGGACCCCGCCCGATGAAACACAAAGTCCTGCCGGCCATCGTTGTTCACGTCCCCGAACCCCACCTGCCACCCGGTATAGGTCCCGGTGGTCACCGGAGTCTCTAGCGTCTGGGCGGTAAACGTGCCATCTCCATCCGCGAGCAGCACCCGCATGAACAGGCCTCCACTCGCCCGCGCCGCCAGCAGCACGAGATCCGCCCGGTCATCCCCGTTCACGTCCCCCAGCTTGCGCTGCCACCCCCCAGAGTGCCCGCTCGCCGGGGTCTCCAGCGCCTTGGCCGTAAACGTGCCATCCCCATCCGCGACCAACGTCCGTACCTTGATGCCGCCGCTGGTCCCGGCCGAATGCAACACGAGATCCGCCCGGCCATCCCCGGTCACGTCCGCGAGCTCGCGCTGCCAGCCCCCATAGGCCCCGCTGGACACCGGGGTCTCCAGCGCCTTGGCCGTAAACGTGCCATCCCCATCCGCGACCAACGTCCGCACCTTGATGCCCCCGCTGGACCCGGCCGAATGCAACACGAGATCCATCCGGCCATTGCCGGTCACGTCCGCAAATGAGCGCTGCCACCCGCTATAGTTCCCGCTCGCGACCGGGGTCTCCAGCGCCCTCGCGGTAAAGGTGCCATCCCCATCCGAACGCAATGTCCGCACCCAGATGCCGCCACTGGACCCGGCCGAATGCAACACGAGATCCGCCCGGCCATCCCCGGTCACGTCCGCGAGCTCGCGCCGCCACCACGCATAGGTCCCGGTGTAGTTGGGAGACTCCGCCGGGATGGCTGTAAACGTGCCATCCCCATCCGAGCGCCGCACGTGCACGCCCACGCCATGGAAGTAGGTCCCCGCATAATGCATCACGAGATCCGTTCGGCCATCGCCGGTCACGTCCCCCAGCCCGCGGCGAAACTGGGGGGTGTACGGCGGAGGGCCGCTAGTGATCGTGAAGGTGGGCCAGTTCCACTCCGACATGGTCTGGAGCGCCTTGGCCGTAAACGTGCCATCCCCATCCGAGCGCAACACCCGCGCCTTCACGTCCATGCGAATCTTGCCGTTGGGGAGACTTTCGAAACTGCTGGGGTTCAGATACGACACCACCAGATCCGTCCGGCCATCGCCGGTCATATCCTTGAGCTCGCGGGTCCACCCGCTCCCCCCATAGGCCCCACTGGACACCGGGGTCTCTTTCGCCTTGGCGGTAAAGAACCCCCGGTGTTCCTCCACCACCTGTTGCTCATAGACCACCTCGGTTTTCACGATCTCCTGGGTATTCTTCACGTAGCTCAACGTCACCGGGGGCAGCGTGGTGCCGCCCGTCACCGTGCCCGTCGCACTCACCGTCGCATCCCGTCCCACGTGCTGCACCCCCGTCAGCCGCGAATGACTCGGCGTCCCTCCGCTGGCGTAGGTCAGCTTGTACGCCCCCACCAACGCATCGTGCGCCCGCACCTCGATCGTCTTCAGCCGCTTTGCCGTGGTCATCGGAAAGCCCGCCGTCGAGACGGTGAACGAATCCGGCCGCGCTTCCAGATGAAACCGCACGCTATTCGTGGGCAGGGTCGTGTCATGCCCCGTATAGTCGATCTGCTTCAGGTAGGCCTGCCCCTGATCTCCGGTATAGCTGAGCGTCATGTAGTTGCCGTGCACGTCCTCCACCCGGTCCAAACACCACCGGAAGATCTTCGTGGCATCGCTCGGGTCCGCCACCCGGGTATTGGCCGCTTGCCCGAAATAGAACCCGGTCCCGGTCTTGTCCGTGGCTTTGAAATACGGTTTGCCATCACTGGCCGTGAGCTTCTCGACCCGCGTGAACCCGCCTTCGATCTTCGCCTGGTACGTGTTATTTCCCACGTTCACGAGGTCCACGTTGATGCCGGAGAGCCGAAACACATAGGCATCGCCCGCGTAATCCAGGTCGGGTTTGGTTTGCCGGTCGATCACGCCTTTTTCCAGGGCCCAGCCCCGTCCCACCCACCCGTCGCCCTTGGCGCTGCTGTACACCAGGGCCAGGTTGGGTTGAAGCCCCTGCCGCCCCGGCGGCACAGTGATCGGAATGCTGGTCGTGGCGGTGCCTGTGAACAGATCGGCATGCACCGGGCCGCCCAAGGCATTCACCGGGACGTCCTGATCGGGTTCTTGGGCAAGAACGGGGGAGAGGGAGAGGAGCAGCCAGACGGGCACGGCCAGGAAGGGGAGAAACGTACGCACTGCCGAATCCTCGTATGCCTTCAACTTCACGGAGATCCTAAGCAAGGATTGGGGTCTGTGAAGGGACTGCACGACTGTGGCGGGAATCCTAAAAGACTTATTCGATCCCGTCAAGATGAAAATCGAGGAGCGTTATGGGCGAGGCTGAAGGTGCAGCATCCCGCGCTCCGCCTCAAGGGTCACGTCGAACTGGTTCAGGAAGGACTGCCCGAGCCACCCGGAGACCCCAGGGAGCGGGTTCTGTAATTCCTGGATGATGACCGGAACATTGCGAGCCGTTGCCAAGCCCGCACGGATTTCTCGGACGTGGGTCGTCTGCCCCGAGTCGGATCCTATGCCCAGTTCACCGGCCAACTCGGGGGACAGCACGGTCATCGATGCTCCGATATCCACCATCATATGTGCATAATGCGTCTGGTTCAGGAGCACTTGCACCAACAAGGCGTCGCCTATCCGGGTCAACGGCAGGGTGGCCGGGGTTGCATCATCTGGTGGGGAAGGCTCGAACGGTGGGCCCGGTTGAACCGGTACCCGGGACGGGGCAGGCCGGTGTTCGGGCCAGGCGGCTTGCGGGGACGGGTCGGCAAACGGTCGAGAGGTTACTCCAGTCATGGGTGCGAGGTTGGGCACCTCATCGAGCCGAGGAGCCAGCGTTTCCTGATCGAGTGGCACACAATGGTTGAGCTGGGCCGGGCTATCGCTGAACACGATGGCACCTGCGCTATTCCGACATTGATAGAGCGTGGAAGGCTGGCCTTTGACAATGGGCCCCGTCCATAGTCCGATGACCAACAGTGCCACCCCGAGAAACGACACGGGTAAAAATCCAAGCCCCATAATACTTAGAGGGCGTCCTGTTCGTCCTGGGTCAGCGGAAGCGTGGCGTCAACGGTCCGGCCGGCTTCCTTGACGTGTTTGGACAGGACGACGGCCGTGGGAGTCAACAACTTGATTTCAACGTCCTCCTTCACTCGTTCTCCTTGTTGCACAATGTAGAGATTCTGCCCGTTCCGCAAAAAACCTTGCTGGACGTCCCCTTTTGTCAAGTATCCGAAAAACTGGTATTGCCGCATGTCCTGTTCGGCCTGTCTGGCAGCCAACTCTCCGGCCGAAGGCCCCGTTGGCTGGGGAGGCCGGACGGGACGAGGTGGGCGAGGTGGTGGTGGAGCCGGGCGTTGAGGGGGCGGGGCTTGAGTTTTCTTGGGAACGACGGGTTTTTTTAAGGGGGCAAAAATGTTTCTGGGTGTCGTCAAGGTCATCGTTCGTTCGGATGCTAAAAGATTGAACGCCAACTCGTCTTGCGGAACGGGCGACGTGGTCCCGGCCTGCCCAACCGGGAGTTGCACCCGTGCCGGTTGCGGGTCGGTCGGGACCAGCCATTCCGAGAGCATCAGGCTACAGGCCACCAGGACGGCACCGACCAGCAGAAGCGTTTTCTCTCTTTGACTCACAACGATCTCTCGTTCCCGAGTTCCTGGTCCTAGGCAGGGCGAAAAAAGGTTCCGATTTGTAAGGTCAAGGCCACGGTCTTCGGGGTTTTGGTTCGTTCCGCGGTTAATTGTTCGATAAGTACATAGGGCTCGGTTTTTTCCAGTTGATAGAGAAAGTGGCGAATCGCCTCATACGAGCCCACGGCTTGAAACTTGATGAAGCCCCGGGGATCTCCCTGCTTTTTTGCGGCTTCGATGCGATAGTCCATGCCGGGGATGGTGACCTCGTGGTGTTTGGCGAGGGCGCTGAGCCTGGCCCCCAGATGCGTAAATTCCTCCTGGGTCGGCAGGGCCTGCCAGAATTGGGTGAGGGTTTGGTGAGTGGTTTTGGCGGTTTGGCCGACACGGTGTTGCTGCTGTAGTTGCGTCAAGATGGCTTGGGTGGCCACGGCACGTTCCTGCGTGGGGCGTAGCAGGCCAAGGTAGATCGCCAGGCAGCTCAGCAAGGCCGCCACGGCCAGGACCATACTCGGACGGAAGAACCGAAGGCTTTGGGTCACGGTCGGGGACAGGGAGAAGGCGTTAGCCATACCGCTCTCGTTCCGGGAGGTCTCTATTTTCGCTGCATGTTACGATGAGCTTCTTCACTTCGCTCGGGATTGTCAAGGGCCGACTCATGCCACGGGCTGTGGCCTGCAGGATGGACCTTGGAGGCCAGTCTTCCGGATGCCGGGTCAAAGCCTGCCCCTGAATCGTCATGCCCGTGTAAACGGGAATCCAGGTCGTTGCTTTTCCTTTTCTCTGGATGCCGGATCGGGGTCCGGCATGACGTTTGGGATCTTTGGTTTCCTGGAGGCATGGTCAAGTCCGGCATGACGAATTGGGAGTCTCTCTTCCGTCATGCCTGCATGCTTTTAGCGTGAATCCAGAGCCTTGGCCGTTTCTTCAAGCAGTTCTTCCTCCTGTGTCGGTTCATAGGAGACGGCCAGGTTGAACGTCAGAAACGTTGCGGGGCCTGTCTTGACGTTGCGGGATCTTCGTTGCCACTTGTGACTCGCTATTTCGACGTGATGAAAGGCAGGATGGGTTTTCAACTGATCCACAAAGGCAGTCAAATCCTCTAGGGTCAAGGCGGCTCCGCTCAACGCCAGGGACTCCTTGTTCAACACGATCGCTTGCATGGAAATCCGTTGAGGGGTCGTACGTTCCAGATCGTCGAGCAACTGCGTCCATGCAAACCGTTGACGTCGGACCACCCGATTCGCAAACGCGACCTCTTCTCGAAGGGCTTGGAGGCGAGCAGGCGAGGCATCAAATCCCTCTGCTTCCGAGTGACGTCGAAACGTTTGGTAGGCCTTCCGGGCTTCGGCAACGGCGGTT
The DNA here is from genome assembly GCA_965221365.1 of Nitrospirales bacterium. GTDB lineage: Bacteria > Nitrospirota > Nitrospiria > Nitrospirales > UBA8639 > Bin75. The sequence continues at coordinate 1,676,361 of OZ244884.1, read as the reverse complement.
TCCAATTCGGCAATTCGACCTTCCACCTCGAGGGTTTCCTTCCAAAACCACGCACTGGTAAGCAGCAACAGCAGGCTGACTAAGGCGACGATGGCTTGGACGTATTTCATCCCGGATAATCCGGGAGCCGACAACGGCACGTGGAGACGAGGCAGTTTCATGAAGGCAGCGACCCCGCCGCCAACGCGGCCAACGTCGTACCCGTCCAGTGGGTGAGCCCCGACAACGTCCGGGCGCGGATCGCCGGATTCTGCGGCACGACCGGAAAGGCTTTGATCTGAGGGACGCCGGCCTCCTTGGTCAGGGGAAAGGCCTGTTCAATGGTTTCGGCAATCCGGGGAAGCAGGATTTCGGGTTGTGGGCTGCCGACGAGGAACAGGGGATAGACGTGGGACGACGGCGTCGTGGTTTCAAAGAAGAATTGCAAACTTCCCAGCAGTTCCTGGGCAAGCCGCGACGTCGGGTCCCGGTCTTCCGGCGAGGGCAAAAGATCCGGGGCTCGGGACGTCGCCGGGTCACTGGGCTCCGCTTGGAACCGGCCGGCCGGCGCATCGTCGATCGGGGTTTGCGGCGGCGAGACCGTCAACGTGGACAACCGTTTGAGCGGTTTCACTCGAACAAAACACGGTTGCCCGTCCTTCCAAACCATCAATGAAAACCCCCAATCTCCGACGTACCAGAACATGACCGTGTCGGACAGCAACGCAATGTCCCGATCCTGCTCGTGCATGGTGGCTTCGATGATCGGCCGGCACAGGTTCAAGACGGCAAGGCCGGCCACGTTGATGGAGACGGGGATGAATCCCGCCTCGACACACAGGGCCTCGTACTGTTCGACCACGTCGTTTTGCAGCATCACGACGAGGAAGCGTCCCGGCGTGGACGACGCCCGCGTAAGGGAGAACCGGGACGGGACGGGGCCAAAGCGTTGGTACGCCACTCGGCGCGGTTTCGGCGAGAGGTTCAACTCTTTTTGCAGCCGCCACTCCACCAACGCCCGTTGCTCTTTTTTGTTTTTCGGCAGGGACGCAAATTCGAACACCGCGATGCGGGCACACACGTCCGGAAGACACACGGCAACGGAACGGGGACGCCGTGTGGCGGAAAGGTCCGCTTGCATGGCCGCGAGCAGGCGTTCGAAGGACGCGACGTTCGGTTCGACGGGGGACAGGCGAACGGAGCCCGGCGGAAGGCCGTGCTCGTGGTAGTCCGCCAACGTGAGGCCTCCCGGTTCGTACCGGAGACGACCGACGCACACCGTGTCCGTGGAAAACGAGAGAACCGTTCGTGGACGGACAAACGGGAAGACGTTCATCGACCTGCCTCAGGTAGCGACTTCTTCGATCGGTGTCACGCGATTGATTTCTCGAAGCGTGGTTTCTCCGTGAAGGACTTTTTGGACGGCGGCCTGCCGCAGGGTCGTGGTGCCTTGCGCATATGCCGCGGTGCGAATGTCCGAAGGGGAGCGCCCATCCAGAATCATTTCTTTGATCGTATCGGTGAAATCCAGAAATTCCGTGATCGCCCGTCGGCCCTTGTAGCCCAGGCCGTTGCATTCGTAACACCCCTGCCCCTCATAGAACGTCATCCGTTGGGCTTCTTCAACATCGAGGCCCAGGCTTTGATGGAATGGCGGGTCCACCGTGACCGGGGCTTTGCAATAGGGACAAATGGTACGGACTAATCGCTGGGCGAGGATGCAACTGAGGCACGAAACAAAATTATATCGTTCGATGCCCATGTTCACGAATCGAGAAATCACGTCGAAGGCGTTGTTGGCATGAACGGTGGTAAAGACCAGGTGCCCGGTCAAGGCCGACTGGATGGCGATTTGAGCCGTTTCCGCGTCTCGAATCTCGCCCACCATGATTTTATCAGGGTCGTGACGCAGGATGGAGCGGAGGCCCCGGGCAAACGTGAGTCCTTTTTTTTCATTGACGGGGATCTGCACGATTCCCGGCAGTTGATATTCGACGGGGTCCTCGATGGTGATGATCTTGTCTTCGGACGTATGGACCTCGTTCAACGCGCCGTAGAGCGTCGTGGTTTTGCCACTCCCGGTCGGCCCGGTGACGAGCACCATGCCGTATGGCCGGGTAATGGCACGACGAAATCGGCGGAGGTCTTCCTGGGCATACCCCAACAAATCCAATTGCAGCCCTCGCACCCCGGTGGCAATGTGGTGTTTGTCCAGCACTCGAATGACCACGGCTTCGCCGTAGACGCTGGGGAGGATCGAGACCCGAAAATCGATGGTCCGTTTTTCCACGTGGAGTTTGAATCGGCCGTCCTGGGGCACGCGCCGTTCGGAGATGTCCAGTTCGGACATGATTTTGAGTCGGGAAATCAAGGAATTGTGCACGGAGGGCGACAAGGGGTCCATGGCCTGATACAGGACGCCGTCGATTCGAAATTTCACCTCGACGCCTCGTTCTCCCGCTTCAATATGCACGTCGCTGGCGTGTTTCTGGAGCGCACTCAGGATAATCGTATCCACCAGCTTGACGACCGGGCTTTGATCTTTCGTGATCCGCTCCACGGAGAGGACGTCTTCGCCTCGCTCATCTTCCTTGATCAGCACGGGATGCAGCTCCTGTTGAATGCGCGTGAGCATGTGTTTGTTGCCTTCACTGGCGGCCAGTCCATCCTCAATCGCCGTTTTCGTTGAAACGACCAAACGGACTTCACGCCCCAGCAACGTTTCGAGTTCATCCATCGCGTTGAGATTGTGCGGGTCGGCCACGGCGATGGTTAACTGCCCGTCTTCGTCGGCAATGGGGGCAAACGGCAGACGATGCATCCATTCCACGGGGATCTGCGAAAAAAATTCCGGGGCGACGCGATATTCATGCAGCGGGTCATAGGGAAGGTCATATTGGTCGGCCAGGGCTCGGGCCAAGGCATCTTCCGTGATCAAGCCGTTCTCCAGCAGAACGGTCGACAGCGGACGATGGTCGATTTGCGCCTGGCGAACGGCCTCGGCAAGCTGCTCTGCCGTGAGCACGTTCCGCGTCACGAGAATCTCTTCCAGCGAGGATCGTTTGACGGGGGTGGTCATGCGGTTACAGCGCCCCTGCAATATTGAAAATCGGCAGATACATGATCACGACGATGCCGCCGACGAGAATTCCCATGAAGAGCAGCAGAATCGGTTCCAGCCAATTCAACGTATTGAGGTGGCCGTCGATTTCGCTTTCATGAAATTCCGCGACTTCTTCGAGCATGGGTTCAAGGGCTCCCGTCGATTCCCCGACCTCGATCATTTCCAACGTCATCCGAGGGAGAAACTCCTCCTCCTTCAGGGAGGCGGCCAGGCCCATACCCTCCCGAACGCGTGAGGTCGTCCGCGCCAGGCCTCGCGAAAACACTTTATTGGTCATGGCATCCCCGGTGATCGAAAGCGCGGTGAGGACGGGAAGCCCGCCGGCAAGAATCGTGGCCAACGTTCGGGAAAACCGGATGATTTGATTGTTGGAGACGATCCCGCCGATGAGGGGAAACACGAGGAGCGCGCGATGAACCTGATATTGCCCTCGTTCGGTTTTCGACCAGACGTAGCCTGCGATTCCTGAAACGAAGAGCATGCCCATGGCCCATGGTCCCCACAGCACCGCACTGTTCACGACGTCGAGGAGCATTTGCGTCGGACCCGGCAGCGCGGTGTTGCTCTGGGCGTACACGTCGACGAACGTGGGGATCACGAACACCAACAGGAAGGTCACCACGCCGACGCCGATGAGCATCAAAAAGGCCGGATAGGCCAAGGCCTTGACCACTTTCTCCCTGATCTCCATCAGGAGTTTAATATACACGATGTAGCGCTGAAGCACGTCGATCAGATTGCCGGTATATTCGCCGGATTGAATCGTGGATCGATAGAGTTCCGGGAAAACGTGCGGATGCGACCCCATGGCCTCGGAAATGGACGCCCCGCCCCTGATGCCCTCACGGACCTCTTGCAGGACCTGCCGGAACGCCGGATTGACCGCCCGTTCGATCAGCAGATCGAACGTCCGGAGAATCGGCAGCCCGGCCTTGACCAACGCGATGAACTGCTGATTGAACACCAAAAAATCCCGCAGGGGAACGTGGCTGCCGTTGCGGCGCCTCCTCGCCATCCCCTTCCACGGTTTGGTGCCTTTGAGTTGAAAAACAACGAGCCCTTGCGTCTCCAGGTGCGATCGCACCGTTCCTTCACTCAGACCGTCCGTCTTCCCTTCCACGATCCTTCCGTCGGTTTGGGCGGCTCGGTAGTAAAATTGCGGCATGGCTCCCTGGCCTTCGTGGTGCGTCAGTTTTCGACTTGCCGGGATTCGGCACGATCCGGTTCGTCAACGGGACGAGCCAAAGCAGGAATTTTGAGTGCCTGGCCCGCGAGGATCACGTCACCGTCAAGGTTGTTCAGCGTTTTGATTTCGGCCACCGTGGTGTCATAGCGGCGCGCCAACTGCCACAGGGAATCTCCCCGTTTGACCAGGATCGAGTCCGCGTCCCGGGCATGAGGCTCCCCTTCGGCCGCATCGGATGATCCTCGTTTTTGAGAACGGACCACCATGGCCTGGTGCTGCTTGACTTCTTCTTTCAACTGAGCCGTCTCACTTGAGAGGGTGCGGATCGACGACATCATCCCTTCCAGCGCGGTTTCCAGGATACGAACCTGGGTCACCATTTCCAGCAGTTGGGGAACACTCGCGGTTTGGGCGCGAAGGTTGACGACTTCTTTTTGCAGGGTGTCCCGTTCCGCTTTGACGGTCAATAACTCTTTTCTGAGATCCGTGATGGTCGCCACGTGTTCGATTTCACGATTGCGGAGCGCGGAAATCCGGTTTTGGGCGTTGCGGAGATTCGCCGTTTGTTTGGCGGCCTTGATGCGTTCCGCGGCCATGGTGGCACGAAGGTCCTTGGCTTCGGCAAGCGCCTCCGTCATCAGGGTCGTCCGGGCCGGCTGAGCAGGAGGGAGACTTGGAGCAACGACCGGCTTGGATGGCTGGGAGCACCCGTGCAGCAGCAACACCGCGCCGAAGACGCATATTCGACGAAACAGGCCCGCCTCCGCAGGGGAACAGCCGTTACCACTCATTGTATGGCGTGCCATTGGTGCTCACGGCCTCGCTGCTGCTGTGCACGTCAAACACCCCTCCTCCCGCGTCCGAACTCTCCTCAAATTCGATGACCCACCCATCAGCGGTTTCGGTGAACGGGTCCACGGGAACCCGTCGAAGATACTTGGCTTCGACCAGGGTCTCAAGGGACGAAGGGTAGCTCCCCTTGTCCGCGTAGTATTGGTCGAGGACGGTTCGTATCGTGTGTAAATTCTGTTTTAAGACCGCCTCTCGTGCCTTCACGGCCGATTGTTGAAAAGACGGCACGGCCAGGGCCACTAAAATGCCAATGATGGCCACGACAATCATCAACTCGACGAGCGAATAACCCTCGTGGGCACTCCGGCACGTCATCGTGTTCACCAATCCCGATACGTGGTTCCATCAATCGCCGTTTGCGTGCTGGTCGTATAGACGTCAAAGACGTCTTCGCCACACCAACTTTGTGTATCCGGATCATCCTGATAACACCGCAATCCCCACTCGGTGGAATTGGTCACGGGATCGAGAGGAATGCGTCGAAGATACCGGCGAATCGGGATGCCTTCCCTTATGGTCGCTTCCTCTCCGCTCAATTCAACGGCCAACAGGGTTTCAAGGGTTTTGGGATAGCCGGTGAGCCCCGTGGAGTCCTTGCACGAAATCTGGTTTTTGACGCAAAGCGGCCCCAGCAGGATGTTCTGGTCCCGGGCCCAATCTCTTCGGAAATTGTCGATGGCCATGCGCATGGTTCTGAGGGTTTGTCGCAATTCCAATTCTTGGATGCGTTTGTCGCTCACCTTGGTCAAGGGCAGGGCAACCGACGCGAGGATAAAAAGAATCACGAGGGTGATGAGGAGTTCGATCAACGTCACGCCTTGCTTGTCGTTCATCTTACAAAATACGAATCAGCCCATGTTGGGCCGTCACGAGAATCTTCTGACCGGATGCGTCGATGACGTGAGCGTGTTTGATGACCAGGGGCACTCGACCTTGACCTTTGGTCGTAAACGTCAAGGTGGCGAGCACGCCCGCCCCCGTGGCGGTGACGTCGTCCCGGCCAATTTGCAGCACGAGAGTCCCCGTGGTCGGAGAAGCGGAAACCGTGAGCGGCGACTCACGGCCTGCTTGATCCGGGAAGAAATCGCCGGGTTGAGCCCCATCGAACGTCAGTTGCTCGGGATCATACGTTATGGTGATCTGCGCGTTGCGAACGTCGGGGAAGGACTCCGCGACGAGACGAACCTGAAACGATTGGTCCGTGCCCGTCGTCATTTCATCAGGAGAGAGGGCCAGAACGGCGGACGCACGGGGGTGCTCCGACTCCGCCGACGCGTCTCGCTCCGAAGCCACGGCTTCGGGAGTCGAAGCAGAAGACGATTCGAGTCGGTCCTGAGACTCCTCTTCCATGGACACGTCAAACGTCGGAATCCTGTCTTGTGGGGAAAAGAGTGGCTTGATGTCGTACTGAGTCCCCGTCCCTGACCACAGAGTTTGTTTGGGCAAACTCGGTGGGGTCACGTATCGAATGATTCTGGGCGTAATGGCAATCATCACTTCCGTCTGAATCTTTTCTTTCGTCTTAAAAAACAGGTCTTCCACGATGGGAATATCGTCCAAGCCGGGAATCGTATCCCGCGTTTTTCGATCCTCTTCCTGAATCAGTCCGGCCAAAATCACGGTTTCGCCGTCACGAAGATTGAGGGTGGTCTGCGCACTGCGAGTGCCGAACCGAAATTGCGTAATCGGCGGATTGTCTTGCAGCGTGACCTGATCGCCCAGGCGCGTGACTTCAACCTTGAGTTTGATGGTCACCTGACCCGTGAGATGAATGGACGGCTCGACGTCCACCTTGACCCCCGTGTCCCTGAACTCCACCGACGTGGCCGTCGAGGTCGTGGGCACGGTGCCCCCTCCCACGCCCGGGTTCACGTTTGTCGTCGACAGCAGGATCGGTTGTTTATCTCCAATGTTAATGGAGGCTTTTTCGTTATTGAGCACGCGAAGCTTCGGGGACGCCAGGGTTCTGGCATCGGATTCGGATTTAAAAAATTCCAACAACACGCTTGAAGGAAAGGTAAAGAGCAAGGAATCTTTTCCCAGGGTGGTTAACTGTTGAAAGGTGAAGACCGGATTCGTGGCACTGAAGTTCAGGCTCTCGGTTCCGGGGAAAAACCCGGCACCGGCCTGCTTGGCAAATTGTGCGCCTAAGCGTCGGGACTTGGTCCGATTCACTTCCAACACTTCGATATCAAAGACCACTTCCGCGTCCCGTTGGTCATGGGCCAAGATGATTTGTTCAGCCAACCGGAGCTTTTCCGGAACGTCCCGAAGGATCACCGCGTTCAGGGGTTTGTTCACGTGGACCCGTTCGGTCTGCAAGATGGTGCGCAACAACGCGGAGACGTCTTCGGCCTTGGCATTGGAGAGATAGAAGGTTCGGATTTGCAGATCCTGGTATTGTTGCCGTTTTTGCTTGGTGTCCGGAATGATGAGTAACGTGTCCGGCTCCACGCGACGGGCAAACAACTGATTGGTGGCAAGGATCAACCGCAAGGCTTCATCGAATGAGGTCTCTTGCGTGAAAATGGTGACCGGATGGTCTTGCACGTCTTTTTCAAAAATAACGTTGAGGTTGGCCGTACGCGCGAGAATTTCGAAGACCTGTTTGAGGTTGGCATTTTGAAACCGAAGGGTGATCGGCTCGGTCATCCCTCCCAACGCGTGCTTCGTTTGTTGTTGCTGCGTGACGGCGGTGAGGCTTTCTATGGCTTCCGTCAGGTTCGGATCGAGTTCGATGGCTTGTTCATAGGCATTCATGGCTTCATCGAGACGGCCAAGGTTCAACAGTTTATGGGCGTCTTGCATGGTTTGTCGCGCCTCCTTGAGGCGCACGACGTCGCCAAGCGCCGCATGATGCTCTGGCTGGGTCGGATCCAGGCCCAAGGCGATTTCAAATTCCTGCAGGGCTTCGGGAAGCCGTGCGATCTTGAGGAATTCCCGACCCTGTTCGTAGTGGACTTGTGCGGCCCTGGTTTTGACTTCGGTATACCTCTTGATGATGTCGTCGTTAAACGGATCTTCGCGCAAGGCCTCGCGATAGGCCGCCACAGCCCCGTCCCAGTTCTGTTGTTGAATCATCTCCTCTCCCAATTCGAGGTGAGGAGCGGCCGAGCCACAGGACAGCATGACCGTGCACAGCAAGGGGACGACTCCATGGGACCACGGTCGAACCCATCGTGCGTTCATTGTCCGGTCCCGCCATCCATTCTGCACGCATTTCGATTCATCCCTCTATTATGTGAGATCCCGTTTAAAAAAGTCCATGGGTGGGCTGCCTCTGCCATCGAAATGAGGCGACGCCTTTTCGCGGCCGATGTTGGCGCGTCCTAGACCAGGCGGGAAAGGGCACGACCGTGAGTTCGGTCAAAGTGTTCGTTGGGCCAGGCTTTCCCTGTGTCTGCAGGACGATGACCGATGCAGCGGATCCAACGACAGAAGCCCCTGGATTCCCGCCTCAGCAGGAATCGCGCAGGCGGGATCTGCCCTGATTCCATCCGTCAGGGGAAGAGTCTCGGAGGCTTCTGACACATTCGTGAATACCGACATTCACAACACTTTTGACCATGGCGCGGCAAGCACGTCGGGCGCAAGCCACTCGAGTGTGTTTCCAGTGTGCAGCAAAAGTCCCGGTCTGGCCTTGTTCCCGTATTCTGCACGAAAGGTGCGCAGGCACACCGTATCGCCGAGGTGCGGGCGGCTCGTTGCCTTGATCTCGATCGGCAGAAGACGGCCGCCCGCCTCAATGACGAAATCCACTTCCTCACCGATCGCCGTGCGCCAGTAGAACACCTCGACGCGATTGAGACACGCGTCGCGCCATGCCAGGAGATCGTGGAGCACGAGATTCTCAAGATGCGCACCTCCAGGCTCGGCGTCCCCCGCGAGATGGAGGGCTATCCCCGTGTCGCCCCAATAGAGCTTTGGCGACTTGATAAGCCGCTTGGTGCGGTTCGCCGCATAGGCGGGAAGCCGCACCAGAAGGTGAGCCGTCTCCAGGAGATTGAGGTAGCGGCGCACCGTGGGCTGCGGCAGCGCGACGTCACGGCCCAGGTCGGTCTGGTTGACAAGCCCGCCGAGCCGCATGCAGGCGGCTTGCATCAGGCGGCGGAAATCGGGCAGCGCGGCAATCGCAGAAATCTCCTGCAAGTCGCGCTCGAGGTAGGTGCGTACGTAGCCATCGAACCAGATCGCGCGTTCCGCAGCCGTTTTCAGGTGGACGGCTGGAACCGGAAAGCCGCCGCGCCGCGCCAGTGCGCGCCAGTCCTCGGACTGGTCAGGCTGCATGGCCACAAGATCAAGCCAGTCCCGGTCGCGTGTTCCGAGCAACTCCTCCCACAATCCGCAGCGCCCGAGTCCGCGCTGCTCGCGCCGAGTCATCGGCCACAAGGTGAGGTAACTCGCGCGCCCGGCGAGCGACTCGGAAACCCGGCGCATGAGGAGCAGGTTTGCCGAGCCGGTGAGCAGGAACCGCCCCGCCTGCCGCCGCCGATCGATTGCACGCTTCACGGCACGCAGCACGTCGGGTTCGCGCTGCACCTCGTCCAGCGTCACCGGTTGCTCACCGCCCACGAGCACCTGCGGGTCTCGGCGCGCCGCGTCGAATACGTCGAGATCGTCCAACGAAACGTAGCGCCGTTCGCCCGGCGCGAGATCCTGGACCAGGGTGCTTTTGCCGGTCTGTCGGGCCCCCGTTACCACCACCGCGGGCATGACCCGCAGACGATCCCGGAGCGTGTGCGAGATAAAACGAGGAAGTGGTTTTTTATTCACGTCGTGAATGATAATCATTCACGATGTGAATTGCAATCGGTTTGCCCCCCTGACATCTTTACTCAGAGGCAGATCCCGCCTGCGCGATTCCTGCTGAGGCAAGAATCCAAGGGTATGGGATAGGCCTGACGAACGACAATGGAAAGGCCTGGAGCCTCGATTAAGGATGGGGGGAGAAACTGCGGGATGACGGGAAGGGGCGCTTCACGCCCCTTCAATCTGTTGGTCAACGCTACCCTACTCATAGCTCTCCTGTTCCGTAGGGAACTTCTGTTGTTCCACCTCTTCCTTGAAACGCCGCAAGGCTTGAAGAGCATCGGCTTTGAGATGGGCATAGGGTTTGACGAATTTCGGCACAAACTCGTCAAACAGGCCCAGAAGATCATACAGAACCAACACCTGCCCGTCGCAGTGGGGGCCTGCCCCAATCCCAACGGTGGGGACGGAAACCGTTTGCGTGATGGATTGCGCCAGGGTCGCGGGAATCGCCTCCAGGACCAGGGCAAACGCCCCTGCCGTTTCCAAGGCCTTGGCATCGGCAAGCAACGTGTCGGCTTGGAGGGCTTCTCGTCCTTGCACCTTGTAGCCGCCGAAGCGGTTCACGGACTGCGGCGTCATGCCGAGGTGCCCCATCACCGGGATGCCCACGGCAGTCAGGGCGCGGACCCGATCCGCCATGACGCCGCCCCCTTCCACTTTCACGGCCGCGGCGCCGGCCCTGATGAGACGCCCCGCGTTGTGGATGGCCCGTTCCTCGCTGACCTGATAACTCATAAACGGCATATCGGCGATGACCAACGCCTGCTTCCTGCTTTGCGCCACGAGCCGAGTGTGATAGACCATGTCTTCCATGGTCACCGACAACGTGTCCGGTTTTCCCTGAACCACGACCCCCAGCGAATCGCCGACCAGAATGACCTGGATACCGGCTTGTTCGATCATACGCGTGAACAACGCGTCGTAGGCCGTCACGACCACCAGGGGTTGCTTCCCTTTTTGGCGTTGAAATTCCGGAACCGTCATCAGTGCAACTCGGCCTTGCTGATTATTTCAGGCAGTCGAGGCGCCAACCGCCCGGCCATGAGGTGGACGCCATGACAGAACGGACGAACGGCTCGAATGGTTCGCACCGCAATCTCCATCCCCGCTTCGGCGGCATGGGCTTCCCCGGCGCTCCGAAGTTCTTGCAGGATCTCGTCGGGAACGTCGATGCCCGACACGTGTGCGTTGACGTATTCTGCCATTGTGACGGATCGAAGTACCAGGACCCCGGCCAGGACCTGACAGGACCCGGGGGACACGGCTTCCATGAACGACCGGAGCACCTCCGCGGAAAAAATGGGTTGTGTCTGAAAAAATTGCGCGCCGGCCTTGACCTTGGCCTCAAATTTTTTGCGCGAGAGTTCCATCGATTCGGTCCCCGGCGCCGCGGCGCCGCCGATCAGGAACGCGGTGCTCCCTTCCAAGGCGTGGCCCGATAAATCCCGGCCCTGATTGAGTTGCGTCACCACCTGCATGACTTGCACGGTATCCAGGTCGAAGACCGGCTTGGCCTCCTTGTGATCGCCGGCACTCGGGCCATCGCCGGTCAGACAGAGCACGTTCCGGATCCCGAGCACGTGGGCGCCCAGGAGATCCGATTGCAGCGCAATCCGGTTCCGATCCCGGCACGTGAGTTGGAGCACGGGGTCATGCCCCTGCTCATACAGCAGACGGGCCACGGCCACCGGACTCGCCCGCATCACTGCGGCGGCGTTATCGGGCACGTTGATCCCGTGCACTCGCCCGGTCAACGACTTGGCGATCTCGAGTAATCCCGACACGTCGGTCCCTTTCGGAGGGTTCAACTCCACGGTCACGGCAAATCGGCCTTCGGCCAACGTCCGGGAGAACGTGGATCGTTGCGCGTTCATGGCGTTGTTCAAGCCGTTCTCCTTACGTCGCTGCTCGCCTGGCTCCTTCCACCGTGTTCGCCAGGAGCATCGCGATGGTCATCGGACCGACGCCACCCGGGACAGGAGAAATCCATCCCGCCCGTTCACGGACCCGTTCAAAATCCACGTCGCCGACCAACCGCCCGTCATCCAGACGATTGATTCCCACGTCGACCACGATGGCGCCCTCCTTCACCATGTCCCGCTTGATGAAGAGGGGTTTGCCGATCGCAGCCACCAGCACGTCGGCTTCCCGACAGACGGCAGGCAGATCTGCCGTCCGTGAATGACACAGCGTCACGGTGGCATGTTGATGCAGGAGCAACATCGCCACGGGTTTCCCCACGATGTTACTGCGCCCGACGACGACGGCTCTCTTGCCCGCGAGAGGTTCTCCGGTCGATTCGAGCATACGAAGCACGCCTTGGGGCGTACAGGGCACAAACACCGGATCTCCGGCCACCAACCGACCGATGTTGTGCGGATGAAAGCCATCCACGTCCTTGTCCGGAGACACGGCATCGAGAATGGCCCGACTCTCGATGTGAGCCGGCAAGGGGAGCTGCACCAAAATCCCATGAACCCTGGAATCCGCGTTCAATTGATGAATGAGGGTCAACAACTCGGCGTGGTCTGTCTTCGACGACAAATAATGGTCGGTCACGTACAGACCGGCGGCATCGCAGGCCTTTTTTTTGTTTCGCACGTAGACCGCGGAGGCCGGATCATCGCCGACCAACACCACGGCCAAACCGGGACGGACACCGGTCCCGGCCTCCAAGGCCTTCACGTCCCGAGCAATCCCATCCCGAATGTCCTGCGCCAAACGTTTTCCATCGATGAGCTGAGCCGTCACGTTGTCCTCCTCGACATGAAAGGGAACCATTTCCGTCTCACGGTACGATAGCAGGGGCTGAAAATTCCAGTCAATCCGGGAAGAAGCGGGCTCTGCCTTGACACCCCCCAAAGGGTTCCGTAGCATGCCGTTGTGAGACACCCGCCTGCCCTTCGGTTCCCAACCGTTCCGTTTCCTCGGTCCCGACCAACCTCCCCGTTCCTGATGTTGCTCCGCGCCGTGGCCGTCATGCTGCTTCTTGCCCCGCTGCCGGCTCCGGCCAATTCCATCGTCCAGCTCCAGAGCCCCCAATCCTTTATCGCCCATCCTTCGGGAGAAGGCTACTTCATCGCCAATGCCAATGGAGAACCCGGCGCGTCGGATAACAACGGGTTCATCTCGAAACTCGCTCCGGACGGCAACTTGCTGGATCTGCACTTTATTCAGGGCGGCCGAGACGACACGATCCTGCATTCACCCCACGGGATGGCCATCGTCGGGGACACCCTCTACGTTGCCGATATCGATAGAATCCGTGGATTTCACGTTCGCTCCGGGAACCCCACGCTCACCGTGGCCCTGCATCCGTTTCACGTCGAGGCGTTAACGGATCTGATTGCCGACGGCAGCGGGCAACTTTTCGTCCTGGACACGGCCGGCAACGCGGTATACCGGATTACCCCTCAACGTGATCATGCGGTGTCCCTCTACCTCCAACACGAGGAGCTGGCGTCTCCGCGAGGCCTAGTCGTTCATCCGCGGTCTGGCCGGCTGTGGGTCGCCAGCCTCGAGAACGGGAACGTGCTGGAAATTGCGGAGGACCGCACCATGACCGAGGTCATTGCCAATTCGTTTTTCACCGGCAAGTTTCGGAATCTAAGCGGGATCGACTTTGATCGATTCGGCAGCTTGTACCTCTCCGACCTGACGGCGGGAAAGATCTGGCGGGTTCAACCGGACCATTCCATGCAGGTCATTGCCGAGTTCCTGATCTCGCCGGCTTCCGTCAGAATCGACCGTCGGAATCACATGATCATGGTTCCCTACCTGTACGCCAATGGGGCCGAGATCAATGGCTTGGAGCACCCGACCAACGTCGGACGTCAACGGAAACGCACGCTTTCGGATTATGGGCTGGGTTGGCTGGAAGGAGAGAAGGCGCCATGAGCAAATGCCTCTACTGCCACGAACGAAAGGGCAAGCGGCCCTGTCCGGCCTTGCACGGCGCCATTTGCAGCCAATGTTGTGGGACGCACCGCGTCGTCAGGATCGCGTGCCATTCCGATTGCGTCTATCTGGACACGAACGTGGCCTATCAACAACAACGCGTCGGCGATCTGTTTGAACAGGAACGGCGGACCTTCTACAAGGAGCTGCTCGAAACGGGGGGAGACGGGGCCGCAGCAGTGTTTTATTTTCTCGAAGCCGTGACGTTCAAACATTTCCAGGCACGAAACGACGCGCAGGACGGAGAGGTCATGGCGGCCCTCCAAGCGTTGCGTCGATCATTGAGCCCCATCCACGTGCCTGAAGGCATGGCCCCTCCCTTTACCGAGACGCTCAAGAAGGAATACCAGGCTTTTATGAAGGGAGAAAAACACGACACCCAACTCGTGAGTCAGGTCCTTGACCGAGGCCTGACGTTTATTGCCGACTTTTCCGGAAACGGACTTCGTTCCAATCGTTTTCTCACCGGCCTGATCGGGTTCCTCAAAAGCCGTCATCCTGACGTGGCTGCACAATTGACGAAACTCGGCTCGACGGAGGGACGCATTATCCTTCCGAGCGGTGCCACGGACCCGACGGTCCCAAGTCCACGAGGCTAGGACAAGGAGGGCTCGGGAGGCCGTCTTCTCTCGGAACCGTCCACGCCCGATCAAGCCGAAGCCCCTTTCTTTCGAACGCGTGGGGCGCACGGCCTGCCTTATTTGACGTCGATGGTGATTTCGATGCGTTCAAGGGGACCGTCTCTGGGGTCTCGGGGTTGACGCACGATTGTGTCTGCGACCTCCATCCCCTTCACCACTTCGCCGAACACCGTGTACTGGCCGTCCAAATGAGGGGCCTTATCCACCATGATGAAAAATTGAGAGCCGGCGCTATTGGGATCAGCCGTTCGGGCCGCAGACACGATGCCCCGTTCATGCGGAATCCTGTTGAACTCGGCAGGCAAGGTATACCCGGGGCCTCCCGTTCCATAGACCTGCCGTTTGCTCGGATCTTTCGTATAAGGGTCGCCACCCTGAATCATAAATCCGGGAATCACCCGGTGAAAGATCGTCCCGTTGTAAAATCCCTTTTTGGCCAAGCTCAAAAAACTTTCCACGTGCTTGGGCGCCAATTCCGGGAAAAAGACCAGTTCCATTTCACCAAATTTGGTGGTGATGATCGCACGAGGCGCCTTGCCCTCTGCAATCGGCAGTCCTTCAAGATTCCCGGCCATAACGCGTTCCCCGTTGACGCCTGCGAGGAGCATCACGACTCCCATGGACCACAGGATTGTTCTTGCTGCACGCCATTTGCTCATTCGCGTTTCCTCCTTGCTGCTGTTCTTACATGATACCACGTGAGACCACGTCCGTCGTGGAACCGAGCCGTTCGACCGCCTGTTTGGCCGCCTGCTGTTCCGCGATTTTCTTGCTGCGCCCCTTCCCGCTTCCCTGCCATCGTCGTTCGATTTCAACCGTCACGTCGAACGTTTTCTGGTGGTCGGGTCCCGTTTCTTCGATCACGGTATACACCGGCAGCGCCTGCACGTGCCGCTGACACCATTCCTGCAGTTGACTTTTATAGTCCTGTCTGAAGACCGCAAGATCATCCTGATGCAATTCCTGGAGTCGGATCTCCAGAACCTGTAGCGTAAACGTGCGGGCAGCCGTCATCCCCCCATCCATATAGATGGCCCCGATCACGGCTTCCAACGCGTTGGCCAGCAGGGAAGTCTTGTCTCTCCCCTTGGTACGCTCTTCGCCCCGGCCCAATCTGAGAAATTGGCCAAGCCCGAAGCGCCGCGCGGCTTCCGCCAACGTCGCCCGCCCGACGAGACGGGCGCGGATCTGTGACAGTTCCCCTTCGGCCAACGCAGGAAAGGTTTCCACCAGATATTCACTCACGATCAGCCCCAACACCGCATCGCCTAAAAACTCAAGCCGTTCATTATGCCTGTCCGCATGCGAGGGGTTTTCCTGGAAATGGGAACGGTGCGTCAAGGCCTCTTCCAACAAGGCCGGTTTGTGAAAACGATACGGGAGCAGACGATGCGCCTTGTCGAACGTGTTCATGTCCTTGTTCCGGATGACATCCGCCGTGTCGTTTCCGGTGGCCCCACCTTGCCCGTACGGATTCCGACGCGTCCTTCCCGCATGGTCACGACGTCGCTGGGCCGAGGGTCCTCCGGCTTCCGGAGCCTCTAGGCTTCGCGAGTTTCCTGCACGGACTTGATGACCAAACAGGCATTCACGCCCCCAAAGCCAAAGGCATTCGAAAGCGCCGCCTCAATGGGAACCTGCCGCGCCCGTCCGGGGATGTAATCGAGATCACAATCGGGATCGGGATGTTCCAAATTCATCGTCGGTGGCAAGACGCCATGGTACAGCGCCAAACAGGTAAACACCGCTTCGACTCCGCCGGCGCCCCCGAGAAGGTGCCCGACCATGGACTTCGTGGAACTCACCGGCAGGTGCGCGGCATGCCGGCCAAACACGGTTTTGATGGCCTGCGTTTCAATTCTGTCCGCAAGGGTGGAGGTCCCATGGGCGTTAATGTACCCGATCGTCGTTTTCGGGATGCCCGCGTCGCGGATGGCCTGTTCCATGCAATGAACGGCCCCGTTACCATCATCAGGAGGAGCGGTGATGTGAAAGGCGTCACTGGTCATCGCATAGCCGGCGAGTTCTGCGTATATTCTGGCCCCGCGACCCCGTGCATGTTCCAACTCTTCCAACACCACCACGCCAGATCCTTCTCCGATCACGAATCCGTCCCGGTCGCGATCAAACGGACGACTCGCACGAGTCGGGTCATCATTACGCCGTGACAGGGCCTTGGCCGAACCGAACCCCGCAATCGCCAACGGGCAGATCGTCGATTCGGCCCCGCCGGCCACCATCACGTCCGCTTCCCCGCGTTGAATGATGCGGCAGGCGTCTCCGATACAGTGATTGCCCGTGGCACAGGCCGTCACAGCGCATGAATTGGGGCCCTTGGCGCCAAACCGGATGGCCACGTGCCCCGAGGCCAAATTCACGATGACCATCGGGATGAAGAACGGGGTGACGCGACCGGGTCCCTTTTCCTGGAGCACCTTGTGCTGCTGCTCGATGGCCGGAAGGCCGCCCATCCCCGCGCCGATGTAGACTCCGACTCGTTCGGCTATTTCCGGCGTAATCTTCAATTCGGCGTCATTCACCGCCTCCTGGCTCGCCACCACGGCATACTGAATGAACGTATCCATTTTCTTGATTTCTTTTTTTTCGAGGTAATCGGCCGGATTGAAATCCTTCACTTCAGCCGCGATTCGAGAGGGATAGGCGGAGGCATCGAAGCGCGTGATGGGGCCGATGCCTGACCTGCCGGCAAGAATGGCTTGCCAGGTTTTGTCGACACCGATTCCCAGGGGAGTCACCGCTCCCAAGCCGGTGATGACCACGCGCCGACGGGAAGACTCGGTCATGAGGGACGTTCAGGACGGATCAGGTTTTTTCCTTGATGTAATCAATGGCTTGAGACACTTTTTGAATCTTTTCCGCGTCGTCATCGGGAATTTCCACGTCGAATTCTTCCTCAAGTGCCATCACCAGTTCAACCGTATCCAGGGAATCGGCACCCAGATCCTCGACAAAGGACGCGTCGGGCACGACGTCCTCTTCCTCCACTCCCAACTGTTCTGCAATGATCTTTTTAATACGTTCTTCAACGGCCATCGCCCTTCGCGCCTCCTGTGAAAGAAAGATCTCCAGAATGAGTCATCCGTTATGCCATGTGCATCCCGCCATTGACGTGGAACACCTGTCCGGTGATATACCCCGCTGCATCAGAGGCCAAAAAACGGACGGCTTCCGCCACCTCGGCGGGTTGGCCCAAGCGACCAAGCGGAATCTGCTTCAACAACGCGTCCTTGACTTCCTGCGGCAAGACCCGGGTCATCTCCGTGTCGATGAAACCCGGCGCCACGGCATTCACCGTCACGTTCCGACCCGCATATTCGCGCGCGACGGACTTGGTGAACCCAAGGACCGCGGCTTTCGACGCGGCGTAGTTGGCCTGACCCGCGTTCCCGATGGCTCCCACGATCGAGGCCATGTTGATAATCCGGCCATGCCGCTGTTTCGACATGGGCCCCAGAATCGCCTTGGTGCAATAAAACGTGCCGGTGAGATTGACCTCGAGAACGGCGTTCCAGTCCTCTTCCTTCATACGAACCAGCAACCCGTCGCGGGTAATGCCCGCGTTATTGACCAACACGTCCACGCGCCCCCATTCCTTCACAACGCACTCGACCATCCCTTTGACGGCTTCCCAGTTCGCCACGTTGGCTGACAAGGCCAACCCTCGGCGCTGCTGATGTTCCACCAATCGCACCGTCTCGGCGCATCGAGCGGCATCCCGATCCACCACGGCCACGTCGGCCCCGGCTTTCGCAAAGCATTCCGCAATGGCTTGCCCGATGCCCTGCGCCGCCCCCGTCACAATGGCTTTTTTCCCGTCCAGCATGCTTCCCCCGTTCTTCGTCTTTTGGGAACTGCGTCTTACCCTCAACGATGCACGTTCGTCAAGGTCTCTTCCAACGAGGCCGGGTCGCGAACGTTGAACAACTCGGCCTCAGGCACGATCCGCTTGGCGAGTCCGGTCAATACCGCCCCCGGGCCGATCTCGATAAACGTCCGAATGCCCTGCTGCCACATCGCGTGCATGCTTTGTTCCCATAACACGGAGGAGGACAACTGACGAATCAGCGAACGACGAACGTCCTCGGCACGGGTCAACGGCAGCGCATCCACGTTGTTAAAGAGCGGGACGGTCAACCCGGAACACGGCACCGCGTGAACGTGAGGCGCCAAACGATCTGCAGCAGGCTGCATCAAAGACGAATGAACGGGCACGCTGATGGGTAAGGCAATGGCTCGCCGACATCCCCGGGCCTTGGCCAATTCGATGGCGTGTTCCACCGCGGCGTGTTCGCCCGCGATCACCACCTGGCCCGGAGCATTGAAATTGGCCGCCTCAACCACGCCCGTGGCTTGCGCCGCTCGACAAACGTCCTGAACCACTTCTCCGGCCAACCCGAGGATCGCGGCCACAAGCCCCGTCCCCGCAGGAACGGCCTCTGCCATGTATCGGCCCCGTTTGCAGACCAATTCCACGGCATCAGGAAAAGACAGACCTCCCGCGGCCACGAGAGCCGAATATTCACCCAGACTGTGCCCGGCCACGGCAGAAGGACGGATTCGTGAACCCAGGGCCCGCCATGCGATGAGGCTCGTCACCAGCAACGCGGGTTGGGTATATTCCGTCCGATTCAACTGTTCCGCCGGCCCTTCGAAGCAGAGTCGCTGAAGGTCGTACCCCAGAATCGAGCTGGCCTCGTCAAACAGGACCATGAGCTCGGGATCCGCCTCACGCCATGCTTGCCCCATCCCGACGGCTTGCGAGCCTTGACCGGGGAACAGGAATGCGATTGGACCAGACATAAGGTATGAGCGAACCCGTCAGGAAAGTCAACGGATAAAAACGTCCGCGAACGCGCTTCCGCGCGTCAGTCAACGATAAATTCGCCTCCGTCCACGCAAAGCACGTTTCCAGTCAACCAATGAGACTTCGGATGGCTCAGTAATCCGATGGCGTCTGCGACGTCCTGGGGCGTGGTCAAGCGGCCCGAGGGGTTCTTGCGTTGGGCCAAGGCGATCATTTCATCGGAACCCGGAATTTTCCGCAAGGCCGGGGTATCGGTCACGCCCGCCATGATCGCGTTGGCCGTAATCCCCATGGGCGCCAATTCAAGCGTGAGCTGACGAACGTGAGATTCCAGGGCCGCTTTTGCCGCGGACACCGCACCATAGGTGGCCCACACCCGCGCGCCGCCCGCACTGGTCATCGCAAAAATTCTTCCGCCGCGGCCCATGAGTCCCCGTGCGAGTAAATCCTGCACCCAGTACACCAGGCTGTTCGCCATCACGTCGAGCGTCATGTCGACCTGCGCTTTACTCACGGCATCGGCACGCGAGTCGGTGACGAACCGTTTCAGCGTTCCAAACGCCAGGGAATGGAGCAGGACTCGAATCGAGACACCCGACGCCTGGAATTTCGATTGAAGCGCGTCGACGACTTCCCTGCGTTTCTCCGCATCCGCGGCATTGACGTTAAAAAAAAGGGCCTCCCGTCCGTGGGCGCGAATGTCCCGGACGAGACGTTCCACGTTGGGGAGCGTGGACTTCCGGTCCAAATGCACGCCCACGATGTTCATGCCAAGAGCCGACAACTCCAAGGCCACGGCCCGGCCGAATCCACTCGATGCGCCTAAAATCAACGCCCATTCTCCTTGTCTCTCATCCGTAGCCATGCTTCATCCTTTCCGAGGTGGAGCGAGGGCTTCAGCGAACCTGTCCCCTGAAGCTGGGAACGCTCCGTTGCCAGTCCGTGCTACCAACGCATCACTCCGGAGGCCCACGTGAGACCGGCCCCAAACGCCACCAGCACCACCACGTTCCCCTCGCGAATCGTTCCGTTTCTGACGGCTTCATCCAGGGCCAGAGGGATCGAGGCCGCAGAGGTATTGCCAAACCGATCGACGTTGATCACGATCCGGTCGAGGGGCAGCCCCAGGCGTCGGCCCACGGCGTGCAGAATTCGGACGTTGGCCTGGTGGGGAACCAGGCAATCGATCTCGTCAAGGCCGAGCCCCTCTGCCTCAACGGCCTCTCGTATGGCCTCTTCCATGGTCTTGACGGCAACCTTGAAGGTTTCATTGCCTCGCATTTTGACAAAATGCAGACGTTGGGTCACCACGCGTTCCGAAGGGGGAAGGCTCGACCCACCGCCCGGTACGCAAATCAAATCGGAGAACCGCCCATCCGCGTGTAAATGGAAGGAGAGGAGGCCCCGGTTGTCTTCCGTGGGACCCAGCACCACGGCTCCTGCCCCGTCTCCAAACAGGACGCAGGTGTTCCGGTCCGTCCAATCCGTCACGGAAGACATCACTTCCGATCCGATGACCAAGACGTAGCGAGACCCCGTTCGAATAAACGCATCCGCCACCGACAGGCCATACACGAACCCACAGCATGCCGCCGAAATATCACAGGCGGCAGCCTGCACGGCACCCAGCCGATGTTGAATCAAGGACGCGGTCGAAGGCAACGGAGAATCCCCCGTGCAGGTGGCTACGATAATCAGATCGAGTCGGGCAGCCGGAACGCCTGCCTCTGCCAACGCCTGCTGCGCCGCCCGCACACCGAGGTCCGAACAGGCTTCACCCTCGGCAACCAGACGGCGCTCGCGAATGCCCGTACGCTCCACGATCCAGGAATCGGACGTGGCGACCATTTTTTCGAGATCGGCATTGGTCAACACCCGTTTGGGAGCAAAAGAACCCGTCCCCAGTATCCGGCTTCTCATTCACAGGCCATTTGAGGGCTGGAAGTCATCGAGGGGGTCAGACTGTCTGCAATATCACGCCGGATCAGATCGATCAGCTGGCCCTGGACCAACGCATGTGTCCGTCCTATGGCGTTTTTAATGGCCTTGGCCGAGGACCGGCCGTGGCAGATCATGCACACGCCGTTCACGCCCAGCAGGGGGGCTCCGCCAAATTCGGCATAATCCGTTCGTCGTTTCAATCGCATGAGCGGGCCGGTGATCAGGACCAGCGACAGGCGCCCCAGCGCGGAATTCATGACCTCACTCATCAGGATTTTCTTCATGGCATCAGCCAGACCTTCCGAGATTTTCAACGACACGTTGCCCAGAAATCCGTCACACACGATGACGTCGGCCGTGCCACCGTAGACGTCACGGCCTTCGAGGTTTCCGATAAAGTTCAAGGAACTTTCCTTGAGCAGACGGAAGGCTTCCTTCGTCACTTCATTGCCCTTGGTCGCTTCCTCTCCGATGCTGAGGAGCCCGACCCGGGGATGCGGGATGCCCATGAGGTGCTTGGCATACTCATGACCCATGATGGCAAACTGCTGCAATTGCCGAGGGGAACAATCAACCGTGGCTCCGACGTCCAGCATGACAGCCGTGCCCCGGATGGTCGGCAAGGACGCTGCAATGGCCGGACGCTCAACCCCCTTGATGGTGCCAAGAAGAAAAAAGGCCGATACCATGGCAGCCCCCGTGTTGCCGGCACTCACCACCGCCTGGGCCGCACCGGTCTTGACCAACTCGGTCGCCACCCAGATCGACGAGTCGCGTTTTTTCCTGGCAACTTGCGCAGGGGATTCATGCATGTCAACCGTCTGCGAGGCATGATGGATGGTCAGACGAGGATCCCCGCATTGCACGCGATCCAACTCGGCCCGGAGTTCGTCTTCCTGACCCACGAGGATCAATTCGACGTCAAGCTCCTGGAGAGCTTGCACGGCGCCTTCGACGACGGGAGACGTTCCATGATCCCCGCCCATGGCATCGACTGCAATTTTCATGGATCGTGCGCGAGCCTCCGATCAGGAGGAAGAACGGTTCAGCTTTCTTGCGTCGCGATGATCGCGAAACGCTTGTAGTAACCACACGATAGGCAGGTTCGATGAGGCAACATGCGTTCATGACATTGAGGGCAAATGGAAAAACTTGGAAAGGCGAGTTTTTTGTGTGTGCGCCGTTTATCCCTCCTGGCCTTGGAATGTCGATGTTTGGGGTTTGCCATTGTCTGCTCCTCACGTCACGGAAACTGCCATCGACGACGAGTTACGCCGACTGTTTTGGTGAAAGTTTGAAGGCCTCGTGCAAAGCCGCAAAGGGAGATTCCGCTCTGATCTCTTCACACCCGCACGTCTCCACGTTCAGATTTTTCCCACACCTCCAGCATAAGCCCTGACAGGATTCCGCACAGAGGGGTTGCATCGGGATGGACAAAATGAGCTGTTCACGAAGCATCTCCTGCAACTGAATCTGCTGCTCCACCACGGGATGGCAGTCCATCTCGTCCTGGTCGGTATTTCGAGGAACGGCCCCTGGGGATCGACGCCGGCTCAGGTCCTTGTACAATGCTCGAAATGAAAGGACAGCAGGCGTGCTAAACTCTTCCAGACAACGTACGCATTCATGGGCTAGCAGGCCGTTCAGTTCGCCCTCCACCAGGAAATTCTCGTCCTCTGCACGAATAGTCGCCGTCAAGGCAAGCCCCTCGGCTCTGACGAGATCCTGTTCGTCCAACTGCAAGGCGTCCCTCCCGACGAGGCAGGCCACATGCAGGCCTTCCGGAGGAATGTCCTTCACGCTGAAGCTTAGCGAGGTCACGTTCCCTCAACCCGCCGAAGCCCCTCAACCGCAGACGGAACCCGCGTTATCGTTCTTCGGCAAAGGCCAACAGGGCAATACTGCGCGCACGTTTGATCGCAATCGTGAGCTTCCGTTGGCACCGCATACAGTTCCCTGATATTCGTCTCGGAATAATACGTCCGCGTTCGGTCAAAAAATTCCGCAACAAGGTCACATCCTTGTAGTCCAGCGGCGTATTCTCATGACAAAACCGGCACACGCGACGTCGCTGAAACAGCCTTCCTCGTTCCACGTAGATCCTCTCTTCGCGCAGAAAAATTATGTGTCGTCTTCAGAATCGTATGAATGGTCGGGGGGATAGTCCTCTTCTCCCCCTCCGTGCTCCACGCCCGGGCTTGCCTTTTTCGGGAGAAACGTGACCGATTGTGCCACCACTTCATGTTTGCTTCGGCGCTGTCCGTCTTCTGTTTCCCACCGGCGCTGTTGAAGTCGTCCGTCGATAATGGCACCGTCCCCCTTACTCAGGTACTGTCCACAATGCTCGGCTTGCTTGCCAAAGACCACGATATCCACGTAACAGACTTCTTCCTTTTGATCATCGGCCTGTCGAAACCGTCGATTGACCGCCAAGCCGAAATTCGCAACGGGCGTGCCGCTGGGGGTGTAGCGAAGCTCAGGGTTTCGCGTCAGATTTCCAATGAGAACGACTTTATTGAACCCCACCACCGTCGGATTCTCCCTTTTCAGCCGCAGCCCCTTGGAAGGCTGTTTCTTCGACTCTCACGGTCAGAAACTTCATGACCGAGTCTTCCAATCGGTAGACCCGTTCGAGTTCACTCACCACGTTCTGATTGGCCGATTCAAATTGAAGCAGGAGATACGTCCCTCGCCGTTCATGTTGTATTTCATAGGCGAGTCGCTTCTTCCCCCAATTATCGGTCTTCACGAGCGTTGCCCCGTGTTTGGTCAAAGCCTGTTGTATCTTTTCGATCACCGCCTGGGCTTCTTCATCAGTCAACGACGGCCGAAGAATAAAAATTGATTCATAACATGCCATGACCGACTCCATCCTCCTTGCGAACAATCCTCACACGTGATAAGGGAGTGGACCGTACCACAGGGGAAAAAGGACTGTCAAACAACGGAGACGCTTTCCACCTTTCCGCGGGGTCCGGCCCCGGCCCTCTCACGGCTTGCGTCGATTCACACGATTCATCGCTTCCCGTACGCCGTGAAGCACAACCCAGGTCAACCCTTCGACTGCCCGGGTCAAAACGGGTTCGAGGTCTTCCAACTCTGCCGGCGTCAACGGGGCCAAGACAAAATCGGCAGGATCGACCTCCGGCGGCGGACGGCCTATCCCTATTTTCAGACGAACGAATGCTCCGGTGCCCAAGGCCATCACGATGGATCGTACGCCGTTATGCCCCCCCGTTCCCCCTCCGGGTTTGACGCGAAGGCTCCCAAGGGGCAGATCCAAATCATCATGGACCACGATCACGTCCCCCGCGGGCACGTCATGCGCCGTCACGAATTCCTCCACGGCTTTGCCGGAAACGTTCATAAACGTCACGGGCAGCACGAGGGCAACGGAGTGCCCGTGAAGACGACCGGTTCCCTGTTGCGAGAGGCCGTGGGAGTGGAGCGGGATGGACCAGGCAGCCGCAGCTTGAGCCACCACTCGCCATCCGAGATTGTGACGAGTCGCAGCATACGCCACGCCCGGATTCCCGAGTCCGATAAGAACGCGCAAGAGTTATTTCTTGGGTTCACCGGGATTGGCGGAAGGCGGCGCCGTAGAGCCCTCGGCCGTGCGTGCGGCCTCCGGTGCTTCTGCCCCTGCCGCGGCTTCCGGCGTCAGCATCGCGGACAATTTCTCGTCTGAAATCGGCACGGTGACGTTGACGACCATGCCCTCAGGCTCGTCGAGAATCCTGATGCCGTCGCCGACCTGAAGGTCCCGGACGTGAATACCCTGATTGATTTCCAAAGCCGACGCATCCACGTCGATCTGATCGGGAATGACGTTGGGCAGACATTCGATATGCACTTCTCTGATCGGTTGATGGACCACTCCTTTGTCACGCTTGACACCAATCGGCACGGTTCCCGTGATGTGGATCGGCACTTTCACGCGAACCGGCTTATGCATCGACACTTCCAGTAAATCGACGTGCAAAATTGACCCCTCGATGGGATCCAGTTGAACGTCCTGAATGACCGCAGTCCGTGGTCGCGCCGGCTCATCACCGTCAATCGTCAAGGAGATGAGCCCCGTGCTCCCGGCCTGCGCCACGAGAATGTTCTGAATCGCCTTGGGGTCAAGCTGAATGGACTGGGCTTGACCCTGCCCATACAAGACCGCGGGGATCTGCCCGTTCCGTCGGATTTCACGGGCCACCCCTTTTCCTGATTGCGTTCTGATTCTGGCTTCGGCCACAAACTCCATAATGCTCCCTCATGGTTTCCGCCGGACGTTCAGGGCCAAACGCCCCCCGCAGGGCGGCCCGGAGCCGTTCCGGCTTTTCGACGGCTTCAGATGGCTATTCTACAGGTGTTCTCACCAAATAAAAAGGGATCAGTCGAATAATGAGGTGACTGATTGCTCCTCGTGGATTCGCTTGATGGCTTCCCCGAGGAGGGGGGCCACCGAAAGGATTCGAATTTTCGTACACAATTGGTCTTTGCCCTGAAGGGTGATGGAATTCGTGGCCACCACTTGAGCCAGCGCGGATCGTTCAATCCGCTCGATCGCGGGACCGGAAAGCACGGGATGGGTACACACGCCCCAGACCATGGACGCTCCATTCTCGGCACAGGCGTTGGCGGTTTCCACCATCGTTCCGGCCGTATCGATCATGTCATCCAGCAATAAGACGTGCCGGCCGCGCACGTCTCCGATAATGTTCATCACCTGGGCCTGGTTGGGGCCCTCCCGACGCTTATCGACGATGGCCAGATTCGCTTCCAACCGTTTGGCAAACGCCCGGGCGCGTTCGACACCCCCTGCGTCGGGGGAGACCACGATCACGCCTTCCAATTGACTCTTTTTGACGTAATCCAACAACACCGGTCTGGCATAGAGATGATCCACCGGGATATTGAAAAACCCCTGAATGGGGCCGGCGTGCAAATCCATCGTCAGCACGCGATGCGCCCCGGCCGTGGTAATCAAATCAGCCATCAACTTGGCGCTGATTGGAACCCGCGGTTGATCCTTTCGATCCTGACGCGCATACCCGAAATAAGGAATCACGGCCGTGATCCGATAGGCGGATGATCGTTTCAACGCATCCAACATAATCAACAGTTCCATGACGGACGTATTGACGGGGTGGCAACAGGACTGAATGACGAACACGTCCGCTCCCCGCACGTTTTCTTCGACTTTGACTCGGATTTCGCCGTCGCTGAAGGTCGAGACCACGGCCCGAGACAACGGCACGCCCAGATAGGCGCTGATCTCGTTGGCAAGGAGCGGGTTGGCGTTTCCGGCAAACAGCTTTAGTTCATCAGCCATGGGCACGATTCCAGTCCATAAAATCACACGATGGGGACATAGGGCCTGCTTCCCTATTTAGGCCATCCACGTATGGTTGTCAACAATCAGCCTCTTCCCGCTAGTCCGAGACGACGTGCCGAAGCGGTTCTCCGGGCGGTCAGGAAAAGACGGCCTGCGTCTGCCCGCCGAGCAGGGAAGGTCGCGCACCGTCAGGAGGGCCCGAAGACGCCGTGGCGAAGAGAGGGCCCGATGGCCACCCGATACTCGGGAATCCCGGCAAACGCCTCTTTCGCGCGCATGGCGCGGGCCTGATCCCGAAACACCCCGAACATGGTCGCTCCGCTGCCGGCCAGGAGCACGCCCTCGGCTCCCACGGCCAATAATGTTTGTTTGACGTCGACCAACGAGGGATGGTCGTTGAACAGGATCGGCTCGAAATCATTCTCCATCCGAGCCAAAATCTGGGTCCAGGAAACGGATGGCGCCCGTTCAAACGATTTCAGCGTTGCCGGCAGGGATGGAACCGTCCGCCTCAGCTCATCCAGGCGGCGATACGCCGGCCCCGTCTTGATGGAGAACCCTGGATGCACCAACACGATCCACCGGACGTCTTCAAGGATTTTCGGAATAATCTCTTGGCCCCATCCATGAACCACGGCAGTCGGGGCTTCAATAAAAAAAGGCACGTCACTGCCCAGGGTTTGCCCCAACTCGGCCATGTCGCCATTGGTCCAATTGAGACCCATGAGACGATTGAGGCCCATGATCGTCGCAGCGGCATCACTGCTCCCGCCACCGAGACCGGCCTCAACCGGAATACCCTTCACCAAGGTCAAGTCGACGCCGAGGGAGGCCCCCGACCGCTGCAACACCAGTTCGGCGGCTCGATACACCAGGTTGTCGGTTGCCGCCGAAAGTGTGGGCTCCGAACATTCGAGGCGAATCCCTTCAAAGGCATCCGTGACTCGAATCGTCAAGTCATCGGTCACCCCAATCGTCTGCATGAACGACCACAGGGCATGATACCCATTGGGCAGCCGATCGAAAATCTTGAGAATGAGGTTGACCTTGGCCGGCGGATGCAACCGCAGGGAGCGTTCCACGTTACCCATGGGGCATTCTTATCAACCGGACCGATCCGTTCGCAACGACGAGAAAGCGCCCCGAGCGATCACCCAAACATGGCGGGCATGGAAAAAATCGGAAGATACATGGCCACGACGATAAACCCGATGCCCAGGCCCAGCACGACGATGACAAGCGGCTCGAGGACGGCCGTGAAGGTGGCCACGTCGCGATCCACTTCACGCTCGTAGAGATCCGCGATCTTTCCCAAGGCCATATCGAGATTTCCCGTGGCCTCACCGACGCCGACCATGTTGGAGACCAGGCGGGGAAACATCCCGGACCGTTCCAGCGGATCGGCCAGGGTATGCCCCTCCCGCACGCTCGAGGCCGCTTCCGCCAACGCCTGTTCCATCCGCTGCAACCCGGACAGCTTTTGGGCGATTTCCAGGCTGCGTAAAATCGGCACGCCGCTCCCCAGCAGGACCGCCACCGTGCGTGCAACGTGGACAATGGCCACGTTCCGGCGCAGGGTCCCCAACAACGGCACGCGAAGCAGCCCATCCTCGATCATCCGCCGCCCAAACCGGGTCTTCGCCCACAGGCGCCCTCCCAGGCCCATCCCGACGGCTCCGATAAGCACCGAGAGCCAATGCTCCTGGAACCAGCGACTCACCGACAACACCACGGCCGTTGGCCAAGGCAGTGCGTCGCCCCAATCGACAAACATGGTCGCAAACATGGGAATCACCCAAATGAGCAACACCCAGAGCACGAGCATGGCCACGGCCACGACGAGCATGGGATAGGCCAGCGCCAGCGTCACCTGTTGCCTGAGCCGCACGACTTTGTCCAGATGCTCGGCCAACCGGTGGAACGTCTGATCCAATGTCCCGCTTTCCTCGCCAGCCTCCACCATACTGACGTACCAGGGGGTGAAAACCGTGGGATGTCCTGCAAGGGCACCGGCCAACGACGTTCCCGATTCCACCTTCTGCTTCACGGCACGGATGACCGACTGAACGGCTGACGACGACGTCTGCATGGCCAGCATCTCGAGACTCTGCGCAAGGGACACGCCTGCCTTGAGCAGCGCGTCGAGTTGATAGGTCAAGACCAGCAGGTCTTTGGGGGGAACGCGGGCCGTTCTCGAAAGAGACCATTCGACGGAGGATTTTTCCCGCAGACGGGTCACAACGAGGGCCCGTTGGCGTAACGCCCGAAAAGCGGCGTTTCGATCCACGGCCTCCACTTCGCCTTGCCGGATTCTTCCCCCTCGAGTTTTGACGCGATAGACGAACGTCGGCATGATCGGTGCCGTTCACCCCTCACGTGAGGGGTGGAGCAGGCCGTGGCGTCCCGGCTCCGTGCGATTCCGGAGTGCTGCCACGCCACGGCCGGGCTTCATCCTCGGTGGACACACTCGCCACTTCTTCGAGGGTGGTGAGGCCCTGCTTGACTTTATCCAATCCGCTTCGTCGAATGGTTTTCAGACCATCGGCCAATGCCTGCTGCTTGAGCTGATCAGCCGTGTGCTGTTCAAGGATACGGGAACGAAAAACCTCGGAGAGCGGCAAGACCTCGAACAGACCGAGACGCCCCCTGTAGCCTGTCCCATGACACCCGGCACAGCCCTGTCCGTACATCGGCGTGACGATCAGGGCCTCCTCGTGGGTGAACCCCAATTCGCGAAGGTGTTCTCTGGAAAAACGGTCGACGGGCCGTTGACAATCGGAGCAGATTCGGCGAACCAGCCGTTGTGCCACGATGACGCTCACCGATGACGCCACCATGAAGGAGGCCACCCCCATGTCGAGCAATCGCGTCACCGCCTGAACCGCATCATGCGTGTGCAGGGTGGAAAGCACCCGATGCCCGGTCAGAGCAGCCCGGATCGCAATCTGCGCGGTCTCCAAATCCCTGATCTCACCCACCATCATAATATCCGGATCCTGCCGCAAAAAGGCCCGCAGGATCTGGGCAAACCCGAGACCGATCTCTTCTTTGATCTGGACTTGCGTAATGCCGGTCAAGTGATATTCCACCGGATCTTCGACCGTGACGACGTTCACGTCCGGCGTATTCAGCGCTTGCAGGGCAGAGTATAACGTCGTCGTCTTTCCACTGCCCGTCGGGCCGACCACCAGGATCATTCCATGCGGACGCTCCAACGCCGCGAGCAACGTCCCGGTGTCGGTAGCATCCATTCCCAGGGCCGACAGATCGACCAGCTGCCCGGCCCGATTCAGCAAACGAAGCACGGCTTTCTCCCCGTGAAGGGACGGCAACACCGAAAGGCGAACGTCAAGCACCTGCATGGCGCCCAACGCTACCGTCATGCGCCCATCCTGCGGAAGGCGACGCTCGGCAATGTCCAGATGTGAGAGAATCTTGAGTCGAGAGATCACGGCGTTCCGCAAACCCAGAGAATAGGTCATGACCGTATGCAACACGCCATCCAGCCGAAACCGCACGCGTACCGCGCTCTCATGAGGCTCCAAATGCACGTCACTCACCCCCGTGCCGGCCGCGCGTTCGAGAATCGTCTGGACCAACCGGGCGACCGGCGACTCCTCTTCCACCAACGCCTCGGCTCCTGCGTCCGGCTTGGCGTACTGGAGGCTCGAAGACGCCTTGTCCAACAACGCCCTCATCTCTTCGGACTGCAAGATCGCTTCGACCCCCATGCGCAAGGAGCCGTCGGAACGCGGGGAATCATGGGGATCGGCCTCCGCGTCATGCCAATTCCCAGCCCGCGCGTCATCGCCACGCGGATCGGAATCCCGACGCCGGTACAATGCCCGGATGCGTTGACGAATATCGGTTTCCAAGGCGATCACCGGAATCACCTGGAGCCCGGTGCGAAAACGGACCTCATCCAAGACGTGGAGATTGGCCGGGTCGGCCAGAGCGACCGTCAACCGCCGGCCGACTTTTTTCAACGGCACGGCCACGTGATGCTGAGCCCAGGCCTCCGGCATGCAGGTCGCAAGCTGGGGGACGACGTCAACAGGGAAGGGATAGGCCGTGGCCAATCCATACTGCTGACTCAGAAACTTGAGCAACGTTTCCTGGGAAATGATCTGCCGTTCACAGAGAATTTGGCCAAGGGGTTGGCGGGTGTCCTGCTGTCGAGCTAACGCCTCATGCAGTTGAGCAGAGGTCACACATCCGGCATCGAGCAGCAATTGACCCAGCCGGGTGTGCAGCATGATCCCCCTGCTTCACGAATTTTCGGAGCCGTTCAACCGACTCACTCCACGGAGAATGTAATGCAGGCCGGACAGGACCGTCAGCAGACTCATGAGCAGCAGCAAGGGGAACAGCAAAGCGGGATTCAGCCCCTGGGCGGTCAACGCGAGCACCAGAATAAGATAGGTCGCCTGAAACAGCGTGGTGGCCTTCCCCAATGACGTGGGCGAGGCGTCGATGGCCGTATGGGTAAGATGAGCCAACAACGTGCCGGTGAGCAAAATTGCGTCGCGACTCACCACCAGGATGACGCTCCACACCGGCACCATCTCCAACAGGGAAAGCGTCACAAACGTGGTCATGAGCAACAGTTTATCCGCCAGGGGATCCAGGTAGGCTCCCAATGGCGTTCTCTGGTTCGCCATCCGGGCGATCGTGCCGTCCAGCGCATCGGTAAGCGCCGCAAGCACCACCGTGACCAAGGCGTACTCGACGTAGTCATAGACCAACAACCCGACGATGAGAGGAACCAACAGGATCCGGAGAATCGTGAGGCTGTTGGGGACGTTCAACGGAATCCCGCCCACAATGGAAAAGCGTGTATCCAGCACGTCCGTCCCTGGTCCCTGTTTGGGCATAACGAGAATCCTCCTCAAGCCATGAAGACTAAGGACTGAACACGAGGAAGTCAACAGCCCGTTTCAAAGGCTTTGCGGATGGGGTTGCAGGCCCATTGGGCACTCCCTATAATCATTCTACATTCACGCGAAGAGGAAGGGCCAATCCACATGAGTACCTTGCCGCTGTCATTTCGGTTACGCAACGCGGTGATCGAGAAGCACCAGTTGGAAGGTGCCGATCCCAGCGAGCGTTATTTCAACCGCATCGTGCCGGTCAAACACGTGAACCATGGCTATACCGCCAGCATGATGTATGAAGCCTTGGTCACGGAAAGTGGGGTGCATCAGACCATAGGGGGGGCCCTCAACGACATCGTGGTTCAACTACGGGACTTGGGCTTTACGCAAATGCGGACCCGGTTGAACTTCAAGGGGCAGAAATATCTCGCAGAAAAAGAATCCTGGGTCGACTATCCCGACTGACGCGTGTCTCCGTTCTCCGACGCGTCACCCCCCGCCCCAAACCCGATGGATCGCGTCATGAATCTTCGGGCGGAACGTGCTGATGGCCGTATTCGTCCGAGTGGGATGCACGCGATTGGACAAGAGAATCACCTCAAGTTCACAGGACGGATCGATCCAGAGAGACGTCCCGGTAAATCCGACGTGCCCAAACGCACGTGACGACAATCGCGTGCCTGAGGAAGAAGGGTGAGAGGGCGTATCCCATCCCAACCCCCACGAAGAGCGTTCGAATTGACGATGGGTGAACCGTTGGGCAAGGTCGGCAGACAACAATCCGTCCCGGCCCTGGACCGCCTGAAGCCACGCGGCTGAAACCCGGCCCACCGCCTGCGCCGTTCCAAACAGCCCGGCATGCCCGGCACTGCCTCCCAGGGCATGGGCATTTTCGTCATGCACTTCTCCACACAACAGACGATTTCTCCACCCGTCCCATTCCGTGGGAACGACGTCCGACCGATCCTTCAACGCGGGCTCCTCATGACTGAGAAACGACAAGGACGCAACGTCCAAGGGCTCGTAGATTCTCCGTCGGCAATACGCAGACAAGGACATCCCCGTGCACCGTTCGACAATCATGCCGAGCAACATAAAGCCAACGTCACTGTACAGGCTGCGATGGCCCGGCTGATATTCCGCCGGTTCGCACGCGATCGCGTGCAGCAACGCTTCCCCTCGCGACCGGCGTTCCTCGTCATCACGCGGCGGCAACCCCGAGGGCGCCAATCGCTCATAATAGGGCCGCCAGGCAGGCAACCCCGCACAATGCGAGAGGAGGTGCCGAAGCCCGACGTCGGCAAACGGGCTCTTCCGCAGCTCTTCCACCCATTGGGACACGGGCTGATCCAGACGCAGGCGACCGTCCTGGATCAAACACAACACCGCCGTGCCCGTCGCCAAGGGTTTGGTCAAGGAAGCCAGGTCGTAGAGCGATTCCCTGCAGACGGGTTGATCATCGGGTGGCACCCCGCGGGTCCCAACGGCTTCATGAAACACGACCGTTCCATGAGATCGCACCAGGACCACGGCACCCGGGAAGACCTTTTCCCTGACGGCCCGTTGCAGGGCGTGGAGAATGGAGTCCATGGGGTCAATGAAATCTCGCCATCCGGTTGCAAGGGTTCCGACACATGGCCGTGGCCTCATGCGGCCACGCGCTTCCGGCGCCCGGACCGGAAGGCCAGGCGGTCAATGTAACATCAAGCCAAGATCCCGAATGGTGTGCACCACGGCATATTGCAAAAACATGATCAGTAAAATCGCCAGGATAGGCGAGACGTCGATGCCGCCGAGCAGGCCCACCCTGCGTCGGATGACGATCAGAACGGGGTCGGTCGCCCGTGCGAGAAACTGAACAATCGGATTCCAGGGATCAGGGTTCACCCAGGAGACCAGGGCCCGGAGAATAATCAGCCACATGTACACAAACAGAACCGTATCCAGGACGTGGGCCAGCCCCTGTAAAATATTACCTGCGATAAACATGGGTCCTCATGACGTGCCTGTTGGTCTGCGAGCCTGCCCCGTGCGAGGACACCCGCGGCTCGTGCGTGTCCGGATCATTCGACAGCCACCGGGCCGGACCGGACTCCAAACAGCGCGGTGCCGACGCGAACCAGCGTCGCGCCTTCCTCCACCGCGACTTCAAAATCATGGGACATGCCCATGGAGAGTTCATGCATGCGGACGTTCGTTAACGACATCATGCCGATCCGGTCAGCCAGGCACCTGAGGCGTTGAAAATACGGCCGCATCGTTTCGGGGTTCGGATTCCATGGAGGCAGCGTCATCAACCCCTGCACGGACACGGACGAAAAGGCATCGATGGCCAAGACCGCCGCGGGCAATTCGTCTGGAGAGAACCCGCTCTTGGATGCTTCTCCTCCGACGTTCACGGCGAGCAGGACGGCTTGGTCCACGTGCCGTTCCCGGGCCCGGCGTTGAATCTCCTCGGCCTGTTCCACGGACTCAACGGAATGAATCAAGCTGAAGCGTCCCACCAACCACTTGAGTTTACGTCGCTGGAGCCGACCGATAAAATGCCACTCCACGCCCGCGTGGGATCCCACCGTCTGTATCTTGGCGTGGGCTTCCTGCCACCGGTTCTCTCCACAGATGGCAAGGCCTGCCCGGATCGCTTCCAGCACCCGAGGCGCTTCGACGCATTTGGTTGCCGCCACCAAACGCACGCGCTCAGGATCCCGTCCTGCGCGTTCGGCCGCACAACGGATTCGATCACGTATCGTCCGGAGCTTCGTCGAGACATCAGACAACGGAACCGCCTCGAACCTCACCGAAATTCCGCAATATGATTCCGCTGATCATGCTGCCATGGACCCGCCCTTCCCGTCGATAGGAGAAAAACAAATCCGGACGACACATGGTGCAGAGATCCACGGCATGGACGTGGTCTTCGGCGAGACCGAGGGACGTGGCTTGCCATCGCACGAGTCCTTTCAGATCCAACCGGCCGGTCCCGGGACCGGTCCACGTGAAGATGGTCGAGGCATCGAGCCCATCCGGCGTCAACCGTTCGATCACGGGCGTATCGACTTCATAACAGCAGGGCCCGACCGACGGGCCGATCGCCATGTGAAGCGAGTCGAGCTCGACGTCGAATCGTTCTACCATTGTTCTGATGCTCTTCGGCACAATGCCATGCGCCGCGCCGCGCCAGCCCGCATGCACGGCCCCAATCACGCCACGAGCCGAATCCACAAGCAGCACCGGCACACAGTCCGCGGTTCGGATAGTTAATAACGCGTCGGCCTGATTGGTGAGAATGGCGTCATAGCCGTCGAAAAATTTCTGCCCCGCTTTCAGCGGATGATCAAGGCTCAAGACGTCCGTGCCGTGCACCTGACGGACAGAGATCACCAGCGGGTAGGCGGAGTCTCCTGCCTTGACCGTTCCTGCTTCCCCGTTGCCTCCATACCGGGGCCCGTCACGCGTACCGAAGAAGTGCCCCATACGCTGATGGACCTGCCCGAAGGACGAACTCGTGAGTGGACGCATAATCGAATACGTCTGACGTTCCGCAACAAAAGCCATTTCTTCCTCTTCTCTCCTCTTCGTGTCAACCCGTTAATGGCCTCGTTTTCGCAAAAACGTAGGGACTTCCCAGTCCGCATCCATCAACACGTTGTCCCGTTCGGCCCGGGACTCCGATTCCCCTCGACGCATAAACGCCGGGCGGTCCAGGTCAGACGGGATATCCATGGAAGCCGTCCGGGCCATGGTCAAGGCCGGTTGAGGGGCCGACGGGACGGAGACGTGAGCACGTTCCTGCCTTTCCGGATTCCTGGATGGCTGGGGCTTTGCCCTGGGGGACTCCTGTTGCTGTTCAAACCCGGTCGCGATCACCGTGATGATCACTTCGTCTTGCAAGCCCGGATCGATCACGTGTCCGACGATGATGTTGGCTTGCGAGTCCGCGGCCTCTTTCGCAATCGTCGAAGCTTCGTCGACTTCATGCAGGGACAGATCCGTGCCGCCGGTGATGTTCAACAACAACCCTCTGGCTCCTTCGATGCCGCTCTCTTCCAACAGGGGGCTGGTAATCGCTTCCTGAGCGGCCTCCATGGCGCGATTCGCTCCTTTGGCCACGCCCATCCCCATCACCGCCCTCCCCCTGTACGACATGACCGTTCGCACGTCGGCAAAATCCACGTTCACCAGGCCGGGCGTGGTGATGACGTCCGCAATGCCTTTGATGGCCTGTCGCAGGACATCATCGGCAACCTTGAACGCCTCCAGCACCGGCGTGCTCTTGTCCACCAGGTTCAGCAGTTTCTGATTCGGGATCACGAGCAACGAATCCACGTGGCGTCGGAGTTCCCGCAAGCCTTCTTCGGCGTAGCCCATCCGACGCTGGCCTTCATGTTGAAAGGGTTTCGTCACCACGCCCACGGTCAGGATCCCGAGGTCTCGGGCGAGTCTGGCTGCCACGGGGGCACCACCCGTTCCGGTCCCGCCCCCCATCCCCGCGGTGACGAACACCATATCCGCGTCTTCCAAGGACGCGCGGATTTCGCTTTCGCTTTCAAGCGCGGCGTCCTTCCCCACTTCGGGATTCGCCCCGGCCCCGAGTCCTTTTGTTCGCTCCGGTCCCAACTGAATCCTGTACTGGGTCGAGGACTTGCTCAATGACTGAAGATCGGTATTCGCCACCACGAACTCGACTCGCGTCAGCCCCGCGGCAATCATGGTATTGACCGCATTGCACCCCGCTCCACCCACCCCGATCACCTTGATCCGAATCTGGGCAACCGCTTCCTCTTGAAATGCAAACATGGAACGCCTCCTTGTTATGAAACCCACATTCCCAGCTCCGAGCCCCTGAACGGACGCGACAGTGCGCGCGTCAGAGCCCATGCCATCGGCCGCACCTGCCCTCTCTCTCCCTGCCCCACGTCGGACCGTGACGCCTACCTCTTAGAAGAAGTTCAGGACCCAACTCTTCATACGCCCCAGGACACCCCCTAATCCGTTCCCGACCTTCCGACTCCCGCCAGCGGATTCGAATTCCTGATCCGTTCGATGCGCGTGTAAAATCAGGCCCACGCCCGTGGCAAACATGGGACTGCTCACGATGTCTCGCAAACCGCCCACGCCGGACGGCACGCCGCGTCTCCCGGGCAGATCCAGCACGAGTTCGGCTGCATCCGGCATGCCTTCCAACATCGAAGCGCCTCCGGTGATCACCACGCCGGCAGCCAATTTGCCCTCATAGCCGGATCGATGGATTTCCCGCAGGACCAATTCAAAGATTTCCTCAACCCGCGGCTGGATAATTTCGGCAATTTCCCGACGGCTCATGGGATGCGGGGGGCGGCCACCGACACTCGGGATCTCCACGACTTCCGTATCTTTCACCATGTCCACGAGAGCCGAGCCATAACGCACCTTGACTTTTTCCGCGTCGGCCAGCGACGTGCGCAACCCGATTTGCAAGTCGGTCGTCAGATGCTGACCGCCGACCGGCAACACGGCCGAGTGACAAATCGT
Organism: Nitrospirales bacterium; assembly: GCA_965221365.1. Classification (GTDB taxonomy): domain Bacteria; phylum Nitrospirota; class Nitrospiria; order Nitrospirales; family UBA8639; genus Bin75. The sequence goes on along the minus strand of OZ244884.1, from coordinate 1,639,333 downwards.
CCCATCGGAGAAGATGGCCAGATCGGACGTCCCGCCCCCAAGATCGACCATGGCAATCCCCAGTTCTCTTTCTTCATCCGTGAGGACGGCTTCACTCGAGGCCAGCGGCTGCAAGAACAGGTCAACCACGTCAAGGCCGGCGCGATTGACGCATTTCATGAGATTCTCGACCGACGTCACCGCGCCCGTGACGATGTGCACGTCGACCTCCAACCGCGTACCGGAAATACCGACCGGCTCCTGAATGCCTTCCTGGTCATCCACGATAAACTCCCGAGGCAGCACGTGCAGCACGCGTCGATCCGACGATACTACGGCCGCGGATCTGGCCGTCTCAATGGCTCGGGACACGTCGGTTCGCAAGACTTCATGACGCTTGAGCGCAACGACGCCCTTCGCCGTTTCACTGGCAATGTGGCTGCCGGCGATGCCAACGTAGACCGAGTTGATTTGGACGGCTGCCATCAACTCGGCCTCCTCGACCGCTTTTTTGATCGACTCCACCGTGCTGTCAATATTCACGACGACGCCTTTGCGAAGCCCTCGAGACGGACTCGAGCCCACGCCGATGACGTTGACGCCTTCATCAGGCGTCACCTGAGCCACGATGGCGCAGATCTTGGTTGTTCCGATGTCAAGCCCGACAATGATGCGTTCTTTTTTGGCCATGAGACTTGCTCATCCTTTCTTCCGAACGATCACGTTACCGGCAAACCGTAAATCGATTTCATACGGCCCCTGACGAAGACGCTCCCGAAGAGACGGCGCCAGATCGAGATACGGCTGCCACATGTCTTGGAATTCGTTCTGCACCCGAAAAACCAGCCCGTCGGCCGTTCCGACCATGAACCGAGGATCATGCAAATCGACGGTCACGGCACGGCCAACGTGTTGCTGCACGTGCTTGGCGAAGCGGAGCCCCCTCCGGGCTCGAGCCTGGACATCGAGGTCTCCTCCCAGAAATTTCACGGCTGACAGGCCCACCAGTTCCGGCAAAATTCCCTCCGGCAGGTTCGGCGCAAGGGACAACACCACGCCTTCCTTGTCCAGAAACAACGTTCCTCCCGCATGGTGAAGCAACGCAGCCGGCTTTCGTTCGATCACGATCACCGTGAGGGTGTGGGGCAGGACTCGCCCTACCGACGCGGAAGCCACCAAGGGATGCGCCTCGACGCTCTTTTCCAGGCTTGAAAGATTCACCGAAAGCAACGAACGATCTTCCGGCAGATCCAGCAGCGACAGCACGACTCGACGATCAAGGCGATCGGTGCCGGAAATGGACACGTGCCGAATCGTCAGCCAACCGGCTACAGCAGAAGGAATCCACTGATAGCCCTTCAGCCCCAGGGGCACCAAGATGCCGACCAACACCACCAGGAGAATCCGGATCCACCGGTTTTGCCGGGACGGAGCCTGCCGACGTGTTCGGGGTGCGTGGTTCATGTCGGATCTTTCCTGGGCACAGCCCAACTCGATTGCCGCACGAGCCCTGACTGCAAAATGCGTTCCGTCAAAGAATCGTAATCGAGCCCGGCCTCGGCTGCGGACATGGGCAACAGACTCCTCCTGGTCATTCCCGGGATCGTATTGATCTCCAAAAAAACCGGCCGGCCATAGCGGTTGAGTCGGAAATCCATTCTGGCGGCGCCAGCACATCCCATGACCCGGTACGCCCGAACCGCCAAGGCTTTCACCCGTTGCTCCTGGCTCTTCGTCACGGGAGCCGGGCAGACGTAACGCGTTTCGCGTTTCTCATATTTCGCTGCATAATCATAAAACGCATGGGGCGCGACGATTTCGATGGAAGGCAGGGCTTCGCCATCCAGGACGGACACGGTCAGTTCCCGGCCGTCGATGAACGATTCCACGAGTACTTCCTGGTCATGCTCAAAGGCCTGCTGCAAGGCGCGTCTCCACTGCGAGGGTTTTCGGACGACCGACACGCCCACCGTGGAGCCTTCGTTGGCAGGTTTGACCACCAGGGGCCATGCCAACTGCGACGGCATGGTCCTGTCCCCCGTCCGCTGCACGACGACGCCCGGCGCCACGGGAACGCCGTGCATCTGCACGAAAGCCTTAGCGACTGGTTTATTCATGCTCATCGCACTGGCTTGGACGCCCGAGCCGGTATAGGGAATACCCATGATCTCCAGGAGGCCCTGCACCGTCCCATCCTCTCCGCCTCGACCATGCAGGGCGAGAAAGGCCAGTTGAACGCGGCGCGCCCGCAGCTTGAACGGCAATGACCCATCCACGTCGATGCGAGTGGCATGGTACCCTCGGCGAACCAACGCGGCGTACACCGCCTCTCCGGTCCTCAAGGAAATCTCACGTTCCGCTGACTGCCCTCCCATGAGGACTCCAATGCGGGTCGCGGTCAATGGCACGGATCCGGATGGCCTCATGCTAGTCCTCACCCACCACTTTCCATTCCAGTTCCAGCCCGATGCCCGTCCGGCGCAACACTTCCTGCTGAATCGTTGTGATGAGCCGCAATACGTCCGTGGAGCGCGCCTGTCCCAGATTGACGATAAAATTGGCATGCTTGGGCGACACCTGGGCCTCCCCCACTCGGTAGCCCTTCAGACCGGCTTCTTCGATGAGCCGGCCGGCCGTGGTCCCTGGGGGATTTTTAAACACCGAGCCGGCGTTGGGTTGCGCAAGGGGCTGCGACCGCTTTCGATACTGCAAATAGGATTTGGTCCGTGATTCGATTTCTGCTTTGGATGCCGGGATGAGACGAAGCCACGCGCCGACCACCACGCCTTCGGGCAGAACGACGGAACGATACCCGAACGAGAGGTCTGCCGCGGGACAGGTCCGTAAGCGACCCTCGGGATCGACCATCTGAATGGCGTCCAAACAGTTCTGCATGGTCCCCAATCTGGTTCCGGCATTCATCACGACCGCCCCGCCGACGGTCCCGGGGATTCCGGCGGCCCATTCGAGCCCTGACAGCGCCTGCTGCACGGCGAACCCCAGCAGAGTCGGCAGGCGCACGCCGGCTTCGGCAAACACGAGCCGATCGTCTTCTTTTTCAACGGCTGCCATCCTGGACAAACTCAGGACCAGGCCTCGAATCCCGCCGTCCCGCACCAGCAGGTTCGTGCCCCCCAGCACCATGAAGGGGACTCCGGTCGCAGAGGCCTGACGAACGATCCGACAGATGTCGTGGACGTCTTCAGGGCAGACCAACACGTCGGCAGCCCCTCCGATACGCAGCGAAGTCAACGCTGCCAACGGAGCGTCGAACACGACTTCCCCGCGGACTCCGGACAGGGCCGTTTCCAAATCCTGATGGTTCGACATGGTCAACACGTCTCCCTCCTCCAGCAGGCTCACAACGACTCCAGCAATTCGACGCCCACCTTCCACACGTCTCCGGCGCCCAGCGTCAGCACCGTATCCCCGGCTCGAAGCTCCGAGACCAGTCGGCCGAGCAGCGCGTCTCGTTTCTCCACCCAATGCACCGCCGGATGGCCGATTGCCAGAATTCGTTCGGCCAGGATTTCTCCGGACACGCCTGGGATCGGCTCCTCTCCCGCTGCGTAAATCGGCGTCACGTACACGATATCTGCCTGCTCAAAGGCTTTGGCGAATTCATCCAGAAGATCATGGGTACGGGTGTACCGATGCGGCTGAAAGATGACCACCAATCGCCCGGACCACACGGCCTTGGCCGCAACCGTCGTACAGCGGATTTCCGTGGGGTGATGGCCGTAATCGTCCACGACCACGACGCCTTTTTTTTTGCCCCGGACGTGGAAACGCCGTTCAACGCCGGACCATGAGGCCACGCCGTCGCGAATCAGATCCGGCGGGACGTCGAGTTCCAGCCCGACTCCGATCGCGGCCAATGCATTGGACACGTTATGGACACCCGGAATATGCAGTTGAAAGGAACCCAGGCTCCGTTCGTGAACCTGCACGTGAAAATTCGTGGTCCGTCCCTTGATTTCTACGTTCGTGGCACGCAAGTCCGGCGTCACGGCGTCGGAGGATCCCTGGCCATAGGTCACGTAGCGCTTCTGGATCCGAGGCAGCATCGCTCGAAGATGCACGTCATCCGCGCACAGGACGGCCACGCCGTAAAAAGGAACTTTATTGATGAATTCCAGAAAGGCCGCTTTCAGCCGATCCATGGATCGATAGTAGTCAAGATGCTCGCGATCCAGATTCGTCACCACGGCAATCGCAGGAGACAATCGAAGAAACGATCCGTCGCTTTCATCGGCCTCGGTAATGAGCAAGTCGCTTCGCCCCAACCTGGCGTGGGTCCCCACGGCGTTCACCTTCCCCCCGACCACGAACGTGGGATCGAGCCCGGCATGGGCCAACACCGCGGCCACGATGGACGTCGTCGTCGTTTTCCCATGGGCCCCGGCAATCGCCACGCCGAACTTGAGTCGCATGAGTTCCGCCAGCATTTCGGCTCGGGGGATGACCGGCACGACCTGCTGTTGCGCCGCGACCACTTCAGGATTCGAGACCTGAACCGCCGAAGAGACCACCACCACTTGCGCCCCTTCCACGTGGGAGGCCGCATGCCCGATAAAAATTCTTCCTCCCAGGGTTTCCACCCGACGCGTATTCTCCGATGGGGCCACGTCGGATCCCGTGACGTGATAGCCCAACGTCAACAGGACCTCGGCGATGCCGCTCATTCCGCTTCCGCCAATCCCTACGAGATGAATGTGTCGAATCTTTCTAAACATCGCCCGTCATCGTGAACGTTCAAGTGGCTGTTTCCCCAACAACCGGTAACAGCCGTGGACCACGGACTCGGCCGAATTGGTGTTTCGCAAACGCAGGCTGTGTTCCGCCATGCGTCGAACCCGATCCGGGTGGTGCAACAACCCCTCAATCTCTTCGGCCAATCTGGCTCCCGTAAGCCCGGGCTGAAGCAACACGATCCCGGCGCCTGCCCGCTCGACGACCCGGGCGTTGGATTCCTGGTGATTGTGTGTGGCCTGAGGAAAGGGAATGAGGATGGAGGGCTTTGCACAAGCGGCGACTTCCGACAACGTCAAAGCTCCGCATCGACAGATCACCAAGTCCGCCCGGCGAAGCGTTCCAGGCATATCCGTGATAAACGAAACCACTTCCGCCTCGACGTGCATGGCACGATACGCCTGGGCAACCCGATCGAAGTCGCTCGGCCCGGCCTGGTGCATCACCGTGACTCGGGTCCGAATAAGGGAAGACGTCCGAATGGCTTCGAGCACAATGGTGTTCATGGCCTGGGCCCCTTGACTGCCGCCACAGATCAACACGGTGGTGATGCGGCCCGAGCCAAGATCTGGTGGCGGGTCAACAAAAGCCCTGCGCAACGGGGTGCCCACGACCGTGACCTTGTCGGCGCGAAAGTACGGGGTGGCACGTTCGAAAGAGACGAAAATCCTATGGGCCAAGGGCCCCAGCACGCGATTGGCCATTCCCGGAACTGCGTTCAGTTCCACGACGGTCCGGGGAACGCCCAGCAGCAACGCCGCCAAGACCACCGGCGGACTCGCATAGCCACCGGTTCCGATGACGAGATCCGCCTTGGAGGCGCGCAACAGGCACAGGCAACGCCAAACCGCGCCGGGGATGAGCAGCAGCGCCTTGATCGAAGACCAGAACCCTCGACCCACCACTCCCTGCACTCGCAGGGATTCCATCCGCCAGGGCGTCCCGGCGATCATCCTGTGCTCAAGAGCACGCCCCGTCCCCACCAACGTCACGGACGTATCGGGTGCCTGACGATGGAACTCTTCAGCCAACGCGAGAGCGGGGTACCAATGTCCCCCCGTGCCACCTGCTGCAATCACCACGTTCATCCCATCCCAAACGAAGAAGCGGACTGCCTGGCCGGGGCGGCCCGGGAAATGCTCAGCAGCATACCGATCGCCACCAGACTCACGATCAATGAAGACCCTCCATAGCTCACGAACGGCAGGGTCAAGCCTTTCGTCGGCAACAGACCCGACACCACACTCATGTTGATGAGCACCTGGACCCCTATCAACAGCGTGACACCACAAGCCAAATAGCGCCCAAAGGCATCCGGGGCTCGTCCTGCGATCTTGAACCCCTTGATGATCAAGACCGCAAATAATCCAATCAGCACCCCTGTTCCGATGAACCCGAGTTCTTCCCCGACCAGGGCCAGCACGAAGTCCCCATGCGCTTCAGGCAGAAAAAACAATTTTTGCCGTCCCTCGCCCAACCCCGAGCCGAGCCATCCGCCGTTGCCCAGCGCGACAAAGGATTGTATGAGTTGGAACCCGGCATCGGTCGGATCCTGCCAGGGATCCAAAAAATTCAACAGCCGGCGTCGGCGGTAATCGGATTGCATGATCAACGCATACGCCACGAAAAGCAGGAGCACGCCCATGCCGAGGAGGTGGGGAATCCTGGCACCGCCCAGAAACAGCAGACCGAACAGGAGGAGAGTCAGGACCACGGCCGTTCCCATGTCGGGTTCGAGCAGCAGCAGCCCCGCAAACGTCCCGACCACCGCCATGGGAGCCAGCACTCCACGCTTGAAGGTGATGAGGTCCTGCTCTTTCCTGACGAGAAACGAAGCCATGTACAACACGACGGCCAGTTTAGCGATCTCCCCCGGTTGCACGGAAATTCCCGCAATGCGGAGCCACCGACGCGCGCCGTTCACCTGCGTGCCCAGAAAGGGAATCAGGACCAGGACCAGCAGGAGGAACGTCAGCATCAGCCCATAAGGGACAAGGGGCTTCCACATGCCGTAATCCTGTTGAGCGACCCAATGCAGGGCCACGAGTCCCAACAAAAGCCAGAGACCCTGTCGTTTCAAGAAAAACGTCGAATCACCGTAACGGGTTTCTGCCATCACGCCGCTTGCGCTAAACATGATAATCAGCCCAATGAAGGCCAACGCGTACGTCACGGTCAGGACGGTCCGATCCATGGGACGCGAAGCCTGCCCGGCGAAATCGGAACTCCAGAACAAGGAGAGCTGCATCTTATTGCTACGAGTGCGTTGCATCGTGAATTCACCTCACCCGTCAATCGACCAGGGTCTTCACCAGATCGCGGAATTGTTGACCGCGATCACGATAGTCCCGGAACATGTCGAAACTGGCACAGGCCGGAGAAAACAGCACGGCGTCACCGGGTGCCGCGAGGTCCGCGGAGAGGAGGACCCCTTCGGCCAGGGAAGAGACGCGGCTGATCGACGTCACGCCTTCAATGGCTCGGGCGATCGTCTCTGCAGCCTCCCCCAGCACGATACAGTGCTTGGCCCCCGGTTCGAGTGCGTCTTTCAGGAGCCCGAACTCACTCTTGCCCTTGTCCCGCCCGCCCAGAATGATGATAAACGGCTGTCCAAGACCGCCGATGGCTTTCAACGTCGCATCGACGTTCGTTCCCTTCGAATCATTGATGAACGTGACGCCCCGTCGCTCACGCACGACTTCACAGACGTGGGGCAATCCCCGAAACGCTCGAACGGCTCGCCTCATGCCGTCACGCGAACAGCCCCTCGCCATGCCAACGGCGACGGCCGCGAGGACGTTGGCCACGTTGTGCGTCCCCTTGAGGGGAACGTCGTGCACCGGCATCAAGGCCTCCTGCCGTCCTTGCCATCGAGTCATGATCGTGTCACCGGCCACCCATGCGCCACGGGGGACTGCCTGACGCAGGCTGAATTCGATGAGCCGTCCTCGCAGCGAATCTCGAAGGGGTCGAAATACCGCCTCATCGGCGTTCAGCACGGCGAAATCTTCGGCGGTCTGATTGCGGAAAATGTTGGCCTTGGCCCTTGCGTATTCGACAAAACTCGGATGCCGATCCAGGTGATCCGGGGTGAGATTGAGCAACACCGCCACGTGCGGATGAAACCCGTCGATCGTTTCCAACTGAAAGCTCGACAATTCCGCGACGATCTCTTGAAACGGAGCCGACAGCCCCAGGCTCGCGTGTTGATGCACGGCCAGGGCGGCTTCCGTCAAAGGCTGCCCCAGATTGCCGCCGACAAACGGAATGGCCCCGCATTCCCGAAGGAGCTTCCCAACCAGCGAGACCACGGTACTCTTTCCATTCGTTCCGGTGACTCCAATGAGCGGAACGGAAAAGAACCACGAGGCTAATTCGACCTCGCCGACGATGGGAACGCCCCGTCGGCGTACGGCGTCGAACGCGTTCAGGGTCAGCGGAACGCCGGGACTCACGATGACCAGGTCGTTGGCTTCCAAGCCGCGCTCAAATCGTTCGCCGCCAAACGGACGAACCTGGCCGGACACCCTCGTGGCCCATTCCGCTTCAGGCCTGTGATCGACCAGCGACACCCTGGCCCCCAGTTCGACCAGCAGCCGTGCCGCGGCGATGCCGCTTTGCCCTGCCCCGACCACGGCCACGGCTTGCCCGGAGAGCCTGTGTATCCGTGAATCCTGGGGCAGAGGCTGTTGGGTCATCTTCTCCAACGTCAACGGCATGGGGTTAACGAAGTTTCAGGGTGCTGAGGCTTAACAGACTGAGGAGAATCGCCACGATCCATAACCGAACCACGACCTTGGGTTCCTCCCATCCTTTCATTTCAAAATGATGATGAATGGGAGCCATCAAAAAAATCCGTTTCCTGCGCGACTTGTAGAACAGGACCTGAAAGATGACGGACATCGCCTCCATGACGAAGACGCCACCGACGAGAATCAACAGCAACTCGTGCTTGCTGACCACGGCGACCGTTCCCAGGGCCGCACCGAGGGGCAGGGACCCCACGTCTCCCATGAACACCGACGCCGGATACGTATTGAACCACAGGAACCCCAGACTGGACCCAACGACCGCGGCCATCAGAACGGCCAATTCCCCCGCACCTTCGATGTAGGGAATCAGCAAATAGTCGGATACCACTTTGTTCCCGGCGACGTAGGCCACGACGGCATACGCCATGGACGCCACCATGACCGGACCGATCGCCAACCCATCCAACCCGTCCGTCAGATTCACGGCGTTGGAACAGCCCACGATCACCAGGATTGCGAAGGGAATGTAGAAGATCCCCAAGTCCGGCGTAAACGCCTTGAAAAACGGAACGCTGAGTTCCGTCGAATACCCAGGAGTGGCATAAAAAAACAGGCCGATGCCCAAGGCCATGCCTAATTGCGCCACGAACTTCTGGAACACGGTGAGGCCTTCCGAGCACCCGCGCATGATCTTGATGTAGTCGTCGATGAACCCGACGACCCCGAATCCCACGATGGACAGCATGACGATCCACACGTAGAAATTTCTCACGTCCGCCCACAGCAACGTCGACAGCAGCACGGAAAAAATAATGAGAATGCCGCCCATGGTGGGAGTGCCTTTCTTGGCCAGATGGTGCCGCGGCCCCTCTTCCCGGATGCGCTGTCCCAATCGAAATTCCTGCAATTTCCTGATCATGGGCGGAGCCAGGACGAATGCAACGACAAACGCCGTCAGCGCCGCGTAAATCATGCGAAAGCTCAAATACCGGAAGACATTGAAGATGGCGAGATCTGCGTGCAGTGGATAGAGCCATACGTACAGCATAGGCCGCGTCCTGTCGCTATGCCCGCGTGGGCCGACGTCGGAGTTCCTCCACCAGGCATTCGAACCGCATGGCCCTGGAGGCTTTGAGCAACACGACGTCTCCGGGTTCAACCAGCTTCCTGATGACCAGGGCTGCGTCCTCGGGGTGGCGGACCTGGAAAATCCGCGACGGGGACATGCCACCCGCGGAGGCCCCTCGAGCCAACTCCCGGCCGAATTCACCACAGGCCACCAACAATGAAATTTGGTTGTCGGCGACAAAGGCGCCGACTTCTTCGTGAAGTTTCCGCGTCTCCGTTCCCAATTCCATCATGTCCCCAAGGATGGCGATGGTCCGATGACCGGCACTGCATTCCCGCAACAGCGTCACGGCCGCTTTCATGGAATCAGGGTTGGCGTTGTAATAATCCCGAATCACCTTGAGACCCTGCCAGGAGGAGACCTGGGACCTCATGGCCACGGGACGAAATCGACTCAAGCCGATCGCGATTGTTTCGACCGAGAGCCCGAGAACGCGACCCACTGCAATCGCGGCCAACGCATTCAGCACGTTATGCGTGCCATGCACGTGGAGCGAGAGGCGGTGCGACCGTCGACGTCCTGCCACGTTGAGACGAAAGTCGGTTCGAGGGCCTCGTCGTTGAACGTCACTTCCTCGAACGTCCGCGTCGTTTCGTAATCCGAATGACATCACCGAACAACGGGCCCGACGCCGAAAAAAATCGTAATAGGGATCATCGGCGTTCAGGACCACGGCTCCGTCGCGAGGGAGATGGGCCAACAATTCGGCTTTCGCACGGGCCGATCCTTCCACGCTTCCAAACCCTTCCAGATGGTCGCTGCCAACGTTCGTAATGAGGCCCACGGTGGGTCGGGCAATTTCCGCCAACCGCGTGGTTTGCCCTTCGGCATCCACCCCCAATTCCAGCACCGCGGCCTGATGGGTGGCGGTCAACCCAAGAACCGTTTGCGGCAATCCGATCCGATTGTTCAAATTGCCCGCCGTTTTTCTGAGGCGCCAACGCTGCGAAAGCGTTTTCGCGACCATCTCCTTCGTCGTGGTTTTGCCGTTGCTCCCAGTCACCGCGACGACCGGAATATCGAAACGGGTTCGATGATAGACGGCCAGATCCTGATACGCTCTCAAGGAATCCTTGACCACGAGGACGAACGGTTCGGATGGGGCGGACCGTGCCGAGACGGGATTTCCGACCCTTGCCTGGCGCGGAGGAGTTTCAAGCACGACCCCCTTCGCCCCGCGGGTCAAGACTTCATCGAGAAACTGGTGCCCGTCGAACCGTGCACCCTTCAACGCGACGAACAGATCGCCTCGACGCACCTTGCGGGAATCGGTACACACCCGCTGAATGCGACAAGCCGTCCTGCCTTTCAACAACGTTCCGCCCGTGGCAGCCAGCACTTCATCCCCCGTAAACAGCGACATCGAGTCTATGGTTTCCGACGATTCGGCAAGTCCGCCAACAGTTCACGAGCCACCTCCCGGTCATCGAAACGATGCCACGTCTTGCCGATGATTTGATACGCTTCATGCCCTTTGCCGGCGATCAACACCACGTCGCCGGACCGGGCCGCGAGGAGCGCCGCCCGAATCGCGGCGCGACGATCAGGGATAACGAAGGACGTGCCTCGTTCAGAGGCTGAAAGACTCCGCATCCCTTTTTCAACGTCGCGTAGAATCGCTTCGGGATCCTCGGTACGAGGGTTGTCCGAGGTCAGAAAGACCACGTCACTCCGTTGAGCAGCCACCAGTCCCATTTTCGGTCGTTTCCCCGGATCACGATCCCCGCCACACCCAAAGACCGTAATAATCCGCTCCCGGCAGAGCTGGCGCACTGCGGCCAGGAGTTGCGCCAAGGCATCTTCCGTATGGGCGTAATCCACGATCACCGAAAAATCCTGCCCGGCTTCCACGGGCTCGAACCGGCCCGGCACCGTTCGAAATCCCCGGATACCCCGTTGAACGTCATCCAGCGCCATGCCTCGGGCGAGGCCCACGCCAATGCCGGCCAGGAGGTTCGAGACGTTGTGTTCCCCTACCAGGGCACTGTGGATCTCCAGTGAACCACGTGGGGTATGAACGGTAAACCTGCTGCCCTCCATCGAGAGCGCCACGTTCGTCGCGTAAATATCCGCGCGGCGGCGAAGAGAATACGTCCAGACCGGCACCCCGGTCTCGGCTTGCAAGCGGGCGCCCCATGCATCGTCAATATTGATTATCGCCCGTTTGGCCCCCGTTTTGGAGACGGGAGCAACGAACTCCCGAAAAAGGCGTGCTTTCGCCCGATAGTAGGATTCCATCGTCTCATGGAAGTCCAAATGGTCCCTGGTCAAATTCGTGAAGACCGCCACGTCAAATTCACAGCCTTCGACTCGATCCAAAGTAAGGGCATGCGAGGAAACCTCCAGGACCGCGGCATCCATCTCCGCCTTCACCATGCGATGCAAAAACGCCTGCAGGGGAACCGCGCCCGGCGTCGTATGACTGGGCGTCTGATACTCGGTCCCGGCGTGATACCCCACCGTGCCCATGAGGCCGGTCCCATGACCGCCGTATTCCAGAACGGCCTGACTCACATGCGCCACCGTAGTTTTCCCATTGGTTCCGGTCACGCCCACCATGAACAGGGCCTGCGAAGGATCTTCAAAAAACCGCGAAGCCAACCGACCAAGGGCCTTTCTGGAATCCCTGACTTCGATCCACGCAGGACGGGCTTCTGGACCGACGTGGGATGGAGCCGGGAATGGAGCCTGAACCACGACACCCCCTGCCCGTTGCCGACAGACCTGCGCGACGAAAGAATGGCCGTCCACCTGCTGCCCTTTGACGGCAACAAACAGATTCCCTTGTGTGACTTCCCGTGAATCATCCGTGATACCAGAGAGTTCCACGTCGAGGTTCCCCGTCGTACTCACGATTTCGAAAGACCGAAGCAAGTTCGCTAACGTCATTGGTATGAAAACGGCCAACGACACCTCGAATCGGTCATCCCCCACATGCCGCTCTCCCGAGTCCGCTCCCGACGTGCATCATCAGGGCGCGGACATCCGGAGTCGTGCCGTTCTCTTTCATTTCCTCGGAGGCAGACCGCAATCCTGCATGAAGGCGGTGTTGGCTGATTCGTTGCCCAATCCTTCCGTTCCGGTCGGACCGGCGGCTCCAGAGTCTTGGGGAAACGTGTTTCGCGAGCCACGTCGATTCAGGGCAGGCCAGCCAGCCGGCTTTTTCCGGAGGCGACTCATGATGCCCCACGGGCGGACAGGGATCCCTTCACAACCAGTTACCCAGACGGCTTCTTCCAGCAGGCGCGGGGGGCAACATGCTTGGGGCCCGCTCACCGGGAAAAGCGAATCCGTGAACATGTTCAAGCGTCCAGTTCGGTTCACGCCCTTCACAGGCAGGCCTTCAACGCGACGCCACCATCAGAGGTTCTTCTCGCGGAGTCACGCGTAAATAACGGAGCGCCTGTTCCGCCACCTTCCGAAACACCGGAGCCGCCACGACCCCACCCCAAGCCGGCGACTGAGGTTCATCGATCATCACCAGAACGGCTAATTGAGGATCCTCTGCCGGGACGAATCCCACGAACGAGCCCACTAATTTGGTGGATGAATACGTACCGGTTTCAGGATCAACCTTCTGCGCCGTGCCGGTCTTGCCCGCAACCCGATACCCCTGGATGGCCGCGCGCTTCCCCGTCCCTTGCTCCACCACGTTCACCAGGAGATCCGTGACGATTTTTGCGGTTTCGGCGCTAATGGGCCGGCGGCGAATATGAGGAACGTGTTCCCAGACGGTTCTGCCCTGGTGATCCGCAATCTTCTGTACCAGAAACGGCCTCATGAGCCACCCCTCGTTGGCAACGGCCGACACGGCCGTCAGGAGCTGCAACGGCGTCACGGCGATTTCCTGCCCGATGGCCAAAGAAGGAAGGGTCCGCCGACTCCATTGATCCGGACGCCTCAAGATTCCAATGGATTCCCCGGGAAGATCGATCCCAGTTTTTTCGCCGAAGCCGAACGCGCGCAAAAATCGGTAAACCGGTTCGTTCCCCAACTCCCACGACACCTTGACGAAGGCCACGTTACTGGATTGTTGAAGGGCTTCACGAAACGTCACCCATCCCACTTTTTCGTGGTCATGAATCACGGTCCCACTGATCGGGATTTCTCCGTCACCCGCATACAGGAGGGTGTCGGGGGTCACTCGATTCAATTCCAGAGCGGCGGCGGTGAGTACCACCTTGAGCGTCGAGCCCGGTTCGTAAGGATCGGTCACGCCCCGATTCCTCCACTGCTCGGGGGACGCCTGATGGATGGCATTCGGGTCGAACGTGGGACGCAGGGCCCAAGCCAGCATCTGACCGGTTTGGGGAGCCATGACAAGAATGGCCCCGCCTCGTGCCTTGGTGTCCTGAACGGCCTGCTCAAGAGCCTGCTCCGCAATATACTGAATGACCTCGTCAATGGTCAGTGAAATGGCATGCCCGGAAAAGGGCCGAGGCGTTCGCCGGCTTTCGGGGATGATGCTGCGCCCCAGGGCATCGCGCTGCAACACCACCCGACGCACCCGGCCCCGCAGGTGCTCATCATACCCATTTTCGAGGCCCTCAAGCCCCTGACTGTCGATTCCGGCAAATCCCAGGACGTGCGCCATCAACGTGCCCTTGGGATAAAACCGACGAGCCTCAACGAGGACGTTCACGCCGGAGAGGCCAAGGTCGTTCAACCGTTCGACGTGGGATTCGTGAATTTTCCGTTTGACCCACACAAACTCTCGTTTGGTCCGCAACTGCTTTTCCAGTGGCTCCCGAGGCACGTCCAATATCCTTGAGAGGTGGCGAGCGACGCGTGAGGGATCGTCGATCGCAGACGGCGTGGCATACACCGACGGCGCATCCAGATTCAGGGCCAATGGTTTCCCCTGCCGATCAACAATGGCACCGCGGTTGGAATCAAGCGTGACGGTCTTCTCATGCTGACGGCGGGCCTTCTGCATCATGACTTCTGCTTGCAGCACCTGCAGATCGAAGAACCGAAAGAGCAAAATGACGAATCCAACCAGAAAGCACAGCCCCAAGAAGGCTCGTCGTCCGGCCTCCTGGCCCGTCAGCGGGCCTTTCTGCTTCATGAATGAGCGATTCATCGTCAGTCTCCCGTTTGACGAGCCACACGAAGCGGCGCCACGCTTGGCTTCACGTTCTCCGAACCATTCGGAACCAGAATCACCTGCCGCGCGTCTGGAGGTCTCATGTCCAGTTTCTCGCCGACCTCCGACGCAATACGCTCGGGTGCCATCAATTGAGAAAATCGGCCCTGCAAGCGTTCATGCTCTTGCACCAATGCGGCTTTTTTCTTCAGCAAGGCGTCCAGCTCATACCCCGCGCGTACGACGTCGACCTTTCCCCACACGTAAAACAGGAGCCCACCGCTCACGCTTATCGTCAGCAACATCCAGAGAACCAGTTTCACGTGTCTTCCTTTCCGGCTCGCGCGCTTCCCCATCCGGACGTTCGTTCGATGATTCTCAACTTCGCACTTCGTGCGCGGGGATTGGCTCGACGTTCCTCCGACGAAGGGGTAATGGGTTTTTTCGTCAAGACGGTCCATTGATCCGGAGCGTCATCAGCCAGACGTCGAAACGCCCGTTTGACCAAACGATCTTCCAAAGAGTGAAAAGCAATCACACCCAGACGCCCCCCCGGCGCCAGCACGTCGATGACCTCCTCGATCCCGGTTCTCAGAGAATCCAATTCATCATTGACCGCCATCCGAACCGCCTGAAAAGTCCGGGTCGCAGGATGAAGACGTCCGTAACGATACGCCCGTGGCACGGATTGCCAAATCACGCGTGACAAGTCCATTGTCGTCCGAAGGGGGGATTGGTCCCGAGCACGGACGATGGCCCGTGCAATTCGTCGGGCATATCGTTCTTCCCCCAACTCATGGATGATATTGGCAAGCTGCGTTTCAGGCAGCAGATTAACGAGGTCTTCAGCCGATGGGCCTTGCTCAGGATTCATCCGCATATCCAGTGGCCCGTCCTGCCGAAAACTGAATCCCCGCTCGGGTTGCTCCAATTGAGCCGACGACACGCCCAAATCGAACAGGACGCCATCCGCAAATTCTCTGTCAGCTAAGGTCATCACCGCTTTCACGCGTTGAAAATTTTCACAGAACAGACGGACCCTCGACCGGTAGGGGTGAAGCCGTGTCCGTGCCCGGGCAATCGCATGGGGATCCCGGTCGAGCCCGATGAGCATGCCATCGGGTTCGCTTGCCCTTAGAAGACGCTCTGCCGTACCTCCCAAGCCTATGGTACAGTCCAGGTAACACCCTTGCGTACGTGGTTGTAACCAAGCCACGACCTCCTCTAGCAAAACCGGAACATGAATCTGATTACCCAACTATTCCTATACGATCCCTATTTCCAACCATTTTTTTCCACTTTTACCCACTTAATGGGAAAATATACTCGATTGAAATTTTTGTCAAGCAAAATCAAACACTTATTGCTACGAGCAGACAGAGGCAACAAGGGATGAAAATGGGAGGACGCATAGGATCGAGCCTCCACGAGACAGGATGGCCGCGTCCAGCGACATGGCCCGGAACAGCAGACTAGGGATACAGGCGATGCAGCATGCGTGGGAAGGGAATGGTTTCCCGGACGTGGGCAAGGCCACACATCCAGGCCACGGCTCGCTCAATGCCCATGCCGAACCCGGCATGGGGAACGGACCCGTATCGGCGCAGGTCCAGGTACCACTGGAAAGCTTCTGCTGCGAGCCGATGTTCCTGCAAGCGTGCGGCTAACGTGCGGTAATCATGAATGCGTTGCCCGCCTCCGATGATTTCACCGTAGCCTTCCGGGGCCAGCACGTCCATGCACAACGCACGGTCGGGATCGTTGGGGTCGGGCTGCATGTAAAAGGCCTTGATCTTCGTAGGATATCGATGCACCAGCACGGGTTTCTCGAATTGACCGGACAAAAGGGTTTCATCCTCCGCCCCGAAATCGTCTCCTGCCTGTATGGATGACCCGAGGCCTTGCAGGCGCAGAATCGCTTCGTCATAGGTGAGACGGGGAAACGGCGGAACGATGGCTTCCAGTTTGGAAACGTCCCGTTCCAGCACCTGCAGTTCATTCCGGCAGTTCTCCAGAACCCGTTGCACCACCATCGCGATAAACGCTTCGGCCAAGTCCATGACGTCGGGCAATTCCGCAAACGCTATTTCAGGTTCCACCATCCAAAATTCCATCAAATGACGACGGGTCTTGGACTGCTCCGCCCGAAACGTCGGACCGAAGCAATACACTTTTCCGAAGGCAGCCGCAGCCGCCTCTCCGTACAATTGCCCGCTCTGCGTCAACCAGGCGGTTTCCTCAAAATATTGCGTTTGAAAAAGTGTGGTCGTTCCTTCGCACGCGTTCGGCGTAAAAATGGGCGCGTCGATCAGGACAAACTCCCGCTCGTCGAAAAAGTCTCGACAGGCCTTGATCATCGCATGCCGGATTTTCAGAATGGCCTGCTGCCGGGTGGAACGAAGCCAGAGATGGCGGTGATCCATCAGAAACCCAACGCCATGCTCTTTGGGTTGCACGGGAAACGGCTCGGCGAGGTGAATGATCTCAAAGGCGGTAACCTCGATTTCATACCCACCCGGAGCCCGCGCCTCGCCACGAGGCCGTCCCGTGACCAACAGGGAGGATTCCTGCGTCAATTGATTCGCGAGGCCGAATTGGTCGTCCCCCAATGTGCCTTTGCTCAAGACAGCCTGGATATCCCCTGATCCGTCCCGTAGCGTGAGAAATTGCAGTTTGCCGCTTGAACGACGATGCCGCACCCACCCGCGGAGACGAACCTCCTGCCCCACCACTTCAGCAATATGCGAAATGGAGACGACCGGAGGGATGCTCATGCCTGCGCGGCCCACTGGTTGTCTTGCTTCCAATCCATGATCCTGCCCCTCCGCCGGGAAAGAGCCGTTTCTCCTTCTTGGGGATCAACGGCATTCCCTGGTTTCCGGTCATCGCCTCCGACCATCCTTCCAGGAATTCCAGGCAAGCTTGCCGTCTGCCACATGATCCAGGTTCCGATTCCAAACAGCCCGTCTTCGACGTCTTTCGTCGAGGATCGGGGAGAGCCCGTTCGAGGCTCGGCAAGAACCGATTGAGCGTATCGTCGATGCTTGTCATGCCAACAACGGTCGAACATGAATTGACACCTACGCAACACGAGGGCTATGATGTTTGCTTCAAGGAGGTCTTGCATCATGAACTACACCATCACCGTTCGAGAATTGAAGGATCGCTTGGATAAAGGGGACAAGGTGTTTTTACTGGACGTTCGGGAGCCACATGAGTTTTCCCTGGCCAGGATTGAAGGATCGACCCTGATTCCCTTGGGCACATTGCCTCAATCACTCAATCAGTTGGACCCGAAGGATGAAATCGTGGCGTTGTGCCATAAGGGCATGCGCAGTGCCGATGCCGTAGGATTTCTCCTCCAGCAAGGATTTTCCAACGTGAAAAACCTGATCGGAGGCATCGAGGCCTGGTCCGTCGAAATCGACCACGCGGTTCCACGCTACTAAGCACGCCTCGCGCTGCTGAAAAACTTCACCGTCTCCTCCAAGCCTTCCGAGAGAGACACCGCGGGTGTCCAGTCCGTCTCTTTCTCCAATTTGCCGGCATCGAGCACGCTGCGCAATTGCTCGCCTTTTTTCGCGGGGCCGTGGACTTCCTGACATTGCGCGTTCGTCAACGTTTTCAGACTGGTGAAGATCTCGTTCACCGTCGTTTCTCGCCCGGTTCCAACGTTGAAAATTCCTGTTGCCTCTGAAAAGCACCCCACTCGCACCGCTTCCACCGCGTCTTCCACGTAGACGTAATCCCGCGTCTGGAACCCGTTTCCGTTAATTCGAGGCTGTTCACCCGTCAGCATCTTTTGGGTAAAGATCGCAACCACACCCGCCTCACCGTCCGGACGTTGTCTCGGACCATAAATATTGGCCAACCGGAGGGCCACGTAGTTCAGCCCTGCAGCGTGGCGATAGTACTCAAGATAATATTCGCAGGTTAATTTGCTGATCCCGTAGGGAGACAGCGGTCGAGTGGGATGAGATTCCGACGCAGGGAACGTCTCCTGCTCACCATACACCGTGCCGCCGGACGACGCAAACAGAACCTTTCTGGCGCCATATCTGACGGCCAGTTCCAGAAGTCGAATGGTTCCCATGACGTTCACTTCCGCATCGAAGACGGGATCCTCCGTGGATTTCCGAACGTTCATCTGAGCAGCCATATGTACGATCAGCACGGGCCGTTCTTTTTTAAACACCCGTTCGACTCGCGTGCTCCCCAGGGTCAATTCATAGAACACGGCTTCGCGGTGCACGTGCTTTCGCTGCCCGGTGGAGAGATCATCAAGCACGGAGACGCGATGCCCTTCCCGGACGAACTGGTCCACGACGTGAGACCCGATAAATCCCGCACCGCCCGTTACGAGAACATTCATGGCCCCTCCGCGGGACGCGGACACGAATGGGCCGAAGGCGAACCGAGCCATCGCAGGATTAAGAAAATTTCGCGATTCCCCTTTTTCCCCTGCACGGGAGACTCGAAGTATCCGCGGCACTCGAATCCCAATTGTTGCGCCATGGTCTGAATACGCTCCGCCACCGCCCGTCGAATCCCATCGTCACGAACCACGCCCCCTCGTCCCACCTGTTTCATCCCTGCCTCGAACTGGGGCTTGACGAGTGCCATCACCATGGCCCCGTGAGTCAGAAATCCGACCACGCAAGGCAACACCAGACGCAGCGAAATGAAGGAGACGTCGATAACAGCCAGTTGGATGGGCTCGGGCACGGTTGCGGGATCGAGATGCCGAATATTGCACCGTTCGAGGACGACGACCCGCTCATCGTTTCTAAGGCTCCAATCCAGTTGCCCATAGCCCACGTCCACGGCATAGACCCGACGGGCTCCATACCGGAGGAGACAATCCGTAAACCCACCGGTCGAAGCCCCGACGTCCAGGGCAATACAGTCGGCGACAGGGAGGGAAAAGGCGTCCAAGGCCGCGGAGAGTTTTTCGCCTCCCCGACTCACAAAGGGACTGGCCGGCCCTTGTACTTCAATGGTCGCCTGCCCTGAAATGAGCGCTGCCCGCTTTTCCACGCGCGTCCCATCGACGGTGACCCGCCCGGCCAATATCATACGCTGGGCCTGCTCCCGGCTGCCGACCAACCGACGCCTGACCAGGGCATCGTCGAGTCGCTGTTTGGGAACTCTGGGAGGGGAAGACATCGATTCGAGAACGACGTTGCCGGCAGGCGCGTGGGGAAGGGGCATGGGTCGTGAAAAGGGGGTGGCGGAGTTCAGCCGTTGCCTTCTTCCTCGACGGAATAGGCTTCCAGGCGCTTTTTTCCGTCTTTGTCCTGCACCATGATTTCCACTTTCCGTTCGGCATCATCCAGCATCTTGAGACAGGTTTTAGAGAGTTTGATCCCCTCTTCGAACATCTTCAGGGAATCATTGAGCGGAAGATCCCCTTTTTCCAGTTCGGCCACGATTGTCTCAAGCCTGGCCAAGGCATCTTCAAATTTTATGGCTGCCATCCTGCTGCGATCGGGTTCAGGTGAATCGGGGTCTCCGCTTTTGCAGGAGATCAGGATCCTGCGCAGGGTTTCCGGTCATGCGGAGAACCGCATTATACGCGGTGCGGCCAAGACGTCAAGGTTGCCGATCTTCGATAAGACAGGACAACTTCCCATCAGCCAGTCGAGCCCGAATTCGGTCGCCGACCTGAACCGACCGAGCCTCCTTCACAATCCTGCCCCCGGGACTCGTCTCGATTATGCTGTACCCGCGGGACAAAATCGCAAGCGGGCTCAGGGTATCAAGGGTGCTGGCCAGGGTCCGCAATCGATGCCTCTTCTCCGTCATCACCCACGGCATGGCCCGGGAAAGTCGTCGAAGAAGCTGGGGCACCATCAGGCTTCCCCGTTGCCACGATTGCCCGGGTCCTATTCGTTCCAGACGGTCGACCAACGCGGTCCGTCTCGGTCGTCCCTCGGCAAGCAAAGCCCGGATGCCTCTCCCAAGACGGAAACCGAGTTCATCGATCCGTTGCACCTGGCGTCGGAGGATTTGCGAAGGAACGGGAAGCCCGTGCAAGGCCCATGCAACCCGATTTCGGTGAACCCGCAGCGTGCCGCGCATGGCCAAGGCCAGTCTCGCGTTCTTTTCCTGTATGCCTTCCATCAGGTCGACCAGCACCGGAGCCACGGATTCCGCCGCAGCCGAAGGCGTAGGGGCTCGATAATCCGCGGCAAAGTCCGATAACGTGAAATCGATCTCATGCCCCACGGCTGACACCACCGGGAGACGGGAACCGGCAATGGCCCGCACGACGACTTCTTCGTTAAAACTCCATAAATCTTCCCAGGACCCTCCCCCTCTCCCGACGATGAGCACGTCAAGATCTGCCTGTCGATTGGCCAATCGCACAGCGTCCGCGATTTGCCGCGCGGCCTCCGGTCCCTGGACAGCCACGGGGAACACCCGCAGGCTGATCACCGGGCACCGTCGATGGACCACCGTCACGATATCGTGCAGCGCGGCGCCCGCGACGGACGTAATCACCCCGACGTGGCGAGGCAGAAAGGGAAGGGGGCGCTTCCGTGCGGGATCAAACAGCCCTTCTCGCTCGAGTCGTCGCTTGAGCTGTTCAAACGCAATCTGCAGAGCCCCGATGCCCTTGGGGTCGAGAGACTCCAGAATGAGCTGATATTCCCCTCTCGGTTCATAGACGCTGACGCGTCCCCTTCCCAACACCGTCAGGCCATTTTCGACGTGAAATCGGAGCCCCGCGGCCGCGCGACGAAAGAGGACCGCTCGTATCTGGCTTTCCCGATCGTTGAGGGAAAAATAGACGTGCCCGGAGGAGGGAGTCCGAACGTTCGAGACCTCGCCTTCGACCCATACCTCCGGGAAAGCCCGTTCAAGGATCGCGCGAATGCTCGTCGTCAGTTGGGTAACCGTATAAACAGTCGGCGATCGCGACACAGCGTCAGGCGATTTCTCGTACGCGCTGAATTCCAGTGGCTTTTCCGGTTACAGGATCCAGTTCTATCACGGCTGCACCCAGCACCGCCGGGCCGGAGGCGACTTCAAACCGTCTGGGCATCTGCGTGAGAAACTTGTCGATCACCAGTTCTTTCTTAATGCCGATCACGGAATTGACCGGACCGGTCATGCCGATATCCGTCAGATAGGCCGTCCCCTTGGGCAGGATCTGTTCATCAGCGGTTTGCACGTGCGTATGCGTGCCCACGACAGCCGTGACCTGGCCGTCCAGAAAATGCCCCATCGCCATCTTCTCCGACGTCGTTTCCGCATGCATGTCCACGATGATGCAGCGCGTCCGGGCTTGCAGCCTTTCGACTTCGCGTTTGACGGCACGAAAGGGACAATCAAGGGCCGGCATAAAGGCCCGACCCATGACCTGGATCACCCCGACGTCCTCGCCGTTCGGCCGCTCGATCACGAACGACCCTTGCCCGGGAGTCCCGTCGGGATAATTCGCCGGTCGCAGAATCCTGGGCTCCTTGCGAATATACTCCACCATTTCTTTTTTATCCCAGACGTGATTGCCCGTCGTCAGCGCCGAAAACCCCAGGTCAAACAAATCACTGGCCAGATCGGCCGTAAGACCAAATCCGCCGGCCACGTTCTCGGCGTTCCCAATCACGAGATCGACTCGATATTGCTCACTCACCCTGTGGATGTTGTTGGTGATGCTACGCCGCCCGGGCTCACCAACAATATCTCCGATAAACAACACGACCATGCATGGCACCGCTATTTGGCAAATTCAACGAATCGACTCTCCCTGATCACCGTGACTTTAATCTGACCGGGATAGGTCATTTCCTGTTCGATTTTCTTGGAGAGGTCACGAGACAGGAGCAGGGCTTCTTGATCGGATATTTTTTCGTGTCGAACGATCACGCGCACTTCCCGTCCGGCCTGAATGGCATAGGCTTTATCCACCCCATCATAATTCCCAGCCAGGCTTTCCAATTTTTCCAGTCGTTTCACGTAGGCTTCCAAGGTTTCGCGTCGCGCGCCGGGTCTGGCAGCGGACAAGGCCTCTGCCGCGGCCACCAACACGGATTCCGGGCAGATCGGGTCAACCTGTTCATGATGGGCGGCAATGGCGTTCACGACCTTGTCGGACTCGCCGTACTTCTTCGCGATCTCGGCGCCCAACATCGCATGGGTCCCTTCTTCCTCGTGGCTCACCACTTTCCCGATGTCGTGCAACAGCGCGCCACGTTTGGCCAACTTGATGTCCAGACCCAATTCGGCCGCCATGATCCCACAGATATACGAGGCCTCACGGGCATGATACAAATTGTTTTGTCCGTAGCTGGTTCGGTAGCGTAACCGGCCCAGGAGCTTCACGATCTCGGGATGAAAATCCGAAAGGCCCACCTCGAAGATGACCTTTTCGGCCTCTTCCCGCATCACCTTTTCAAGATCACCTTTGACCTTTTCCACGACCTCTTCAATCCGCGTCGGATGAATTCGACCATCCTGCATCAGCCGTTCCAGCGAGATTTTGGCAACCTCGCGTCGCAGGGGATCGAACCCGGAGACGATCACGGCTTCCGGTGTTTCATCGACGATCAGGTCCACGCCGGTTGCCGCTTCCAGGGCCCGAATGTTTCGGCCTTCCCGTCCGATGATCCGCCCCTTCATCCCATCACTGGCCAGGGAGACCAACGAGATGGTGGCTTCATTGACGTAATCACGGGTGATCCGTTGAATCGCGTTGGTCACGATCTGCTGGGCTTCGCGGTCCGCATTTTCCCGGGCTCCATCGAGGATCCGTTTCGTCAATCCCGTGGCTTCCAAACGAACCTCGCCTTCAATCTCGGCTAACAGTCGACGCTTACCTTCTTCCGTGGTCAACCCGGCCACGTGCTCCAGGGCCTCACGATGTTCCCGTATCGTCTGTTCACACAAGCGTTCCTGCTTCTTCAACGAGACTTCCCGGTCCGAGACGGCACGCTCCTTCTTGCGAAATTCATCCTCACGACGCTCGAAATTCGCGATCTTCCTTTCCAACCCTTCTTCACGTTGCCCCACCCGTTTTTCCAGCCACTGCAACTCGCTTCGTTTGTCTTTTTCCATCTTTTCTATTTGAGTCTTGGCCTGAAACACGAGATCCTTCGCTTCAATTTTCGCTTCCTTGACAACATGCTCGGCTTCACGCTTCGCCGATTGGGTTACCTGAAGCAGCTGATCTTCGGCTTTACGACGCTGGGTGGCAAAACGCGTCCGTTGCAGCACGCCGTTCAACACAAACCCCACCCCAAGTCCGATGCCTCCGACGACTGCCATGATGATGATCTCTGTTAAAATGGTCGTCACCCCCCTTCTCTCATCACTGACACAAAAGTGTTTTACCCTTTGGCCTTGTTGACACTATGGCAGCGGGGCCAATGGCGGTGGAGCACAGGCACCGGCAGGGCCCTACAGTGGACTCCACGATTGGAAGGGAAAAAGCAGGGAATGAAAAGACGCGAGAACGGAAAAACGACTCTACACGATGTTCGGGTGTGTGAAAAACATCGCAAAAGGCAGATATTGTCGGACGCCCAGGTTTCTACATCTGTTTACAACGTGCTTCGTCATCCACTTGGGTCCTTGCCAAGGGAAGCTGAGGCCCCTTTCATGAACAATCTACCCGGATGACTCTCGCTGTCTCATGACTGTTTCCTGAGTCACCCCTGAATACAAACCTTCGGTTATCCACACCCAAACCCTGTTCATTCCACATTACAGACCAACCGTTGTTCCAAATCGACGAATAGAGAACTCTCCTCAAGGTTAAATTTTACGTCTTTAAACGTTATCAGAGAGTCGTGCTTCATGCAAGAATTATCAGGAACACCCCAAATGGGACTCGATACATTCCAGCAGCCCCTCGGTCCGACGCTCGATTTCGGCCTCACCTGCCTGACGATGCCGCTCCTGACGAAACAGTTGATCCGCAATGTTCATCGCAGCCAGGATGGCAATTTTGGTGGGCGTGGTCGTGGTCACCCCTTGCGCAATGGTCTGCATTTGCCCTTCCACGTACCTGGCGAGTTCATGGGCATAACCCTCATCGTCAATGGGGCGCAGGGTCAATTTCTGCCCGTATACTTCAATTTCGATGCTTTTAGTCATGAACGGCCCCTTGGAGACTGGTTTTGGACGTTTCCAGGCTATCCAGTTGTTCCAACACCTTTTCGATGCGCAACTTGATATTCATTCGCTCTTCTTCCCGCTCGTGTGACAGGGTTTCCTGCCTGGACAATTCCTCCTGCGCCAGGTCCAACTGCTGTTGAAGAGATCCATTGGCCTGTTTCAATTCCTGGACCAATTCCACTAACCCCCGAACTCGAACCTCCAAGGTTTCCATTTTTTCGAGACTCATGGTGACGAACTCCTTGATTGAGAATCAGAAAACGTGGCTAGAATAAAATCTTCAACAGGTCCTGTCAAGATGAAAGACGCTACATGTTGTGGAATGAAGGGCATGGTAGATACGATAACTTGTCATGACCCGTTTCACGTACCGACGGGTTTCCCTGTAGGAAATCAGTTCCACGAATTCGTCAGGGTCTCGGTCCCCAAACCTGGCGTTCCAACGGTTCACGGCATCGGGACCGGCATTATACGCCGCGACGGCTTGTATGAGATTTCCCTCGTAGGCACGGAGCAATTCACCAACGTAGGCCACCCCTAGCCGAACGTTCACGTCTCCGTTCAATAAATCCTCCCGATCCACGGAGCCCATGCCCAGGCCGCGGGCCACGCGGTTCGCCGTTGCCGGCATTAATTGCATCAGCCCCACGGCGCCGACGATCGACAGGGCCTTGGGATTATACAAACTTTCCTCGCGAATAATCCCTGCGACCAGGAAAGGATCCACGTGCGAAGCCGCATATCGGCGGATCTCCGTTAAATACCCCGCGGGATACGCCATGCGCCACAACGGAGAATCGAAGGAAATCCGGCGACGCGCCAGGGGCTCCTGAAAGTACCGTTTGGTGATTGCTATCGTTGCTTCATAGTCTTCGGCTTCCAGCATGGACTGAGCCACGGCATACAGGATCCCGGGCTGATCGTGATACGCATCCCGGACCACCGACAATTCCCTGGTCGCTTCCTCCCGGAGATTCAGGATCAACAGTTCCATGGCTCTCTGGAAATGCACGTTGGTTTGGAGCGCAGACGACTCAGGAACGTTCATGGCCTGCTGGGCCGGGCCTTGCTCGCGTCCTGCGCGGAGCGGATGCGTAAGACGAGCCTCGGATAATTGCCCATAATAGGTCATGGGCCACTCGGTAGAGACCTGCCGGTAGAGACTTTGCGCTTCCTCGTTCCGTCCCAGCCGTTCAAGCGCCCGTGCGTTCCAATAGGACGCCCGGTTCTGCCAAGTCTGATCGGAAACCGTGGCTGCAAGCACGCGAAAGGATTCGATCGCGTCTTCCCATGCGCCCCGTTGATAATGCAGCCAGCCCAAACGCCACAAGGCGTCTGCCTTGATTGCGGGAAGATCGGCCACGCGATAGGCGTCCTCATAGGCCGTGACGGCCTGTTGAATCGTGTTTTTTTCTTCGGCCCATACGCCGCTCAACCACTGAATCCTGGCCCGTTCATTGACGCCTACTCCCGGAGGAACTGCCTTGCGAAACTTGAGAAGAAGCTGGCCCCGGTCTTGTCGCAGGTAGACCTTCGCCAACCACACGGCGGCCTTGTCGGCATGTGGGGACGGGATGGCCAGGAGTCGCCGAAAAATCTTCTCGGCCTGGGGATATTGCTTCACCCGCACGTGAGCCATCCCCAACTGCAAGAGCCCCTGTTCATAATCCGGGCCATGCGATCCCTCGGCCGTAACCTTCTGCAAATCCTGAATCGCGGGTTCGAATCGCGCCAAGTCATACAGGGCCTGGCCTCGTCGATAATAATCTTCCGGCAAAGGAGTCCAATGCAGGGCCTCAGGCTGCCCGGACTTCACGATTTGCTTCACCGCCTGGGCTTCGGGCGATTCGGGGTAGCTCCGCCAAATTTCGCGTAACGCCTGTTGTGCCTGGTCCACCCGTTCAAGTCTGGCAGCACAATCGGCGAGCATGAAAAAGGCTCTGGGGGCATGCGGAGAAGCCCGGTCACCGGACGTGGCTTGCTCCAGGTGCTGAATGGCAGGTTGGCATTGTCCGTTTGCACCCCAGGCGAATCCCGCTTCATACGAGATTTCGTTTTTCAACATAGAAGAAGCGGGCAGCCTCAAGGCTTCTTCAAACGTCAGAGCGGATTCTCGAGAGGACCCTATGCGCCCCAAGGCCTGGCCGAGCTTCAACAACACGTGGTCCTCGAGGAGTGGAAAATCCCTGCGGGCGGCACGGAGATAGTCGAGGGCCAGAGTCGGCTCACGTTCGAGCAGGGCCCAGCCAAGCCGGAATCCCGCGCGCTTGGCCCATATCGTGCCGGGGTACGCCTCTTGCACGTGGCGAAATCGCTCGACATGCAGAAGCCCTTGATCGGGCTGCTCGTCGGAAAAAGACGCGGCGCGGTAAAAACAGGCCTCCGCGGATTCGCAGACCTGGTCCGAAATCTGCGACTCAGGCAACGACTGGGTAACGGGCAGGAGAGCAACAACCAGGAAACTGCTCAGGAAGATCAGGAATCGAATCGGCATCTCGCCTCACGAGTGACGACATTCGATGCGAGGAATGATAACCGGCATGCTCCGACAGCCATCCTCTTGCCGGACCACGCGTTCTGGTGATTCAGAAGGCCAACGAAGGAAAGGGGCGTTTACGCTTCGATAGCCGTCATGTCGGCCCCAAGTCTCAGGGCTTTCAGCGTGTGGTCCAACACGAATCGATCCCGTGGCGTGAAATTGCGAAAGGAAACGGGAAGTGAGTCACCGGAAGATTCGTGTATCAGGTTGCCGATGGCCCCACTGAAAAACGAAGAAAACGCCAAACGCATTCCTTCGAAGCCCAACTCGACTCGTTGGGAACTTTCGAGTAACGGGCAAAGCTCCTGATACAATTTGCAGCCATCCTCATAGGTCCCCCCATAGGGACCGACAATGCCTTTAACCATCAGGATCTTCGTCTGATCCGATCAGCCCCCGTGTTTTTATTGTCCAATTCAAAAAGGGGTCCAGTTCCTCGCGTACCGGACTGAAATTGGGGTGAGTGACGGGAATTGAACCCGCGACCTCCGGATCCACAATCCGGCGCTCTAACCAACTGAGCTACACCCACCACCCCACACAGCGACAAGGATCTGGTTCCCTGAAGGGAAACAGATCTTACTAAAAGGCTTCGCGTGGCGCAAGGAATGGGAAAAGGGTGGGGACGCCCCGGTTGTCCCATTTCACAGGGTCAGGGGGAGAGCCGCTCGTTAAACGCCACCTGCATGTCATCGACGATCGCCTGCGCCGCGGCATCGGGATCATGGGCATCCCGAATCGGTCGCCCCACCACCACATAATCTGCACCTGCTTGAATCGCCTGGCGAGGCGTGGTGGGACGAGCATGCTCATCCACGCCCTTGCCGGCAGGCCGTACGCCGGGTGTCACAATCAACAACGGCGAATCGGTTGCCGATCGAATGGCCGTGGATTCGTACCCCGAGGCAATTACCCCGTCACATCCCACGTCGGCAGCCACTCTCGCGCGAGACACGACCACCTGATCGAGGGTCCCTTGGTAGCCCCATTCTTGAAAATCCGCACGATCTAAATTCGTCAACACCGTCACCGCCAGAATCTTCATCTCCGGGTTGCCTGCCCGACCCTGTACAGCGGCAGCCAGGGCCTTCCGCTCGGCATGCACGGTCAGAAAGGACACCCCCATTTCCGCGATCCGCGCGGTCGTCCGTTGCACGGTCTCGGCAATATCCAACACCTTCAAATCGAGAAACACGGGCTTTCCGTACTGCCGCCCCATCCGAACGATCGCAGGCCCCTGACTCACAAAGAGTTCCAACCCGATTTTTATCACCCCCACGGATGCCTGCACGCGATCCAGCAGGGCCTCGGCGTCCCGTGCCGTAGACACGTCCAGAGCCAACACGAGGCGCTCCTTGGCGTGAATCTCCCCTTTCACGTTCCGTACCCTCTCTTTTCCATTGACCATCGAGAGAACGCTGTGGTATCAATCAAGGATTAACTCTCAAAGGAGAACACAGCATGTCGGTTGTTCACAAGTCGGCCATCAAACGGGCCCGTCAGTCCGAGAAGCGTCATATCCGGAACCACGCGATCCTGCATCGCACCAACACCGTTGTGAAGAAATTCAGAACCGCGCTCCAAGAAAAGGATGCAGAAGCGGCCGGTCCACTTCTCCGGGAAGCCACTTCAGCCCTTCACAAGGCCGTCACCAAAGGGGCACTCCACCGGAATACCGCTTCCCGACGCATTGCTCAACTCTCGACCCGGTTCAACGCCCTCAAAACCCAATAAGGCTTCCCTTTGCGGCAAGGCTCCGCTTGACGGGCCCGTCGTCCTGCACGGATGACGGCGTAGGCCTTTCAAGCCCTTGCACGGTGATCCCACGCGTCAACGTTGCAACGACGGTTTGGCCTGTGCCGATCGGCACAAGTCAAGGACCAGGGCATGCATGATCCGGCGCGGAGAATCGGCTGCACCACCTTTCAGCGCACGATCCGTTACCGAAAAGGCGTGAAACGCCTCGGGAAAATGCGTCCGGGGAGCGCGTTTGACTGAAAGGAGAAACTTGCCCTGCCAGTAATACGCGATCCCCAGGGATTTCGCGACCGCGGCCTCCCCCATCCCACGATTCAACCCGTCCTTGGCCTTCCACAGACGACGGTACTGCCACAGCAACGCACCGAGAATCCGAAGCGGAGCCTCGCCCGCTCCAAGATTCTTCTCCACAATGAGGAGCGCGTGGGACACCTTGCCCTGGATGATGGCGTCCGACAGGTCAAACACCGAGGCGCCGGGTTCCGCGCCTTGGACCGCGAGCACGTCGCGAGCCCGGACCGTCTCCTTCGTCGAAACGTAGAGCGCCAATTTCTCCAATTCCCGGCGGACCACGGCCAACCCTTCACCGGTCCGTTCTTTCAACAGCCCCACTGCTTCGTCATCCAGACGAATCCCCAGACGTGCGGCCTCCTGACGAATCCACCCCAATTGTTGCTTGTCGTACAAGGCCGCACAATTCACCTCCACCGCCTGTTTCTTCAAGGCCTGGACCCATTTCAGCCGGCCATCCAGTTTCGACGCCGAGACAACCATGGTGGTCAAATCGGAAGGTGCGGAAAAGTAGGGAATCAGGGCTTCGCCTTCTCGGACGGGAAGTTTGTCTGCCCATTTCAGCAGAACCACCCGGTGGGTCGAAAAAAAAGGAACTTCTTGGACACGGGCCAGAATTTCCTGGGCGTTTGTTTCGTCGCCGTACAAAACATCACAGGCAAAGGCGTTGCGCTCTCCATCATCGGCATCCTCACCGTTCGAGCGCGTGGCCCAATGGGTTCGAATCATCTCGATGGCTTGATCGCGCAGGCAGTCCTCCTCTCCAAGGATCAGAAACAACCGTTTCTGCAAGGACTGACCCAGTTCAGCAGGTCTGATCGCGGTGTTTTCTCGAGCACCCATCCTTAGCTCAAACCGATCGGCTATCCTGCCCCAGGGCCGGTTGAAGAAGCAGTCCGAGAAAAAACTCCCTGATCCCTCGCGTCCCAGAAAGCCGCGGCCAGAATTTCCGCAACCTCCTGCCCCGCCTGCTCCAAGGCCCGGTCTTGCAGGACCCGGTTGAACTGGATTTGATCCTGACGGGCTTCGACGTCTGGCGCACGATTCACAAAGAACTCTCCGACCCCCGTGGCCGTTTCGGTCCAGAGCCGCTTGCCCGTCCGTCGATGTGCCACCGTGACGCGCACCACCACGTTCACGCGACGTTCCCGGGTCTGTCCGGCCGAAAACGTGAGCGACGGCACCGTCACCGAAAGAATCTCACCCGTCATGACGTAATCGGCTTGCGCGTCTTCAGCCACGACGTGTGCCCCGCTGCTGACGGCAAACTGCTGCCGCATGTATTGGGTACAGACAAATTCCAGATTGCTCTGAAACGTGCGGTTGAGCAGGTCTCGAATGACCAACCGGACCGGCGCCTCATGGGTTTCGGGCCCTCCCCCGATTCGCGGCCCAGGCCCTTCCACGGAAAACCGGTAGCCGCATCCGGGGAGAAGAACGAACAGCATCACGGTGAACGCGAGAGCCAGGTGCTTCATTGAGCGGGTTTGCCTTCAGATCACGAAATTGACCAGTTTTTTTTCGACGTAAATCACCTTTCGAGGCGTGACCCCCTGCAACCATTCCCCCAATTTCTGATCTCGGCGCGCGAGTTCGAGAATGTCATCCTTCTTCGCATCAGCCGGTACTTGAATCCGGCTTCGCAGCTTGCCGTTGACCTGAAGGGGGATGGTCAATTCCTCATGCACCACCAAGGCGGGATCGAAAGCCGGCCATGACCGGAGGGAGAGACTCGGAGCATGGCCCAGCCCTTCCCATAATTCTTCCGCCAGGTGCGGGGCAAACGGCGCCAGCAACAGGACAAAGGATTCGGCCGAAGCACGGGGCAGGGGACCCTCCTTGGTCATATCCCGCACAAAGACCATCAGTTTGGAAATGGCCGTATTGAAACTCATGTCCTCGAGATCCTGCGTCACGCCCTGAATCGTCCTGGCCGTGAGTCGCGCCTGATTGGGCGTTCCACTCCCCTCGACGATCGGCACGGGTTCCTGTTCACCAAGCACGAGACGATAGGCACGCTGCAGAAACCGGGCAACGCCCGGGATGGACTCGGGCGACCAAGGCGCACCCTTATCCAATGGTCCCATGAACATTTCATACAACCGCAGCGCATCGGTCCCGTATTCGGCGATGATCTCATCCGGATTCACCACGTTGCCTCGACTCTTGGACATCTTCTCCGTGACTTCTTCCAACACCAACCCGTCAATCGTCGGATGCAACGGCGTCCCCTCTTCTGACCACCGTACGTCTTTGGAAGCCACCCACCGGGCTTTAACTTCCTCTCCCGTCTTTTCAAGAAGCGGGGTGTCATGGTCAAAACGCACCGCTGACGCGGAATACGCCCGGGTCGGGAAGGCCGGATCATCGGAGAGATTGTTATCAAAGTAACGATAGCTGTACCCCAGAATCATGCCCGGATTCAGCAATTTCTGAAAAGGCTCGGGGGTATGCACCAATCCGAGGTCATACAGCACCTTATGCCAGAACCGGGCATAGAGCAGATGCAGAACGGCATGCTCGGCTCCTCCCACGTACAAGTCGACCGGCATCCAATACTGTTCGGCTTCTTTGGACCACGGCTCCCGCGTATTACGGGGATCGCAAAAGCGAAGATAATACCAGCAACTTCCGGCCCATTGCGGCATGGTATTGGTATCCCGCAGGGCCTTGTGTCGGGTTTCGGGGTCCGTGACTTCCACCCAGTCGCGGACTCGCGCCAGGGGCGTTTCAAACTCCCCGCTTGGGCGAAAATCCTCCAACTCCGGAAGCAGTACCGGCAAATCCGATTCCGGAACGAGTTTCGTCGTGCCGTCTTCGAGGTGCAGCACGGGGAAAGGCTCCCCCCAATACCGCTGTCGGCTGAAGAGCCAATCGCGCAGTTTATAATTCACGGTCCGCGCACCCTTCCCGCGTTGCACCAGCCAGTCGCACATGCGCGTCTTGGCCTCGGGTGTGGGCAATCCGTTCAGGAAGTCGGAATTTACGTTCATGCCGTCTCCCGTATACGCGGCGATGGACGGATCACCGCCGGAGACGACTTCGACGATGGGCAGATGAAACCGCTTCGCAAAGGCATAGTCCCGCGTATCATGAGCCGGGACCGCCATGATAGCGCCGGTGCCGTAGGTGGCCAACACGTAATCCGCAATCCAGATCGGAATGGACTCACTTGTGACCGGATGCACGGCAAACGCGCCGGTGAAGACTCCGGTCTTCTCACCCTGTTCGGCTACGCGCGCCCGTTCACTCAGACGGGACGCGGCTTTCACGTAGGCCTCCACCGCCGGACGCTGCTCCGGAGTCGTGATGGCCGTGACGAAGGCATGCTCCGGAGCCAGGACCATATAGGTGGCTCCGAACAGGGTATCCGGACGAGTCGTAAACACCTCTATCGACTGTTCCTGTCCCGTGACCTCGAAAAAAATTCTGGCGCCTTCCGAACGCCCGACCCATTCCCGCTGCATCCGCTTGATCGACTCCGGCCAGTCCACCAACGCCAGGTCGTCAACCAACCGTTCGGCATAGGCCGTGATACGAAGCATCCACTGTCGCATGGGGACCCGCACGACCGGGTGTCCGCCTCGCTCGCTCTTGCCATCGATTACCTCCTCGTTGGCCAGCACGGTTCCCAGCGCCGGGCACCAATTCACCGGGACTTCTGCCAGATAGGCCAGTCCCTTTTCATAGAGTTTCCGGAAGATCCATTGGGTCCATCGCACGTACCCGGGGTCAGTGGTATCGATTTCCCGCGACCAGTCATAATCCATGCCCAAGGCCTGGAATTGCCGTTTGAAATTTTCGATGTTTCGTTTGGTGGTATCCCGGGGGTGGGTTCCGGTTTCAATCGCGTATTGTTCCGCGGGCAGGCCGAAGGCATCCCATCCCATGGGATGCAGGACGTTCCAGCCACGCATCCGTTTGTATCGAGCGATGATATCGGTCGCAATATACCCCTTGGGATGACCCACGTGGAGGCCGGCGCCCGAAGGATACGGAAACATGTCGAGGACGTAAAACTTGGGTTTGGCAGGATCGACGTCGGAACGAAAAGGCTGGTGCTCGCGCCAGTAGGCTTGCCATTTCTTTTCAATGGCCTGGTGATCGTAGAATCTGGACATGGAATGGATTGAAAACGCCGATCGAAAAACCATTCGCTCGGATACGAGTCGAAAATGTACCACAGCGACGGGGAGGCGACAAGATACGCGTGTATCCAGGAGATCGACTCGAACTCGAAGAGGGTTCTGATAGCTTCATGCTGCGGTCCGGACGCATCGATTATTTCCGCCTCATGACGTTGCGCAGTAAGATCCCACCCGCCGTTCGACTGCCAGGCCTTCCGTGAGCAACCGTATGATGCATCACGACGGGATTACCCCGGCATCCAGAAAGACTGGAAGACAAGACCAAGGAAAAATCCCTGGATCCCCGATTAAAAACGTCGGGGATGACGGAGTGTGGCTCTCAACCGTCATGCCGGACTCGATCCGGCATCCAGATTCATTGAATCAACATGGCGTCGCCGTAGCTGTAGAACCGGTACCGGGCGTCGACAGCGGTTCCGTAGGCCGCTCGCAGTCGGTCGAGGCCGGTGAAGGCGGAGACGAGCATCAGCAACGTGGTGCGCGGAAGATGAAAATTGGTCAAGAGGGCATCGACCATCATGAAGCGAAAGCCCGGCGTAATGAATAGGCGGGTTTCATGCTGGCCCGGCTGAATGTCTCCGGCTTCGGTGACCGCGGATTCCAGCGTCCGCACCGACGTTGTTCCGACCGCCACGATTCGCCGGCCTTCAGCCTTTGCCGCATTGAGACATTTCGCCGTTGTCTCGGAAACGTCAAACCATTCGGCCGTCATGTGATGGTCCTCGATATGCTCCACGGTGACGGGACGAAACGTCCCGGGCCCGACGTGCAGCGTGACGGTGGCGAGTTGAATGCCCTTCTGTCTCAAGGCCGCGAACAAGGGTTCCGTGAAATGCAACCCCGCGGTCGGGGCAGCCACGGCCCCCTCCGCGCGTGCGAAGACCGTTTGATACGCCTCCCTGTCCCGTTCATTCGGCGGGCGCTTGATATAGGGCGGGAGCGGGATCTCGCCTATCCTGTCCAGAAGATCCCTGACGGAGCCTTGGGTCTGGATGCGAAGAACTGTCCGTTCCCGACTCCGTTCGAGCACCTCGGCCGTTGCCGCATCCTGGAATTGCAGGATCTGCCCCACGTCCACGTGGCCTTTCAACAGGACGACCCACGTGGATTCTTCCAAGGGTCGCACCAACAACACCTCGACCTTTCCACCACTCGATCGCTTCGTTCCATGAAGTCTGGCCGGCAACACCTTCGTGTCGTTCAACACCACCACGTCGTCGGACCGCAACAGGTTCGGCAAATCCTTCACCCGAGCGTGCTGCACCGCAGCATCCCGATCACGAGGCACGACCATCAAACGAGCATGATCGCGTGGCGAAACCGGATGATCGGCAATCAGCGAATCATCGAAGGGAAAGTCGAATTCGGAGAGTCGCATGGCGGATCGTCACGTCGAACACGGGAAGACCGAGAAACGGGCACAGGGCTACGGGAATCGGCTACAACGCCGGTGAAGGCATGAGGACCTGATCGCGTGACAGGAGTTCCGTTCCCGGATAGTAATAGCGCAGGATGGATTGATAGGGATACCCCAGTTCAGCCATTTCCTTGGCACCCCATTGACACAGGCCCACTCCATGACCAGCCCCCTTGCCCGCAAACACGACCTGTCCGGCAATCCGTTCGATGGAAAACCGGGTACTGCGCAACGTGGAATACCCGAGGAGACGGCGAAACTCCTGCCCCGTGAGAACGAGTTCGCCCTGGGAATGCAGGATTCGCACGTCCTTGACCCGGCCCGCTGCCGTCATGCGATAGGGCGTCAGCGTCGCAAGCCAGCCGACGGGATACCCTTCCGCTTTGAGCCGGGATTCCACCACGTCGAACGGAATGGCCACGTGCCATTCATACCAGGGGGACTCCTGGTCGAACGGACATTCCACTCCTTTCAAATAGGGCAGATCCTTGGACCACACGTTCACGGCATCCTCGGTGAGTCCGGCAGCCGTGGACGAATAGGCGGCCAGGATGGGTCGGCCTTCATAGGTGAGGATCTGACCACGCGTGTCGCGCACGGCATCGAGGACGTCGTCCGTGACGCGGTGACGCCCCGTATACACCTGATCCAGGGCATCCGCGTAGACGTCGAATGGTTGATCCCCGGTTTCCAGTTTCTTGTGCAACGCGTAAGTGCGGGCTGCCACGGCCTGTGTGCGCAGAAGTTCCTGATGCCACGCGGGATTGACTTCCGAACTCACGACACCGGCCACGTAGTCTTCGAGCTCGACCACGTTCACCACCAGAAGCTGCGATCCATGGACCGTGATCTCGATGCCGCCCTGCACCACCCAATCCCGGCTCGTCACGCCGGCAGACGGTTCCCGAAGGGTGACCCGCAAGTCTCGGGGCCCTCCCTGGATCGCCACACGGGGGCCTTGGACCAGACCATCATTGACCTGCACCTCGTTGCCCTTCCGAGTCATCGTCACCTTGGAACCCACCTTGACTCCCGAAGGCACGTCGAGACGAAGCCCCCCGCTGGCAACGACCGTGACGTGGTCGGCCCGCTCGGACAGGGCGACTCGAACGTGATCCGACGCCTGAGCCCAGGGCAACGGCCCCACACCGATGACGAGCACAAGCATTCTGACCCAAGCGGAAAGAAACATGATCAACGCTTCATGAAAAAATAGAGGAGCAGGCTGCCTACGATGCTGAGGAGGACACTGGTGCCCAGCGGAACATAAAAGGTGAAATTGTCCCGTTTGATGACCACGTCACCCGGCAGTTTTCCGAACCAGCCGAGCCCCTCCCCGGGCCACTTGCCCAACAACGACACGATGATGCCGAGCGCGACGATTCCCAACCCCAGCAGGATGAGCGTCTTCCCCATGAGCTCCGGCATGCGTCACCTCACGAGTTCTTCGGCAATCTGGACGGCATTGAGCGCGGCGCCCTTTCGCAGATTATCCGCCACCACCCAGAGATTGAGGCCCTTGGCAATGGACTCGTCCTCGCGAATCCGTCCCACGTAGACCGCATCCGTTCCCGCGGCGTGGATCTGCAGCGGATACAATGTCTTCGAGGGATCATCGTACAATTGGACGCCGGGGGCCGTGGAGAGAATGGCTCGGGTTTCCGGGACCGACATTTTTTTTTCCGTTTCGAGGTTGATGGATTCGGCATGACCGATGAACACGGGCACGCGCACCGTGGTCGCGGAAATCCTGATCGATTGGTCGCCCAGAATCTTCCGGGTTTCGTTGACCATCTTCATTTCTTCACGGGTAGAGCCCGAGGCCAGAAACTCGTCGATGTGAGGCAGGCAGTTAAACGCGATCTGATGCGGATACACCTTGGCCGTCACGTTACCGAAGCTCAGCAATTGCCGACATTGCTCCGCCAATTCATCCATGGCCTCTTTCCCGGTCCCGGACACCGATTGATAGGTGGACACGACGACCCGGGTGATCGTGGCGTGGTCATGGAGTGGCTTGAGCACCACCACCATTTGAATGGTCGAGCAATTCGGATTGGCGACGATCCCCCGATGCGTTTCGAGAGCATGGGCATTCACCTCGGGAACCACCAACGGAACGTGCGGATCCATTCGCCAGGCCGAGCTGTTGTCGATCACCACGGCTCCGGCTTCGACCGCAGCCGGGGCATATTCCTTGCTCACGGCGGCACCGGCCGAAAACAGCGCGATGTCAACCCCCTGGAACGATTCCCGAGTGAGCACCTTCACCTTGACGGTGTCCCCCCGAAACGGCACGTCTCCGCCTGCCGACCTGGAAGAAGCCAACGGGCGCACCTCTTCAACGGGAAACGTCCGTTCTTCCAGAATCGAGAGCATTTCCGTCCCCACGGCACCAGTGGCCCCGACGACCGCGACGGTATACGCCGATTTCTTCTTCATCCCGTTCGTCTCATGCGGGTTCATTCACCACGACCCGAATACGATGACTGAAGGTATCCGCGATGTACACGTGCCCGTGGGCGTCGAGGGCCACACCGAACGGGTAGTTCAGGCTACTGTGCCTGGGGGCCTTCCCATCACCGGAAAACTCCGCCTGCCCCGTCCCGGCCAGGAGCGACATCTCCCGTTTCTGAAGATCCCAGACCCGGATCAGGTGGTTATCGTTATCCGTCATAAACAGCCGACCGTCGGGATGCAGGGCGATGGCATAGGGGCGAGACAGATTGGGAGAGGTCTCGTTTTCCCCCGGGATCAATTGAAAGGCCCCGGTTCCTCCCAACACCGTCTCGACCGTTCCGGTCCGTTGGTCCCACTTCCGAATCCGGCCGTTGAACGTATCGGCGATGTACAGATTCCCCTCCTGATCCACGGCAAGACCGCTGGGACCGGCCAGCGCAGTATCAGGCCCAGGTGCCCCATCGCCGTTATAGCCCGACTCCCCGGTCCCGGCGACCGTCGTGATCACACCGGCAGCCAGATCGAGCCTACGGATCCGGTTGTTGCTCTGATCGGCAATGTACAAACGGTCCGGCCCATCAAGGACCAGGGCCACGGGTTCATTCAGTGCCGCGTGGACGGCAAGCCCCTGATCGCCGGAACATTTCGGCTGGCCCGTTCCCGCTATGGTGGAAATGACTCCGGTGCAGGGATCAACCCGGCGAATGCGATGATTCCAGGTATCGGCAATGTACAGGGTTCCATCCTCCGCCACCGCCACGGCTGAGGGGAAATTGAGGACGGCCTCGACCGCCGGGCCTCCATCGCCTGAAAACCGCTGCCCCTTCGCGTGCGCCCCGGTCACGTACCGGACCATTCCACTCAAATCGGGTTTTTGGGCGTAGGCGTCGCCCGGTTGGCCCACCGGATCCGCCAATGGATCGTCATCGTCTTGTGGACGTTGGCGCAATGGCTCGGCAGGCGCCGTATCGGCAGACACGAACGTTCCGGCGATCGTGGTAATGATCCCCGTCCGTGCATCGACCTTTCGTATCAGATGATTCTCCGAATCGGCGACGTAGAGATTGCCCTCCGCATCCAGGGTAATGGTTTTCGGTTCGTTCAACAGGGCGTCGGTGGCCGGACCGGCATCGCCCCCCCACCCGGGCGTTCCGGTTCCGACGAGCGTGCCGAGCGTGCCGGCTTGAATGGCTTGGAGCATCCCTTCCTGCTTCCGCTTAGGCGGACTCGACGGTCCGAAGAATACGAGAACCCATCTCCTGAGTCCCGATGAGGGTCGTCCCCGGGGCCGCAATGTCTGCGGTGCGAAATCCCTGGGTCAAGACGGTCTGAATGGCGTGTTCGATGAGTGCCGCTTCTTCCTCCAGGTCGAACGAATACCGGAGCATCATCGCGGCAGAGGCGATCATGCCGATGGGGTTGGCCGCATCCGTTCCCGCAATATCCGGGGCACTCCCGTGAATGGGTTCATACATGCCCACGGCCGCACCGACGCTGGCCGATGGGAGCATTCCGATCGATCCGGTCAACATGGCGGCTTCGTCACTCAAAATGTCCCCAAACAGATTCGTCGTCAGAAGCACGTCAAACTGCTTGGGATTCCGAATCAACTGCATCGCACAATTATCCACGTACATGTGGCGCAGTTCCACATCCTGATAATCCTTGTGGACCTCGATGACGACGGTTCGCCAGAGTTCCGAGGATTCCAGCACGTTGGCCTTGTCAACGGAAGTGACAAGCCCGCGTCGCTTTCGCGCCACGTCGAAGGCAACCCTGGCGATCCGCGTAATTTCTTCGGTCGTGTACACTTCGGTATTGAATCCCCGATGACCCGTCGGCGTGGCCTCCACGCCCTTGGGCTTCCCGAAATAAATGCCACCCGTCAACTCGCGCACCACCAACACGTCAATCCCCTCGATGACCTCGCGCTTGAGACTCGAGGCCTCGGCCAATTCCGCATACAGCCTGGCAGGCCGGAGATTGGCAAACAGCCCGAGTTGCTCTCGCAGCCCTAACAACGCCCGTTCCGGTCGCCGCTCATAGTCAAGCCCCTCCCATTGGGGTCCGCCCACTGCCCCTAACAGGACCGCGTCACTGGTTTTGGCCAAACGGACGGTTTCCGCCGGGAGCGGCCATCCCGTCTCATCAATGGCCTGACCACCGGCCGAGGCCGGAAGAAATTCGAACGCATGGCCATGGCGTTGTCCAACGGCCTCCAACACCGAAACGGCCGCGGGAACGATCTCCGGGCCGATGCCATCCCCTGCCAGTACGGCAATCTTCTTGTTCATCGCGAAGTCCTTACCCGCTTTCTTGTGAATGGTTCAACACAGCCCGATTTTATCACCCAGGCTGGCACGACGCTCCAACTGCGAGGCCAGCTTGTTCAGGGCGTTCAAATAGGCCTGGGCCGAGGCCACGATGATGTCGGTATTCGCCCCGTTCCCCGTGACGATTTCACCGTCCTGTTCGATCCGGACCGACACCTCTCCTTGCGCATCCGTTCCACCGGTGATGGCCTTGACCACGTAGGACAACAATCGGCTTTTGGTTTGCGTGATCCCGGCCACGGTGCGATACACCGCATCCACCGGACCATCGCCGGTCCCCGTCTCTTTCAGCGCGTGTCCGTCCACTTCCAATTCCACGGTAGCCGTGGGCAACTGATTCGTCCCGCTCTGCGTGCTCAGGGCTTTCAGCGAATACCGTTCGGGAACCTTGGTGACGGCTTCGGAAATAATCGATTCCAGATCTTCCTCGAACAATTCCTTTTTCTGGTCCGCGAGCCGCTTGAATCGGTCGAACGCCGCGTGCAGGTCTTCGTCCGTGAGGACGTAGCCCAGCTTCGCCAATTCCGTCCGAAAGGCGTGACGACCGGACAGCTTCCCCATCACCAGGCGACTTTGCGTCAACCCGATGGAATCCGGTCTCATGATTTCATAGGTGTTTTTATCCTTGAGCAATCCGTCCTGATGGATCCCGGAGGTATGCGCGAACGCATTCGCCCCGACAATGGCCTTATTGGGTTGGACGACCATCCCCGTGATCTTGCTGACCAGCCGACTGGCCTTCGAAATCTCTTCGGTGCGAATTTGGGTCGCAGCGCCGTAAAAATCCTGACGAGTCCGCAGTCCCATCACGATTTCCTCCAAGGACGCATTGCCGGCTCGTTCGCCGATGCCGTTGACCGTACATTCCACCTGTCCGGCTCCCGCCAGGATGGCGGCCATGGAATTGGCCACCGCCAATCCCAGATCATTGTGGCAATGAACGGAGATGATCGCTCGATCACAGTCACGCACCCGGGTCCGGAGCGTCCGAATAATGTCTTCAAATTCCCCGGGAGTCGTGTACCCTACCGTATCGGGAATATTCACCGTCCCCGCACCGGCGTCGATCACCGCCTCCACCACCTCGCACAGATACGAGACGTCTGACCGCGTCGCGTCCATCGGAGAAAACTCGACGTCCTCCACGTAGCCACGTGCATGTCGGACCATCTCGACCGCACGACGAAGCGCTTCTGCCCTCGTCATGCGAAACTGATGTTTCAAATGAATGTCCGACGTGGACAAAAAGGTGTGGATCCGCGGCCTGGGAGCCCCTTGCAACGCCTTCCACGCCGAATCAATGTCCTCGGGTCTGGCACGTGCCAGACTACACACCGTCGGACCCTCAACCTCCCGGCCGATGCGCTGCACCGACTCAAAGTCACCGGGGGAACTGAAGGCAAACCCGGCTTCAATGACGTCGACGTTCAGGCGAGCGAGTTGTTTGGCCACCAACACCTTTTCTTCCACGTTCATACTGGCTCCCGGAGACTGCTCGCCGTCTCGCAGAGTGGTGTCAAAAATTCTGATGTGTCGTCTCATGCCCCCAACTCCTTACAAGGCGATTCGTTGCCGTCCGACAAAGGCACGTCCGGAGCGACGCGTAGAAAAGCCCGTCTTCAACTCTCTTCCATCATACCAGGCCGCATAATAAAAACGCCTTCACCCCCGATGAGGTGAAGGCGTTCAACCTGTTTCGGGGTCATCAGAAGGGCACTGACGGGTTCAGACGCCACGTCGGCACCGCGTCGGTCAACAGAAGGGT
Source organism: Nitrospirales bacterium (assembly GCA_965221365.1). Lineage (GTDB taxonomy): Bacteria > Nitrospirota > Nitrospiria > Nitrospirales > UBA8639 > Bin75. Next base: position 1,597,802 of record OZ244884.1, on the reverse strand, counting down.
ACCTCGTCCTTTGCCTTGCCGGTGATCCATTCGATCAGTCCTTCGAATCCGACGCCACGGGCACCCGACTCTGCGCCTCTCGCGCCGTGGGCACGTTCACGAGGCTCCAGCCTTTTTCCAGCAACCCGGACGCCACGTAGCCCAAGCACAGCACAAACAACATCAGTTGAGGATAGGCCATGACGGACACCAGAATCAAGACGGCCCAGACCAGATACATGAAATGATGATGGCCCGCAAACTTCAATTGCTTCACACTACGGTACTTCACCGTACTCACCATGAGAAACCCCATCAACAAACTCAAGGCGATCACCACCGAAGGCAAGACGCGTTCCGGCAGATGACCGAGGTGCGCATTGAAAATATAAAACGTGGAGATCAACCCAGCCGCAGCCGGAATGGGCAACCCCGTGAAGAATCGACTATCCCCACTGCTCGCCACGATGACGTTGAACCGGGCCAGGCGAAGCGCGCCACAGGCCACGTACGCGAACATGACCGCAGCCCCCAGCATCCCGGGAGACTTCAACGCCCAGGCATAAATCAGAAACCCGGGAGCAACCCCGAATGAAATAAGATCCGACAGCGAATCATATTCCACGCCGAACTCGCTTGTGCTGTCCGTCAACCGAGCGGACGTGCCGTCGAGGACGTCGAACACCATCGCAATCAAAATCGCCACCGCCGCGGCTTCCAATCGCCCATGAAACACGAACACCACCGCGGCCAAGCCACTGAACAAATTTCCGGTGGTGAGGACGTTGGGAATAAGGTGGACGCCCCGTCGGCGTTTCCCTTCCTTGTTTTTAAAAATCCGTCCTTTCATGTGATCGTCCACTCTCAGACCTCTCACGTGAATTCCGCGAGGATGGATTCTCCGCCTTTGACCCGGTCTCCGACCCTGACGCGGACTCGGGTTTCAAGGTCAATATACGTATCCATCCGTGAACCGAACCGAATCAGGCCATAGCGTTCACCCGGGACGGCGGCATCACCCGGTTGGACCCAGCACACGATACGCCTCGCCAGGAACCCCGCGACCTGGACACACCGCACCTTTCGCTTCGACGGGGTTTCGATCAGCACGGCATGCTGTTCATTATGAACCGTCGCGTCTTCACCGCTGGCGTCGAGGAACCGGCCCGGCTGGTAGACCATATCCACGACGGTACCCGCACAGGGCATTCGATTGATATGGACGTCGAACAGATTGAGAAAGATACTGATACGAATGCTCTGTTCCTTCAAATATTGCGGTTCAAATTCCTTTTGAATCGCGAGCACCTCTCCGTCGCCGGGAGCCAGAATCAGGTCATCCCCCCGCGGGGGGGTACGAGAAGGATTGCGAAAAAACCAGCCGCTAAAGCACGCGAGAGCCCCAAAGGCCACGGCAGTTTTTCGCCAACCCAGCAAGCGGGCCAACGCAGCCGGCACCGCCGCTCCCATGACAAAGGGCAGCCCTTCCTGAGCGATCGGAAGACCTTTTGCACGATCCGTCATGCCGGCCCGTTCTGTCGACGCGGTCTGCTCAATTCTTGTTCTGATCCACGAGTTTGTCTTTGTGCAACCAGGGCATCATCCCGCGTAATTGGTCTCCGACTTCTTCGATAGGATGCTCTTGGCCGCGTTTGAGCAGCGCATTGTACACCGGGCGATTCGCCTGATTTTCCAGGACCCATTCCCGCGCAAACCGGCCGCTCTGGATTTCCTGGAGAATCTTCTTCATGGTTCGTTTGGTTTCGCTCGTAATGATACGCGGCCCTCTGGTGACGTCGCCGTACTTGGCGGTCGTACTAATCGAATATCGCATGTTGGCGATCCCACCCTGATAGATCAAATCGACGATCAACTTCACCTCGTGCAGGCATTCAAAATACGCCATTTCCGGGGAATAGCCTGCTTCGACCAGGGTTTCGTATCCGGCTTGAATCAACGAGGTCAACCCGCCGCACAGGACAACCTGTTCACCGAAGAGATCGGTCTCGGTCTCCTCCCGAAAGCTCGTTTCGATGACCCCGGCACGTCCGCCACCAATGGCAGAGGCATAGGCCAACCCCACGCGGGTGGTCTCTCCGCCCGGATCCTGATGCACGGCCAACAAACACGGAACCCCGCTTCCCTTCGTGTATTCCGACCTGACCAAATGACCGGGGCCCTTGGGCGCCACCATAAACACGTTGATCCCCGCTGATGGCAGAATCTGTCCGAAGTGAATGTTGAACCCGTGGCCGAACGCCAGAAACGCTCCGTCCGACAAATGCGGGGCAATCTCATGTCGATAAATAGCCGGCTGGACTTCGTCCGGGGCCAGGATCATGACCACGTTCGATCGTTTCACGGCATCAGCCACCGGCATCACCTTGAGACCCGTGGCTTCGGCCTTTTTCCAGGAAGGCCCTTCCCGCAGACCCACGACGACGTCGACGCCGCTATCCAAGAGATTGAGCGCATGGGCGTGGCCTTGACTGCCGAATCCGATAATCGCCACCTTCTTATTCAAGATGTTCTGTAAATCCGCATCCTTGTCATACAAGATCTTCATGACCAACTCCTCTGAACGCTCAACCGGCTTCCGGGACCCCGGAGTGCCATTCGTGGACGCTCATCGAATGTTCAACAATTCCGTTCGGCCTTGTATCCTGCCTACTCGTTTGGCACGCCGACTAGTTGGCTTTGGCAAACGGACGCGACTGATTGGCCGCTTGGCGAATGGGTTCTCGTGCAATGGCAATCCGGCCGGTTCTGACGATTTCCTTGATGCCCAGGGGCTGGAGCAACTGGATAATGGCGTGAATCTTTTGCACGTCACCCGTGACCTCAATCGTATAGGACGTTGGGGACGAATCAATCACCTGCGCTCGAAAGATATCGGCAATCCGCAGGGCCTCGGCGCGATCCTCCGCTCGGGCGTGCACTTTGATCAAGGCGCTCTCGCGGCTGACGGAGTCACTTTCGTTGAGGTCCACGACCTTGATGACGTCGATGACTTTATTCAACTGCTTGAGGATCTGTTCAATGATGCGTTCATCCCCGTTCGTCACCACCGTCATCATCGACACGGTGGGGTCGAGCGTGGGCGCCACCGACAGGCTTTCGATGTTGAACCCTCGCCCACTGAACAGGCCCGCGACCCGGGACAGGGCCCCGGATTTATTCTCCAACGTCACGGCAATCACGTGTTCCACGAACGCTCGATCCTTTGCTGGTTGAGACGGCAACGCCCCCGGCCGTCTACGCCGTCAAGATGGTGTCCTTGCTCTCCGCTTTTCCCGTCGGTGTTTGCTGCCGATTCTGCAGTTCGGGAGGATCTTCCAGAATCATTTCATGGTTGCATCCACCGGCCGGAATCATAGGATAACAGTTCTCGTATTGGTCGACCGGCACGTCGACGAAGACCGGTTTCTCAATCGCCATGGCCTCTCGAATTCCGTCGTCCACGTCACTGACGGTTCGAATGCGAAGGCCGGCCGCGCCGTAGGCTTCCGCGAGTTTCACAAAATCCGGAGATTGGCCCAGGTCGCTACATGCATAGCGTCCTTCATAGAACAGATCCTGCCACTGTCGTACCATGCCGTGGAACCGGTTGTTGATGATAAACACTTTGACCGGCAGCTTTTCGAGGACGGCCGTGGCTAATTCCTGGGTGTTCATCTGGACGCTGCCATCACCCGCAATACACAACACGAGCCGATGACGAAACGCCGCCTGCGCCCCCAAGGCCGCGGGGAAGCCAAAGCCCATCGTCCCCAACCCACCGGACGTGAGCCACGTATTCGGATTGGCAAGATGAAAGTATTGCGCCGCCCACATCTGATGCTGGCCGACGTCAGTGGCCACGATCGGGTCACGATCCTTCGTCAGTTGATAGATCCGGTCGATCAAATACTGCGGCTTGATCAAGCCGTCGACATCCTGCCGGTAGCTCAGGGGATGAGTGGTCTTCCATTCATTCAATTGATCCCACCACGGTTTGCGCCATTCTTTCTGGTCGCCGTTCACCGTCGCGCGTAGCACGCTGTTCAATTCCTGAAGCACGCATTTACAATCCCCCACGATAGGAATATCCACGTGAATGTTCTTGCGAATGGACGTCGGATCAATATCGACGTGGATGATCTTGGCATTCGGACAAAACTCGGACACTTTCCCGGTGACGCGATCATCGAAACGGGCGCCGATCGCCACCACGAGATCGGAATAATGGATGGCCATATTGGCCACGTAGGTGCCGTGCATGCCGAGCATGCCCAGGGACAACGGATGTTGACCGGGAAAGGCTCCCAAGGCCATCAGAGTCTGGTTCACGGGGATCTGCGTCAGCTCGGCCAACTCACGAACCTCCGCGGAGGCGCCGGACAGTTGCACGCCGCCGCCAATGTAGATGACGGGCCGGCGGGCCTTCATGATGGCCTCGGCAGCCTGCTTGATCTTCCACTTGCTGCCTTCATAGGTCGGATTGTAGCCACGAATCGAGACGGAATCCGGGTATTTGAAGTCAGCCTTGTCCATGGAAATATCCTTGGGAATGTCCACCAGCACGGGACCCGGTCTGCCCGTGGACGCGATGTAGAAGGCTTCCTTGATGGTCTGAGCCAGGTCGTTCACGTCCTTGACCAGAAAGTTGTATTTCGTGCAGGGCCGACTGAGCCCGATATTGTCGGCTTCCTGAAAAGCATCGTTCCCGATCAAGGGCGTGGGAACCTGCCCGGAAAAGCACACCATGGGCACGGAATCCATGTAGGCATCGGCCAAGGGAGTGATCACGTTGGTCATGCCGGGCCCCGACGTAATCAAGGCCACGCCGGGTTTCCCCGTGGCTTTCGCATAGCCTTCCGCCATGTGGCCGGCAGCCTGCTCATGTCGAGTCAAGATGACTTCAATCTGCTTCTGCTGATGCAGGACGTCGAAAATTTTCAGAACCACCCCGCCGGGGAGAGCAAAAATCGTTTTCACGCCTTCCCGTTTCAAGGCTTCCACAAAAATTTCGGCTCCTGTAAGCTGTGCCATGATCTCCCTCATAGGTGTGAACCGTGAACGGCTCAGTTAAAAGATTGACACGATACGATCTGCCCTTGTCAGTCAAGAAACCCAATGGTTTCCGAAGGTTGTAAACCTAAATGAGTGATGATAAACCTGCGTTATCCACAAGTCAACTCAAACCTCCAGCAGGGTCGACGAACCGTTTCGCAACACATCGAAACCCGATAGCCCCCTACGACCGGAGGGCCATCCTACGCACCCGGACGCATCCCCATGTTACGCGACGTTGAACAGGCGATCAAAAAACTAGAAACCCAGCACCTGCGCCGGCAGCTCCGGATCGTGGAGTCGCCGTCGGACACGACCATCACGATCGAAGGCCGGCGATTCATTTCCATGGCCTCGAATAATTATCTCGGGCTGGCCAATCATCCCGCAGTCACCCAAGCGGCCATCGAGGCGATCGAACAATGGGGCCTCGGAGCCGGGGCCGCGCGTCTCATTTCCGGCACCATGACGCCCCACCACCAATTGGAACGGGATCTGGCCCATTTCAAGCAAGTCGAAGCCGCCCTGACCTTTGGCACGGGCTACACCACGAACCTGGGGCTTCTCCCATCGCTCATCGACCGTGAGGGCCTCATCCTCGCCGACCGCTACTGTCACGCCAGCCTCATAGAAGCCTGCCAACTGGCCAAAGCCAGGCTGCGCGTGTTTCACCACAACGACGCGGAGCACCTCGAACACCTGCTCAAGAAACGGGAACGGGCCAGGCCGACCCTGGTCGTCACCGAAGGCGTTTTCAGTATGGATGGCGATTTGGCCCCGCTCCCGGATTTCCTGACGCTCTGCCAAACCCATGACGCCACGCTGGTCATCGATGATGCCCATGGCACCGGCGTCATGGGGGAACACGGTCGAGGAACCATCGAACACTTCGGGTTGAATCCCAGGGACGTGATTCAAATGGGCACCCTCAGCAAGGCGATCGGCACCAGCGGAGGCTACGTGGCAGGAGCGGCCGCTCTCAAAGACTATCTGATCAATACCTCAAAGGCATTCATCTACACGACCGCACCGCCCCCGGCCATCGCCGCCGGCGCATCCGCGGCCATTCGGATCGTTCAGCAGGAACCTGCGCGCCGGGCACGGCTCCGGGAGAACCAACGTGCCCTCCATACCGCGTTGACAGACCTGGGCTTTCAACTGACCGACACGCAGAGCCCCATCCTCCCGATCATCGTCAAATCACCGGAGACCGCGTTGAAGATGGCGCAAGCCCTGTACGAAGCCGGCGTGTACGTGCCGGCCATCCGCCCGCCGACCGTGCCCAAACACAGCAGCAGGCTACGCCTCACCGTCAGTTCGGAACATACGCAGGGACAGTTGGAGAACGTGACGCGGATGTTACAACAGGTCGGACAAACCCTAGGGGTGATTTAACGATCAGGCGATTCTCCGGCAGTCTTATGGCCGTCCGGATCGCCATTCGCGCGCCAACCGTTGCGCCTCGGCGATCTGCGCCGGAGTCATCTTCGACTCGAGGAGGTTGCGTGCTTGTACAACAGATTCCCGGAACATCCGCTCAGAACCCGAGAGCCAAGAAGCAGCGAGGGTGATCCATTTATACGCCTGAACGTAGTCCTGTGGCACTCCCCGGCCCGCCTCATACATCTCTCCAAGAGCTAACTGCGCAGGGGCTAAGCCCTGGTCAGCAGCCAGACGAGCCCAACGCACCGCCGCGGCGTCATCCTGTGGCAACCCCTGACCCTGCTCATACATCACTCCGAGATTGTGCTGAGCATGGGCCAAACCCTGGTCGGCGGCTGCCCGATACCAGCGGACCGCCTCAACGTCATCCTGCGGCACCCCCCGGCCCGTCTCATACATCCATCCGAGAGCAAACTGCGCAGAGGCCAAGCCCTGGGCGGCGGCTGCCCGATACCAGCGAACCGCCTCAACGTCATCCTGCGGCCCCCCCCGGCCTTCGGCGTACATCTCTCCAAGAGCCAACTGCGCAGAGGCCTCGCCCTGGGCGGCGGCTGCCCGATACCAACGGACCGCCTCGGCGTCATCCTGCGACACCCCCCGGCCTTCGGCGTACATCCCTCCGAGAGCGTCCTGAGCAAAGGCCAAGCCCTGGTCGGCGGCGGCCCGAAACCAGCGGACCGCCTCGGCGTCATCCTGCAACACCCACCGGCCTTCGGCATACATCCCTCCGAGAGCATACTGAGCAAGGGCTTCGCCTTGGTCGGCGGCTTGTTGAAACCAGCGCACCGCCTCAACGTCATCCTGCGACACCCCCCGGCCTTCGGCGTACATCACGCCGAGATTGTGCTGCGCAGAGGCCAAGCCCTGGTCGGCTGCTGCCCTATACCAACGGACCGCCTCAGCATCATCCTGCAACACCCCCCGGCCTTCGGCGTACCTCACGCCGAGATTGTGCTGCGCAGAGGCCAAGCCCTGGTCGGCGGCCGCCCGAAACCAGCGGACCGCCTCAACGTCATCCTGCGGCACCCCTCGGCCCGCCTCATACATCACTCCGAGAGCGTCCTGCGCAGAGGTTAAGCCCTGGTCGGCAGCCGCCCGAAACCAGCGGACTGCCTCGGCATCATCCTGCGGCACCCCCCAGCCTTCGGCGTACATCGCTCCGAGAACACCCTGAGCAGGAGCCCAGCCCTGGTCGGCGGCTTGCTGAAACCAGCGAACCGCCTCGGCATCATCCTGCGGCACCCCTCGGCCTTCGGCGTACATCACTCCGAGAGCAAACTGCGCAGAGGCCTCGCCCTGGTCGGCGGCTGCCCGATACCAGCGAACCGCCTCAACGTCATCCTCCGGCACCCCCCGGCCTTCGGCGTACATTACTCCGAGATTGTGCTGAGCAAGGGCCTCGCCCTGGTCGGCGGCTGCCCGATACCAGCGGACTGCCTCGGCATCATCTTGCGGCACCCCCCGGCCTGCCTCATACATCACTCCGAGAGCGTACTGCGCAAGGGAGTGCCCTTGTTCGGCGGCTTCTTGAAACCAGCGGACCGCCTCGGCGTCATCCTGCGGCACCCCCCGGCCTGCCTCATACATCACTCCGAGAGCGTACTGCGCAAGGGAGTGCCCTTGTTCGGCGGCTTCTTGAAACCAGCGGACCGCCTCGGCGTCATCCTGCGGCACCCCTCGGCCCGCCTCATACATCACTCCGAGAGCGTTCTGCGCAGAGGTTAAGCCCTGGTCGGCGGCTGCCCGATACCAGCGGACTGCCTCGGCATCATCCTGCGGCACCCCTCGCCCCTTGTCGTACATCACTCCGAGATTGTGCTGAGCAGGGGCCAAACCCTGGTTGGCGGCTGCCTGATACCAGCTGACTGCCTTGGCGTCATCCTGCGACACCCCCCGGCCTTCGGCGTACATCGCTCCGAGAGAAAACTGAGCAAAGGCCTCGCCCTGTTCGGCAAGGGGGAGAAGGAGGTCAAGGGTAGCGGCATACTCACTGCGCTCATAAGCGGTCTGGGCTTCCTCAAGCGTCTGCACGCTTCCACAACCGGCCCCAAACAGCACCAGCAGCAGGGCCAAAGCCCCTCTCCCTTGCCAGCCGATTCTCAAGAGTTCCTGCATCACTTCCCTCCGTTACGTCACCAGAGAGTCAGACTAGCAAACTGTCAGCAGAATTCCAGAATGGACACGGGTTTGGAGGACCGGCCACTCTGTGGGTTGTCTATTGCAGCAATGAACTCTGTAAAAAACTTCTTGTGAAACTTACAGCACGCGCACGCTTTTTCTTCTCTAGCAGTCTTATGGCCGTCCATGTTGCCATTCGCGCGCCAACCGTTGCGCCTCGGCGACCTGCGCCGGAGTCATCTTCGACTCGAGGAGGTTGCGTACTTGCACAACAGCATCCCGGAGCTCCCGATCAGAACCCGAGAGCTGAGAAGCCGCGAGGTTGATCCATTTATACGCCTGAATGTCGTCCTGCGGCACCCCCCGACCCGCCTCATACATCTCTCCGAGAGCCAACTGCGCACGGGCCAAGCCCTGGTCGGCAGCCAAGCGAGCCCAGCGGACCGCCTCGGCGTCATCCTGCGGTACCCCCCGGCCCGCCTCATACATCTCTCCGAGAGCCAACTGCGCACGGGCCAAGCCCCATTCGGCGGCGTGCCGATACCAGCGGACCGCCTCAACATCATCCTGCGGCACCCCGCGCCCCGCCTTATACATCACTCCGAGAGCAAACTGCGCATGGACTAAGCCCTGGTCAGCGGGTGCCCGATACCAGCGGACCGCCTCAACGTCATCCTCCGGCACTCCCAGGCCCTTGGCGTACATCACTCCGAGATTGTACTGTGCAGGAGCAAAACCCTGTTCGGCAGCTGCCCGATACCAGCGGACCGCCGCGGCATCATCCTGCGGCACCCCGCGCCCTGCCCCATACATCCATCCGAGATTATACTGCGCAGGGGCCAAACCCTGATCGGCGGCTGCCCGATACCAGCGGATCGCCTCGGCATCATCCTGCGGCACCCCGCGCCCCTGCCCATACTTCATTCCGAGATTGTTCTGAGCAAAGGCCTCGCCCTGGTCAGCGGCTGCCCGATACCAACGGATCGCCTCGGCATCATCCTGCGGCACCCCGCGCCCCGCCTCATACCTGAACCCAAGTTCGAACTGAGCCCTGGCATCACCCTGTTCAGCAGCCAGGCGATACCAGCGGACTGCCTCAACGTCATCCTGCGGCCCCTCCCAATACATCCCTGCAAGGGGGGAAAAAGTGTCAAAGCCAACGGCATACTCACCGCGCTCATAGGTGGTCTGGGCTTCCTCAAGCGTCTGCACGCTTCCACAACCGGCCCCAAACAGCGCCAGCAGCGCCAAAGCCCCTCTCCCTTGCCAGCCGACTCTCAAGAGTTCCTGCATCACTTTCCTCCTTACGCCACCAAGGAGTCAGACTAGCAGATTGTCAGCAGAATACCAAAAACGGGATGCTTTCATAAGTGCCCTGTCTCTGTTTGCAAGCGCCATGAAGTCGAGCAACTCGAACATTCATCCAATTCCACCATCCCGAAAACCTCCGGCTGACAGAAATAACGCTATTGAGTAAATTTTCTCATCGTCGTCGGTCTGGTGGACCAAAAGCGTCACCGACCGTGCCCAAACACAGCAGCAGGCTACGCCTCACCGTGAGTTCGGAACATACCAAGGAGCAGTTGGAGAACGTGACGCGGATGTTACAACAGGTCGGAAAAACCCTGCGGGTGATTTAACGATCAGGCGATTCTCTGGCAGTCTTATGGCCGTCCGGGTTGCCATTCGCTCGCCAGCCGTTGCGCCTCGGCAATCTGCGCCGGAGTCATCTTCGACTCGAGGAGGTTGCGTGCTTGCACAACAGAGTCCCGGAACTCCCGCTCAGAACCCGAGAGCCGAGAAGCTGAAAGATTGAGCCACTTATGCCCTAGAACGTCATCCTGCGGCACCCCGCGTCCCGCCTCATACATCCTTCCGAGAGCATACTGCGCACGGGCCTCACCCTGGTCAGCGGCTGTCCGAAACCAACGCACAGCCTCGGCTTCATCCTGTGGCCCCCCCCCGACCATTGAAATACATCGCTCCGAGATTGTACTGCGCACGGGCCAAGCCCTGGTCAGCGGCTGCCCGATACCAGCGGACCGCCTCAACGTCATCCTGCGGCCCCCCCGGCCCTCAGCATACATCACTCCGAGATTGTACTGCGCACGGGCCAAGCCCTGGTCGGCGGCTGCCCGATACCAGCGGACCGCCGCGGCGTCATCTTGCGGCACCCCTTGACCCAACTCATACATCCTTCCAAGATTGCTCTGAGCAAAGGCCTCACCCTGGTCAGCGGCTGTCCGAAACCAACGCACAGCCTCGGCTTCATCCTGTGGCCCCCCCCGACCATTGAAATACATCGCTCCGAGATTGTACTGCGCACGGGCCAAGCCCTGGTCAGCGGCTGCCCGATACCAGCGAACCGCCTCAACGTCATCTTGCGCCCCCCCCCTGCCCTCAGCGTACATCACTCCGAGAACAAACTGCGCACGGGCCAAGCCTTGGCCGGCGGCCTGCCGATACCAGCGGACCGCCTCGGCGTCATCCTGCGGTACCCCCCGGCCCTGGGCATACATCGCTCCGAGATTGTGCTGAGCAAGGGAATGGCCTTGTTCAGCGGCTTGTTGAAACCAGCGGACTGCCTCGACGTCATCCTGTGACACACCCAGGCCTGCAACGTACATCACTCCGAGATTGAACTGAGCATCGACCTCGCCTTGGTCTGCAAGGGCAGAGAAGGCTTCGAAAGCAACGGCATAGTCACCGCGTTGATAGGCGGACTCGGCTTCATCAAGCGTCTGCGCCGCCACAACCGGCCCCAAACAGCGCCAGCAGCGCCAAAGCCCCTCTCCCTTGCCAGCCGACTCTCAAGAGTTCCTGCATCACTTTCCTCTGTTACGCCACCTGGGAGTCAGGCTAGCAAATTGTCAGCAGAATTCCAAAAACGAGCCATAAGAGATTCGCCTCTGCTTGCAGAGCCCACAAAGCCAAGCAGGGGTAAATGTTCATCCAACGCGACAATCCCTCACAACATCAGACCAGCCATCTGATTTTAATTAATTACTCTATTGAGTAAATTTACTCAATAGAGTAAAGTCATAGGCATGGGCAACTTCCAGCGTGCGCAACTATCGACGCTTTTAAGCCGACTGCGCGAGGACCCAACACGGCTGATCGTCATCGCCGGGCCTCGGCAGACCGGCAAAACCACGCTCGCGCAGCAAGCCTTGAACCGGATCGATCTCCCGCATAGATACCTCCCTGTAGACGAGCCCAGGCAGACTGCACTCGACTTATCCGATGTCCCACACTCGGACGACTCTGAAGAGGCTGTGTCCGTCGCTGACACAAGAAATGCGGACTGGCTGATTCGCGAGTGGGAGCGGGCCAGAAGGGACGCCAACCGTTCAAAACGTGGGTTCGTCCTGGTATTCGACGAAATCCAGAAGATCTCCAATTGGTCGGAGACCGTAAAGGGCCTGTGGGACGCCGACCGACGCGAACGCCGTCCTTTGCACGTGGTCATATTGGGGTCAGCACCACTGCTCATACAACGAGGATTGAGCGAAAGCATGCTCGGTCGTTTTGAAACCATCCGTCTCTCGCATTGGTCATTTAACGAAATGGCCAAGGCATTCGATTTCGATCTCGACCATTACCTTTACTTCGGCGGGTACCCGGGGGCAGCATCCCTGGTCCGGGAGCAACAGCGCTGGCGTGAGTACATCCTGAGTTCCATCATCGAACCGAACATCGAACGGGACATCCTGGCCATGGAGCGGGTGGACAAACCGGCACTGCTCAAAAGGCTTTTCGAGTTCGGCGTCGAGAGTTCCGGGCAGATCCTGGCCTACGACAAGATGCTCGGGCAGCTTCAGGATGCCGGCAATACTACGACCCTGGCCCGCTATCTGGATTTGTTGTCGAAAGCCGGGTTGCTGACGGGATTTTCCAAATACGCCGGAGGAACGTACCGCCGAAGAGCCTCCAGTCCCAAACTCAACGTGCTCAACACCGCACTCATGTCGGTCCATTCCGGTTACACGTTCGGGCAGGCGAAAGCGGATCGAAGCTTTTGGGGACGATTGGTCGAAAGCGCCGTTGGTGCGCATCTGGTCAACACGGGAGCACCGGAGATCCGGCTTCATTATTGGCGGGAACGTTCTCTTGAAGTGGATTTCGTTCTGGGACACGGCCGGAAACTCGTAGCGCTGGAGGTCAAAAGCGGACCGCGCAGAAGGGAATATCCGGGGTTGAATGAATTCGCAACGCGTTTCTCACCAAGACGTTCCTTGCTCGTCGGTGAGGGCGGCACTCCGATTTCGGAATTTCTCTCGACTCCCGCGATGGATTGGTTCGAGCAAGCATGAACGATTCTGTCCCTGTCCCACGCACGTGCACGGAAATCGGTGAAGACGGCAACGACGCCGATGGGAATGAACGCACCGCTCTGGCTTTCGAAAAATTTCGGGATGTCGAGGCTTACGTGTTGCTCGGCGCACCCGGAGCCGGCAAGACCACGACGTTCAAACAAGAGGCTGCTTGCTCAGATGCATGCCATGTCACTGCCAGGGACTTCATCACGTTCGATGATCGACCGGAATGGCATGGCAAAATGCTGTTCATCGACGGGCTGGATGAAATGCGAGCAGGATCGTCGGATGGACGTACCACTCTGGACAAAATACGCAACAAGCTCGACCAATTGGGTCGTCCGCGATTCCGGCTTTCCTGTCGTGAAGCGGACTGGTTCGGGGCCAATGACAGGAATAATTTGAAGGACGTATCGCCCAAAAAACGGATTACGGTCCTGCATCTCGATCCGCTCACCGATGAAAATATCCGCGAAATCCTGAACAACACAATCGATGACCCGGAAAGTTTCATCAACGAGGCCCGCCGGCGGGGATTGGAGGCTCTGCTCGAAAACCCGCAAAGCCTGTGGATGCTGACAAAAGCCTTCTCAAAAAGACAATGGCCGGAAACTCGGGCAAAAACGTTTGAGATGGCATGTAAGACGCTGCTTCGCGAGCATAATGAAGAGCATCGAGTGGCGAGACGAGATGGCGTTGACATCCCCTCTCTGCTAGAGATAGCAGGGCGCCTCTGCGCGATTCAGCTCCTGACCGATAAGGCTGGATACACCCTGCCCGGCACAGAGAGCAACCCTGAATATCCTGATTTGGAAGAGATACATGGCAGCGACCGGGCAGCCCTTCGCCATGTCCTGGGGACCAAGCTGTTCGAGGCACCTGCTGAAGGCCGCGCAAAACCGGTTCACCGACACATTGCCGAGTTCCTGGGCGGCAGATATCTTGCCGGCCTGGTTGAAAATGGCTTACCGGTCGGACGTATTCTCGCCTTGATAACGGGTGACGACGGCGGTGTCGTCTCGAACCTGCGCGGCCTTTCGGCATGGCTTGCCACGCACAGCCCCCCAACAAGCCGGCGGGACATTATCGAGCGTGACCCGATCGGAACCGTTCTCTACGGCGACGTCGGAAATTTTTCCGTTGAAGAGAAGCGCAGATTGCTGAACGGACTGGTTCGTGAATCACAGAACGGTTTGCCGGATTGGAGGAATCCTCGATTTGGGGATCTGGCAACACGCGAAATGAGAGATGTTTTCAGAGAAATGCTGACGAGCGCTAAACGGGACGAACCACACCAGAGACTCGTCATGGTTCTGGTCAAAGTGCTTCGATACGGAACGGTCATTCTGGAATTGAAGGACGTTGTGCTGAGAGTCGTCAGGGACAAGAGTTGGTATCCGAGTATCAGGAAGCAGGCCCTGTATTCTCTTCTTAGTCAAAGAACCAACGCCGAACTGAGGATGAAGTTGCTCACGGACGTACATGAAGGCTCCGTGTCTGACCCGGACGGTGACTCGCTTGGTCTTCTCCTGATGAAGTTGCTCAGGGACGTGCATGAGGGATCCGTGCCTGACCGGGACGGTGACTTGCTTGGCCTTCTCCTGGATGCCCTCTATCCTTCCTGGCTCTCTGCCTCGGACATCCTTCAATACTTGCAGATGCCCGGAAATGGGGATGGCGCGTATCATCGATACTTCTGGAACAATGTCGCGAATCGCTTGAAGAACGCAGAACGCGCAGAACTCCTGGATCGACTCGTCGAACAACGTCTGAAATTACGGAAGAACATTCTGGAACACCAGGAGCCGGAGAATCCGGCTATCAAACTACCCTCGCGTTTATTGGCTGGTTTTCTGAACGAATCACACGAAGATATCGCCCCGGAACGGCTCTTCGGCTGGTTGGGTCTTGCGGCATTGGATTTTGAGGATTTTCCCCTTTCCAATCCATCTACACGGTTTCAGGACCAGGACAGTGTCCAACAAATTCGTAACTGGTTGACCACCCACCCCGAAACACATAAAGCGATGATCGCCTTGTGCGTCGAAGACTGTCGTGGGAAGGGAAGGTTGTTTCGCACGCCTCGGCCACCGGATTTTGGATCATGGTATCTCGAACAGGCAATGCGCGCAACCGACGATACGGCTGCCACCTGGTACATCCGCGAGGCTGCCGATTCTGCTCATGCCGAAGGGGCAATCAGGCAACCCATAGAAGAACTCCTCGCGCATCATCCCTTCCTTGAGAAAGCTTTCAGAGATCGCCTGTCCGAACGCGAACAGCAGAACACGACGCACGACGGAGAAGAGGACAACCACCCTGCAAGCCCGGAGCTTCTGAAATTTCGTGATGAGGTAAAAAAACACATCCCGGCGCTACGAGAAAATCGATGTCCTCCACGACTTCTTGACAGATTGGCCAAAGCGTATTTTGGCTTATCGAGCGACGTTGATGGCAACACACCCGAGAAGAACCGGCTGCACAACCTGCTCGAAGACGATGACCTGGTCGAGACGACCCTGGCGGCTTTTCGGGATTCGATCAATCGCAGCGACGTTCCGACGGATACCGAAATCCTGCGACTCCGGGAAGAAAACCGGCGACACCTCCTGGAGCATCCCTGCCTGGCCGGACTGAAACGTTCCCAACCTGAAGGGCTATTCGACGAAAAGCAGATGAGGCAGGCCCTTGCCTTCTATTACAACAGTCAGGCACTCCTCTATGATGGAAGGCCTGATCCGCGTTGGTATCAACGGTTGCTGGCTAACCATCCTGAAATGGTTTCCAGGGTGCTTGTCGAATTCGTTCGTTCTGACATCCGTAGAAAAAGAGAGCATTGCTTTGCAGTCAACAACCTCGCGTTTTTAGAGGAATACAGGGCTGTCGCCCGCCTGGCCGTTCCACCCTTATTGAAGTCGTTTCCCGTGCGATGCACATCCTCGCAACTCGGGATACTGAACGTGCTGCTCACAGCCGCATTGCGTCATTGCGAGGAAAACGCATTCGTCGCACTGATCGAGCACAAACTCTCTTTATCAAGCCTGGACGTGGCTCAGCGCGTCTATTGGCTGGCAACCGGACTTTTCGCCTCGCCTGCCAGGTACCGCCCAAAGATCGAGGCCTATTTGTCCGGCCACGAGCGACGCATCCGACATCTGGCTGTTTTTTTGACCGACTACAACGATCGCTCGACATGGTCAACATTGCTGAGCCGCCTCGACGTTCAGACTTTGGCCTTGCTAATCCGCCTGGTCGGAGGTTCTTACAGACCCTTGCCCGATTCCACTGCTCAGATGAGGCCGGCAGAACTTGTAACCGCCATCATCTACCAACTGGCGACCCTTCCGTCCCCGGACGCGACAACGGCGCTCGAATCGCTGTCATCCGATGAGGCCCTGCATTCCTGGCGATCCGGCCTCGTAAATGCAGCCTTGCAACAGCGCGCGGTCCGGCGCGAAACGAATTTTCAGCACCAGGACATCCCAACGGTTCTCCGGACCCTTGACAATCTGGCACCGGCAAACGCCGCAGACCTGGCAGCCCTGACCACGGATATCCTATCCAAGATAGCCAGACGGATCCGCGATGGGAACACGTCTGACTGGCGCCAGTACTGGAACGTGAATTCGCACAATCAACCGGAGTGTCCGAAACCGGAAGACGCGTGCAGGGACGCGCTGCTATCGGATCTACAACTCAGGCTGCAACCACTGGGAATCGACGCCCAGCCTGAGGGTCGTTACGCAAATGACAATCGGGCCGATATTCGCGTGACGTACGGCGACTTCAACGTGCCGGTAGAGATCAAGAGGAACAACCACAGAGACCTGTGGCACGCGATCAAGGAACAATTGATCGCAAAGTATACCCGTGATCCAGGCGCGGATGGACGAGGCATCTATCTGGTGTTCTGGTTCGGAACGGAGGAATGCCAGAAGCCGCTGTCAGGTCGACGCCCCGGCAGTGCTTCCAAACTGGAAGAGCACCTGCGGAACATGCTCTCGGAGGAGGAGCAAGCTAAAATCTCGATCCTCGTGATCGACGTGTCTAAATGTGAGAATGAAGGATGACAACGGCCTCGACAGAGAAAAACCTGGATGCCGGATCGGGGTCCGGCATGACGGATTGGGAGTCTCTCTTCCGGCATGCCCGCATGTCACTTTCGTCATTCCCGACGCGCACCAGTCCGTCATTCCTGCGCAAGCAGGAATCCAGGGTCGTTGCTTGCAGTTCTCTGGATGCCGGATCGGGTCCGGCATGACGAGTGGGGTCTTTGGTCGTCCGAAGGCTTGGTCAGACCCGGCAGAGACAGCAGACGATCCGAGGCATGTACTCAGGGAGAAGAAAGAAGTTGCCAACTGAATGGCTGAATACGGACTGGCGGGTTACGGCACTTCTTCGATCTTCAGGAGATAGGTGATGATCTTATCCATGGCCCCGGCGGTGAGCTTTTGGCCGTACCACCTGGGCATGACGTGGTCGGGATACCCCTCGACAAGATAGACGCCCGGATTCAGAATGGATTCTTGTACGTATTCCCACTCGGTTTTGGCCTTCCCTCGGTAGCGCGGATCGGCCAGGCGTCGGCGGGCGGTCGTGCCCAATTCCAGCTTCGGGCCTTCCCGCCCCTTGGCAACACGAATGCCTGGAATCGTGTGACAGGCAGCGCACCCGGACTGGACGAAGATCTTGTCGATGGGCTCCTTTCCCGTGGCCAGAGGCACCTCGGCTTTCTTCACCACCTTCGTGGCTTCCTTATCGGGTATTTCAAGTTGTTGTGGTTTTTCTTCTTGAGGCTTGTTTTCCATCTCGATACGGTTGAGCGTCCACAGAAATACCGCACACATGAGCACGACGATGATGATCGTTTCTTTCTTCCCCTGAACCGGTTTCTTGTTCACCGTCACGTGCTCTCCCCTTCGGCCCCTCTGTCAGGCAACGACGTCACGTCTTTCTAGCACAAGCAAGCGGGGTTCCCCAACCGGGCAAACTTGGGACAATCGCATGGCGTATCAGGACGCTCCCTCATCCTGCCGGTCTCTCTCTTGTCATGCCGCCCCCCCTGGGAGAGGATCCTTTGATCCGGCATCCAGAAAAAGAGGAAAAGCAAAACCCCTGGATTCCCGCTTTCGCGGGAATGACGGAAGGGAGACGTCGGTGATGGGCGCGGGAATGACAGAAGAACGTGCAGGAGGGACCGAAGAGGAGACTTGCAGGCAGACGACAAGAGCGGAGGTCAGAAGCTCAGGAATCGTTCGAGGGCTTCACGATACTTGGCACTGGTCTGCGCAACGACGTCCTCGGGCAAATGGGGTGGGGGCGGGGTGTGATCCCACCCCACGGAGTCCAGATAATCCCGCACGAATTGCTTGTCGAAACTGGGTTGCGGCTTCCCGGGTTCATACTGCGGCTTGGGCCAGAACCGTGAGGAATCCGGGGTAAGCAATTCGTCGATAACCAGAAGCTGTTTCGTCGTCGGGTGCAGCCCGAATTCAAATTTCGTGTCCGCGATGAGAATGCCACGCTCTTCGGCCAGGGCAGCCGCACGCTGGTACAGCGTGATGCTGACCGTCTTGACGTGTTCCGCCAGTTCCTCACCGATCAGGCCTTTCATGGTGTCATACGAAATATTTTCGTCATGTCCTTCGGTCGCCTTGGTGGACGGAGTGAATAACGGCTCCGGGAATTTCTCGGATTCCCGCAACCCCGAGGGGAGCGATTGCGCGCAGACGGTCCCCTGCGTCCTGTATTCTTTCCACGCCGACCCGGACAGGTACCCGCGCACGATACATTCCACGGGCAACGGCTCGGCTTTCTCCACGATCATGCTGCGACCCGCCAGCAGACTCAGGTGAGGCCGGCACGATTCGGGAAATTCCTCAGGGTTCATGGTCCGCAGGTGATGCGGCACCAGGCCACCGTCCTGCCACAGGCGATCGAACCAGAACTTGGATAGTTGCGTGAGCACGTAGCCTTTGCCGGGAATCCCTTCCGGCAGAACCACGTCGAAGGCCGAAATCCTGTCGCTCGCGATCAGCAACAGGCTGTCGCCCAGGTCGTACATATCCCGCACCTTGCCTTGCCGCTTCTGGCCAAGACCCGCGAGATTCGTTTCAAACACCGCTGGAGACGTCCATGCGTCATTCATGATTGGCGTTCTTTCTTCAAGGACCTCAGGGTAACCCGATGAATAGTCCTTAACTTTAATCAGACCAGGGCCGTGCGTCAACGGTTTTCAAGGGACCACGGCTTTCCCCGGCCTGGCCGCAGACGAGGACTTCTTGCATAGACGGCGCCCATTCTCCTTGATCCTCCTCCAGGAATTCGGTAGAACACGGCGGAAGGCAGATCCAGGATCGTCATCTCGAGCGAACACCATGAGTCAACATCCGGCATCCAACCAAGCGTTTCTTCGACAACTGCACGAGCCTTCCAAAAAATACCTGGAAGAATGGTTTGACGTGCCGGCCCACATTCACCACGTGGCCCATCGCATGGCGAATCCTCCGTCGGATCGTGCCCAGAGCCGGCAGGAATTTCACCATCTTCTCCAGTGCCTGGACGTACCCGAAGACCAGACCGTCATTCATGAAAAGTTCGGCCATGGCGCCAAAGTCGCATCCAATGGGGACCGCCTGCTCGTCACGTGGGAAGCCCACACCGAATACTACAGTTACCAGTTGTGGCACATCCCCGATGATAAATTGAAACCGCTCGCCTTCGGACCGCTTCGCTACCCCGACTACACCATGCCGTTGTCACCGCTGGGCGTGCAGGTCAATGCGCTGGACATTCTGGTCCTGCCGCACACGACGCTGGGGATCGACGAAATCAAACACGTGATGCCCGGGCCCCAGCTCTACGGCAGCAGGATTTTCGGGCAGGACATCTCCGTGATGACCACCTTTACGCCGGATGAGTATAAACGTGAACGCTATCTCATCCTCTCGCCGTCGCTCGACGTGTTACTCACCGACCTCGCCCGCACCATCGACACGCTCGTGGCCATTGAAAACTATACGCACCTGATCCTGTTTCCGTTTCACGCCTTCACCCAATCCGTCGACCAGGTCCATCAGTACGAGCAACGTCATCTCCAGCAACGCGGCGTCATGACCAGGGAAATCGAGACCGCCACGCCGCAGACGCTCCAGCGCTGGCTCACCGTGATGACGCAGGATCTCATGAACGTCAGTCGCCTGGCCGAATCCATGCGGTACAAGCTGTCCGCGTCCGTGCCGTACGATCGCATCATTCGGGCAAACCTGGCGTTGCTGCACGAAGAGACCCTGGCAGGCTACAGGCGAGTCTCCGAATACGTGGACGGGAAAACCATCGGAGTCGCCGATGGGTACCAGCAATTCATCCGGCGGATCAACGCGCTGGTGAACGATTTTCAAGGATCCATCGCGGTGATTCGCACGAAGGTCGAGCTGCAACTCCAGGATCAGAACCTGGCCCTGGAAAACCAGATTCTGCGGCTCCTGCGCAGCATGGATAAGACGACCCGACGCCAGGCGATTCTCCAGCATACGGTCGAGGGCTTATCGGTAATCGTCATTTCCTATTACCTGAGCGGCCTTGGCAGTTACGTGTTCAAGGCCTTGAAATCACTGGGCTGGATTACCAACCCCGATTTGCTTTCAGGCCTGTTCGTTCCTGTTTCCCTGGGAATCGCGTTCGGACTCATCCTGATTGGCCGAAAGTTCATCTACAAGCGCCGCTTCGATGATTCCGGTTCCACACCGGACCCTTTCTCATCAAACGAATAACGCGCTCGCCCAGGCCTTCCCGGTCATCCGGAATGGCAGCCGACTCCTCTCCACTCGTCATGCCGGACCCCGATCCGGCATCCAGAGGAATAAAGGAAAAGGCAAAGACTCTGGATTCCCGCTTTCGCGGGAATGACGCAGTTTGAGGCTGTCCCGCCCAACGTCACGCCGACCCCGGGCATCCGGAGAAACGCAGAACCACAACCAGATTTCCACGGCACACCAACAGGCACTTTCCTGATGCAGAAAGAAGCCTGCGTCAGCGAATCACTTAACGCAACCGCCCCGTTGTCTTCTGTCTCTTCGGACAATTTACGGCTCGTTGATTCTTCCGTAACGCCAGCGTAACGAGCGTTTTCCAAAATATCTTCGTACATGAATTTGCATCAGACGCAAGTCAATATTTCCATACCATTTGCCACTGGGGGGAGATTGTTTATGAGCATTCATCGATGGATCTTTGGAATGTTGGCCCTCTTTATCATGATGATCCCCATGACGTTTGCCCCGGCGGCAACGGCCGGGGGCTCGCTCATGGATATCCTGCGCGAAAAAGGCGTCATCACAAAAGAAGACTGGATTCGGCTGAAAGCCGCCGAAGAGAAAAAGGAAACCGCAAAAGCTGCGACGGAGAAACCATCCAAGGAGAAATCCGTGGCCAAGGTCAGCTACGGGAAAAAGGGATTCATCGTGACTTCCGCCGACGGGCTCTTCGAAACCAAAATCCAGTGGCGATTTCAGGGCCGTTACACCTATCCTGAACGATCAGACCCCCGCAATGCCGGTGCGTTCGAGGATAACGAAGAAAGTTCTTTCGAACTGCGTCGGATGCGGATGAAGGTCGGAGGTCACGGATACAAGCCCTGGATCAAATATTACTTCGAAATGGACTGGCAAGCCGGTCGTGATTATGATGACGACGCGTCGAGTTCGCACGCCCGGCTGATCGATTGGCGCATCATGTTGGAAAGATTCAAATGGGCCAAGTTGCGAATCGGTCAGTGGAAAATCGACTACAGCCGGGAGCGGGTCGACTCATCCGGCAAACAGACCATGGTCGAACGGTCGATCATGAATCGGGTGTTTACCCTCGACCGACAAATCGGTGCGATGCTGTACGGACGAGTGAATCCCGGCACGCCCATTGATGCCAACTACTATCTGGGGATCTTTTCCGGTGGCGGTCGAGGCCTGGCTAAAAATGACGACGACAACATGATGTACGTGGGACGAATCCAATGGAACGTATTCGGCCGGGAACTCAAATGGCGACAAAGCGACGTCAAGTTCCACAAGAAGCCCACGGGAAGCATCTCGTTCGGCGCCTATACGACGAAGGGTAAATGTACACGGTGGTCCTCAGGCGGCTGCGGAAATAATTCTGGCTTTGAGAGCCCGGGCAGCGATTTCACTCAAGATGGCCGGTTCCAAGTCAGCGGGATGCAGCTCGGGTCAGCCTTCAAGTATCGCGGGTTTGCCTGGCAACATGAAACACATTGGAAAAAGATCAAGGATTCGGGTAATGCCAGTCAATTTGACGCCACGGATGGGGCCAAGGGTCTTGCAGGCACCACGAACATGTTCGGGGGCTATTTCCAGGCGGGATACTTTCCGCACTACATCATTTCGGTCATTCCGAAGCCGTTGGAAGTGGCCTTCCGCTATTCCCACGTGGACCCGAATACCGACGATTCCGGAGACTTCCGCCAGGAATTCACCACCGGCTTCAACTGGTTCTTTGCCGGCCATCGAAACAAGCTGACACTCGACGTCTCGCACCTGACGCTCGAGCATGCAGATGGATGGCAAAAAGATTACGCCGAACAACGCGTCCGTCTCCAGTGGGACGTGTCCTTCTGAGAGGAATCTTGACGACTCCTCCTGTTGGGAAGCTCCTTGGAGCGGAACATTCCGGGGAGCTTCTCCCCCTTCTTTCACCTGTCTTCTTTCCCCGGCTCTCCTTGTCCTGCCATGGAATTTTTAGTATCACTCCACTGATGAAGGACATTCTGAAGAACCTGGAAGGGACGTGGAAGACACTGTTCTACCTCGACGTTGCTCTTGTTTTGGCTGCCCTTCTCATCTTGTCGAATTTCGTGATCCAAACGGAACACGTGGTCTTCGGCGTGCTTGAAAATTTCCTTGGAGGCCTGTTGATCGTCTTCACGCCTTTGAGTGTCGTGTTTTCGATCATTCTCGTTGTCAAGGACCCGCCTACAGGATCGCCGTACAAATGGATTCTGCTCGCGATTCCCTTGTTGCTCTTGCTGAGTTTCGTGCTCTTCTGACGACACGTCATACCGGGCTCCAATCCGGCATCCAGAGGAATACAAGAACAGGCAAAGACCCTGGATTCCCGCCCCCGATTAAAAACGTCGAGGGCAGGCTTTTCGCGGGGATGACGAAGAGAGGCGTTGGGGATGACGGAAACTGGCGCGGGAATGACGAAGAAGGCAACGTCGGGAATGACGAAAGCGGCGCTTACTTGAGAGCCTGCCACCGAATACCGACCTGCCACGGCTTCCCCTGGAGAGTTGTTGCAAAGGAGGCTTTTGGTAACGGCACCATGAATTCGGCCGGATCAAACACCAGTCGACCTGGTTGCGGATCGAGTTGTTTGAGCGGCTGGAGTCTGACCGGGGAATGGTATTCTTCGACGTCCTGCCAAATTTCGGTCTGAGCCCCATGATTGCTCAGAATCACGTACAGCACATTCTGGTGAACAAACATGCCTCCGGACGTCGTGACTTCATGCACGTCGGAAATTTCTCCGTGTTCATAAAACGTGACAACTTCGTTCGGCTGCGCCAGATTGAGGCCTCTGGCAAGCAGGGGCGCAAAAAATGCGATTTCGTTTTTATTAAAGGCTGGCAACCGATCTGCGCTCCCCCCACCCAACAACGGCAGTGAGGAACTTGGGCGTTCAATGTACAATCCTGCCATCACCTTGGCGATCAAATCCTTCTTGAGAGACGCCGGATGTGAAAAGGCCTTCTCGGCAACGGGCTGAAGCCCGACTTCCCGATTAGGGTCCTGATAGACCGTCTGCGTCACAACCTGCTTAGTGCCACCGCACGCGGCGAGCAGCCATACGATACACAATCCAAGTCCCGTCAAAACTCTCATCTTCATCCCCTTCTTGTCGCACCTCATTGATTGATGCCCCCTGCACGCCCCAACATCGCCATGAGCGTGGCTGTCAACGCGGCTCGCAAACGCACGCCATTTTAGCATAACGTCACGACGGATTTCCCTGCTCTTCGCAAGGCATTCGGGAGATTTCGACGTCTATTTACGCAATCCTAACGTCAGCGCAATCATCTCTTCACATTGGGTAGGTAGTCTGTATAAACAGACGGGGAGGAACCTCATGCTTCGCATCGAAAAACTCATGAAACGAAAGCTGATTTCCGTTCGTAGCGATGAGACCGCATTCGGAGCATGCCTGCTCATGCGCGTGCTGAACGTCGGCAGCGTGTTCGTCAAAGAGCAGGGCGCCATTGTCGGCATCGTGACTGAATCCGACATCGTCAAAAAGGTGGTGGCACTGAGCC
The DNA here is from genome assembly GCA_965221365.1 of Nitrospirales bacterium. Taxonomy (GTDB): domain Bacteria; phylum Nitrospirota; class Nitrospiria; order Nitrospirales; family UBA8639; genus Bin75. The sequence continues at coordinate 1,573,568 of OZ244884.1, read as the reverse complement.
GAATCCCAGAACGTACGCCGGTCAAACGGATCATGAGTGCTCCGATCATCGGCATCAACCATGACCGGCCATTATTCGAAGCCGCAGGCCTGATGGAGGAACACGGCACGCGCCACCTAGCCGTCACGCAGGAAAACGAAATCGTCGGGGTCCTGTCCGTTCGGGACATGCTGCATCCGGTCGCCGTCGATGACCTCTGAGGGTCAGATGTCCGTTTTCACGAGATTAGCCATGTCTTTTCTTTCACGCACGTCCGATATGACCACGATCTGGATGCGCGGCACGAAGGTCGTGCTAAGCCTGTTGATTCTGACGCTGTTGATGGCGCTGACCGTCGGGGTCGTGAAAATCCTGACCGATCTGTATCTCCTGTTATCCCAACCGCTTGAAGTGATGTTCAGAAAGATCATCGTGAACACCCTCCTGCTCCTGGCGATCGTCGAGGTCCTCAAAACCACCGTCACGTATTTTTCCGAGGGCAGGGTAAAGGTGACCTTTATCGTCGATACGATTCTGGTCGTCATGTTGACCGAAGTCATTTCGCAATGGTTTAAAAACGCGCCTATCGAACAATGGTTGACCCTCGGCGGTATCCTTCTGGCACTCGCCATCATCCGAATCGTCGCGGTCCAGTGGTCCCCGAAGCGCTCCGATCCCATCCCGTAAGCCTTGCAAGCATCGAACGTGCTCTCCATGACGAACACCTGATCGGAGACGGCGGGTGGTCCGCATCCTCTTTCTTTGCATGGGAAATTCCTGTCGCAGTCAAATGGCCAAGGGGTGGCTTCGGCATCTGGCGGGTCCACCGGTCGAGGCGTTCAGTGCAGGCACAGAGCCACAAATGGTGAACCCCCTCGCCGTGGAATCGATGAAGGAACGCGCCGTTGACATCTCCGGGCATCGTTCCAAATCCGTGCAGGAATTTCTCGGCCAACGATTTGATTTTGTGATCACCGTTTGCGACCGGGCTCAAGAAAGCTGCCCGGCCTTTCCGGACTCATCCCTGCGGCATTGGAACGTTCCGGATCCGGCCAAGGCAGAGGGGACCCGTGAGGAAAGGCTGGCCTTTTTTCATCTGATCCGTGATCAACTCCGTGAACGGATCGAAGCCTTCCTGCGGGAAGAACTGGGATCGGTCCCACGGGATCAGACCCGCCCCTGAAGCCATCATGGCTCGCGAACGCCGTCCGAATCCCCGAGGCAGGGTGTCTTTCTTCCTTCGACGGCCTCTGATAGAATTTGCTTTCTCTGAGGATCCCCAGTGGACTGTATTTTATTTCGACATGGCATTGCCGTTGATTGGAGAGCGTGGCAGGAGAAAGATCAGGCGCGTCCCCTGACCGAGGAAGGCGTCGCGAAAACCCGAAAAGCCGCGAAAGGCCTGGCGTGGCTCGACGTGACCCCCACGCACCTGCTCTACAGCCCCTACCTCAGGACCAGACAAACCGCGGACATCGTCAAAGAGACGTTAGGCTTTGCCGGAGCACCTCAACAATGCGTCGAACTCCTTCCGAACGCCTCTCCGGAGGTTTTCCTGGGCACGCTCATCTCGTTCTCCGAAGAGGACTGCGTGTTCTGCGTGGGGCATGAACCGCATCTGGGGCATACCGCGGGCACGATGCTGCTGGGCCAGCCCGCGTCCGGTCTGTCGTTCAAGACAGCCGGCGCCTGCTGTATCCGATTTTCCGGAAAGCCGCGCCCAGGAAACGGCACGTTACAATGGTGGCTGGAACCGGCTCATCTCAGGAAATTGGCGAAAAGAGAGCGGCATCTGTCTTGGTCAGGGTCGTCGTGAAAGTGGAAACCCATCCCGTTGCATGACGCCCTTCCCCTTCCACGTGCACAGTCCAGGTGGGCCTCATCACAAAATCGTTATGCAAATGTTACGATTCCAAGGAGGAAACTCTCAAAGCCACGAACGGGCCCGGCTGCCCATCGTGAGGCCCGTCCAGCCAGCCGGGCGACGGTGACCGGAACACCAGGCGGCGCCACTCGACAGAACTGCAGAAGGGCGCTGGGCCTGATCCGAGGAGTCCTCATCTGCGCGGACGTGACCGATCCGACGTGGCGTTGGCTATTTTCATCCCGCCCGAACTCAGGCATTCTCGGCCAACGGGGCGGTTTTCAAGGACTGACGACGTCAAAAATTCAGGAATGAACCCAAACGTTCAACCAGTTGAGGGACTCCGAACAGGACATCGATTTTGTTCTCCACGCGAGACGGACGCGTGACGATCAGACCCCCGGCCTCCTGAACCAGGACTTGGGTGGCCACAGCGTCCCACGGGTTGAGGGCCGGATCGATCATGGCACTGATGGCTCCATCGATGACCAGCGTATGGCCGAAACAATCGGTGTAGGTCCGAAGATACGGACAGGCACCGGCCAATTGCCGGAACATGTCTTCGCAACCCGCGCTGATGAATTGGGCAATGTCTCCGGTGGCAATGATACTGGTCTCCAACGCGGCGTCACGGGAAACTGAAACCGCAGCGCCGTGACAGAAACACCCCAACCCACGAGCGGCACTATACGTCCTGTTCAGCATGGGCAGATGGATCACCCCAATGAGGGCCTGACCGGCGTCTCGATCCTCCAACGCCACGATCGTGCCGAACAAGGGAATCCGATTCACGAACGAGCGCGTCCCGTCGATGGGATCGATCAACCATCGATAGCGAGTCCTGCTGGCATGCTGTCCGAACTCCTCGCCCAACACGTCAAAGTCGGCGGCAATCGGATCATCCTGCAACATGGCCCGAATCAGGGTCTCCGCTTCACGGTCCGCAATACTCACCGGCGATCCGTCGCCTTTCCGTTCGACGCAAAGCGCATGATCCGTAAAATACTCGAGCAGGAGGCCGGTAGGTGCTTGTGCCGCGCGGATCGAAAGGGCCAGAAGGCGTTCGAGCCTGGTCGTCTTCATGAAACGCTCGCGTTCCTCATTGATAGTCACAACCGCCGGGGTCAACGGGCGATGGTCTATTTTGCGCCTCACCTGCCGATCCGTCAAAAACGTCTTAACGGCCTCTTTTGTCTTTCCAGTAACCCTCGTGCTATCTGCTCTTTCCATGGCATGCGGGATGGAATGGGTCCTTCGGCCAACTCCGGAGCGGGGAGCCAATCTCAAGGTGGGAACCCTGTTTCGTCTGCCCCATTTTTCAGGTAAGCCGCTTCCTGATCGACGGTTTACCTCCACCTACTTCGATACGGCTGATTTCAGGCTCGCCGGACTGGGGATGACGCTCCGGCGCCGGGCCGAACGTCGCCAGATCCTGTGGCAACTGAACCTTCCCGGAAATGGCGCGCGGTTGGACGTGGAGATGGCTTCCGGGCGCTCGACTCCGCCCCCCCTCCCTACAGGACCTCCTGTTTACCCTGTCACGACGCGACCCGTTGACGGCCGTTGCCAAACTCCGGACTCATCGGGCCGGCATCAGAGTCCAGCCTCATGACACACCCATTGCCGACGTGCTCATCGACCGCACGAGGATTCTCAGCGCACGGCGAGTGGTCGGGCACGTGAACGAAATCGATGTCGAACTCCGGGAGGAGACACTCAGGGCTGCTGCGGGGGAACGGTATGGCGGATGATTTTCCCTTCCACCATGTACACCACCAGTTCCGCGACGTTCGTCGCATGATCGGCCACCCGTTCGATGTACTTTGCCACAAAGGAGAGACGAATGGCTCGACCGATGGTCTTGGGATTTTCGATCATGAACGACAAGAGTTCCCGGAACAGTTGTTCGGTCAAACGATCGACGAAATCATCGTCATGAATGACTTTCCGGGCCAAGGCGGCATCCATTTCGACAAAGGCGTCCAGTGATTCCTTGACCATGACGCGGGCACGTTCGGCCATGTGCGGGATGTCCATATACGGCTTCAACTGCGGCTCTGAGTTGAGTTCGATCGCTCGCTCGCAGATGTTTTCCGCCAAATCGCTCATCCGCTCCAACTCCGAAGAAATCTTCATGGTCGTCGTGACAAAACGCAAATCCTTGGCAACCGGCTGATATCGGACGAGCGCGTCGAGCGCCATCTCATCGATTTCCACGTCCAGCGCATTGACGTGGTGATCGTTCTCAATGACCTTCTGCGCCAGGGCTTCATCACGGTCAATCAGCGCGGTCATGGCATTTCTGATCTGGTCTTCGACCATGGAGCCCATCTTGAGAATCCTGCCTTTGAGTCTGTTGAACTCTTCTTCGAAGTGACGTTCCATACGATTCCCTCTCTATCCGAAACGCCCGGTCACGTAATCTTCGGTCCGGCGGTCCGATGGATTGGTAAAGATGGCCTTGGTCTCGGCGTATTCGATCAATTCTCCCATGAGGAAGAACCCCGTCAGATCGGAGATGCGGGCGGCCTGCTGCATGTTATGCGTAACAATCACCACGGTGAGCTGTTCCTTGAGGGAATGCAGCAGTTCTTCGATCTTGGCGGCGGAAATGGGATCGAGCGCCGAACAGGGCTCATCCATGAGCAGGATGTCAGGGTTGACGGCCAACGCGCGCGCAATGCACAGGCGTTGCTGTTGCCCGCCCGACAGACCGAGCGCGCTCTGATGCAGGCGATCCTTGACTTCTTCCCAGAGTCCCGCGCCCTTCAGACTCTGTTCCACGAGGTCGTCGAGCACGGCACGACGGCGTCTCCCTTGAAGTTCGGGACCATACACCACGTTCTGGTAGATCGACTTGGGGAACGGATTCACCTTCTGAAAGACCATGCCGACTCTGGTTCGCAGGTCGGTAACGTCCACCGAAGGATCATAAATATCCTGGCCATCGAGACGGATCGTGCCGATGAGTCGGGCCCCTTCAACCAGATCGTTCAGCCGATTGAAACATCGCAGCAACGTCGACTTCCCGCACCCGGACGGGCCGATAAAGGCCGTAACTTGGTTGGTCGGGATAGTCAGGGAGACTTTGAACAGCGCCTGTTTCTCCCCATAAAAGAAATTGACGTCTTCGACCGTGATTTTGGGATTGGGGTTCCTATCTTGAGAATGTTCAGAAGAAGCCATGGCTGATGTTTCCGTCGTCTGCTGCTCAGACGTTTGATGAGGGTGGAATAATGTGTCAACGCGCGAACTCATCGACTCCGACTCCTTGACCCTTAGACCGCCGACGCCCTGAACTTTTTCCGCATATAATTTCGTAGGGCCACGGCACTCAAATTCAACACCACGACCACCATCACCAGGATCAGGGTGGTGACGTACACCATCGGTTTGGCCGCTTCCACGTTCGGAGACTGAAACCCCACGTCGAAGATGTGGAACCCCAAATGCATGAATTTGCGTTCAAAGTGCAGAAAGGGAAAATGGTGGTCCAGGGGAAGCGCTGGGGCCAACTTCACGACTCCGGTCAACATCAGGGGGGCCACTTCGCCCGTGGCACGGGCCACGGCCAGGATCAGCCCCGTCAAAATACCAGGCAGGGCGCAGGGAAGGATCACGCGCAGCATACTTTCGAACTTGGTCGCTCCCAAAGCCAAGGACCCTTCACGGTATTCACGGGGAACGGCCGAAAGCCCTTCTTCCGTCGACACGATCACCACCGGAACCGTCAGGAGGGCCAGGGTAAAGGAAGCCCAGAGAATGCCACCCGTGCCAAACGTCGGAGTCGGCAAGGCTTCGGCATAGAACAGGGCATCAATGGTTCCGCCGACCGTGTACACGAAGAATCCCAAGCCGAAGACGCCGAACACGATCGATGGCACACCGGCCAGATTATTGACCGCGATGCGGATGACCCGAACGATCAATCCCTGTTTCGCATACTCACGCAAGTAGAACGCGGCCAGGACGCCAAATGGAACCACCGCCACGCTCATGATCAAAACCATCATGACGGTGCCGAAGATCGCCGGGAAGATGCCCCCTTCGGTATTGGCTTCTCGTGGTTCTTCACTCAGCACGGACCAGAAATTCATGACGTAGCGGAGCATCTTTTCGAAGAGGCTCATGTCGTTGGAACGAAAGGCGTTCACGATTTGTCCGACCGCAAGGCGCTTCTCCTGTCCATTCGTCTCGACGAGCACCACCGAGTATTCGTTGAGCTGCTCGCTTAATGTCCGAAGGGTCTCCACGTGCGTTTGATATTGGGCTTCCAGTTGTTTCGTGGCATCCTGAAGCTCGGCCACCTCCCTGTCCTGACCTTGACCCCGTACGGTCAATGCTCTGATTTTCAAACGGGCCTGTTCGATGTCATAATTGATGTCGCCGATGACGTCCCGTTGAAGGTATTCCATTTCTTCATGGCGTGCATTGGCCTGTTCGATCAACGGCTGCAACGTCTTCCATCCGTCAAGCTGACCCGAGGCCACGACGCGTTCCCCACGCAAGACTTCCCGAATCCGGCCATAAAAATTTCCCCATTCTCTCCGTTCAAACGTCGCCGCATCCTTGGGGAATTCCGCGGAGACGACCTGCTCGGTGTCCACCCACCTGAAGTCCAACCCATAGAGATCCCGATTCCCCACTTTCAGACGCACGCGCGTTTGGCCTTCGGGAAATTCCGGCGTCTCCGAATAGGGGATGACTTCTTCGCCTTTCAACTCTCCCAGTACGCGCGTGCCGTCGTTGAGGCTCATTTCCACAAGGGCATGAGGCCAGAAGAACCCGAGACCATTGATCATGATCAGGAGGAGGATGCCGCCCACCATGAGCAGCGAAGCCGCAACCGCGGTGCCGCAAAACCAGACGAACAGCGTCCCTGAGTCGAGGAATTTCTTGATCCGTGCAGGCATGGAATTCCTTTTAAAATTGGCTATATCTCGCCCGAAGTCGCTGCCGGACGATTTCGGCGAGCGTGTTGACGACGGACGTAAACACAAACAGGAGCAGACCGGCCACGAACAACAGGCGATACAACGTCCCCCCATGCGGAGCCTCGGGCATTTCCACGGCGATATTGGCGGACAGGGTTCGGAATCCATTGAAGAGGTTCATGTCCATCACCGGAGTATTGCCCGTGGCCATCAGCACGATCATGGTTTCCCCCACGACGCGTCCCAACCCGATCATGAGAGCGGAAAACAATCCTGGGCTCGCCGAGATAAGGACCAATTTCGTCAGGGTCTGCCATGGCGTGGCTCCAAGGGCCAATGATCCGGCAATCAGGTGGGGTGGCACGTTGCTCAGCGAATCCTCGCTGATGCTGAAAATGGTGGGGATGACGGCAATGCCCATGGCAAAGGCAATAACCAGCGCATTGCGCTGGTCATACGTCAATCCGAATGTCGAAAGCAACCACTGCTTATAGTTGGCATCGAAGAGCCAGGCTTCAATCTGGTAGTTCAACTGGAGACAGAACCATACCGTGCCGGCGAGCACCAGGAGGAAGACCCCTAATTCCGTCACGTGCCCTGAATGTCCCTTGAATCGTGAAGGCAACAATTGCCACCCGACGCAGACCACCACCACGGCGATCGGGATCAGGAGCACCATAGCCACCACCGCGGGAAAGATGCTTTCCAACAAGGGCGCAAACCACAAACCGGCCAGGAACCCCAGGACGACCGTGGGAAGGGCTTCCATGGTCTCCACGACCGGTTTCACCACGGCACGCACGTTCGGATGCATGAACATCGAGGTATAGATCGCTCCCAGCACGGCGAGGGGCGTCGCGAGCAACATCGCGTAAATCGTCCCTTTCAGCGTGCCGAACATGATCGGCCACAGGCCGAATTTCGGCTCGAACGCATCGGACCCACCGGTGGACTGCCAGACGTGGAGAGGCTCTTCATAGCCTTCATACAGCACGGGCAGGAACAACGATGAAAACGTGGATTCGGGATGTTCATTCTGGATGTCATAGGTGCGCAGTCGGCCCGACGCATCGAGTACCAGTGCGCCATCGGTCTTCGGGGCAAGCATCGCAGCCAGAACGGGGGAACCGGTTCCCGGGATTTGGATGAGAGTTTGACTGGAGGTCGAATGATGCACGGCAACGCCACCGGAGACGTCGGCCGTCAGAAATCCCTTGTCTCGAAGCGACGGTGAAATGGCCGTCACGGCCCCCGCGTGCCGAGCCAATTCCCGAATCTTTTCAAGACGCGGATCGCCTCCCACGTCGGGGTTGATGACGGACATCCACACGGCGACGGTTCCGCTTTCCGTGCCGACGACAATGGATCGATCTCCGATGAGATAGGAAAGCGCGGTCACGGAACTCCCGGCGGAGTACATCCCCATCAGCCTCGGGCTTCGGACGTCCTGAATGTTCCAGTACAGCAACTTCCCGTCTCGTGTGCCTCCCAACAGGGTTTCCCCCAAGTCGTCCAGGAGCAGCACCGAGAGCGCATCCACGCCTTCTTCGGTGATCTCGGCCCGAAGGAGTTCCGATTCCTGTTCGAATGCGAACAACCCAGCGGACTCCGATTCCTGAATCTTGGCGAGAAACAAGCGCCCCGAGTCGGTCAGGGCCGCGGCGATCATGCCACTGTCCGTCTCCCGGTAAGCCAGTCGCGTGATCGCCTCATCAGGGGGGGCCACTTGAACGGGCTCGCCCGAGGTCACCACGGGTTCGGTTGTTCGTACGTCATCGTCGAACTGAACTCGAAACGTGACGTCGTAGGGGATGAGACGCCCGGTTCCCGTCCCGAGTCCATAGGCGTGGGGTTGCCCAGGAGAGCGGGCGAGAGCGGTAATTTCCCCGTTCTCGAAATTCGGCACGGACTCGAGACGGACCGGAGCTCCGGAAGGAAACGCATGGAACGCAATCTTCCCCTCTTCGAACACGTATCCGACTTCCATGTATTCATCGATCCCCACGGCCACGCGCTCAGGCTTCTGCCCGGCTTTCACGAACGCGTCGACGTGGACCGAGGTCGATTCACTCCAGGACGCCCCATAAAACAATGGGACGACTTCGATAAACAGATAGGCAAAAATTCCAAAGATACTGACAATCGTCGCCCATCCTCCGAGGGTGATCACCCCACGTGCCCCCCAATCGACCCAACGCCGCACCGCTCGCAAGGGGAACTGGAACGACGAGGAGGACGGGGCCTTCTCGATTCGATTCGACGTTGGCTGATTCATGAGACGTGGTAAAGAACAAAGCCATGTCCGGACCTCAACGGGTGGAAGGACATGGCTTTGTTACAATGTTTCCGACAACGGTAGTCTGCCTTGCCTTTTGCGTCAACTATTGCATGTCAGCCAATTTCTTGGTGATCACGGTCTGCGGCAATGGGAAATAGCCGTCCTTGATCACGATGTGCTGCCCTGCTTGGCTGTAGACGTATTTCAGGAATTCTCCGACCAACGGAGGCAACGGTTTTCCCGGAGCTTTGTTCACGTACAGGTAGAGAAACCGCGCCAACGGATACTTGCCCGCGGAGGCATTGGCAAACGTCGGGTCATAGCACCCTTCGCCGCGTTTAGCCGACAAGGAGACCACTCGGACCCCAGACGTCCGATACCCGATGCCGCTGTATCCGAGCCCTCCACGATCCTCCGTCACGCCCTGAACCACGGACGCCGAACCCGGTTGCTCTTTGACCTCATCTTTATAATCGCCTTTCTTCAACACCTTCTTCTTGAAGAACCCATAGGTCCCGGAGGCTGAATTTCGACCGTACAGGCTCACTCTCGTGTTTTGCCACGTCCCGTCAAGACCGGCCTTTCCCCACGTGTCAATATCCACGGAATGTCCGCGACGACGGGTTTTCGAAAAAGCGGCATCCACTTCTTCCATGCTCAGGCATTTGACGGGATTGTCCTTGTTGACGTACACGGCCAGCGCATCAACGGCCACGGGGAAGTTGGTGGTCTTATAGCCGAATTTCGCCTCGAACTTGTCCATCTCCTTGGCTTTCATCTGCCTCGACATCGGCCCGATTTGCGCCGTTCCTTCGATCAGGGCCGGAGGAGCCGTGCTGGACCCTTTCCCTTCAATCTGAATCTTTACGTTGGGATATTCTTTTCTGAACCCTTCGGCCCACAGTGTCATGAGATTATTGAGGGTATCGGACCCAATACTGTTCAGATTCCCGGAAACCCCACTGACCCGACCATAGCGTTTCCAATCCGGATCCACCATGGAATCCGTGGCAGCCCAACTCGAACCGCCCATGCCGACGGTCAGAAAAACAACCCCGACGGCGAGCCTCCCCTTGCTGAACAATCCGACAGTTGCGGCGTTGCCAAACCTTCTCATCATGGACCAACCCTCCTTCTGGAAAATGTGTATTCGACGATGTGCCACGTCCCCTGACCGTGGGAAAGAAATGACCGCTCGCATGAAGCAAGAGGAATTTCAGGATTACCCCATTGGGCCCGAGCCGCGCGGCTCAGGTCTTCTCAAACCTTCGCAAACGGGGGTGCTCCCACTGTCTTGAGAGCCCTATGGTACGGAAAACGTATTGCAGGCACGTATGCGGAGGGTTACACGTCCGTTAATTTTCTGCTGAATGTTCCGAAAAGGCCACGCGCAAGAGGCCGGAACGTCGAAGCTAACAGGCCGGCTGGAGGTGCACGGCCGGAAGTAAAAACTCGATGGTCGTGCCCTTCCCGTATTCACTCTCGATGGAAAGCGTCCCGCCGTGCAATTGCACCAGGTGTTTCACGATGGCGAGACCAAGGCCGGTGCCGCCTTCAGAACGGGAACGCGCTTTGTCGACCCTGTAAAATCGTTCCGTGACGCGAGGCAAATCGCTTGGGGGAATACCTTGTCCCGTGTCTTGGATCGCAATACGGATTTGATTGGCCTCGGCTTTCGCCGCATGAAACCTGACCGTTCCCCCTTTCGGCGTATACTTCACCGCATTGTCGACCAGATTCACGAGAATCTGAGAGAGCCGGTCCCGATCAGCCTCGACCCACAAATCATGAGGGATCTGATTGAGAAGCCCCACCTCTTTTTTCTCGGCCTCCTTCTCAAAAATCGCCGAAACTTCTTGCACGAAGGCCCCAAGGCTGATGGCCGTGGGATGCAGGACCACTTTTCCCGTTTCAATATCGGAAAGATTCAACAGGTCGTTGATCAAGCGCCCCATCCGTTCCGCGTGACTGTTCGCGATTTCCAGAAATCGTCGGTGCATGGCCGATTCCAGCACGGATTCATCCAGAACGGTCTCCAGATAGCCTTTGATGGCCGTCAGCGGCGTGCGTAACTCATGGGACACGTTGGCAACGAATTCGGCACGGACTTTTTCCAACCGTCGGAGTTCGGTGATGTCGTGCAGGACGAGTAACAATCCCCGGTGCTCCGATGAAAAGGCAATGGGCCTGGCATTCACCACAATGATTCTCAAGGAAGGCGAATAGCATTCGATCTCTCGCCGGCACGGTTCCGCGGTATCGAGTGATTGACACATCTCCACCCAATCGGCCAGGCCCCGATTTCTGACGACCTCCAACAAGGTGCGTCCCTCTCCCTGATCCTGAGCAAGATCGAGAATCTTTCGTGCGGCCGGATTCATGAGAATCACGCGTCCTGGTCCATCCAGGACGATCACGCCTTCGGTCATACTGTCGAGGATCGCGGTGCCTTTGGCTCGTTCGGATTCCAACGTTTGAATCCGTGAAGGGGAGTGAGCCGTGACGTACGCCAACGTCTTGTTCAAACCGTTCCATTCACGTTCATCGTCATCGCTCCCCGGTGCTCGCCAACCCTGCAACAGCCGCGCAGCATGCGCGTCGGCGTCATGGACCGGCTTCAACAGCCATCGGCCCACCCATATGCCAAAAGGGAACGCCAGCGCGGCCATCACGAGTCCGCCGAACCACGGGGACCCAGCCCCGAACGCCGCCAAGAGCCACGTTCCCCCCATGCCCACCAGCGTCATGAAACTGAAAACCCCACCCAACCGGGCAGTCAAGCCGACCTTCATCAACCTCGGTATCTCCTCATTCAACCTGCTTCCTCGAAGCGATAGCCCACGCCCTTGACGGTCACGATTCGATGACTTTCACTTTTGAGTTTTTCTCGGAGGCGTCTGATATGCACGTCGACGGTCCGCGATTCAATCTCCACGGCGTTGGCATAGCCCCAGACCATTTCCAGAATCTGCTCCCGATTCAACACCCGTCCGTTGGCCTGGATCAGCGCACAGATCAGATCGAACTCCTTCACCGTGAGATCGACGGGATGACCGTCCACGCGAACCTGATGTTTCGCTTCGTCGATTTCAAGCGTTCCGATTCGTCTGATGCCGCCCGGTTGGGCCTCGCGCCCTCTCCGCAACACCGCTTTGATTCGAGCGACCAGTTCTCTAGGGGAAAACGGCTTGACCAGGTAATCATCCGCTCCCATCTCCAGGCCCACGACTCGATCGATTTCCTCCGCCTTGGCCGTCAACATGATGATCGCCATGTTGGCGGTCGTCCGATCATGACGAAGCAACCGGCAGATTTCCAATCCATCGATGCCGGGCAGCATGAGATCCAGCACCAGCAAATCGGGGCGTTCGGTCCGGGCGAGTTGAAGCGCCGTTTCTCCTTCATAGGCTTCGAGACAGGACAGTCCTTCTTTTTCCAGGTGGTGGCGTACGAGGTCCACGATCGCCTGTTCATCATCGACAATCAAGGCTTTTCGAGTCATGGCCGTTCGGCGCTCCCTCGTCAGGCAAGGCCTTCGTTCAAAACGTCGTTTTCACCGCACGGGTGGCGTCCCCATGACTCCGGAGGATGCCCCTTTGCACGTCATGCACGTGCCACGCCACATTTCACGGACATGGCGATCAGGTTCATACTAGCAGGCTTCCAGGCGGACAGTCTATTGTCCCCTCGTTGCCTGCACGTAACGAATTGTTCCATTTGCGGAACGTTCGTCTCCGGGGAATTCTCGACGTCCGCTTCGGCAAGCCCCTCGATCAAGCCGATTGTTCCGTTCCTGCTCCTGTATTGAACAACATTTCCACTGAAGGGTATTCTTTCAACGTCATGATCAACCATCCCTGCATTCCCCTTCCGTCCCGACGGAACGTGGTGAAGCCGATGGTCGGTGTGCTCGCGCTCATTCTTCTCACCTGTGCGGCATGCACAGACCCTGCTTCCGACGCGTTCCGCTTTGGTCTGGCCAGCGCCCCTGCGAATCTCGACCCGCGCTTTGCCACGGATGCGACGTCGGTCCGCATCAACCGCCTGCTCTACGACCGGCTGGTGGATTTCAACGACGCCTTCGAACCCATTCCGGCCCTGGCTGATTGGGAACGACGTTCGCCGACCCAGTATCGCTTCCATCTCAAGACGCCCGATCATGCGTTTCATGACGGCACCGTGCTGACGTCCCACGACGTCAAGGCCACCTATGACTTCATCCTGAACGCGGACCACGCCTCCCCGCACCGCGCCTCGTTGGGCGTCATCGACCGTATCGTCATTCGAAACGACGTGAGTCTCGACTTTTTTCTCCACCGCCCGGAGCCGCTCTTCCCCGGCTTTCTCGTCATCGGCATTCTTCCGGCGCACCTGATCGTGACCAACCACCCGTTCTACGAGCACCCGATCGGAAGCGGACCCTTCGCGTTTCTGGCACAACCGGATGCGACGCGACTTCACCTGCTCAGGATCCGGGATCAACAACGCTTTACGTTCATGACGATCCCCGACCCCACGGTACGAACGCTGAAATTACTGGCCGGGGAAATCGACATGCTTCAGAATGATCTTCCCCCTGAACTCGTCAACTATCTGAAAACCGACGGCACGATCAGGACCACGCGAACATCCGGCACGAACGTGTCGTACCTGGGCTTCAGCTTTGAGGACACGGTGACCAAACAGGACCTCGTTCGACGGGCCATTGCCCATGCCATCGATCGTCCGGCGATCATTCGGCACGTCCTCAATGATGCCGCGAGGCCCGCCCATTCGTTATTGCCGCCTGAACATTGGGCAGGGGCTCAAGATCTCACCCCGCTCTCGCATAATCCGGAGAAAGCACGGGCGTTGTTACGCCAGGCAGGCTACTCCCTCGACCGTCCTCCCCGGATCATCTACAAGACTTCGAGCGATCCCTTTCGAGTCCGACTGGCAACCATTCTTCAATCTCAATTGGAACGCGTTGGGATTGCCGTGGACGTGAAAAGTTACGATTGGGGAACGTTTTACGGAGATATCAAAGCCGGACGATTCCAGATGTACGGCTTGGCATGGGTGGGCATCCACACTCCCGAGATTTTCGAGTACGTGTTCCACAGCCGATCGATTCCTCCACGCGGCGCGAATCGTGGCCGGTTCTACAGCCTACGGGCCGATGCACTCATCGATCGGGCACGGATGACGCTCGACGTCGAAACCAGGCGACGGGTGTACGTGGAACTCCAGCATCACCTTGCCAAGGCCCTACCGTATGTCCCCTTGTGGTACGAAGATCATATTTTTGTCGCCCGTCGGGAGGTCAAAGGCTTTACCATCGCCCGGGACGGCAATTATGACGGCTTGACGCACGTCCGTCGGGTCTCCTGACACGTTGGCCCCGTGTTTGTACGATTTCTCATTGTCCGAGTGCTTGCGGCCCTTGCCGTGGTCTTTGGGGTCGTATGCCTCGTCTTTTTGCTGCTTCATCTCGTGCCCGGTGATCCCGTGGATACGATGTTGGGCGAATCGGCACGGCCTGCGGACAGGGAAGCCCTGGAGCGGGCCCTGGGGCTCGACCGGCCCCTCCACGTCCAGTTCGGGCACTACCTGGCCGGCTTGCTTCACTTCGACCTGGGGACGTCCTTCCACTCCAGGCGCCCGATCCGCGACCTGCTACTCGAACGCCTACCGGCCACCATTGAACTCGGGGTCGCCTCGCTCCTGGTTGCCCTGTTGCTGGCCGTGCCGCTCGGAGTCCTGGCCGCGGTGAAAAAGGGAACCGTCTGGGACGTCGGCGCCATGGGAATAGCCCTGTTCGGCGCCTCCATTCCCAATTTCTGGATGGGACCCATGCTGATCCTGATCGGAGCCTTGTGGCTGGGATGGTTTCCCGTGAGCGGACGGGAAGGGATGGCCTCGCTCGTCCTTCCGGCGCTCACCCTGGGCTCGGCCTTGGCGTCCATTCTCTCGCGCATGATTCGCAGTGCCCTGCTGGAAACCCTGCATGAAGACTTCATGCGCACCGCACGCGGAAAAGGCCTCTCCGACTGGGCCGTCATCATTCGACACGGCTTGCGGAACGCCCTGCTTCCGGTCATCACGCTGGTGGGTCTGCAACTCGGGGCCTTACTGAGCGGGGCCGTGGTGACGGAAACCGTCTTTTCCTGGCCGGGCATCGGCTCCCTGGTCGTAGAAGCCATTCACCGTCGCGACTATCCCGTGGTGCAAGCCACGGTGTTGTGCATCAGTCTGATCTACGTGATGCTGAACGTGTTCACGGATCTCCTGTACGCCTGGGCGGATCCCCGAGTCGGAGTTCGGCCATGATTCGAATCGGGGCACCCCTCGGTCTCATCCTCGTCTGGGTCCTTGTCGCCCTCCTGGCGCCCGTGCTGCCCCTGTCTCCAAACGCCGTCGACCTGCCGCACATCCTCGAACCCGGAAACCCGGATGAATGGCTGGGCTACGATGATCTGGGCCGGCCGATTCTGGATCGCCTGCTGGTCGGCGCGCATACGTCCTGCCTCGTCGCCTTTGCCGTGGTGGGCCTTTCGCTGATCATCGGGAGTCTGCTCGGCGTGATCGGGGCCTATGCAGGAGGCTGGGTGGATCTTCTTCTGGTTCGCCTCATCGACGTCTTTCTTGCCTTCCCGGGAATTCTACTGGCGATTGCCCTGGCCGGCGTGATGGGGCCGGGCATCGAGAACGTCGTCATCGCCTTGTCAGTCGTGAGCTGGGCGGGCTACGCCCGATTGGCCCGTGCGCAGGCCCTTTCCATGAAAGAACGGGAACACGTCCACGCCGCGGTGGCCATCGGCGCCTCGTCGACACGCGTCATCACTCGCCACCTGCTTCCACTCATCAGTGCCCCGCTGATCGTCGAAGCCAGTTTCGGGATAGCGAACGTGGTGATTGGCGAAGCCGGGCTCTCGTTTCTGGGGTTGGGCGTGCAACCCCCGGCCGCATCCTGGGGCAGCATGGTTCGGGACGGTGCCCGTTACATGCTGGTTGCGCCGCATATGGTCATCGCCCCGGGTCTGGCGCTGATGAGCGTGGTCCTCTCCATGAATCTGCTCGGGGATCGGCTGCGTGATCGGCTGGACGTGAAGAGTCTTCCACGGAGTCCAAAAAATGGAACGGCGCATCATCGGTTTCCACCAAGATGAACTCGGGGATTGGGTCGCCGAACTTGCATGCGGCCATGGGCAACACGTGCGTCACGCTCCGCCCTGGAGCGAACGGCCCTGGGTCGTGACGCCACGGGGGAGAGCACAGAAGCTGGGCACCACGCTCTTCTGCAAGAAATGCGACGAGGCCTGACCGTCCATCAGTGATGACTCGGCTCGGGAGGCTCGTCGACCGGTGGCGGATCGACAGGATCCCAATACTGCAGGCGATCAATCAGGGGTTGGGCGTCCGGGCTGGTGGACTGACTGGGCTCACTCGGGGCATGATCCCAGACCAGGTGGGAATAGCCATGGGCTCGCAAGGTGTGGCGGATGACTTCCACGAGCGCTTCGAGGGTCACCTCATCCCCCGCCCGCAGGTCCAACACGCGTTGGGGGGGCTCGGCCGGCGGAGGCGTGTCGTGCAGCAACGCCCAGCAGCGGTCGAAGACGATTCGCCGAACCTCGTCCGACACGTTCAGGCTCGGGATTTCAGCCGTGCACAGGGCCGCCACCAGGAGCACGAATTGGAGGTCCGGAAGTCCGGGATTCTCGACGTCGAGGGTCTGCATACGTGGGACACATCTTATTGAGACTTCGACGTCTTTTCAATCCCTCCGGCCAACGAACGGGGCACGATTGTCTTCTGTCGATCAATGGTTGTGTCAGGCGTGGTCTCAACCCATAATGGAAGACAGCACCACGGGCCTCGTCGGCACACACACGAGATTGCCTGCGTCCATGAACACCGATGCTCCTCTGCCACCAAGGTACCGGAGGGGACCTCAGGAGAACCGTGAATGATGAAGACATCGTCAGAACCAGGGATTCCGTTTCCATTGACCATCGGGCAACGCCTGCTCGCCATGGTGGTCATCTTCATTCTGGCATTGGGGGCAATCCTGGCCTTTACCCATACCGCGGTCAAGACGCTCGAGCTCGACATGGTGGTGATGGACGTGGCAGGCCGCCAACGGATGATGATTCAACGACATCTCAATGAAATGATGCTGGCGTCCCACGGCATTCAGACGGAGCGGCAACGCACGCAAACGGCGTTATTGGACTCCGTGGAGGCGTTACAATACGGGGGAACCGTGGTCGTGAACCTGGACACCGACGAACGGCGTTCCATCCCCGCGGCCCCGACCGATCGGATACGAGCGCTCCTCGAGGAACAACGTTCCCTGCTTGAACGATTCTTTGCCAACACCCGAACGCTGCTTGAAGACCCCATGCACGCGCCTTCGTCGGACTCCTTTGCCCTGCTCAATCGACTCCAACGTGACCTGCAACAAAACGCCGACGCCGTGTTCAAATCGTTCGGCACCCATTCCCGTCACAACATCATGAATCTCCTGCGCAACGAACCGATCATTGGCGTGCTGGTCGTGATCCTGAGTCTGATCCTGGCCCGACAGGTGATGGCCACCAGTCGCAGGCTCGAACGGGAAATCGAACAACGAAAAAAAGCCGAGGATGAACGCAACCGCTTCTTTGCGCTCTCTCCGGACCTATTCTGCATCATCGGATTCGATGGAAGATTTAAGGTGTTGAATCCCGCATGGGAACGTGACCTGGGCTATTCCCTGGCCGAACTGCAAGAGCACGCCATGACGACATTCGTGCACGACGAGGATCGGTCCGCCCTCGTGGCCGAGTTGGAAGCCTTGAAACGGGGCCGCATCAACGCTCAATTTGAAAATCGTTTTATGGGGAAAGACGGATCGGTGAACTGGTTGCTGTGGAACACCACGGCCAGCCAGCGCGATCGCGTCCTGTATGCCACGGCAAGAAACATGAATGAGCGAAAATCCTACGAAGAGGAACTGGCCTTACGCGACCGCTCGATGAATTCCGCGACGAGCGGCATTCTCATTGCCGATGCCCGCCAACCCGACATGCCCACGGTCTACTGCAACGCCGCGTTTGAAAAGATCACGGGCTACGCCACGGAGGAAGTGCTCGGACGGAATTGTCGTTTCCTCCAGGGGACGGACCATCAGCAACCCGGGCTCGCGGCGATTCGCCAGGCGATTCAGCAGGGCACCGAGGCCAAGGCGGAACTCCGCAATTATCGCAAGGACGGCAGCTTATTCTGGAACGAATTCTACATTGCGCCGGTGAAAGATCAGGCGGGATGCCTCACGCATTTCATCGGCATTCAAACGGACGTGACCCAACGAAAAAATCAGGAAGCCGAATTGGCCCACAAGACACGGGCCTTGGCCCAATCCAATGCAGAACTCCAGCAATTTGCCTACGTGGCCTCGCACGATCTGCAGGAACCACTCCGCATGGTGGCAAGCTATACTCAGTTGTTGGAGAAACGGTATCACGGGAAGCTGGACAAGGACGCCGATGAATTTATCGGGTACGCCGTGGACGGAGCCAACCGCATGCAACGGCTCATTCGTGATCTTCTGGAATATTCACGAGTCGGGTCTGAGTCCAGAGCCACCGAAACAACCGATTGCCACCTCGTGTTGCAACAGGTCATGCGCAATCTCTCCGAAGCCATCAAGGAACATCAGGCCGAGGTGACCCATGATCCACTCCCCACCGTCCAAGCGAACCCGACGCATCTGACGCAAGTCTTCCAGAACCTGATCGGCAACGCGTTGAAATTCAAAAGGGGGGACTCGGCCCAAATTCACGTCGGGAGCAAGGCGTTCCCCGATCATTGGGAATTTTCCGTCCGCGACAATGGGATCGGAATCCCGACCGAGCAACTGGATCGAATCTTTGCGATCTTTCAACGTTTGCACAGTCGCCACGCATACCCGGGGACGGGCATCGGCTTGGCCATCTGCAAGAGAATCGTGGAGAAACACGGCGGGAACATTTGGGTGGAGTCGGAGATCGGCAAGGGGTCGATCTTTTCCTTCACCGTGCCTCGAGCGTTCATGACACCCGTCCCGGACGTGTCCCGGATCGACCAGGACCCCCGGAACAGCGCCGGAGAACGGACATGACCACCATTCTCCTCTTGGAAGACAACCCCGGCGATGCTCGCCTGATCTGCGAACTCTTTCACGACCTTCAGGGGCGATCCTTCGACGTCGTCACCGCCGAAACCTTTCAGCAGGCTCTCGTTTGCCTGCAAGAACGTCACGTGGACCTCGCCCTGGTCGACCTTTCCTTGCCGGACAGCCACGGCCTGGAAACGTTTCGGAAACTCGCCGAAGATTACCCCTCCCTCCCCCAAGTCCTGCTCACGGGGCTCGATGATCAGGAAATCGCGTTCCAGGCCGTACGAGAAGGGGCGCAGGATTATCTGCTCAAGGGGCAAGTGGACGAACACGTCCTGGTTCGGGCCATTGACTACGCCATCGAAAGAAAACGCATTCAGGCGGAGCTGGAAGCCCTGAACGCTCGACTCCGAAAAAGTGCCGACGATCTGCATTCGATCCTGAATCAACTGCACATCGGGACGATTCTGATCAGTCCCGAAGGCCGGATTCTCCACATGAGCGTGTCCGCGCTTCGGCTCTTGGGCAAACCCGAGAACACCGCGGAATTCTGGCAAGACGCCGTGGGATTCACCGATCATGACGTCCACGCCCTGGAACGTCTCATGCAGCAAGAGGAACGAAAAAAGTTCGTGGCCCATTTTACCCCTCAAGGCCATTCCCCGCGTTGGGTTGAGATCGACATTCACGATGATCCCCGTGACCCCAGGGCCAAGATGTTCTTTCTCTATGACGTCACCGAACTCCATACGCTTCGGAAACAAATTGAGGAACAATCTCAATTTCACGACTTGATCGGGAAATGCCCGCCCATGCAGGACGTCTATCGGCAGATTCGCAATCTCGCCCAGGTCGAATCGACGGTCCTGATCGAAGGGGAAACCGGAACGGGAAAAGAACTCGTCGCCAGGGCCCTGCATGATTCAAGTCCTAGAAAGGACCAACCCTTTCTCCCGGTGAATTGTGCGGGGCTGACCGAATCCCTCCTGGGCAGTCAATTATTCGGGCACAAGAAAGGCGCCTTTACCGGGGCCAACAGCGACCACAGGGGGTTTTTTGAATCCGCTCAAGGAGGAACGGTCTTCTTGGATGAAATCGGAGACATGCCTGCTGCGGTGCAGACGAGCTTGCTCAGGGTGCTCCAGGAAAAAGAAATCACCCGTCTGGGAGAATCCCAACCGAGAAAGGTGGACGTCCGCATTATCTGTGCCACGCATCGCAACTTGCAGGAGCAGGTCGCGCAGAATGCCTTCCGGGCCGACCTGCTGTACCGCATTCGGGTAGGACGCATTCACCTGCCGGCACTCCGAGAACGACAAGAAGACCTTCCCCTTCTGATTTGGTCTTTTGTCGGCCAATGTCGCAAAGCAATGGGGAAATTATTTGTGCAGGACGTCAGGGCCGATGCCCTGCAACTCCTGTCCCGGTATCACTGGCCAGGCAATATTCGGGAACTGAAAAGCGTGCTCGAATATGCCGTCCTCCAATGCGAAGGAAACACCATCCACCCACGACATTTTCCTCCCGAACTCCTGAGCCCCACGATCCCGGATCCTTCAGAGGTAACCGTCAAGGATCGGGAACACGTCTTGAAGGCACTCAAGGAGGCCAAAGGGAATCGAGGCAGAGCAGCGAACCTTTTAGGAATCAGCCGTGCCACCTTCTATCGCTGGCTGGAGGATTTGAACATTTCCAAACAGGATCTCTCATAAGCTCACCTGCCTCAACAAGACAGTCGCGAGACAAATATGAGACAATCAACGGAAGCGAGAAGATCTTCATGGAATCATAACATGTTGAATTTGAAGGATATGAAGCCTGGTCTCCCTACAGGAATTTTTGGCACAACATTTGAATATCATTCATCCCATATGCATGCATTCGCCGAAAGCATGAACCCATCCTCCGTCATCCTGATCGTCGAAGATAATCCGGGAGACATTCGTCTGCTCCAGGAGGCATTCAAGACGTGCTCCCTGGAGCACACCCTGTACTTTGCACGTGACGGAGTCGAGGCCACACACTTTCTGGAGGCAAAAAAACAGGAGCCGTCAAATGGCTTCCCCCGACTGATTGTCTTGGACCTGAATCTTCCGAAAAAAAGCGGTTTCGAGGTGTTGCAGTTTCTGAAACGTGACAAACTGCTGAAACGAATTCCCGTAATCGTCCTCAGCTCTTCACAGAATCCGGAAGATATCGCCAAAGCTTATGATCTCCACGCCAACTGTTATCTGACCAAACCCGCGAACCTCGAATCGTTCAGCGCCATCGCCAAGGCCCTTGAATATTTATGGATCCGGATGGCGGGTTTTCCCTCGCAAACCTCCTCTACGCTCTAGCCGTCCGTCATTCGCTGACTCATCACGTCTGCGCAGACGCCTGCATCGTCTGCCCCCTGTCATTTAACCGGACTCCCCTGTCAGGCCACCCGACTCAACGACATATCCAAGCTCCTTGATCCGGTACCCTGAGTCTTTCTCTATCGACGCAGGAGCACCCTTCATATTGTCAGCGAATAAATGAAGTTCCTCCGAGATTGTCTCATGGACAGTTAATGAGACATATTTTTGTATCACGAGAAAATCTTCGTTTCGTCACATTTTTCATTCATTTTTTCAAGTCATTGAAAATAAAGAGAAAATTCAAATAATAAAATTTGGCACGCCTTTTGATAGTTACACTAAACAGGAACTTAGATGTTTGGAATCACAGGGAACATCACATTCAACCAAAGAGGCTCAGATGGCTACCTCAAAAAACATCCACCCGACTCAAAACCACCTGACCTGTGCTCGGTGCAGTGGGCTATTGATCAGGGAAGGGCTGTTCGACTTGTTTGACGATACGGGTCAAATGCGCCGATGGGCCTGGCGGTGCGTGCAATGCGGAGACATTGTGGATTCGCTCATTCTCAAACACCGCGTGGGTGAGAATCTGCCTGATCTGACCATGCTGCATCGCAGGCGTTGGACGGGTGTACAGACAGCGACCAGACGGCCTCTGTCGTGATGATCGGCAACATTGAAACCCTATGCCCGATGGAACCGGGATCAATAAATAAACCTTCATGAAAGGAGAGATGTCATGAACAAGGTCATTCTTACATCAATTGCGGTTGCCCTGATGTCGTTGACTGCATGGTCTCCGGCACTGGCAGAAGACACGACGGACATGGTGCTCATTCCAAAAGGCGAATTCACCATGGGCAGCAAGGAACACAGCGATGAAATCCCTCATCAGGTCGTGCTCGATGCGTATTACATTGACACCTACGAAGTATCGAACGGCCATTATCGTGAATTCATGAAAGCCACCGACCACCCCGCTCCGGCCTACTGGGACGATCCACGCCTGAACAAGCCGGAACAACCCGTCGTCGGAGTCAACTGGTACGATGCCACGGCCTACTGTGCCTGGAGGGATAAACGATTGCCCACGGAAGCCGAATGGGAACACGCGGCCCAGGGCCCCGACGGAAGCCACTTCCCATGGGGACACACCGTAGACCCTACGCGCGCGAACTACGGGCAGAACGTTGGGAAAACCATGCCCGTCAATTCCTATCCCAATGGGGTGAGCCATTTCGGAGTGTACAACATGGCCGGAAACGTCTTTGAATGGGTCAGTGACTGGTATGCCCCGAACTATTTCCGGGTGAGTCCGGCCTTCAATCCGCAAGGGCCGTCCGGTGGCTACAACTTCGCCAACCAGGGTCCCGTCAAGGTCCTGAAGGGCGGCTCTTGGCTGGCTCCGCAAACGTCCCTGCACACCAGTCATCGTTTCTGGAATCAACCGGATAACAACTCCTATGGAGTGGGCCTCGGGTTCCGATGCGCCCTGTCCGCGAGGAACGACTCTCACGACCAGATGAAATATGATTTCATTCAGACTCTCGTCAGCATGGGCAAAGAGCAATGGAACGAGGCGCTGCAATCCATTGATCGGGCGATCAAACATGATCCCGAGAACGTGGAATACCGGAAGACTCGGGACATCATCGTGAAACAAATCCAGAAGTAACGAGGAGGGCTGGCGGGGAAGGTCCGTACCCTCCCCGCCAACCTGAAACCCGAGGGAGTTCGAATCTGATGAACGCATTCAAGGCATTGAAGAAAACGAGACAACCCCTGGGCCCCATCGGATCAATGGGCCTGGTCCTCGTGCTGAGCATCTGGAGTCCTCTGCTTTCGACCGTCCCTGCGCAGGATCGCTCTTCTGTCCCGGAGGACATGGCCTATATTCCTGCTGGAATTGCCGTCATCGGCATTGACAGAAATTCGGCCGACGCCTTATCGGAACAAGAGGAGACGTTGACGTTGTTTCAACGAAGAATGTCGGCACCCTGGTCAAAAAAGACTTTTCATGATGAGGGACCGGCACATCGGGTCGTCTTGAGTTCATATTTCATCGATACCTATGAAGTCTCGAATGAGCTGTACGAACAATTCATGCGCGAGACGGGACATCCAGCACCTGCGTACTGGGATGATCCTCGATTAAACGGAGCCACCCAACCCGTGGTCGGCGTGAACTGGCATGACGCCAAGGCCTTCTGTGAATGGAAGGGCAAACGATTACCCACGGAGTCCGAATGGGAACATGCGGCGCGTGGGCCGGAAGGATTCCGCTACCCCTGGGGCAACACTTTCGATTCTCGAAAAGTCAACTATGGGAAACGCCGTGAAGCCACGATGCCGGTGGACTCTCTCCCCGGCGGCGCGAGCCCTTATGGACCGCATCACATGGCCGGCAATGTGTTTGAATGGGTCAGCGATTGGTATGACCCGAACTACTATGCCCAAGAATCGTTTTCCGCCAATCCTTCCGGTCCTTCTGCCCCCGTGTGGCTCGGTGGGACCGGAACCTACGTGGACCGCCTCACGGTCGGGGCCAAAAAGGTAATTCGGGGTGGATCATGGATCGCGGCGGAGCAGACCGTGACCACCACCCATCGGTTTTGGAATCATCCCTTGAACAACAGCTATGGGGTGGGCCTGGGCTTTCGATGTGCGAAGACGGCCTCACAAGAAAGAGAAAGGCGCTCACATGCGCGTTCGCTGAAAGAAGACAACGGAAAATCCGAGGGAGGTGGATCATGAACGTTCTCTATGGCTTGCTCCTGACTTTCATGGCGTGGAACATCGCCTGGGGAATGGAGCCGGACCTGGCCGGGCAGGCAGGGCACCATTTTCATCCACGGAGCCCCGTCCAAGCCTCGCTCTACCGGGCCGATAAAAACGTAAATGAGGCGTGGCAGGCCTTTCACCAGGCCGCACTGGGAGGCACCCTGGCGTCCCCGGCCATCCAGACGAAGATCGAACAAGCCTTGCATGAATCTCGACGGCTTTTAAGCAATGCGCGAAAGGCTGCACGTGGCAACGACCCACGCGCCGTCTCTGCCCTCACGACGCGCATTGAGGAACTATCAACACACGTCAAAGAACAGAGTCAAAGGCGGAAACCATGAACGTGACCTTGATCCCGTTACTCACAACGTGCATTCTTTTTGGATACGTCGCCGCGTTCGCGGAGCATCCCGTCAGCGAACGGGATCCCGTTCCCATGGTGCCGATTGCAGCGGGAAATTTTGTCCGAGGCAGCAGTCTGGAAGCCGGGCGGGACGACGAAAGGCCTCGCCGAACGATCTATCTGGAGGCCTTCATGATCGATCAATACGAGGTCACCAATGCCCGGTACCTCGACTTCATCACGGCCACGGGACACCTGGAACCGCTCAACGTCTATGGGACGGGTTCCCTGTTTGACGTACAGGGCATTGAAGACTTACCCGTGGTGCAGGTCACCTGGCATGATGCCGCGGATTATTGTCAATGGGTGGGCAAACGGTTGCCGACTGAAGCAGAATGGGAGAAAGCCGCACGGGGCACCGATGCGAGGTCTTATCCATGGGGCGACGCACCACCTTCGCCGAATCACGTGAATTTCAACCGTGATTGGGAGACAACGGGAACCTTGTCGCCGGTGGGATCGTTGCCCCAGGGAGTCTCTCCCTATGGGGTCCATGACATGTCCGGCAACGTACGAGAATGGGTCCAGGATTGGTACGCGAAAGAGTATTATCGGGTTGCGCCGAATCGGAACCCACGCGGTCCTGAAACCGGATTGCTCAAAGTCATCCGAGGGGGATCCTGGCACAGTTTCGAATCGGACATTCGCACCGCGGCCCGTGGAAAAGGCGGTTTTGCGTTAAAGACCCATGGAATCGGCTTTCGTTGTGCGAAAGACGTTCCGTCCGCGACTCGCACGATCGAAGGGAGCCAACGATGAACGTCGCCATAGTCGGAGGAACGGGATTTATCGGCAGGAACATTGCCCCGGTTCTTATTGCCGGAGGACACGTGGTGACCATTGTCACTCGAAACCCGCCGGGAAGGCTCGAAGATGGTCTGCCCGTTCGGGTCTGGGACCCCTCGAATCGGCAAACTGGGGACAACCCCTTTCACGGACAGGACGCGGTGGTGAATCTTGCGGGCGCCTCCATCGCCGAACGCCGATGGACCAACGCTCGCAAAACCGTTCTTCGTGAGAGCCGAATCGAGCCCACGCGGATGATCGTCCAGGCCCTGTCTCATCTCTCCGTCCCCGTTCGGCCAAAGATCTTCATCAGTGCCTCGGGAATCGGATTGTATGGCATCGAGACCACCCACGAGGTGGATGAAACACAGGGGCCCGGAAAGGGGTTTCTGGCTGACCTATGCGTGGAATGGGAACGCGAGGCCTTCAGGGCCATGGATCATGGCATTCGGACCGTGTGTCTCAGAATCAGCATGGTGCTGGGAAAGGACGGTGGCGCTCTGCAAACAATGCTTGTCCCGTTCAAACTCTTTCTAGGAGGGCCCATCGGCAGGGGCACGCAACCCGTGAGTTGGATCCACGTTGAAGATCTGGGACGGCTTATCGCAACCATTCTTGAGCAGCCTTCCTGCAGCGGTGCGATCAATGCGGCGTCTCCCCATCCGGTTATAATGAAAGAATTCTGTCGGCAACTGGGACGAGCCCTGGGAAGACCTTCATGGCTTCCCGTTCCGGCCTTGGCTCTGAAAATCGGTCTGGGCGAACTGTCCACGCTCATGACTCACGGACAATGGGTGAAGCCCCGCGTGGCGGAACACCTGGGGTTTGCCTGCAAATATCCGACCGTGGAATCGGCTTTTTCTGCGATCCTGAAGAAAGGGTCGTCATCGACGTTCTCTTGAAAAAGGAGTTCTTCATGTTCCCTCTCCGTCGACCACAAACACGAGGCATCCGGTTTTTCCTCCTTCTCGGCCTACTTGTGTTCCCGAGTGTCATGGCGTGGGCCGAGCCCGTGACAATTTCCCGCGGGCAACCATTGCCCGACGCCGTCCTGATCGGGGCGAACCACTCGCCCGTTCATCTCAATGCTTTGAAGGGGCGCGTCAAGATCGTGAGCCTGGTCCCGCAACTCAACACGCCGGTTTGCGACGAACAGACGCATCGCTTCAGTGAAAAGAATGAGGGATTGGAGCGTTATCTGGAGATCGTGACGATTAGCACCAACACCCACGATGATCAGACGCTTTTCGCGGACAAGGCCGACATTGCCAACGTCACCTTCCTCTCGGACGCCCCTGAGTTCGATTTCGGCAAGAAAACCGGCTTGCTGCATCCCATGCATCACATCCTGCAGCGCGCGGTCATGGTCGTGGACGAGCGAAACGTCGTGCGGCACATCCAAATCGTGCCGATGAGCCAACTGCCCAACTTCGCCGCGGCATTGGCCGCGGCTCGACGAGTCCTGGGCCTGCCCGCGTCATAACGTGATGGTCGGGATTCTCACCTATCTCCATCTGTTGGCGGTCGCCGTGCTGGTGGGAAAGGTCGTCTTTCTGTCGTTCGTCACGGCACCGGTTCTGGCTTCCACCCTGGAACCCGAGGCCTTTGCCCGCGTCGTGCGTCGGCTCTTTCCACGTTACTACGCATTCGGCATGATGACGGCCACCGTCGGGTGGGCAAGTATGACGAGTCTCGGCCTGCTTAAAGGATTCGCCCCGTTGGATCTGGTGGCCGCCACGCTGTGGCTCGGGGTCCTGGCAATCGAAAATTATTGTCGTTTTCCATTAACCCCACGCATCAACGCCTTGAGTGACCAACTCAAGGACGCCGCGCAACGTGGGGAACCCATGGTCTCGGTTCGCAGGGATCGAGACGCCCTTCATCGCCGCTCCGTTCGTCTCAACGGCGTGGTGCTCATGCTGGGATTAAGCTTGATCGGGTTACTCTAACGAAGAAGGAGGAGACGAATGCCTTTACCCACGATGTCAAGAACCACCCGGTGCAGCGTGCTGCTGGCCGCCTTGCTGACGCTCCTGTCGATGCTCCCGCTCCAGAGTCCTGCACAACCAGGGAATCCGCACGGCGACCTGTCGGACCCCATGCTGCCTCCACCGGGCATTATCGGCATTGCGCTGCACCTTACGGCCGAACGCATCGGCGATCCTGCCGGTCTGTTTATTCGGGCCACCCATCCCCTGGGACCCGCCGTGAAAGCAGGGCTCGCCCACGGGCAGGAAATTTTGGCGGTAGACGGACGGTCCATCAAGGGGAAAACCTACCGGGAGGTGGTCTCCATGATACGAGGCGAGGTCGGAACCTCCGTGACCCTTCTCGTCAAGACCTTTTCCGACGTCAAGGAAATGAAGATCGTTCGCGTCAGCGAGGCACAGTTAACCGAAGACCAACGAACCTGAGTCGCTATGCCCATCACGCCTCATCACCCCGCATGCCCTGCAGAGACGGACCAGGCCGATCTTCCCTTACGGTTAGGCATCAGCCGTTGCCTGCTCGGTGAACCCGTTCGATACGACGGCGGCCATAAACGAGAGCCGTTTCTGGTGAACGTGCTCGGGCAGCACGTGGAATGGATTCCAGTCTGCCCGGAAGTGGAAGCCGGATTCGGCACCCCAAGAGAGTCCCTGCGTTTGGTGGACGACGTGGCTGAACCGCGACTGATCACGGTTCGTTCTCACGCGGATCACACGGAACGGATGCGGCGGTACACCCACAAACGGCTGCGCGACCTGCAATCGCTGAACCTGTCCGGATACGTGTTCAAAAAAGATTCTCCCAGTTGCGGGACCCAGCGCGTTCGCGTGTACACCCGCGAAGGCCATCTCCTCGGAAAGGGAAAAGGCCTCTTTGCCGATGCCTTCCAACGCCTGTTTCCTTTGACTCCCATCGAGGAAGAAGGACGACTTCAGGACCAGGGCCTTCGGGAAAATTTTATCGAACGGGTATTCGGCTATCACCGATGGCAAACCCTCGTCTTTCGTACGCGCCTCACGCGTGGACGGCTGGTTGCCTTTCATACGGCCCACAAATATCTGCTGTTGGCCCATGGCCAACGTCACTACCGGGAACTCGGGCGATTGGTTGCCAATGCCCAACAACGTTCTGCTCGAGAATTGGCCCAAGCCTATGGGCACCTGTTCATGGAGGCTCTCGCCATCAGGACAACCGTCCGGAAACATACAAACGTGCTCCAACACCTGGCCGGTCACTTCAAGAAAAACTTGGACGCCACGGCGCGCGGAGCGTTGCACGAGGTGATCTCCGATTATCAGAAAGGATTTGTCCCACTGAGCGTCCCCGTCACCCTGATCAGACACTACGTCAGGATCCTGGACGTGCCCTACCTGAGGGATCAGGTCTATCTGACGCCTCACCCCAAGGAGCTGATGTTGCGAAATCATGTCTAGCGTTCAGAACCACGCATCGGGCTATGGGATCAAACACCTATCGGAGTCGACGGGACTGAGTCGCCACGTGCTTCGAAAATGGGAACAACGGTACCATCTCCTTGCCCCACGACGCGCAGCAAACGGGTACCGGGTCTACGACGCGCAAGAATTGCAACTGCTGTTCTTCCTCAAGCACAAATTGACCACCGGAGCGTCGATCGGACGACTCGCCCTTCAGGGGCGCGAGGCCTTGCGGGACGAGATGAACGCAGGCTCCGTGGACGTACCTCGTGCTCTTCAGGAGGCCCAACCCCAGGCGCGTGAATTGATCCAGGCGGCACGTCAAGGGAACCGGGCCGCAGTAGATCGGACCATCACGCGGCTTATTCAGCAATGGGGGGTTGATCGAGCCCTGACCGGCGTCTTTTTCCCCGTACTTGAAACCATCGGGGAACTCTGGCATCAAGGCCGAATCAGCGTCAATGGAGAGAACCTCGTCTCTCAAACGATCCAGCAGTTACTGGTTCAATCCCATCGATTTCCGGGCACACCCCAGGCTCCGAGTGACCATCCGCAGGCCCTGGTGGCCTGTGTGCCTAATGATTTTCATGAAATCGGCGCCATGTCCGCGGTCCGTTTTCTTCGTCACGGCGGGTGGACGACCACCTATCTTGGACCCGACGTGAGCGTGGACGTCGTTCGTCTGGCTTGCCGGCGACGCCATGGAAAACTCGTGCTCTTCTCCTGTGTCATCGAACCCACGTCTGACGACATGAAAGACCTGATTGACGAGATTGTCCGGCAGGTTCTGTCCCTGACGACGGTCATCATGGGAGGCAGAGGCGCCGGCTTGTACCAAGACTGGCTTGAACAACGGGGCATTGGATATATTGATGACCTCGAACGCGTGAAGGGCTTGACTCCCGTTCACGTTTCAGAACGGCTTAACAACATGAACCGACAGGAGAGACAACCATGAACGAAGCAACAAAAGGCGTAGTGCTCGTTGGACATGGAGGCATTCCGAAAGACTACCCCGGGGAACTGGTCACAAAACTCAAACGCCTGGAAGCCCAACGACGCGCCGCAGGCATTCCGATGTCCCACGAGGAATATGAACTCGATCAGAAAATCCGACGGTGGCCCCGAACCCCGGAAACCGATCCGTATCAAGCCGGGCTTGAACTCTTGGCCACTCGCCTCAAGCCCCTCCTGCACGAGACGCGATTCTCCACGGCGTATAACGAATTTTGTACGCCCACGCTCGACGAAGCCATTGAACAACAGATCGCCGATGGCGTCAACGAGGTGACCGTGGTGTCCACCATGTTCACGCCGGGCGGCTCGCATTCGGAATATGAAATTCCCGAGGAAATGGACGAACTTCGTCGGAAGTATCCCGATGTCACCTTGACCTATGCCTGGCCCTTCGACCTGGACAGGGTCGCGGACATGCTTTGCCAACACCTCCGGCGATTTCAGCAACACCCGGATGGAAAGAGCGACTGACGGACTCATGCCTCGTCGGGTCACATGAAAATCGGCTCGGTCGATCACAATCCAATGCCTGGAGCAGGGACTGACGTCAGAACGTTGGGGATCCTGTTCGTGATCGCAGGCGTTGCGGACCTCGTGTGGATTCTTTCCTATCCGCAGTATGCCCTGAAAGTGTTCGGCACAACGTTCGGAGGTTGGACCGGTGCCTTCGTCAAATATCAGCACCCGTTCATTCACTGGGCAATCGGATATGGGTTTTGGCACAAGCGACGATGGGCCTTGTGGGGATATCTGGTGTACCTGCTCGTTGCCTGCCTGAGCGAAACCGTGAATCAAGTCGTCATGGGCTTTCATCCCACGCGGACGACCATGATCGTGCTGAGTCTGCTTGTCGGCACGTACCTCATGGCCCGTCGCAAGGTCTTCGTGCCCAGGACCCTGGCGTGACAGCCGCCCACGATGTCTAAGGTTTTCTCGATTTCCCATTGAGTCACGTCGTGCCTGCCGGTCATACTGTACTCAGTTCAACTCTTTACAAGGAGGATCGTTATGCGGGCAGGCTCTCTTCAAAATAGATCTCTGATTGTGACTGTACTCGCGTCCGTTGTCGGTGTCGCCGTGATGCTGACGATGGGGCAGGTGCCGTTGGCGGTAAGCCAACCGGTGACGATTCCGGTGGGCAGCATCAGCGGGCCGATTCCGATGGACGGGGCGAACCCGATATGGGAGACGGTGCCGGGGATCGTGGTGCCCTTGAGCGGCCAAACGATTACGACCCCCATGCATCCGAACATTTCGGTGAAGACCGTGATGGTAAAAATGGCCACGAACGGGAAGGAGCTGGGGGTCTGGGCGAACTGGGGGGATCAAACCCTGAACAACACAACCATCGGGCCGCAGGATTTCCGGGATCAGGTGGCGGTGCAGTTTCCGGTCCAAACCGCCGGGGCGCCTCCGTTTCAATGCATGGGGCAGTCGGGCGGCACGGTGAACATCTGGCGCTGGAACGCGGAATGGCAACGGGACATGGGCGCGGGAGTCGCCGGGATGTGGGACGTGGATCAGCAATATCCGTCGATTGCGTGGGATTTTTACTATGAAGAGCCGGCGGGGGGCGTGACGTATCCGGACCGGATCGGGCGGAGTCTGGGGCCGTTTAATCCGGGGATCTGGTCGGGGAACATCATGTCGGATCCGAATTTACGGACGAGTTCGGTGGAGGATCTGAACGCGAACGGGTTCAGCACGTTGACGACGCAGGCGTCGCAGGACGTGATCGGCAATGGGCTGTGGGAGCCGTACGGGGCGTTGAAGGGCGGCTGTTGCAGCGGGCCGACGTGGCGAGTGGTGATGAAGCGGGCGTTGACGACGAACGATGCGAACGACGTGCAGTTCAGTGCGGGGCAGAGTGTGCCGGTGGCGTTTGCGGTCTGGGACGGCCAGAACGTGGAACGGAACGGCATGAAGGGCATCTCTACCTGGTTCACCGCCAAAATGCCGTAATCCCGACTCCTGTCAGACAAGCACACGTGGAGCCTCCGGCTGATCGGCCGGAGGCTCCACGTGTATAAGGCAGCATTGCCTGAACGGGATCCTTCTTAAAAAGGAGTCAATGCATGACGTGGTTAAAGTTGGTTGAAGGCTACATGCCGATGCAGATGATTTCGGAGTTGGCGGGCTCGATTCTGGTGTTTGCGCTGGTGAACTGGGCGTTGAATCGCGCGGGCCTGGGGATTCCCAAGTTTTGGGCGGGGGTCGGGGTCTGGATCTACATCCAGTTGTATTTGAAATACCGGATTTATCCGCCGATTCCGTTCAGTGTGCGGGCGATCTACGGGACGGTGTCCGCCTGCGGGATCTTCATGTGGGTCTCGGGCTCGGAAGGCGAATGGCAGGAATTCAAGCGGCCGGTACTGAACGTGATGGATGGCGTGAGCGGGCTGCACAAGGGGCTGCGGACGGTGGCCTTGATCGTGATTCCGCTGGCGTTGGGCGGCTTTGCGTACCAGTCGTTCCTGCCGAGTTTCGAAGAGCCGATCGAATTACGGACGGTGCATCCGGCCCCGCCGGCGACGACGAAAGTGCATGGGAAGACCTTTGTCTTGCAGGTGGTGGAGAACCCGTACCGGGTGGATCTGGACGGAAAATACGACCAGGAATACACGAATGCGCGGATCGTGGAACAGGCGATGGGGCGGTTGATGAAAGACGTGAACGATCCGAACTACAACCCGTGGGACCCGAACGCCGAGGGGTACATCAAGTACGTGCGGGAAGGGGGCGAGATCTTCTTTCAGAACTGCCATTTCTGTCACGGGGACAACCTGAACGGGCGGGGGTTATGGGCCTATGCCTTCAACCCGATCCCGGCGAACTTCACGGATGCCGGAACGATCGCGCAGTTACAGGAGACCTTCGTGTTCTGGCGGGTCTCGAAGGGCGGGATTGGCTTGCCGGGGGAAGGCTTTCCCTGGGCGTCGGTCATGCCGCCGTGGGAGCAGCATCTGACGGTGGATGAGATCTGGAAAGTGGTCATGTTCGAATACTGGCACACGGGCTATTATCCCCGGACGTGGGACTAAGAGGAGCAAGGAGAACCATGAGGACGAGGAGGAGACGCAGCAGCGGGGCCTGGTTAGGGGTGAGCCTGGGGGCAAGTCTTCTGCTGGGCGGAGCGATGAGCGGGTGGGCGCAGGAAGAGCTCCCGGACGGCTTTGCGCAGCAGGGCTTACCGGCGGCCCCGCCGGCCGAGCAGATCGAAGCGGGCAAGCGGGTGTATTTCACGAAATGCGTGTGGTGTCACGGCGTGGAAGGCGCGGGGGACGGGCCGGGGGCCGTGCGGCTGTGGCCGCGGCCACGGAACTTCAACGCCGGGACCTTCAAGATCCGGCATACCGCGAGCGGGCAATTGCCGCTGATCGACGTGGACCTGTTACAGACCGTGACGCACGGGCTGCCGGGCTCGGCCATGCCGTCGTGGGAAGGCATTCTCACGGAACAGCAGCGGAAAGACGTGCTGGCGTTCGTCACGACGCAACTCGTGCAGGACCGGTCGTGGCAGGACGAAGAATTTGAAGAATTCTTTGTGCTGCAATTGGACCAACTGACGCCGAAACCCGCCACGCCGGAGTCCATTCACCGGGGGGCCGAGTTGGTGGTGGAGAAAAAATGTATCGAATGTCACGGGCTGGAAGGCCGGGGGGACGGGAACGCGTTCAACCTGAAAGACGACTGGGGGTTCAGCATCCAACCGGCGGACTGGCACAAATGCTGGAACTTCCGGGGGAGTCGGCAGGATCCGTACAACGTGCGGAACATTTTCCGGACGTTTTCGACGGGGCTGAACGGGACCCCGATGCCGTCGTTTGCCGACAACACGACCGTGGACGAGCGCTGGGACATTGCCAACTACGTCAACGCCCTGTGTGAGCGGGAGCAAGTGATCGACGCCCCGCAGGGGACCGTCAGTGACGAAACCGCGCAAGCCTTTTCCACCTCGGTGCCGTTACAGATCGATCCGCTGACGGACAAACCCAAGAGCAACTTCGTGATTCCCTCGAAATACGTGGAAGGCGAATTACCGGCGGACGAACACGACGAGCGGTGGAAGCTGATGCCCCGGCGGTGGCTGGCCATGGGGGGGCAGATCACGCACAAGCCACGGAACTTCGTGAACCGGATCGACGACATGTGGGTGCAGGCGTTGTACAACGACACGCACATCGCCTTCATGTTCCGGTGGGACGACCGGACCAAGAGCGTGCAAGAAGCCGACGTGGACTGGGATCCGACGGAAGTGAACCTGGCGGACTACGGGGTCGAAGAGCAGGCCCCGCAGGGCACGACGTTTGCCGAAGATCCGTTCCATGCCGAATCGATCGCCGCGAAGCAGAAAGACGGCTATGCGGTATACAACGACGGGATTGCGTTCCAGTTTCCGATCAAGTGGCAGGAGTTACCGGCCCCGCGGAAGCCCCGGTACTTCTGGGGAGACGAGACGTTTGCCGTGGATCTGACGAAATGGACGGCGGACGGGACGGTCGGCGTGTATGAAGGCACGGGCTGGGATCAGGATCTCACGGAATTGGACTTTCAAGAAGAAGTCGAAGTGGTGAAAGCGGAGTGGGCCGATGGGCGGTGGACGGTGATTGTGAAACGGCCCTTGAAGGGAGACTACGAAGAAGTGGCGTATTTGGAGCAGGGGAAATACATCCCGATGGTGTTTTTTGCGTGGGATGGGCACAACGGGGACGTGGGCCGGAAGATGGCGGTCTCGGCGTTCTACTACCTGGTGATGGAGCCCCCGATCCCGCTGAGCACGTACGTGTATCCGGGGTTGATTACGGTGGGGATCGTGATTGTGGAAGGCTGGGTGTTGGGGCGGCGGGCGAACCGGCGCAAGCAGCAACGCCCGGCGTAACGGCGAGCCGGCGGCGGGCCAGTCGAGGGGGAGTGGACCCACGTCCACTCCCCCTCTTTTTTTGTCGAGTATCACTCCCTCTTGAGCCCGGACCCGTGCCCCTCTCCGTCATGTCGGCTCCCCTTTGTCATGCCGGACTCGATCCGGCATCCAGAGGACCATAAGAAAGACCAAGAAACCCCTGGATTCCCGCTTTCGCGGGAATGACATTGGTGGCGGGGATGACGAATGGGGGTCTTCGCGGGAATGACGATGGGGGGCGGGGTTATCCGTCTTGACCGTGTGGCCGGGCTCGACCGAACTGCCGGCGGTTTTCCTGTTGGATGGCTTGCAGGCAGGCTTCACAAATTTCGCCGTGGTCTTCGGTCACGTAGGTTTCGGTGATTTCTCCGCAACGATCACAGATCATGGTTCACCTTGTTCTTCGCCGGACGCGTTGGAACTTGGGCCGGCTTTCGCGCCCGCATGTTTGCGCCGGATCACAGTCATCTCGTGACGGAGCTAGCACCTAACTCCCTGAGTTGTTGATCACACATTTACATCAATCTTCATTGTGACTCGCTTTTCAAAGAAAAGCGAGTCACAAAAATGGTTTTGAATCATCGGTGAGCGTCAAAAAACTTCATTTCCTTCTACCATATTCAAAAGAGCCGGATAAACGAACGTGGCAGCCCGTCGACCACGTCCGGGGATGATCGTTTTCAAAATCCTGTGCTCGCGCAGCATATCCAAAAGCCGCTTTGCCGTCGGTCTCGGGATTCCCGCCATATTCACAAAATCGGTGCTCTTGAAGATCGGCCGTTTAAATATCCAATCCAAGGCATGCATGGCGTACTGGGAGCGAGTCAAGCTCACGACGCGTTCCTTCATATCTTCGTACAGACGAAGAATGTCATGGGCCTTTGTCAGGTTATCTTCGGCCTGACTCTGCATCGCTTCGAGGAAAAACCCGCACCAGCCGGTCCAGTCGTCATCACGGGAAACGGCTAGTAGCTGCTCGTAGTAGGCTTCGCGTCGAGCCTCGAACCAGGCACTGATGTAGAACGTCGGTTCACGAATAAGGCCGACTTTGCATAGAAACAGAGGCACCAGCATACGGCCCAGGCGGCCGTTGCCATCCAGGAACGGGTGCAGGGCCTCGAACTCAGCATGCAGAATCGCGAGTTGAACCAGACGATCCGGGGCATTCTCGTGGATATACTTCTCCCACGCATTCATCGCATTCGGGAGTTTGTCCGCACAGATCGGGACGAACGTGGCCTCCTCCATGGTGCATCCGGGCGATCCGATCCAATTGGGAACACGGCGATACTCGCCGGGCGCCTTATCTTTGCCCCGCACGCCGTCCAGCAGGACAGCATGCGCCTCCCTGACCACACGCTGGCAAAGCGGCAATTGTTTCAGCAATTCCTCTGCTTGCTGCATGGCGGCGCGGTAGTTGAGGATCTCGTGGATGTCGCCTCGGCGAGCCGGAGAAGACGGCTCTCGTCCGGCCTCGAACTCCAGCACCTCGCCCATGGTGGCTTGGGTCCCTTCGATGCGTGAGGAGAGGACGGCTTCCCTGGTAGCCAGGGGATACAACAGGATGCGAGGGTTCGGAATGACCGCAAGCGTTCCGTCGTAACGGGCCACTGCAGCCGCGGCCGGACCGATGAGAGGAATCAGCTTGGACCAGTCGAGTCGTGCAGTGGGTGGAAATTTCCCTTTGTGGTAGTAGACCGGCATCAGCTATTTCCGAAGTCCAGATTCTTCAGGTTGGCTGCGATGGCGGCGTCGAGCCATGCACCCTCGGGCTGCTGCGTTGGCAAATCCGCCACAAGCCGTGCCATCTTCGTCTCGAACGGCTCCCCTTCCCCAGGTTCAGTGCTCCTTGGGTGGCACAGACAGCGTCCGAATCCCTGAGTTGTTGATCACACGTTGGCATCAACCTTCATTGTAGCTCACTTTTCGACTGAAATCGGGCAGCAAAGGTGGTTTTGAATTATTGTTGAGCATCAAAACCCTTCTTTTCTTCTACCACAGAAAAAGTCAAAAGCCCTACAGTCGTCATGCCGGACTCGATCCGGCATCCAGAGGACCATAAGAAAGACCAAGAAACCCCTGGATTCCCGCTTTCGCGGGAATGACGGACTGGAGCATGTGGGAATGACGTGGTTGGAGGCCGGACTCCTCTCACCGTCATGCCGGACCCCTGATCAAACTCAGGGGCAGGCTTTGATCCGGCAGGCAGAAGAAAAGGAAAAGGCCAAACCCCTGGATTCCCGCTTTCGCGGGAATGACATTGGTGGCGGGGATGACGAATGGGGGTCTTCGCGGGAATGACGATGGGGGGCGGGGTTATCCGTCTTGACCGTGTGGCCGGGCTCGACCGAACTGCCGGCGGTTTTCCTGTTGGATGGCTTGCAGGCAGGCTTCACAAATTTCGCCGTGGTCTTCGGTCACGTAGGTTTCGGTGATTTCTCCGCAACGATCACAGATCATGGTTCACCTTGTTCTTCGCCGGGCGGGACGCCTTGGTCTGCGGGAGTTTCCTGCCGTTCTCTTTTTGTCTCCATGGCAAACGCAATCAGCAGAGACACGACCCCTACGCTAATGGCGCTGTCCGCCACGTTGAACGCGGGCCAGTGATAGCCTCCCACGTAAAAGTCCAGAAAGTCGACGACTTCACCATACTGCAACCGGTCGATGAGATTCCCGATTGCTCCTCCGAAGATGCCGGCGATGCTCATCTGACCCCACAGATCCTCTCGCGGCATGCGATAGAAAATCGTCCCCAACAGGCCAAGGGCAAAGACGGACGTCCCGACGAAAAAGATGAGCCGGAACGCGCTGTTGGTCGTGGCAAACATGCCGAAGGCCGCACCGGGATTCCGAATGTAGGTCAGATTGAAGAATCCGGAGATGACGGGAATCGATTCATACAGGTGCATGGTATGCGTAACGAGGATCTTCGTGAGTTGATCCAGGACCACGATAACGAGACTGACGCCAAGCAGGATGCCCCACCGATGAAATCCGTGAATCACGCCACGGCCTCGAGGCAACGGGCACAGAGCATGGGATGGTCGGAGGCACTGCCCACGGAGACACGATAATTCCAACAGCGTTCGCATTTTTTGCCTTCGGCCTTCACCACGTTCACGCTCATGCCCAACGCGTCATCGCTCACCAGGTGCACGTCGTCAGCCGGATTGTCGGTTGAACGGACGACCACTTGGGACACGATACACAACGTCGGCAAATCTTTCTCATAGGCCTGAAGAAACCGATGCAGGGCCGGAACGACGTTCAGCACCACACGCGCCTCCAGCGAAGATCCGATGACCTTTTCTCGTCGCTGTTGTTCCAGCGCCGAGAGGATCACGGTCCGGATGGCCAGTAATTGTGCCCAATTGGCTTCCAGCTCGACTTCATCGGGCAAGGCCACGGGTTCGGGAAACGTGGAGAGGTGGACCGAGTCACCGCTCGCCGGTGACGTCGCTCGCCCCGGGAGGACGTCCCACACGTCTTCCGCGGTAAAGCTCAGGATGGGGGCCATGAGTTGGGCCAATCCCGTCACGATCTGAAACAGGACCATTTGTGAGCCCCGTCGCAGGGGTGAGTCCCGTGAAAAGGTATAGAGCCGATCCTTCAAAACATCCAGATAGGTGGCACTCATATCCACGGAACAGAAGTAGTCCAGTTCATGCACGATCTGCCGGAACGCGAATTCCTCGTATCCTTTCCGAACGCGACGAATGAGGTGATTGAACCGCAGCAGCGCCCAACGGTCCACTTCCGGCAACTGCCGGATCTCAACGTGATGAGCCGGATTGTGCGGGTCGAAGTCGTAGACGTTGCCGAGCAGATATCGGCACGTATTTCGGATTTTTCGGTAGGCTTCGACCAATTGGGTGAGGATCTGCGGCGAGATTCGAAGGTCTTCCTGATAATCCTGGGCCGCGACCCACAGACGAAGGATTTCCGCGCCATGCTGTTGGATCACGTCCTGCGGCGCCACCACGTTTCCGGCTGACTTGGACATTTTCTTGCCTTGCCCATCCACGACGAACCCGTGGGTCAACACGGCCCGATACGGGGCTCGTCCATCCGTGGTCACGGAGGAGAGGAGCGCGCTGTGAAACCACCCTCGATGCTGGTCCGACCCCTCCAGGTACAAGCTGGCCGGCCACCAGCCTTCGCCCCGTTGTTTCACAACCGCGGCATGACTCACCCCCGACTCCAACCACACGTCCAGAATGTCCCGTTCCTTGTTGAACTCGGTGGCTCCGCATGCCGCACAGGTCGTTCCATCGGGGAGCAATGCCTCTGCCGACCGTTCGAACCACACGTCTGCACCATGTTCGCTCACCAGGTCGGCAACCCGAGCGATGACCGATGTATCGAGCAACGGGGCGTGACACCTGGCACACGTGAATCCGGGAATCGGCGTGCCCCAGATTCGTTGACGGGACAAGCACCAATCCGGACGATTCCGGATCATGCCGTGGATGCGATCGCGGCCTCGGTCCGGAATCCATTGCACCCGGTCGATCTCTTCGAGTGCCCGTTCGCGCAATCGGCCGTGTTCCATGGAAACGAACCACTGTTGCGTGGCTCGAAAAATCACCGGCTTCTTGCAACGCCAGCAATGGGGATAGGAATGGGTGAATGATCCACGACCGAGCAACACACCCGTCTCTCCGAGTTTGTCCACGATCGCCGGATTGGCCGTGAAGACGTGCTGCCCGGCAAACGCCTCAACTTCAGACGTAAAACGGCCGTGATCATCGACCGGCACGAGGATCTGAAGCGGCTCTCCCTGTCCGGAGGCATTATATTTCGAGGCCAGCAGATAGTCGTCCATTCCATGACCCGGCGCGATATGGACGCACCCTGTCCCCTGTTCCCGCGTCACGAATTCACCGAGAAGCACGGGGGAAAGTCCCCCAAAGGGCCGGGCACAGCGCAGTGCCTCAAAGCCGTCCTTCCCTCTTTTGCGAGCAAGCACGTCCGGCTCTTTCAGCCCACAGTCCTCGCACACCTTCTCGAGCAACTCGTCCGCGAGGATCAGGATCTCGCCTCCGCTACGGACGAACGCATACTCGATCTCCGGATGCATCGCCACGGCCTGATTCGCCGGAAGCGTCCAGGGTGTCGTGGTCCAGATCACGATGGAGACGGGCTCGAGGCCTTTGAGGCCGGCCAGGCCAAGCTGCTCCCGGGAAGGCGTATCGAGGGGAAATTTCACGTAGACGGAAGGCGAGTCCCGGTCCATGTATTCCACTTCGGCCTCGGCCAACGCGGTCTGATCCTGTGTGCACCACAGCACCGGTTTGAGGCCTTTATACACCCCGCCCTGCTCCACAAACTTTCCGAACTCCCGGATAATGCTTGCTTCGTAGGCTTTGTCCATCGTGCGGTAGGGGTGTTCCCAGTCACCCAAGACACCCAGCCGTTGGAACTCGTCCCGCTGCACGTTGCAGAATTGCTCCGCGTACTCGCGACAGCGCCGACGCAATTCGGACGTGCTCATGCTCTTTTTCTTCTCGCCGAGCTGCTTCGTGACCTGATGTTCGATAGGCAACCCGTGGCAATCCCAGCCCGGCACGTAGGGTACCTGCATGCCTTCCATGGTGCGGGACTTCACGATGATGTCCTTGAGAATCTTATTCAGGGCGTGGCCGATGTGAATGTGGCCATTGGCGTACGGCGGGCCATCGTGCAGGACGTACAGGGGCTTGCCTGCCCGGGAGGCCTGAATGCGCTGATAGAGCTGCTGCTTCATCCATCGGGCGACGAACTCCGGCTCGCGGTTCGGCAGGTTCCCTTTCATGGGGAACGCCGTTCTCGGCAAGTTGAGGGTGGCTTTATAATCCATGGTTCAACGCAATGGAAGAACGAGACGACGGCGAAGGAGGCCCGCTGCGCGGCCGCTGTTCCTGTATGGGCTTACGAATTCGCTGGCCATTCCACCCGGAAGAATCCATGATCCTGGCCAGCACGACACGTTGTCATCCTTGGCTGCGTTCGGTCATTGAGTGACACATCCCTTCTCAGGCCTGCGCAAACCCCTGAGATGGCCGGCGGCACTCTCTTGGCATGCCGGGCATCCACTTGTCATACCGAATTCCGATCCGGCATCCAAGAGGCCCGGAAGCAAAAGCCAAAACTCTGGTTTCCCGCCCACGATTACAAATAGCCCGTCCTCGACTCGATCGGAGATCAAGGGCAGGCTTTCGCGGGAATGACGGAAGGGGGCGGGAATGACGAAAGAGGGGTCTGCAGAAATGACGGAAAGGAGGCAGCGCCCCACTCAATGCCATCGGCGAACTGGTAACCCTTGGCCATTCTGCTCGCTAGCTGACCGCCATCATTCGATCCAACGCAAGTCGAGCCAGGATCTTGTCGTCATCCGGCACGGAAATCCGGTTCACCACGGAGCCTTGCGCGAGATTCTCCATGCTCCAACACAGATGAGCGGCATCGATGCGAAACATGGTTGCGCAACGACAGACGGTGGGGGACAGGAAAAACACCTGCTTGTCGGTTTCTTCGTTTTTGAGTCGGTTGACCAGATTCAACTCCGTTCCCACGGCCCACAACGTCCCCGGCTGAGCCTGTTTGACCGTACGAATAATAAACTCGGTGGACCCCACGGCATCGGCTTGCTTGACCACCTCTTCGTGACATTCCGGATGGACGATGACCCGAATACCCGGATAGGTTTTGCGAAAGTACTCCACATGCGTGGATTGAAACATCTGATGGACGCTGCAATGGCCTTTCCATAATATCAGGGTGGCGTCCCGGATCGCCTCTTTCGTGTTCCCTCCGTAAGGCAGGAACGGATCCCAGACGATCATCTGCTCGCGCGGAATCCCCATGGTATTGGCCACGTTTCGCCCAAGATGTTCATCCGGGAAGAACAGAATCTTTTCCCTTCTGGCCCAGCACCATGCCATGACGGCCTTGGCATTGGACGACGTACAGGTAATGCCCCCATGCTCTCCACAAAAGGCTTTGAGGCTCGCGGCAGAATTCACGTACACCGCGGGCATGACGGCCTTTTCCACGGACAACACGCGTCCAAGTTCTTCCCAACACTGATCCACTTGCTCGATGGCCGCCATATCCGCCATGGAACATCCCGCTGCCAGATCCGGCAAAATCACGGTCTGATTCGACCGGCTCAGAATATCGGCAGTTTCCGCCATGAAGTGGACGCCACAAAAGACCACGTAGGGATGCTGGGACCGTTCCGCAGCCAACTTGGACAGGAGCAGGGAATCCCCCCTGAGATCGGCATGCACAATGACCTCATCCCGCTGATAATTGTGTCCCAGGACCAGCACCCGGTCACCGAGCGCCTTCTTGGCAACCCGGGTACGTTCAAAAAGTTCCTCGCCCGGAACCGACTCATAATCCGCGATGGGCAAGACCCTGGCTTCAACGGAATTCACTCGTTCGCCTCTTTCTTCGGTGACTCACACATTCTACATGGCTTTCTTCACTCAACGGCCAAGAACGTGGCCCGTTGAAACTTTTTATTTTACCAGATCTTCAACATCCTGCAACAATTCCAGGTGGAACATTCCGGCTATCTGCTGCCGGTCTGCCTGGGACACTGGCTTGAGCCCAGCCGCCTTCTTCTGGATGCCGGATCGGAGTCCGGCATGACGGTAGAGAGTCCCAGTCCGTCATTCCTGCATGCCCCCTCCGCACCCCACGCGCCCTGTCCGCATTCCCGTGCCCCCATTCGTCATCCCCGAGGTTTTTAATCGGGGATCCAGGGTTTTTTCTTGGTTTTGTCTTTCAGCCTTCTGGAGCCGGGTCGGAGCCCGGCATGACGATTGTGTCAATTTAGTACTTTTTTGCACCTTTTATCATCCATTTCGCATCTTTTGTGCTCCATTTCGCATCTTTTATGCTCCTTTATGCCTCTTTTGTCGTCCCATGTGCTACCTCCGTCATCCCCGTGCCCCTTGCGTCATTCCCGCGCACGCGGGAATCCAGGGGCTTTGCCTTTCCTTTTTTCTGGATGCCGGATCAGGGTCCGGCATGACGGTTGTGGGTCTGATCATTCGGTCCGCTTCATCATGCCTTCTGAAATGGCACATGATAAAACCGGACAGATGTTGGGTGAAAGATGCGGACGGTTTATATGTTCCTAACATGACCCCTCATGGCTGATTGACAAGAAAAAAGGCAAGGCGTATGCTTGTCTTCTTAAAGAAGAGCTAGGGGAGCCAGTCGGCTGAGAGTCTTCGTGACGAAGACAACCCTTATTACCTGATCTGGGTAATTCCAGCGTAGGGAAGCGGACGGTGGATGTCCTTTATGCAAGCCGCTTCCCGAAACGGGAAAGCGGTTTTTTTATTCATGAAAGGACCTCCGTATGAAGCAGACTGAATTCCCTCACCCCCCCTCCAATGGAAAGGGGTCTCAGGCCTCCGCTTCACCGCTCACCACGACTCCGCTTCCCGCCTCAAGAAAAGTGTACGTCAAAGGAGCGCAGGACGGCGTGGCTGTGCCCATGCGTGAAATTTTTCTTTCCGGAACGGCCAACGGCGCCTCGCCTGAACCCCGGACCAAGTCCGGCTCTTCGGTCTTCGTGTACGACACATCCGGACCCTATACCGATCCTTCAACGGAGATCGACATCCGACGCGGCCTTTCCCCGTTACGCCGTCGATGGATTCTGGAACGACGGGACGCGGAAGCCTTATCCGACGTCTCTTCCGAATATGGACGACTGCGGGCGAATGATCCGGCGCTGGCCTCTCTTCGCTTCGGCCACGTGCGCAACCCCATGAAGGCCAAACCGGGGCAGAACGTCTCACAACTGCATTATGCCCGTAAAGGCATCATCACCCCCGAGATGGAATTCGTGGCGATCAGGGAGACGCAACGGCAGGAGCATGCGCAAGGAACGTCCCGTGGGGTGGAACAGCATCCCGGCCGGGCCTGGGGAGCGACGATTCCCCAACGCATCACTCCGGAATTCGTCCGGGACGAGGTCGCACGCGGCCGCGCGATTATCCCGGCCAACATCAACCATCCGGAAATCGAGCCCATGATTATCGGTCGGAATTTTCTGGTGAAGATCAATGCCAACATCGGCAATTCCGCGGTGGCATCTTCCATCGACGAAGAAGTGGAAAAAATGATTTGGGCCATCCGGTGGGGATCCGATACGGTCATGGATCTGTCCACCGGTAAAAACATTCATGAAACCCGGGAATGGATCATTCGAAACTCACCCGTTCCCATCGGGACCGTCCCCATTTATCAGGCGCTGGAAAAAGTCGGGGGGAAAGCGGAAGACCTGACCTGGGACATCTATCGGGATACGCTGATCGAGCAGGCGGAGCAGGGCGTCGATTATTTTACCATTCACGCCGGCGTCAAGTTGGCGTACGTGCCCCTCACCGCAAACCGCATGACCGGCATTGTCTCGCGCGGGGGATCCATTCACGCGAAATGGTGTCTCGCGCATCACCAGGAGAACTTTGCCTACACCCACTTCGAAGAAATCTGCGAGATCATGAAGGCGTACGACGTATCCTTCAGTCTTGGCGATGGGCTACGGCCCGGCTCGATTGCCGATGCCAACGACAAGGCGCAGTTTGCCGAACTCGATACGCTGGGAGAATTGACCCGGCTCGCTTGGACGCACGACGTGCAGGTCATGATCGAAGGCCCCGGCCACGTCCCGATGCACATGATCCACGAAAACATGGAACGGCAGTTGGAGAAGTGTCATGAGGCTCCTTTCTATACCCTGGGGCCCCTCACCACCGACGTGGCACCCGGGTATGACCACATTACATCGGGAATCGGGGCAGCCATGATCGGATGGTACGGATGCGCCATGCTGTGCTACGTCACGCCCAAGGAGCACCT
This sequence comes from Nitrospirales bacterium, assembly GCA_965221365.1. GTDB lineage: Bacteria > Nitrospirota > Nitrospiria > Nitrospirales > UBA8639 > Bin75. The sequence goes on along the minus strand of OZ244884.1, from coordinate 1,528,872 downwards.
CGGCCTGCCGACGAAAGAAGACGTCAAGGCCGGCGTCATCACGTACAAAATCGCCGCGCATGCCGCGGACCTGGCCAAAGGCCACCCAGGGGCTCAGGCGCGCGACAACGCGTTGTCGCAGGCACGGTTCGAGTTTCGATGGGAAGATCAATTTCATTTATCGCTGGATCCCGAGACGGCTCGAGCCTATCACGATGCCACGCTGCCCGATCAGGCCGCAAAGGGCGCCCATTTCTGCTCGATGTGCGGGCCACAATTCTGTTCGATGAAGATCACCCAGGACGTGCGTGATTATGCCGCGCAACTCCAGGTGGCCGAACACCAGGCCCTGGAGGTCGGGCTTCGGGAAAAAGCCGATGAATTTCGAAAAATCGGTGGGGAACTGTACGTCCAAAACGAACGACCGTAACCCACGGAGTCAACCGCCTGTCAGGAGTCTTCGCCATGGATCATCTTCGACCAGCGCCGCTTCGTGAACGAGACGTGACTCGTCACATCGCGCGGGAATTCTATAAAGAGTTTGATCAACTCATTGAAAGTGACGTGATTATCGTAGGCGGCGGACCTTCCGGCCTGATCTGTGCACATGACCTGGCGACCCGGGGCTTTCGCACCCTTCTGGTGGAACAGGGTCTCGCCTTGGGCGGCGGCTTCTGGTCCGGAGGGTATCTCATGAACAAGGCCACCCTGTGCGAACCCGCGCACGCCATTCTCGAAAGCATGGGCGTCCCGTGCAAGCCCGTTCAGGAATGCAGTGGCATGCGGATCGTGGATCCTCCGCATGCGACCGCCCGTCTGATTGCCTCAGCGTATGAAGCAGGAGTCAAGGTCCTCAACCTGACGAAGGTGGTGGACCTGATCCTTCGAGGCGAGGGCGTGCTCGAAGGCGTCGTCGTGAATAACACGACCGCGGAGATGGCAGGCCATGACGTCATCCACGTGGACCCTATCGCGCTCGAGTCAAAAGTCGTGGTGGATGCGACCGGACACGACGCAGTCGTCGTCGCGCTCCTCAACCAACGCGGCCTCTATCAAACGGTCCCGGGCAACGGAGCCATGTGGGTGGCACGGTCCGAGGCCATGGTTGTCGAGAACACCCGAGAAGTCTTTCCGAACTGTTTCGTCACGGGTCTGGCCGTGGCCGCGGTGGATGGATCTCCGCGCATGGGTCCGGCGTTCGGGTCGATGCTGTTGTCGGGAAGACGCGCCGCGGACCTCGTGCACCACAAACTGAAGGGTGAATAACCTCCGACTTGGCACGCCATGGATCAGCAGGATTTTATTCATCAGGGCGATGGGCCGGAAGAGGACAAGCTGACCGCGTGGAATCTGTTTCAGCAGGCCTACGACTGTCAGATGAAAGGCAAGCTGGATGACGCGGTGCAATTATACCAAAACTCCATTGACCTCTTCCCCACGGCCGAAGCCTATACCTTTCTCGGATGGACCTACAGCTTCATGGGTCAATTGGACGAAGCCATTGAAGAATGTCATCGGGCCATCAAGACGGACCCGGACTTCGGGAATCCATATAATGACATTGGAGCCTATCTCATTGAACTGAACCGCCTGGATGAAGCGATCCCCTGGCTCGAACGGGCCACCAAGGCCAAACGGTATGAAAGCCCGGCCTTTCCGCACATGAACCTGGGGCGCGTCTATGAACGAAAAGGCGACTGGCTCCGGGCCATCGAATTCTACAAAACCGCGGTGACGCTCAATGCCAACTACACGCCTGCCAAGCGGGCGATGATGCGGCTCATCACCTTGATGAATTAACGTGGGGCGCTCCCACGATCACAAGAAAGGTGGAACGCGTGGAACAGGAAAGACTCGTGCTCGTAGGAGTGACCGATATTTTTTTCTATACGAAAATCCGTGATGCCTACAAACCCGCGGGATACGGGCTCAAGCGCGTCACGTCTCCCGAGGAGATCATCGAAAAGGCAAAGACCCGCGCCCCGACGGCCATCGTGCTGAACATGAACGACCCCGGGCTGGATGCCACCACCATGCTGAAAACCGCCAAACGCGAGCAGGCCCTGCACCAGGTGCCGGTCCTGGCGTTTGCCAATCATGAAGAAGTCGACACGTGGCGGCAGGCCAGGGAACTCGGCATCGATAAAATTGTCTCACGCAACGAATTTTCCGCGAGAACCCTGGCCCTCCTTGAAGAAGTGACCCGTCCGGCATGAACCAGTCTGCCCTTCATTCCACCCATCAACGACTCGGGGCCTGCTTCGACCTCGTCGGGGACTGGGAGATGCCGCTTCATTATGGCGACCCCATTGCCGAACATCACGCCATCAGAACAACCGTCGGGATCGCCGACGTCTCGCATCGCGGCAAACTGCACGTCACGGGAGAGGATCGCGTGACCTGGCTCCAGAGCATCATCAGCAACGACCTTCTGCCACTCCGCGTTGGCGACTGGTTGTATTCGAGTTTCATGTCGCACAAGGGCAAAATCTTGAGTTGCTTTCGGGTCTATCGGCTTGAAGAATCTCTGTTGGTCGAAGACGTGGGCGAACAGGGAACCGTCACCTACGACGCCTTTCGAAAGTTTCTTTTGTACGGCACCAAGGCCAAAATCAAGAACTGCGGAGACACCTGGGGCATTCTGCTGGTAAGCGGCCCTCAGGCCCCACTCCTCATTCGGGAATCGTTGGGGGAGGACGTCACCGATCTGCCACCCGGGTCCTTTCTGATTCACGATCTGCAAGGACAGTCGGCCCTGATTGCCAATACCCAGGAAACCGGTGAATGCGACAGAGAAATTCTGATGCCGAACGAAGCCATGGACTCGACATGGAACCGGTTGTGGGAGGCAGGAAAAGCCTTGGGCCTGCGAGCCATCGGCACTCAAGCACGAGAATCCCTGCGCATCGAAGCGGGCATCCCCAAACTGGGACCGGATTTGAATGAACGGATCGTGCCACCCGAAGCCAACCTGGAAGGGAAAGCCTTCAGCCTGAGCAAGGGATGCTACCCGGGCCAGGAGGTCGTCGCCCGCATGGACACGTACGGGACGGTCAAGCGGCGACTGGTCGGATTGGTCATTGATTCCTCAGAGGAAGCGGTGCCCCTCCCCGAGGCCAAGGTGTTCAGCGACGCCCGAGAGGTCGGATGGGTCAGTAGTGCGATTCGCTCCCCCTCTCTGAACCGAACCATCGCCTTTGCATTTCCTTTGCGAGACTTTACCGCGCCCGGCACAGCCCTTCACGTGGAAATCAACGGACAACGTCAGCCCTGCGTGGTGCAGGCGCTTCCGTTCTACTCGTCGAGTTAGTCGTGGCTCCGGCACGCCCGGCTTGATGGCAGGTCACCGGGAAGGATGTCGCTCTGAACGACAGAATCCCAAGGGAAGCTGAAGACCCACGGCTTGATCGAGTCAATCGTTCCTAAATTCCCACTCCGTCATTCCGGACTCGATCCGGCATTCAGAAGGCTGGAAGAAAAACCCCTGGATTCCCGCTTTCGCGGGAATGACGGAGAGAGACGAAGGAATGACGCAGTTGGATGCTGCTCCCCTGTTCGTCATGCCGGACCCCGATCCGGCATCCAGAAAAAGGAAAGGCAAAAGCTCTGGATTCCTGCTTTCGCGGGAATGACGAAGTGTGACCCTCAACCGTCATGCCGGGGATGTGTCTCTGCCGCTATGGCGCATTCGAGGCTTCCGGCAGCCGACGAGATTGAACCGTGTTATCCCGGATAACGGGCTGACGAAACTTTTTCGCTGATGGCCAGGACGCTGGCACGCTGGTCATCCTTCAATCCCAACAGAATATGCGCTTCGTCTCCATGCTGGAGTCGCAAACTCAGAAAGGGAATTTCTTCCCGTTTTTCTTCGTCCTTGTAGAGGCCGTCGATGATTTGAAATTTGGTGAGATCTGCAGCGGAAAACACGTCGTAGCGAAAATATTGATCGCCGATGACCATATCATACACCACGTTGCCCTCTGTCACGCCAATCGCGTTGAAGTGGCCCTGGTCCTCATAGCCTTCGGGCAAATACTGGTTGATATGCAGAAGGGCGATGGTCCGAGGCCCCAAAGCCGAGGTAATTTTTCTCTCAAGCGCCTCATAATCGATTTGCAGGGCGCGTTCATCGGGGCCGGTCGCCGCCAAGGCCGCCTCTTTCACTTTTCCAAAGACCTCTTTCGCTGTTGCCACGAGTGACTCTCCTTTCTCACAATCCGTTCAGAACGATCTCCAAATCACACTGCGGTCTACGATAGCCAGACGGTCGGCAAGAATGCAAGTATTCGGCGTACCGTTGCATGGCCTCGTCCCCGTTGGGCATACTGAGACGAAAGGAGTCAACAGCATGTACGCTCAATTTTGTATGATCGAAGGATGCGCGAATCAGGGCTATGCGCCGACCGGAACAGGGATCGTCTGCAAGGAGCATTTTTCAGATTTTGTGACCTGGCGGCGAAAGAAGGGGGGGAAGGGAATGTTCAGGAAATATAACGGCATGACGATGCTCGAACGAGATTCGATCGTCGAAGAATGGAAGAGCACCCTCGCGCTCCCGCACTGACCGTTTTCAGCAACCCAAGCCTTGCCTCGCGTTGTGCTGCACGAGCACCTGGCTCACGGGGTCTGCTCATTCGCCTGACAACGATCCGGAGGCGGGAGTAACGCCTGCCCCCGAGTCCCGATGAATGCGTGAACCTTGACACGTCACGGACGTCCGCCGCTTGTGCTATTCCATTAACGGGGAGCCATGATGGTGGATGATCTTCCAGCCTTCATCCATGCGTTCATACAGATTGGTCGCCACGACTCGACTCGTTTGGGTGGTCTCCGCGTGCCGGGTCGTAATGTTCTCGGTACAAATCACCCAGGCCACGTCACCGGCAACCTGAATTTGTAATTCCGTGAGGGAAAACCCCATGGAAAAAACGTTGTTGAAAATGACGACCCATGAATCTCGAACCATCGGCCAGCCGACCCTCATGCTCCAGCCCGGATGGATGCAGGTCACGTATTCCTGGTGGGCCCACACCTTATCCATCTCCGCGATATCCAGACTCTCAAAGGCTCGGTAAAAGGCCTCGTTCGCCAACGTCACTTCTTCGATTCGCTCTTCCAGCATTCAGCGTTCCCTTTCTTCATGCAAGGCGTTCCACGTTCCGCCAGAATTCGGTCTGACGTGAGCCTCCCTTTCAAGCCGGGATCTCAGGTCTCCGAAGATCGGTTGACCAGCCAGACACCACCCAGGACGAATCCAATGCCGAGCCCCTTGATCAGATCCAACGGTTCTCCAAGGATGACAAAAGACAACAACAGCGCCGACACGGGGATCAAATTGGTAAACACCCCGGCACGCGACGGTCCGATGCCGGAGACCCCATAGAGCCAGGCTTGCTGACCGAGTGCGGTGGCAAAGACGATGACGTAGATCAACGCCGTCCACCCTGAGGGAGGGATACTCCCAAGACCCGCATCCAAGACCTTGGGGTCCAGCCACAGCAACGGGAGCTGAAAGATGATCGAGATGAAGAGCGTCGTCCAATTCACCGTAAGCGGCGACAGCCCTTCCATCATCCAGCGGCTTCCAATAGTGTACAGGGCCCAGCTTATCAAAGCCAGGACGACCAGCCCACCGCCCAGAACGGGATTCACCCCGCCATCCGCGGTTGCCTGACCACCCGAGACCAGGGCCACTCCGATAAATGACACGGCACACCCGACCCAGACCTGACGAAACGGGATATCTCGCAGCATCAAAGAGGACAGAAAGGCCGTAATGGCCGGACTGGCCCCGATAATCACACCGGCAGCCCCGGCCCCGATGTACTGAAGCCCATACAGGACCAGCAGGTGATTGCCGAGAACGGCGAGCCCCAAGGCCACGAGCATCGCGAGATCCCGGCCGGTCAACCGCGTGCGGGCCTGCTCCTGCCACCACCACAACGGCAGGAGAATTCCCAACGCCCCGATTCCTCGAAAGACCGACACTTCGACCGCGGAGAAGGCGCCCAAGGCCACTTTCTGCGCGACGACCGATCCGCCCCACACCACCGAGGCGGTGATTAACGCGCCATAAGCTGCCGAGACGTTTACCCGACTCAACGTTCGCCTCGCGCAGGCGTTTCTTTGTACAATACGTCCGGACTCGCTCCGCGGACCGGACAAGCATGGACTTTCTCTGAACAGGCATGAGCCACGCCCCTTCCTCCTCGTCTTTTTTGGGAACCGCCGGTGGAGACTTCCTCTCTACGGGCCACGTCCACGTATGGCGCGCGATTGTAGACGTACCCTCCGCACGCCTTCAAGTGTATGAGGACGTCCTGAGTCCGGACGAACGAGCCCGAGCACAACGTCTGCACAGGCCCCACCACCGACGTGGCTTTACCGCGGCACGAGGAATCCTGCGTCACATTCTCGCGCATTACCTCGGGACGTCTCCCCGGGACATCCGTTTTGAATCGGGCCCCTTTGGAAAACCATTTCTGCCTGACCCCGTCAGGCCGCCTCTTTATTTCAACGTGACGCATTCCCGAGAATTGGCCGTGTACGCCGTTTCTCGAGACTTTGAAGTCGGCATTGATCTCGAAGCGGACCGGGAATCCACCGATTATGCCAAGCTTGCCGAACGGATTTGCAGTCCCGAAGAATTCCTGGTGTTTCAGCAATGCCCCCAGGTCGAACAAAAGGCGGCTTTCTTCCGTTACTGGACCCGAAAAGAGGCCTTTGTCAAAGCCATTGGAACAGGACTCTCGTTTCCGCTGAAGCAAGTGACGGTGTCCATAGCCTCTGACCAATCGCCGCAACTCCTTACCATCGAAGGACACGTCCCCCATGAACTCTTCGATCTCTCTCTGGAACAGGGCTTCTGGGGCGCCTTGGCCGTCGCGGGCAGGCCATGCCACGTCCAGGGCCTGGACTATGTCCTTGAAGACGGACGGGTCACAGGAAAAGCTCTTTCGCGTCCGTGTTCCCGCATTCGCTGACAGCACGAAGGAGACTCCTCGGTTGCAAAAGATCCTGGAAGCCGCGTCAACCCAGAACGCCAGGCCTCCGATTCCCATTTACGCGCGGTGAGAGGAGCCGAAGACTCCGACCGTTGGTCAGAGCAGTCCAAATGGCTTAGGGCCTAGGCCTTCTGTCCCGTTGACTGGATACACGCGGGTGCCTAGAATGAGAAGAGATATGGCTTTTGTGATTTTTCCGGTTCGATAGAAGGAGGAGGGTATGTCATTATTGATAACGGAAGAATGTATCAATTGCGGAGCCTGTTTACCGGAATGCCCCAACGAAGCGATCTTTGAAACCCGGAGTGCCGCGGAAGAAAAAGGGTATGCCGTAGGGGAAGGACAGGGTGAAGGTGATACGGTGTACGTGATTACCCACGAACGTTGTACCGAATGCGTCGGACATTTCGACGAGCCTCAATGTGCAGCCGTCTGCCCGGTCGACGACTGTTGCGTGCCTGACCCGGAAATTCCCGAAACCACCGACGTCTTGCTTGAAAAGGCGAAAAGCTTGAATCCTGACAAGGAAATCGATCCAGAGAAGGTGTGGAGCGGCGTCCGAAACTAGTCGACAAAGCCCCGTCTCGAGATGGGGCTTTTCCCACCCCACGCCACTCACTCCCCTGCCGTTACACGTTCTCGAAATCCGCGATTCGCACGGAAACGAACTTCGAAACGCCGGGCTCTTCCATGGTCACGCCAAACAGGGAATCGGCGACTTCCATCGTGCGTTTATTATGCGTGATGACGAGAAACTGCGAAAGCGGGGTCAACTGAGGCAGGAATCGCGCAAACCGGACGACGTTCGGCTCATCCAACGCCGCATCGACCTCGTCCAGAATACAAAACGGCGACGGCTTCGTCAGAAAACTGGCAAACAGCAGGGCCAGGACGGTCAGGGCTTTTTCCCCACCGGACAACATCGTCAGGTTCTTGAGACGTTTTCCTGGAGGCTGCGCAATGATATCGACGCCGGGCTCGACTCCTATCTCCCGTTCTTCTTCTGAGTCCGGCTGCACCAGCACCAACTCCGCCTGGCCTCCAGCAAAAAAAGCCGAAAAGACTTCCCCGAACTTTTCCTGGATCGCTTCGAACGTCTCCTGAAACATGCGATTCGTCGTTCGATTGAGGCGTTCGATGATTTCCTGAAGCGAGTGGATCGATTCCGACAAATCCTCTTCCTGCTCGTGAAGAAACCGATCGCGTTCCTCCAATTCCCGATGCTCGTCGATCGCAGCCAAATTCAACGCCCCCATGCGGTCCATCCTGGTCCGCAGGACCTGCAAGCGTTCCCGCCAGGCTTCGGGGCCTTCACCCTCGGCTCCGGGGTCCTGCGACGTGGCCGACTCCGACGTTCCTTCTCTGCCGGAAGATTCTCCGTAGGTGCCGGTCAAGGTGTCTTCGATGGTCTGCATGCGCGTCCGGAGTTCAGCAAGCTGAACGTCTGATTCCCGCCGTGCTTCCTTGGTTGCAGAACAGTGCTTTCGATTCTCATTGAGACCGCGCTCATGGTCCCGAGTCTGTTCCAAGCCGTTCGCATGCCGTTCTTCGACCTCTCGAAGCTGACTCTGGAGACTCGTCTTTCTGGCATCCAATTCCTGAAAGACCGAATCCGCGTGCCGGCGTTCTTCCCGGCTCTGCCCTGCCCTGGCCTCAAGCGATTCAATCTGTTCCACGAGATTCTGCAGCCGCCCCTGCCGGCTGCGTTCCTCCTCCTGGAGCCGATCCACGTCCGCCCGGGCCCGTTCATGACGTTCCCGATACGTGGTCAAGGTCAACCGCGTCTCCGTCAATCGGTCATAGAGGACTCGAAGGGCTTCATCGGCTTCCTGAAACTGCACGGTCAGGGCCTCCAGATGCTGCTCTTCTTGGCCATGCTGCTGCGCGATTTCTCCGAGCCGGGTTTGGGTCAGGCTTTCCTGCTCTCGAATTCCAACGAGTTCGGCCTGGCACGAATCGAGTTCGGTCTGATTCGCGTGCAACCGTTTCTCCAAATCTTGCAGGCGACTCGCCAGAGAGGAACGTTCCTTCTCGAGCACGAGTTGTCTCATTTCGGATTCTTTCAGGGTGGCGTCAAGGGTTTGACGTTGTTGCCTGTTGTCCTCGAACCGTTCCTGCCCCACCTGCCGTTGACTGTCGAACTCGGCAATGCGTTGGGCCATCGAGGACAATTCCCGTTCCAACCGATGAACTTCACGCCGTCGCTGAAGCAGTCCGCTCGCCTCACCGGAGGATCCGCCAGTCACGATGCCCCGGGGGTCAATGACTTCCCCGGTTCGCGTGACCAGCAACAGAAATCCGAGATCGGCCTGAGAGACGTGGGGGATTGCCGAGAGCCCGTCTTCGAGCGTGTCCACCAGCACGACCCCTCCAAGAAGACATTCTAACGCGCCCTGAAGATCTTCGGGCACGTCGATCAGGTCAACGGCCTTACCCAAGACCCCTTTCGCCTTCTCCAGGGCGGACCACGACTCAAGAACCGGTCCGGTTGCCCCAGAACGCACGGACACAAAGGTGCCACGACCCCAACCCTGTTCCGTGATCCACTTGAGCGCCTGCGGCACGTCGTCGATCCCGTGCATGACCCAGGCGCGAATATGCTCTCCCAAGGCCGCCTCTACGGCGACTTCATGTTCCTGCGGCACCTTCAACCGCTCGGCGAACACTTCCTTGATTCCCTGACACGTCTCTCGGAAGGAAGCATCGTTCCCCTCCGGGTCGTGCCGATACCCCAACTCTTCCCGAAGCATGGCCTGCAACGCTCGCAGCCGCGATTCGGCTGCTGCGCGGTCGGTCTGTTCCTGCATCCATTGTTGATCAACCGCTCGAATCCGCTCTTCGAGTTTCAGCCCCTCGGCCAACAGGGTTTCGTGACTATCACGAGCCACGGCCAGATCCCGGGTGACCCGTTCCAGGAACCCCTGCTGCTCGGCCAGAGTCGACTCGGCCTCCGATCGTTCCTGCCGACAGTGGGCCTGATCCTCCTGGACCTCACGAAGACGGTTCAGCAGTTCCTGCTGCCTGGCACCGAGATTGGTCAACTGCGCTTCGGCGTGCGAACGCTCGACCGCGAGGTCGAACAGGCGTTGCCTGCTCTGCCCGACTTGGGCCTGCAACGCCGTTCGGTTCTCCCCTCGTTGCTGCTCGTCCGTCTCCAGTTCCGTCAATCGTCCGGTCACGTGAGCCATGTGTTCTTCGGAGCGCCGAACCTGTTCCTCAAGGCTCCGGAGGTCCGTCTTGGCCTGCTCGGAAACCGTGACGAGATGAGTCTGCTCTTCCAGCGCCTGCGTTCGTTGCTGATCGAACAGGTCGGCGCGATGCTGCTCAACTTCCATGGTCGTCAGGGCCTGCCCGATGCCATGTTCCAATTGTCGAAGCTCTTCCTGTACGTGGCCGACGAGTTCCCCATCGCGTAACAGGCTCGAACGGGCTTCCTCATACGAAGCCGTCAGGCGGGCTTCTTCGGCCAGAAGTTCAGCCTCGCGCAACTCCAGCCGGGCGAGTTCTGCTTCGACCTGCATCCGATCCCGATGCAGGTCTTCAAAGTCGTTTTTCAGCAGCCGAATTTCGAGGGCGCGCGATTCCGCCTGCAGCTTTCGATAGTGCTCGGCCTGCTGCGCCTGGCGCTTCAAGGTCCGCAGTTGCCTTTGCACCTCGGCCATGATGTCCCGCACGCGAGTCAGATTGTGTTGCGTGGTCTTGAGTTTCTGCAGTGCTTCCGTCTTTTGTTTTTTGAAGCGACCGATTCCCGCGGTTTCTTCTATAAACATACGGCGATCCTGGGGAGACCCCGAGAGGATGTGATCGATGTTGCCCTGTTCGATCACCGTATGCCCCTTGGTCCCGGCCCTGGCTTCCAAAAAGAGGCTGCGAACGTCCTTGAGTCGACAGGGAATTTTATTGATGGAATATTCGCTGTCCCCATCACGATACAGCCGCCGAGTGACCATCAACTCTTTGTTGCCAGACAAGTTCTCCATCACCCCGGCCACGGACTCGAGCTCCTGACTCGTCACGTCGCTGACCACCAGCGAGACTTCCGCCATGCCCAAGGGCTTCCGGGATTCCGTCCCGTTGAAGATGACGTCTTCCATGCGTTCACTACGCAGGGCCTTGGTGCTTTGCTCACCCAAGACCCATAAAATGGCATCCACGACGTTGCTTTTCCCCGCTCCGTTAGGCCCCACCACCGCGGTAATGCCTTGGGGAAAATCGAGTCGGGCTTCAGGAAAGGATTTGAATCCGGAAACCAGGAGGGATTTCAATTTCATGGAGCACTCGCTAGCAGAGGGTGATGGGGCAAACGGACCACGGCCTCTACTGTAGCATAAAAGACAGAAATTTCAAAGCTCTGGCACTAAACAATGTGGTGAGGATGGAAATGGTGTGTATATATTGTGGGTATCCCTGGGGATACGGGAAACGGCAGGAACCCGGACTAGACGAGAGCCTTCTGGTTGCGCCGTTCGCCGGGCATGACCAGTTCCTTGGGAAGCAGAAATTCGATGTCTTCCTCAACGACCGTGAGCTCTTCGACCTCCTGCGCTCCGGTGCCTTTGAGATAGGCCACCACTTCACTCACGAGAATCTCCGGGGCAGAGGCTCCGGCCGTGACTCCGATGGCTTCCACGCCCTTGAGCCATTCGGGCTGGATGTCCTGATAGGAATCGATGAGGTGGGCAGGGACCGCGAATCGTTCGGCCAACTCACGCAGTCGATTGGAGTTTGAGCTGTTGGGAGAGCCGATGACCAGAATCAAATCGACGAATCGGGCCAATTCTTTCACGGCATTTTGCCGATTCTGCGTGGCGTAACAGATATCTTCCTGATGCGGACCCTTGATGCCCGGAAACCGGCGATTGAGCGCTTCGACGATTTCACTGCATTCATCCACGCTCAAGGTTGTTTGGGTCACGTAGGAGAGATGTTCCGTGTTTTCCACGTGCAGCGTTTCCACGTCCTTGACGGAAGACACCAAATGAAATTTGTCCGGAATCTGGCCCAGGGTACCCACCACCTCGGGATGGTCGGCATGACCGATGAGAATGAGTTCGTAATTATTGTTGTAATCACGATGGACTTCATTGTGCACCTTGATCACCAGGGGACAGGTTGCATCAATGACTTTCAGATTGCGACGCCGAGCTTCGTCCCACACCTGGCGGGCCACTCCATGGGCACTGAAAATCACCAGCGCGCCATCCGGGACTTCACCCAGTTCCTCTACGAAAACCGCGCCTCGTTTACGAAGAGAATTGACGACGTGCCGACTGTGCACGATTTCATGGCGCACGTAAATCGGCGCGCCATAACGTTTCAGGGACAGTTCGACAATTTCAATGGCCCGGTCAACGCCGGCACAAAATCCACGTGGATTCGCCAGATAGATCTTTTTCACTCAGAGACTCCCGAAACCCGTACAGGGGAAACGTCCTTCAACGGCCCAGGTGCCAAGGGTTGTGACACGCCTGGGGAGGTTTCTGTTATTATGACAGAAACGAAATATTCGTCAACCGAAGAACGGCCCTGCGCGTCACGACCGCTTACCATCGAATCAAGGCTGTGCCCCACGTCAATCCTCCCCCAAACGCTCCAAGCAAAATGAGATCGCCTGCCTGAAATTTGCCCTGCCTGCACGCCCAATCCAAGGCCATCGGCAAGGAAGCCGACGACGTGTTGCCGACCTGATCGATGATGGAAACCATCTGGTCGTGGCGCAGGCCCAACCGTTTTGCAATGGTCTGGAGCATACGGCCATTGGCCTGATGCGTGATGACTTGCTTCACCTCGGACACACTCGTCCGGGTCTCACGCAGGATCGTCTCAATCGCCTCCGTCAGCCGCTTGACGGCCACGCGATAGACCGCGCCGCCCTGCAATCGAATCCCATGGAGCTCACCTTGAAGCGTTTCCTGGCTCGTCGGGTGTCTCGAGCCTCCTGCCGGAATCGTGATCAGATCGTGATAGGCCCCCTCCGAATACAGTCGAATGTCCAGGATCCCGGCTTCCTTCGGGTTTGCAGCCGGATTCAACGCTTCTTCCCGGGTCACGACCACCGCGCCGGCGCCATCGCCAAAGAGAATGCCACTTGCAGGCTGGGAAACGTGGAGCGAGCGGGATTTGATCTCGGCCGCCACCACGAGACAACTGCGAAACTGGCCTGAACGGATAAAGGCATTGGCCATGGATAACCCGTACAGAAACCCACTGCACGACGCCGCAAGATCGAAGGCCGCAACGTGGCGCGTTCCCAGCTGTTTCTGGAGCAGACAGGCCGTGGACGGAAACGGGGTATCCGGAGACGTCGTCGAAACCAGGATGGCATCCAGCGCGTCACTCGAAAGGCCCGAGGCGTCCAAGGCCCGTCGAGCCGCGTGCTCAGCTAAGCGTGAACAGGGTTCATCGGCTTGGCTCCAATGCCTGGTCCGTATTCCGGTGACCCGAAAGAGGTCCTGATCGTGCACCGCAAAGTGCGCGGCCACTTCCTCATTGGTCACTCGACGTGGCGGAACGTACGAACCGGTTCCGCAGATTCGACTGGTATAGGAACGTGACATCCTCAGGAACAGCCTCCTCAGTTCAGCTTGTTTTCACGATCCGAATTCTGCTATGGTGAAAGGATAGTCTTCATTTTCTAAGGATTTCAACGCACATGTCTGTGTTTCGTCAACCGGTCACGATGATGATCGTCTCCGTGACCAGTTTCCTCACCCTCGGGTGTTCATGGTTCTCGGACCAGGAGTCGCCTTTCCCCGGCGTGTTCGCCGAGCGAACCGATGCGCAGATTTTTGTCGGTGACACCATCGAAATGAACTATGACCCCAACGTCATCATGAAACGAGCGGAATCGTTTCATGAAAAAGAGGGCTACACGGAGGCGATCGTCGAATATCAACATTTTCTGGACATGCATCCCAAACACGTTCTCGCTCCGTACGCGCAATACCGGTTGGCCCTCAGCCACTTTAAAATGATTCAAACGATTGACCGGGACATGACGCCCGTGAACGAGGCCGAAGACGCCTTCCAGAAACTCCTGGCCACCTACCCCGCGAATCAATACGAAGCGGAGGCCCGCGTCAAAATCAAAGAATGTCAACGCTACCTCGCGCAACACCATTCGTTCGTCGGAACGTTCTACTATAAAAAAGAACACTACCTGGCTGCGGCCAAACGATTCGAGAAAATCATCTACGACTATCCCACCATGGAAGAAGCCGTCGAGGCCAAACTGTTTCTGGCCAAATCCTACCAGAAGTTGGGGGCGCTGGAATGGGCGCGAGATTGGGCAACGGCCCTGGTGCAGGAACACCCCCGGCATCGCTTGCGGAAGGACGGGAACGAGTTACTGGCAGCGCTTCAAGACGAAAACCCTACCCTGATGGCAGCCCAGCCTCGTCGTTCCTTGAACCGACCCACGTCGCAACCCGGTCTCTTCCCCAGGACGACCGCAAGCAGGAACCCCCGTTCGCCCTTGCCACCAACCGCTTCGACGCTGACCAACTGCCAGGTGGGATCCTGGTGCGGAGGAACCGGAATGGCCAACACCTTTGCCAATCCGAGGCCTCGTTCCGTTCCCCGTTCCGTAACCTGTCGCCCCGGGACTTGGTGCGAGTAAATCCCGCGTCAACGCCAGAGACCCTCTAGGGGCCTCGCCCGCCATGCCCCCCAGCGGACAGCCAGAAAAATAAACGCCGTAACCCTGGATTCCCGCCCCCGATTCAGTATTGCCTGTCCCCGACTCGATCAGGGATCGAGGGCATGCTTTCCGCGGGAATGACGGACGAGGAGGCCCCTGCTCCGGCCTACTGTCCGATATACCACCCGATTCCATGGCGTTCGAGAAAACTGGTCAGGCGTGCCAGAGAATCGACGTAAATCATCACACCGACCAGAACCAGGCAGACGCCACTGGCCAGAGAAACGCCATGGAGGTAGAACCTGGCCTTTTGAAAATAGTTGAGAAATCGATCGACGCTGAAGGCGGTCACAAAGAACGGCACGCCCAACCCCAGGGAATAGGACGCGAGAAGCAGAATGCCCACTTGCATGGATTCCGTGGTGCTGGCATAGGCCAGAATCGCGCCAAGAATGGGGCCGACGCAAGGCGTCCATGCAGCGGCAAAGGCCGTCCCGATCAGGAACGATCCGACGTACCCAACGGGCCGACTGCCCAAAGAGAAGAGTCGGCGTTCGGTCATCATCACGTTCCACTTGATCAGACCCAGCAGGTAGAGCCCGAAGACGATAATCAGGACGGCGCCAATTTTTCTGATGATGTCCTGATATTCATACAACACCTGTCCGACAAAACTTGCGGAGGCGCCGAACGCAATGAAAACGGAAGAAAAGCCCACCACGAACAGCAGCGAATTCAGGATAATGGCTTTGCGAAACCGCTGCCGCTCCGACGCGTCGACCAACTGCTCCATGGAGAGCCCGGTAATATAGGAAACATAGGAAGGCACCAACGGCAGGACGCACGGCGAGATGAAGGACAGGAAGCCCGCGCTGAAGGCCGCAAACAGGGAAACGTGACTCATGGAATCGAGCATCGCGTTACGACTCCCGGAGCAGGCCTTGAATCAGTGCACGAGCCTCCGGACTGTTCCAGTCCCGTGCCCCAAACACTCGATGGGTCAACGTACCGTTTCGATCGATCAGAAAGCTCATGGGCAGAGTCCGTACGCCATAACTCCCGCTCACGCGGTAATCCGAATCGTGCAGGATCGGAAAGGTCAACTCGTTGGACGTCGCAAACGGTCGAGTCACGATACTCCCCTGCGGGTCTGAAGACACCGCAAGAATGGCCAAGTCCTCATCCCTGAACTCCTGATACAGGGTTTCCATGCCCGGCATTTCGACACGGCACGGGCCACACCAGGTCGCCCAAAAATTCAGGAGCACCACCTTGCCGTGATAGTCCGGAAGCGCGTGCCACTTTCCCTGCAAGTCAAGCAGGCGAAACTCGGGAGCCTGGGATCCCATGGCCGGTGGAGCCCGACGCACGACAACGGCGTTTTCCTTGTCCTGACGGCCGTCCGAATACCCCGAATCACAGGCAACTCCCAGCAGCACCACCAACGCCAGGGCAAACCTGCAGCCGTACCCCCGCATTCGGCTGGAAGGCACGCTTCCGGCACGAGCAGCCCACAATGATGCCCTCACCCTCCTGCGGGTCACGAACGATTGCCCGGTAAGCCCCTGCCTTTCGCCCCATGCCATTCCTGTTCCCAACTCATTATACACGTTCGCCTCTTTGCATCGGCCCGGCCGGATTTCATCTTATTCAGGAATTCCCGAGACCGTCAACCGGCAACCCGTCCTGTGAATCCAACAGGACAATCCGGTGAGAACGTGCAAGAGCTCGGGTTTCCGACTCAAGAGTTTTTCCACGCGTGTGACGTCAGTCGACTCCCCCCCCCCACCGTCATGCCGGACTCCGAGCCGGCATCCAGAAAGAAAGGAAAAGGCAAAAACCCTGGATTCCCGCGTACGCGGGAATGACGGAAGGGGCAACGTGCAGGCATGACAAAGAAGGCGCGTGGCATGACGAAAAGGGCGTGTCGGGGACGACGATTCAAAAGACCGCAACGTCATGACGGACCCACGATGAAAAGCCTGTCCCCGAAATAGAGACGCCGTTTACGCATGCAATGGACTGACTGAAGATGATTCTCATACCGAGGGTCTCGGTGGACACAAGCGCAAGCATCCAGTATAGTGCCTCTTTGAGACAATCCCGGCATACGACGATTGTCTTCCATGTTAACCAGCCATGTCCTTGCCTTGATGTTCCCGTAACCGGCCTCGAACACCATACTCCTTCCCCATGGTTACGCTCTCCTGTCACGGTCTCGGCAAGTCCTATGGGCATTTCCAGGTGTTGCATGACATCACCCTGGCCATCAGGAAAGGGGAATGTTTTGCCCTGTTCGGCCCCAACGGCGCGGGCAAGACCAC
Source organism: Nitrospirales bacterium (assembly GCA_965221365.1). Taxonomy (GTDB): domain Bacteria; phylum Nitrospirota; class Nitrospiria; order Nitrospirales; family UBA8639; genus Bin75. The sequence goes on along the minus strand of OZ244884.1, from coordinate 1,511,926 downwards.
GTTATTGAAAATCCTGGCCACGCTGCAGCGGCCCAGTACGGGGCATTATGAAATTCTCGGCATGCATGGGCTCACAGACAAAGACGCCATTCGAGCCAACCTCGTTTTTCTGGCCCATGGGACGCATTTGTACGATGAGCTGAATGCCAGGGAAAACCTGGCGTTTGCCCTTGCCCTGCGAGGCCAGAGCCCGACGGACCGCGAGGTGAAGCGGGCATTGGATCGCGTGGCCATCGGCGCCTTTGCCGACGTGAGGGTTCGACATTATTCCGCGGGCATGAAGAAACGGCTGGCCCTGGCCAAAACCATACTGGCCAAACCCGACGTCCTGCTGTTGGACGAACCCTTTACCGCCCTGGATTCGGCCGGGACCGAGCTCCTGCAGGAGTACGTGCGGGAACGACTCTCGGATAATGGGACCGTGCTCCTTTCCACGCATGATCACCACAAGACGCGTCCCATCGTCAGCCGGGCCGGTGTGCTGCGGCAAGGGACGTTGCAGGAAATCGACCCTGCGGCCTCTGAAGTCAGATGACCTCGCTGACCGTCATCCGCTGGATCGTCTGGAAGGACTTCGTCGTCGAGCTGCGAAGCCGTGAGACGATCTCCTCCATGGTGTTTTTTGCCCTCATCGTGATCCTGATTTTCAGCTTCAGCTTTTCCATGGACCAGCAGGCCGCACGAGAAGTCATTGCGGGGATCATGTGGGTGGCCTTTGCCTTTACCGGTATTATCGGGTTGGGCAAGTCGTTTTCCACCGAGCTTCAGAATGACTGCCTGGAAGCCTTGCAGATGGTGCCGGAAGCCAAGGGGGCGATCTACCTCGGAAAAGTCGCGGCGAATTTTGCTTTCATGTTCGTGGCAGAAATCCTTTTATTTCCGATGTTTGTGATCCTCTTCAATTTGGAGATCGTTGAAGAGATTTCGATCCTTCTGTTAATATTTTTACTGGCAACCATGGGACTTTCCGCCACAGGGACGCTGTTTTCGGCTCTGACGGCGCAAATTCGGGCGCGCGAAGTGATGCTCCCGATCCTACTCCTCCCCCTGGTGGTCCCCGTCATGATCGCTGCAGTCGAAGCCACGAAGGGAGCCCTGAACGGAGAGCCCCTGGCTGTGTACGGACAGTGGCTGGAACTCCTGACCGTGTATGACGTGGTGTTTACGGTCGTGTCGTTTTGGATGTTTGAATTCGTGATGGATGCATGATGACCATTCATCGGGTTATCCGAAGAGTCCAACGGTTTCAAGGCTGGTTCGGCGGAGGGGCCGCCCTGTGCCTCATGGTCGGACTCTACGTCGGACTGATCGGGTCCCCTCCGGATTACTACCAGGGCGAGGTCGTGCGGATCATGTACATCCACGTTCCCCTCGCCCATACGTCCCTCCTGGGGTATACCGTGCTGGCCATAGGCAGCCTGTGGTATTTGTGGAAACGGGATCCGATCGTGGACAACATGTGTCAGGCCGTGGCCGTGCTCAGCGCCGTCTTTACCGCGCTGGCGCTGGGCACGGGAATGATCTGGGGCAAACCCACGTGGGACACGTGGTGGACGTGGGACGCGCGGCTCACCTCCTTTACGATTTTATTATTGATTTTGCTCGGGTACGTCATGCTGCGAACCTTTGTCGATGATGCTGAAAGGGAAGCCCGCTATGGTGCCATTCTGGCCATCATCGGGTTCGTCGATCTCCCGATCATTCACTTTTCAGTGGAATGGTGGCGAACGCTGCACCAGCCGCAATCCATTTCCATGCGTGGGGTGAGCATTGCGTCCGGCCTTCTGGTGCCGCTGGTGTTCATGAGCGTCGGCATGTCCCTGCTGTTCGCCTACATGGTCATGGTCCGCACGCAATTACTCTATCTCGACCACTTGCTGCACGCGAAAAAGGGACGCCTCCTGAGTCAGTTTCACCTGTCGAAATCCGATTCATGACCAGTTTGTATCTCCGATGGAGCGGCTTGCTCATTCTCGCAATCGTGTTCATCATGCTCACGTATAACCACTATCAGCACAACTTGGCCAGCCTTGCCCCGCAACAGGTCAGGCAGGAGAACCCGGCCGGTGAAATCCGGGTCTTAGGCATGGTGCAAGGCGGAACGCTCAAGACGGGTGAAGCCGGAGAAGCCACGTTTGCTCTGCTGGGCAAGAACGCCGCACTTGCCGTTCACTATCAGGGCCCGCCCCCCGATAATCTTCGGGAATTGAAAATTCTGGTCCTGGTCGGAACGTGGAACGCCGACACACGGGTCTTCGAAGCACGGGACATCGGAATCGTCCCGAACTATGGATTTATTGCCGGAGCCTACGTTCTAGGCCTCCTGCCGTTGGCTCTTTTTTTGTTCGCCATGAATCGGCGCGTCACCTTCCTGTATGAAGAAATCAAAGCCTCCAGGCTATATGAAACCGAGTGACGGACGTCCCGAAGGAGAAGGGGAATGAAGTCTGCAAAGAAAAAGGTCGGCATGACGGTCAGCATCCTGCTGGTAGGCGGAGCCCTGGCATACCTCGCTCTGGGGAACTTCGGACAAAACGTGGTATACTTTTTTACTCCCTCCGAAGTGCAAGCCTTTTCTCCCGACTACTATCGGAAGAAGGTACGAGTGGGCGGCATGGTCGTCGAGGGGAGCCTGAAGACGTACCAGAATCGACTGGGGTTGACGTTTCAATTGACCGATGGAGCCGCCACGATCCCCGTGACCTTCGAGGGGATCCCGCCGGATCTGTTCAAGGAAGGACAGGGCGCCGTGGTGGAAGGATATTGGACCGACCAGCATCGCTTCGAATCCAACCTCATCATGGCCAAGCATTCCGAAGATTACATGCCTATTGAATTAAAACGCGCGGGCGTGAAACTGCCTCGGAAAGATTTCATGAAATCATTGGTGGAATAACGCCCAAACCCCCATGCGGATCTCGATGCCTGAATCAGCGAGGAATCGTGTCCGTCTGACGTTCCAGCGAGGCAGCACCCGCATGCACCCTCACCCAATGCCATGATTATTGAAATCGGCCATTTCTCCGTTGTCATCGCTTTCGTCCTCTCCGTGTTCGGAATCGTTTCATGCGTGCTGGCCCTCCGGATGCACAACGCGGACTGGGTACGCGTCGGACGCATGGCCTTGACGCTGATTTTCATGTTGCTGGCCGTAGGCATGGTCACGCTGGTGTATTCGTTTCTGGCGCGTGACTTCTCCGTCCACTACGTGGCAGCCAATTCGAACTCGCAACTCCCCCTGTTCTATACCATTGCCGCAGTCTGGGGCGGACATGAGGGCTCTCTCCTGTTGTGGGTCTTCATTCTGTCGACCTTCAGCACCATTGCCGTCTGGCTCCATTGGCGAACCCAACCAACCATCATGCCCTACCTCATCGGCATGGAATGCCTGATCATCATGGGATTCCTTCTCCTGATTCTCTTTCTTTCGAGCCCCTTCGACCGGCTGATCCCCGCACCACCCGACGGCAAGGATTTAAACCCGCTGCTCCAGGACCCGGCCATGGTCATGCACCCGCCGATGCTGTACATGGGCTACGTGGGGTTTTCGATCCCCTTTTCCTTTGCCATGGCCGCTTTGCTTTCCGGTCGGCTGGGCGAGGAGTGGATCAAGGTCACCCAACGGTGGACGATCTTCGCGTGGATCTGCCTGACCACGGGTATTCTCCTGGGTGGCTATTGGGCCTATTATGAATTGGGCTGGGGCGGCTACTGGGGATGGGACCCGGTGGAGAACGCCTCGTTCATGCCGTGGCTGGTCGGGACCGCCTTCCTGCATTCCGTGATGGTTCAGGAAAAGCGGAAGATGTTCAAGGTCTGGAATCTCTTCCTCATCATCGTCACGTTTTCTCTGTCATTGATCGGCACGTTCCTGGTTCGAAGCGGAGTCCTCACGTCGGTTCATACGTTTGCCACCGACCCGGAACGTGGGCTCTACATCCTGATTTTCGTGACCACGATCATCGGCCTTGCCTTCGGGGCCTTGATGCTCCGAGCCCACAAACTCAAGAGTCGAATCGAAATGGATTCCATGGTGTCGCGGGAGTCGGTATTTCTCTTCAACAACCTGTTTTTCCTGGTGGCCGCAGCCACGGTCTTTCTCGGCACCCTGTATCCGTTGATGATCGAAACCTGGCAAGGAGCGAAGGTCACGGTCGGACCTCCCTATTACAACGCGGTGTTCATGCCGATCGCACTCGGGCTCCTGTTTCTGATGGGAGTCGGCCCCTACATTCCATGGCGCAAGGCCTCCCAAGCCAGTTTGAAGAAAAACTTTCTGGTCCCCGTGGGCGTCGGGATCATCTCGACCGTGGTGCTGTTCGCGCTGGGCATTCACAGTCTCTTCGCCTTGATCGGTACGTTCGTCGTGGGGTTTTCCGGCACCGCCATCGTCATCGACGTCGGGAAGATTTCCTCGCTGTATGCCCGACGGGAGTCCATCAACCTGCTGAACGGGTTTCTGTCGGCGTTTACCGCGAATCAGCGCCGCTACGCGGGGCTCGTGACGCACGTGGGCGTCCTGGTCCTGGTGGTCGGCATTATTGCTTCGACCGTGTATCAGACGGAAAAGGTAGTGTCGCTACGCGTGGGGGATGAATTCCTCCTCGACGACTATCGGGTGAAACTCGAACGGATTCATGAAGTCAGGGGGAAAAACTGGAGTGCGCAGGAAGGCGTCTTTGAACTGTACGAGGGCGCCACGCTGCTCACCAAATTACGACCGCAAAAGCGCGTGTACGATGCCTCGCAGACCCCGACGACCGAATCGGCGATCTACGCCAAAAACATGGGACATATTTTCCTCACCATGCCCGATGTGTCCCCCGACGGCGTGGCAGTGGCCCGAGGCGTGATCAATCCCCTGATCCTGTGGGTATGGGGCGGTGGCGGGATCATGGGGCTTGGGGTCCTGCTCAATATCTTCCGGCCTCGAAAACGGGATGAATAAGGAGCGGCACACCGGGGCAGCACGCACGACCGGAACGGCTGGCCCCGGGAAGAAACCATCTTGAGATGACCCGTCCCACGCAGATCACCATTCTCGTCGTGCTCCTGGCCCTGTTCGCCCTGTTCTATCAGGGGCTGTGGGGCGACCCGCGGCATATTCCCCCGGTCCTGGTGAACACCCGCGCTCCCGTATTCGAAGGGCCGGACGTGGAGTCCGGCGAACCGCTGTCCTCCGAACAGTACAAGGGAAAAGTCATCGTCGTTAATTTCTGGGCCTCCTGGTGTCAGGAATGCAAGGTCGAGCATGAGAACCTGCTGAAACTGTACGAGGAGTTCAAGGAGCACCCCGAATTCGTGATGCTGGGGATCAATTACCAGGACGAGAGACCCAAGGCACGCGCGTATTTACAACGCTACGGATCGAGTTTTCCGCACATTCAAGACGTCAAAGGGACGCTTGCCATTGATTTCGGCGTCTACGGCGTGCCGGAAACGTTCGTCATCGACCGGCAGGGCATCATTCGGCATAAGTGGATCGGACCGATCGTGGATGAGGTCTATGCCAATCTGACGCAGCGCGTACTGACGCCATTATTACACGACTCACCCCCCGCGACCTGAATGTTTCGTCGACGGTTCTCAAAGTCAATTCAGATATCCATCGCGATAATTAAAGCATTGTTCCTTCAGAATAGTCTGCATCTGCAGCCAGCACCTGCCCCTCGACGTCAGCGCTTCCCAAGGGCAATCTCATACGATTACGAGTCTTCAGACTACTTATTTCTCGTCTTCAGACGACGCAGCCAATCCGCAAAATGCGGACAAGCCGCGCGCATTGCCTGAAGTCCGATTTCCAATGCGGCGAGCGTTCCATAGTGCGGCTTTTGGTACCAAGGTACGAGCGCAACGATGCGTTTGGAGGGAGCAGTGTCCGGAGAGTCATCGATTTCTTCTGGGCTGGAAAACTCATCTCGAATCTGCTGAAAATTCGATGAGAGGTTCGGCTGCTTAATGCTATCGGCGAATTTCTGGCAATCACTGAATAATAAAGCCTCGAACTCGTGCATCATCACGAATGGAATGAATCGACTCGAATCGAATCCTTCTCCCATGGTCTTGCAGATATCTGCTGCAAGCGCGTTTTCAACCATATCGGCCCTTTTTGGGAAAGGACGCGCGGAAGCATTCTTGCGGCCTGGCCAAGCACTGGAACCGCTACTTGGTAATCCATAATAATCGACCATTGTGCTCGCGAGGCATTCACGATCCTCTCGAAGGTGGCGTACAATTTCTCGTTGCACCACAGCCCATGACCTCGTTCCTCCACGCCGGGTTCGTTGACGAACATTACCGATCAGACGGGCGTCGACCTTCGAAAAACCACAACCAGAGAGATACGGCTTCAGCACCTCATTGACGAAGCGCTCCTCGGTCACACCTTCCACGTGGACCAGCAATCTCGTCATGGTTCAGATTCCTGGCCTCTGTTTTCTGGCGAGGGTCGGCCCCCGATTTCATTTTTCTCCCAGAGCTGACCAAGGCTGTACTCTTCCAACCACTCCTTCAGCCTCTCTTCATCCAGCCGCGTCAGCTCGGTCGCCCCATTCACGCGATCGGCCACGAGTACGTCTTCCGGCGAGAAATGGTCCAGGAGCAACGATGACTGCGTGGCGAGTATGATTTGGCCCTTCGCTGAAGCCTGCTCAATAAGCGACGCCAGAACGGTGATGGCATATGGATGCAATCCAAGTTCCGGTTCGTCCATGATAATGACCGAAGGCCGATACCGTTCAGGCTGCAAAAGCAAGGTCGCAAGCGCAATGAACCGCAGGGACCCATCGGAGAGTGAAGAGACGTCGAAATAGGCATCTGTCCCCCGATGCCGCCATTCAAGGCGGATCTTGGTTTCATCCAGCGCCAGCGGTTCCAATTGGAAATCGTCAAAAAATGGTGCGACAAGTTGTACTGTGCGCCGTATCAAATCGTACGAGCGTTCGTACCTTTCACGAAGGAGATAGAGAAAGGCTGCAAGATTTGCTCCATCCGGCCGAAGATGGCGGTTATCATTGACGTCCGCCGCTTTCTTAATCGGCGATGTAAAACTCGTATCGTGGAATTGATAGAGACGCCAGCGGTCAAGATGTTGTAGAACATGGCCCTCGATACCCTTTCCATCACTACGACTAATTCCCGCTTCACCGCCACTTCCCGAAAGATAGGCTTGGTAAGGAGTGTGGAGACTTTTATCCCCCCAAAAAAAGGCAAGTTCTTCCTCAGGGACAGGGAATAAGCTGTCATCCTCGGTGACTGACAGGGTAATTTTGTATTGATTCCGCTCATTTTCAAAAGAAACATAAATGGTCAAATCCGTTGTTGTCTTTGAACCAAAATGCAATATGCGGTCAGCTCCACCGACCTTAGCGACATAGCTCTTTAATCTTCCATTTCGAATAGCGTTGAGGAACGAGAACGCCTCGATGAAATTCGATTTGCCCGATCCGTTCGGCCCAATCAGAACGTTCTTGGGGCCGAGTTTCAGCTTCTCGATGCATTTGATACTCTTAAACCCTTCAATGGTGATCCAATCCAACGCTGGCATGACTTTTTCCCTCAGTGACAGCACACCTTCTTCACTTTAGAGCAGATTGAGATCGACGTGGCCAGTCACAGCAAGCATCCATTTCCAATGGCTCACTCTACTCCTCTATACTCCTCTAACAATCCGGCTCGCAATGCGGACAGCCACCTTGACCTTCTATTGGGCAAGCGAGACATCGCGATTGGTGTCCTAACCTGGATATCATCAACGACTTACCGATCAACATTGTTCGTCCGAGAAAAGCCCGCTTTGTGAGGCTCCAGATGTTATTCGATACATTCCAAGCATCCTTGACGTTCTGTATCTTTCATATTTATCGTACATTAGCATTGACAAACATGCATTTTCGATTCTAGGACTCACCCCCCGCGACCTGAATGTTTCGTTTGTTGTCCATTCTGCTGATGCTGTCTTTTGTCTCCCCTCCTGCGGGCACGGCCAAAGTCGTGGACGAATCGGACATCGATCAACGGGTGCGCGAGATTGCCAAAACCCTTCGATGCACCGTATGCCAGACCGAAAACATTTGGGAATCTGGTGCGCCCTTGGCCCACCAAATGCGAGAAGCCGTTCGAGAACGCCTGATTCGAGGAGAATCGGCTGAGGAAATCCGGGCGTACTTTCACAGCCGCTACGGCAACTACATCATGATGGAACCACCGAAACAAGGGATCAACTGGTTGATCTGGCTGGCGCCATTTCTCTTGCTGTTCGGCGGTGGAATCCTGTTGTGGAGAGAAGTCAAGGGATGGGTGACGCAGCCCTCCGCGCCTCCACCGCCAACGCCTCCGGCACTCGATGAGGCATCCCAACGCCGCATCGAACAGGAAAGGCACCGGGGGAACTGACGAAACCAGACTGTTGGCCCGTGTCGGTTCCGGGTCCCACGCACCACACGGCTTTTGGACACCCTTTATGTCGACCATCTTCTTCATCGTTTGTCTTGCGATCCTCATCGGGGTGATCGTCGGAATTTCTTCCCCCTTTTGGCGGAAGGACCCCACGGCACCCGAGCTGATCAGCCGGGAAGCCGAGAAAGACCAGGAACGAGCCGATCTCTCGGTCGAACGCGAAGTTCTCCTCCAATCACTCCAGGAACTCGAGGTGGAACTCGCCCAGGGTCGGCTGGAAGCGGAGGACTATGAGCGATTGAAAGCCACCGATGAGCGGCGTTTACTGAGCGTCCTGGATCGACTCGACACCCTTGCCTCGACCGATCCGGCACCCTCAGAGCAACCCAGACCCTCGGCAAATGCCTGGGGCCCGGCGATTGCGGGCAGCCTGGTGGTGATAACCTTGTCGATCGGGATCTACGGCTTTCTACAATGGCGCACCATCAACCGGCTCGTGGGGATTCAAACCGAACGGGCTGCCCAAATGCCCGATCCGCGAGAAATGGTCGCGCGGTTGGAAGCCAGACTCAAGGAGAACCCGGACGACGTGCAAGGCCAGATGCTGGCCGGTCGCTCCTACATGGCCATGGACCGCATCGATGACGCGAAGAAGGCCTACGAGAAGGTCCTGGAACTGGACCCGCGCCATCATGAAGCGCATTACAATCTTGGCGTCATCATGATCGAAGAACGAAAATTCGATGACCCCAACGTCTTTGAAGCGGCTCTCGTGCATTTCGACGTGGTGCTGGTCGATCGTCCCAATGAACCTGGGGTCAACTGGTATAAAGGATTGGCCTTATGGTATTTGAAACGGCATCGGGAAACCGAAGAATTCTGGGCCACCGCCTACAAGAACCTCGATCCCAACGGCCCGGACGCGGAATTCGTCAAACAAGCCCTCGCCAAATTGCGTAACGGAGAGACGCCGTTTTAGTCTTGGCGCGAAACTCGTCAACGATCCGCCCCCTTCGTCATTCCCGTACGCCTCTTCGCCATGCCCGTACCCCTCTCCATCATTCCCGCGAAGGCCCCTATTCGTCATCCCGGACGCTTGTAATCAGGGATCCAAGGATTTTTCTTCTTCTTTTTTTCTGGATGCCGGATCGGGGTCCGGCATGACGACTGAGAGGCCTTGCTTTGTCATTCCTGCACCGCTTCATCATCCCTGCGCACGCCCCCAATCGTCATTCCCGCGAAAGCGGGAATCCAGGGTCGTTGCCTTTCCTTTTTTCTGGATGCCGGATCGGGGTCCGGCATGACGACTGAGAGGCCTTGCTTTGTCATTCCTGCACCGCTTCATCATCCCTGCGCACGCCCCCAATCGTCATTCCCGCGAACGCGGGAATCCAGGACCCTTGCTTTTCCTTTTTCTGGATGCCGGGTCGAAGCCCGGCATGACGTCAGACAGGGGGCACCTAGAGTTCCGTCAGATACGACGCCACGAGAAGCACGGCCAGGGTCATCGCGATGACGGCTTTTTGCAGGACATCGGCGCGAGTTGAACCGATTGACGACGAGGACGCGTCCCGAGACGGGGCATAGGGATCGATGATGAAATCGTGAATGAGCAGAAGTCCGAAGGCGATGATGAACAGAAACAGCTTCAGCATCAACACCACCCCCCAAGTGGTTTCTATGCGGGCGGCTCCGCTCTCATTCAACATCTGATACGCGCCGGTCAGAATCAGGATTATGAGACTCACCCACGCGATGGTTCGAAACCGTCGCCCTGCCGTACGTGCGACTTCCCGAGACGTCGCATCGGCGTTTCGCACCACCGGAGCAAGCACGAATTGGGAAAACAGCAATCCGCCGATCAGGGTCATGGCCGAGGCCAGATGAAACCACGTAATCAGGTAATCAGGCATCATCGCGTGGATGGACACGTGGGTAACCGCGTCCATCGTTCGATTCGCACGTGTTCTTTTTTCTCGCGTCGCTCAAGGATCAGGTCGTTTCGCCCCGGCGGCAACTCCCGGCTTCGCACAACGCGCATCTTCCAGATTTTTCCGTTAGAATATAACAAGTTTCGATGAAAAGAAATCCGAGGAGGCTCTCCGATGATCTCGACACTCCACCTTGCCGATCAAGCCATTGCCCTCCCCATTGCCACGGGAACCGAAGGCGAGCAGGCCCTTGACGTCACCACGCTGCGTGCCCAAACCGGCCTCACCACCTTCGATCCCGGATACGTGAACACCGCCTCCTGTTCCAGTGCTATCACGTTTGTGGACGGAGCCAAGGGGGTTCTTCGCTATCGCGGCATCCCCATCGAGCAACTGGCTGAACAGTCGAATTTCCTGGAGACCGCCTACCTCCTGATGCATGGCACGCTGCCCACGCAATCCCAGTACCAGTTGTTTGTGAATTCCATCACCAGGCACACGCTGCTGCACGAAGACGTGAAACGTTTTTACGACGGATTTCCCAAAGATGCGCATCCCATGGCGATTCTGTCGGCCGTGATCGGCGCGCTGTCGACGTTTTATCAGGACAGCCACGACCCGACTGATCCGCAGCAGGTCGAGTTATCCAGCCATCGTCTCCTTGCCAAAATCCCCGCCGTCGCCGCCTATTCCTACAAGAAATCGATTGGGCAGCCTTTTGTCTATCCCAATAACGCATTGGACTACTGCTCGAATTTTCTGCACATGACGTTCTCGATTCCTTCAGAGCCCTACGCGGTGAATCCCATCGTGACCAAAGCCTTGAACCTGTTGTTGATCCTCCACGCCGATCATGAGCAGAATTGTTCCACGTCCACGGTACGGCTCGTGGGATCGTCGCACACGAATCTCTTTGCTTCCGTATCGGCCGGCGTCTATGCCTTGTGGGGAACCCGACACGGCGGCGCGAATCAACAAGTGCTGGAGATGCTCGAAACCATTCACGCCGACGGAGGCAACGTACGAAAATACATCGAATTGGCCAAGGATCGAACCAAGCCCTTCCGCTTGGCGGGGTTCGGACACCGCGTCTACAAAAACCATGACCCCCGGGCCAGAATTCTGAAACGGACCTGCGAGGAAGTCCTGACCGTCCTCGGGATTCAGGATCCGCTGCTGGAACTCGCCAAAAAGCTGGAAGACGCCGCGCTCAAGGATGACTTTTTCATCTCGAACAAGTTGTATCCGAACGTCGATTTCTACAGCGGGATGATCTACAAGGCGATCGGGTTTCCCACGAACACGTTCACGGTCCTGTTTGCGATCGGCCGCTTACCGGGATGGATTGCCCATTGGCGGGAAATGATGCAGGACCCCCACGCCAAAATCGGCAGACCCCGACAACTCTACATCGGCCCCTCTCGCACCGATTACGTGCCCATGGACCAAAGAAAGGCCTGATGTCCCTCTCCCTACCGTATGGCCTTCGGGCGGTGCCCCTGGCTTGCCTCTCCCCCTCAAGAGAGAAGTGACGTCTCTAGAATTCCACTTTGGGCGTGGCCCGAGCTTCTTCTCCTATTTCGAAGTATTCGGCCTGTCCGACTCCGGCCAGCCCCGCGTAGAGTCTACCCAGCAATTTCCGGATAAAGGTGTTCAGAACCCGAACGCTGTCGTTATACCGTTTGCGTTCGACCGCCAATCGATTCTCCGTTCCCTCCAGTTGATCCTGGAGCTTCAAAAACGACTGATTGGATTTGAGTTCGGGATAGGCTTCCCGCAAAACCAGCAGCCGCGACAACGCCGACTCGAACCCGCCTGCCGCACGTGCTTTTTCATTGACTGATTGCGCCTGAAAATAGGCTTTGCGGGCTTCGGCCACTCCCAGATAAATCTTCTCTTCCTGGCTCGCCACGCCCTTGACGGTATTGACCAGATTGGGGAGTAACTCAAATCGTCGCTGCAATTGATTTTCGACCTGTGCCCATTGGCTCTTCACTGCCTCATCCATTTCAATGACCTGGTTATACCCGGAATAGACACAGCCGCCAAGCATCAAGAGCAGGATGAGCACGCCTCCGAAGACCATGAGTACGATGCGTCCGGCGCTCATGTTTTTCCCCTTTCCTTATCCATCTGGTTTCCATCCGTCGCGGCATCCACTGATTGTTGGCAAGGCACGAACCACGGAGGGCTCGTCCCGTCAGGATCACTACCAACTCGCGCCGCCGCCACCCCCGCCGAAGCCGCCTCCGCCCCCGAACGAGCCACCGAACCCGCCCCCGAATCCTCCGCCGAATCCGCCGTGCGACACGGGGCCTCTTCCCGTCATGCTCCCCAAGGCGCTCCCGAGCAACAGGCCCCCGACCAGGCCTCCGCCTCCCCACGTGGAGTAATAGCGGCGGCGGCGACGCATGGAGGACAACAGCACGAAAAGAAAAAACAACGGGACGAGCAACGAACCCAGCATCGACCCGCCCCCGCGACTCGGGCGATACCGGTGCTGAGGAATCCCCGTGAGCTTCACCTGTTGAGCGTCCGCGACGCGATTGGCCGTCACCACCGCCAATTGGAAGAGGCCCTGGGAATATCGAGCCTGTTTGAAGAATTGGGAGGCGACCGCACGAGAAGCCGAGCCCGCCCAGGAATCAGGCAGCACCCCTTCCAAGCCATACCCCGTATGAATGCGCACTTTTCGTTCTTTGAGAGCCAACGCGATCAAGGCGCCATTGTCCTTGCCTTTCCGGCCGAGTTGCCAGGCGTCGGCGTGACGCTGGACAAAACTGAAAAACGGCTCGCCTTGCGTCGACGCCACGGTCAGGACTTTTACCTGGGCCGTGGTTTTCCGTTCGAGCTCGCGAAGCCAGCCCTCCAACTGCCGTTCGGTCCCGGCAGCAATGATCTCGGCGCGGTCCACGACGTAGGTGCCCGGGTCCGGGATCGACACCTCTGCCCGACTCACCACGGGCAGGAGCAACAGCAGAACGACAACGGCCAACCGGAATTGTTTACCCACGGTCGTTACCAGCGGTCGGCCATGATTTTCAGGCCGTCGATTTCATCATAGAGCCGTGTAAAATCATTCCAGTCGTGCCGACGGTTTTCTTGCAACGCCGCACGAATTCCGGGAAGGGAGCGATCGGTTTCCTGTTCAATCCGGCCGACGACTTCAATCGACGACAGCGAGTCGTCCTGGCCATGAAGCCACAGTAAGCCGCGAAGCGTGCGGATCAGCCGTTCGGCAATATCGCCTTCCATGGCCCCGAAGAGTTTTTCACGACCCGCGGCCGCAAGGAGGCCTTGACGCATGGCGATCAGAATGGTTTTCAACTCGCGTTCACATTGCAGCCGCACGTGACGTTCTTCAAAGGAAACGTCCGCGAAATAGTCCGTGCCGACGAAACACACGTGGCATTGCCGGATTTCCAGAAACTCCAACGGGAAGGTATCCAGAGACCCGGCAATGTACACGGGCGTCATGATCAGGGGAGCGGCGATCCTGGCTTTCCCGAGCTTGGCCCCGTCCTTGGCCAGTTCCCGGAGCATAGCCAAGTCAATCGTTTCCAGGACAAGAACGCTACGGGCGACGTGCCGGGCCGGATCAAAGCCGGACGTGGCAATCGCACCGACGCCGATGACCGCCAGACAATTGACCCCGCCGAGTGTCTGCACTCGATCGATAAACCTCTTCATCGGCTCCTGCATGTCACTGACGACTCGTTCGAGATTCATCGCTGGGTGGGTCATGGGGTGCAACTCCCGGGTCAAGATGGACATACGAGCGGACAACAGCGGGCAGGCTCGAAGGTTCCACGACGCTGCCTGCTACCGGGCTAACGTAACGTACAGGATGAAACCTTGCAAGCCAGGATTTGCATGGCGAGAAATGACGTACGCGACGTTCGCAGCACGTTGGGGAAAGCAAAGAAGCCGTTATTGATAAGGAATGGCCAGGGCTCACGAATATCCGAGCAGGATTTGCCTTTCCTCGTGCTGTTTCTTGTCAGACAATGGCAAGGAGCTTATCATAGTGCGGAAGTTGGAGGATTGAAACCCGAAGACGAAATTTGTGTCTGCAGTCTTCCCGATTCAGAACACCCGTCATCGCCATGGCAACCAGAGCTCTCTTTGATCGCTATCTGCCTGATGCGGTCGCCGATCTGAAAGATCCGCGAATCGATATTCCACGTATTGCAAAAGACACACGGCTCCTCAAGCAGATCGAAACGGTTGTCCGGCAAATTCCGACAACGCACCGATTAATCCAGGGAGACGCACGCGAACTGACGTTTCTCGAAGATGAATCCATTCATTTGGTGATGACGTCGCCGCCGTACTGGATCTTAAAAAAATACAGGGATCACACTGACCAACTCGGAGCCATCCAAGATTATAAATTTTTTCTGCGTGAACTCGATAAAGTCTGGGCGCATTGTCATCGTGTGCTGGTCCCAGGCGGTCGATTGATTTGTGTGGTGGGCGACGTCTGTCTGTCACGAAGAAAGAATGCAGGGAGACACACGGTCGTTCCACTGCATGCCTCTATTCAAGAACAATGTAGAGAACTCGGGTATGACAATCTGGCACCAATCATCTGGCACAAGATTGCCAATGCCGTATTCGAGGTCTCGGGAAATGGAGCCGGATTTCTGGGAAAACCGTATGAGCCCAATGCCGTCATCAAAAACGACGTTGAGTTCGTCTTGATGCAACGCAAACCAGGTGGCTACCGGAATCCGACCGTTGCCATGCGGATATTGTCCGTCATATCGGATGAAAACCATAAGCAATGGTTTCAGCCCATTTGGTCCGGTCTTCCCGGTGCCTCAACTCGACTGCACCCCGCTCCCTACCCGGAAGAACTTGCGGCACGTCTGGTTAGGATGTTCTCCTTCGTGGGTGACACCGTGCTGGACCCGTTCATGGGAACGGGGACCACTGCAGTTGCCGCGGCTAGGTGGGGACGCCATTCCATTGGTGTGGAGATCGACCCTTCTTATTGCGACATCGCGGAAAAGCGGATTCGCCACGAGACGGGTTCATTGTTTTCCTGTGCCGAAATCAAAACGGAGGTGAAAAAGAAATAGTTCATGGAGCTGGCAGGAGCCGTTCAACAGTTTTGGAAGGCAAGAATTCATCAACATAAAAAACAGGGGTCGGCCACGGGGAAAAAGGACGCCGGCAACCGAAGTGCGGTAACCGGCGGCAAACATCTCGACGGCTTTATAAAGCTGTTGGCCAAACAGTTGTCAGAAGCAGGGTTGCCTGATTCCACGATCCATACCAGAGCAACGACGCTACCCGGCTATTTCAGGCCAACCAAAAATTGGGATTTGCTGGTGGTGGTAGACGACCGGCTTTTGGCATCGATTGAATTCAAAGCCCATATCGGCCCATCTTTTGGCAACAATTTCAATAATCGCGTAGAAGAAGCGTTAGGGAACTCAATAGATCTGCTAACCGCATACAGGGAAGGCAAGTTCAAGCCGTCACAAAAGCCATGGCTCGGGTGGTTAATGTTTTTGGAAGATACGCCGAAATCCACATCCCCGGTTAAAGTCGATGAGCCCCATTTCGAGGCGTTCTCCGAATTCAAGACGACGTCATACGCCAAACGTTACGAACTGTTTTGTGAACGTCTGATGCGAGAGCGCCTATATGATGGAACATGTCTGATTTTGTCTGACAGAAAGGGTGGTCTGAAAGGAAAATTCACTGAGCCCAATCAAGAATTCAGCTTTGCAACATTTGCAGCATCGTTGACCGCTCACGCAACAGCCTATGCCAAAATACGGAAGTCATAAGATGACGAAAAGACTCTCCACCGCTGACGTTCCGTGCGGAATGGATTCAGGTGACTGTCAGCGGACGTCGCTTTCTTGCATCTCTTCCGGGTTTTTCCTAGAATGCCGTAGGGCCTTCGTCAGATTCGGATCTTCCCGTTCTCGAAGAGGAATGCGATGGCGACCGTCGGTCAATTGATGAGCACCAATCTGAGCGTGATTGCCGAGGACACTACGGTCAAACAGGCTGCCGGACGGATGCTCAGCCAGCACATCGGATCGTTACTGGTCAAAAAGGGGGAGGACTTTTCCGGAATTATCACGGAAACCGACGTCGTCCGGGCCGTGGCCGAAGCAGACGACGTGGCGGGGATTTCCGTCGTGCACGTCATGTCCAGCCCCATTCTGACCATTGAAAAAAAACTTTCGCCTCACTACGCCAGAGACCTCATGGCGAACAAACGGATACGTCACCTGGCCGTGACCGAGGAGGGAAAGATCGTCGGCATTCTTTCGGCGCGCGACCTGCTAGCCTACTTTAAAACCGTGTCCAAGGAAGTGTCGTAACTGCCGAGTTTCTCCAGCACCGCGCTCGTGGAAACCAGGTTGCGATGCAAGCCGAGTGCCTTGGGCTCCAGGCCCATCGCCAAGCCAAGCAACTGCGGCAAGTGCAAAACCGGCAGATCGATTGTCTGTTGACCGGCCGCCTTGGTTTGAAGCCCATCGAGATTCAGATGGCACAAGGGGCAGGGAGTCACCAGCATGTCGGCTCCATATTCTTTGGCCTCCGACGTATGATGGGCGACCATCTTCAGCGAACCGGGTTCGTTAATGGTGAGAAGCGGCAACCCGCAACATCGGGTCTTGCCGGGGAAATCCACGACCTCGGTGCCAAGAAGGGCCATGATCGTTTCCAGTGATGTAGCCCGTGCCGGCTGTTCCCCAAATCCCAGCGCACTACTGGGGCGTTGGAGATAGCATCCATAAAACGGAGCCGCTCGCAGCCCGGTCAACGGCCTCTTCACGGACTCACGGATCTTTTGCTCCCCCACGTCTTCCAGGAGAATCCACACAAAATGTTTCACCGTGGTGGTGCCGTGGTAGGAGAGCCCCTCTTCAGCCAGGACGCGGTTGACGTCCTTTAAATAATCGGGATTCGTCGTCAAGCGATGATTCGCCTGACTCATCACCCCTTGACAGGTACTGCAAATCGTCATGATGGGAAGCCCCTGCTGCTCGGCCAGGGCCATGGTATGGGCGTTCAGAATATCCCCCAGGCGCAGATCCTTCTCCTGCAAGACCCCCGCGCCCGTACACGACGCCGTGGTCATTTCCTCCAAGTCGATCCCCAGGCGGGGAGACACCTGTTTCACGGATTGATAGAGTTCGGGACAGCCGCCTTTTGACACGCACCCTGGGAAAAACGCGTATTTCATCGTCGCTCCTTCGCTCGTTGAAACAACCGACG
This sequence comes from Nitrospirales bacterium, assembly GCA_965221365.1. GTDB lineage: Bacteria > Nitrospirota > Nitrospiria > Nitrospirales > UBA8639 > Bin75. The sequence goes on along the minus strand of OZ244884.1, from coordinate 1,494,350 downwards.
GATTCGATCAATACCCGGTATGGCCCGATGCCATGGGCCGGATTTGGGAAGTTTGCCTCGGGGCAGGGCTCGAAGGATCATCGGCAGAAAGGAGAGCATCTGCCCAAGACGAGTGAGCCCAAACGTGCGGACGGCCAACATCGGCTCATCCAGGCGCCCTTTGCGTTCGATAATCTCTGCAAAGACTTCGGCATGCCGGGAACCACAGGTCGAGGGCACACCCTGCTCGATCCCTTTGGCACGAAGCGTCATGATACGGTCCATGGCCCCCACGCCCTTGGGGCAGACTTCGATACATTCCATGCACCGCGTGCAATCCCACATGCCACCCGAATGGTTGAGTGCCGTTAACCGTGACGTCGCGGTTCCGTCTCTGGGGTCCATGACAAACCGATAGGCCTTGGCCAGCGCCGCCGGGCCCACGAACCGTTCATTGACTTCCAACGCCGCACAGTCCGACACGCAGGCCCCGCACATGATGCAGTTCATCACGCCCGTCAAATGATTCATGGCCTCCGGAGAAGCCGGATACTCGCCTTCCGGTTCGGGGCCCGTCGGTCGGAGCCAGGGCTGCACCTGGCGAATCGTTTCCCAAAACCCGGTCATGTCCGTGACCAGGTCCTTGATCACCGGCATATTGTTCATGGGTTCCACGTGAATCGTCTCACCCGAGGCGGCCAGCGGCGCTACCCTGGTTTTGCACGCCAGGGTGGCATGGCCATTGATGCGCATCCCGCAGGACCCACAGATGGCGCCTCGACACGAACAGCGCAGGGTGAGCGATTCATCCACGGTTTCCCGGATTCTGATCAGCACGTCCAGAACCGTATCCGATCGCTCCGTCGGAACCTGGTAGTCCTGGAAATAGGGCCGTGGCGATTCCGATTCGGGATTGAACCGGCGGATGCGAAACGTGCTCGGCATCAATACACTCGAACCTGCGGCTCCCATCGGGTCATCCGCACGGGCAGAAAATCGAGTTGCGGTGGCCCGTCGGGACGATGAGAGATCAGAATATGGGTCAACCACTGGTCGTCGTCGCGATCCAGGTAATCCGTCCGAAAATGCGCGCCTCGACTCTCTTCTCTCGTCAGGGCCCCGAGCGCGATGGTTTCGGCGCAATCCAGCATGAAATCGAGTTCCAGCGCCCGAATGAGGCTCGTATTGAACACCCGTCCCTTATCGTGAATGGCCACGCGCGTCCAGCGTTCCCTGAGGCTGCCGATTGTCCGTTGAGCCAGGGCCATCCCTTCCTGCTCGCGAAACACGCCAAAACCCTCTGTCATCGCAACCCCCATCTCGTGCCGGATACGGGCCACGGTCTCGCCGGTATCGGGCCGGTCAACGAGGTGTCGGATGCCGCGCTCCTCATCCGTCACCACGCCGTCCTCAATACGGGGCAGGGAACGGGTTTTCGCGTATTCTCCCGCACAACGACCCGCCCGACGCCCGAATACCACGGTCTCCAGGAGTGAATTCGCTCCGAGTCGATTCCCGCCGTGAAGACTCAGACATGCGGCCTCGCCGGCTGCAAACAGGCCGGGCACGCCTTGCCATCCGCCTGTACGGTCCCAGCAGCGCCCCTCGACGTCCGTTTTCACTCCACCCATGATGTAGTGCATGCCAGGACACACGGGAACCGGTTCTTCGGTCAAATCGACGTTGGCAAAGGATTTCGCCTCTTCTGAGATCTGACTGAGGCGCTCCCGGATGACGGCTTTGCCCAAATGCCGGCAATCGAGCAACACGCAGCCATCGATCCCACGGCCTTCATGAATTTCAATCTGCTCGGCGCGAGACACCACGTCACGCGAAGCCAACTCCATCATGTTCGGCGCATACTGCTCCATGAACCGGTCACCCTCGGCATTCAACAGATAGGCGCCTTCCCCCCGTGCGGCCTCGCTCAGGAGCAACCCCTTCCCCCGCAAGGTCGTGGGATGATATTGCACCATCTCCATGTCCATGAGCGGAGCGCCGGCCCGATAGGCTACCGCGATGCCATCGCCCGTACAGATCAGCGCATTGGTACTCGGTTCAAACACGCGCCCCAAGCCACCTGCGGCGATAATCACGGCCTTGGCCTTGAACAACGCCACGCGCCCGCTTCGTATTTCAAGGGCCAGCACCCCTCCGCATTGCCCGTTCTCGTCCTTGACCAGCGACGTCACGAACCATTCCTCGAACACCGGCAGGTGCGCCTTCATGATCTGCTCATACAGGACGTGCAACAGGGCCTGTCCGGTAAAGTCGGAAACGAAAAAGGTGCGGGCGCGTTTCTGCCCGCCGAAACGACGGGTGCCTAACCGGCCTGCTTCGTTCCGGTTGAAGATCACACCCATGTGTTCCAGGGCCAGAACGTCCTGCCCGGCTTCCTGCGCCAGAATTTCCACGGCATCCTGATCGGCCAGATAATCGCTGCCCTTGACCGTCTCAAAGGCATGCTCTTCCCATTGGTCCCCACGGTCGGTCAGGGCGGCGTTGATCCCGCCCTGCGCGGCATTGGAATGGCTCCGAACCGGATGGACCTTGGTGATGAGTGCGACGGAGGCTCCAGTCTCACGTGCAGCCAACGCGGCACGCAACCCGGCCAATCCGGCACCCATCACAAGCACGTCGAACTCGTAAGACGATACCATGCGTCAAAGAAATCAATGAATCTTTCCTGTTCATTCTATCACAGGCCGTGGTCTTACTTGGAAAAACTTCGCCGTGGGCCGCAGAAATCGGACGAAGAGACAACGCCCGGGCCTCTTCACCCTCATGACCCGCGTCAAAGCCGGCCGGGACGTTACGCAGCCAGTCCAGCATCATGCGCATGTCATCGTACCCGAATGGTTTACAAATAAAGCGAGGCCGGACGAGACGATTGGGGAGAAAGGAAGTCTCCACCAGACGATGTAGCGGTATCAGAGAGGCTCAGGGAATATGAATTTCATGGGAATTATAATCTTAACTTGGCAACACGATATCTTACAAAATGTTGCTGACAGAAGGCGCGGCCCCCTCTCTCGCCCAACCGACGGGCGAGCGAATTGCCGAGGCCCTGGGAAAGGTCAGGCGCTGCACAAAAGCCGATACGAAAGAGCTAAGAGGGTCGAAACCGATATGAAAAGTGGCCAAACATAGGGAACACCGAAATGTTCTAAAAAAGACACAGCCCTTTGCCTCGTAAATTCGTCTACCGTGCTGCAGATATCTTTGTTAAATCCCTTGCCCGTATTAAGGCACTCTTGTATCTCTTGTGCTGTTTCAGGATTCCTAACGTGATCCCATAACCGCTTAATGAAGCCATTTCTCCAGTAGGGCCTGAGTTTCAAGAAATGATACCAGCAACATCTAACCATGTAGTAGAACACAGCCAGCAATAAAAAAACGGTGAATTTTCCTTCCGTAATTCCAGTTATCTGAACACCCCACAGTGCCATGGAATCAACTTTGAGATGCAATCCGCTACAAACATAAACCAGGGGCACCACAGACCAGAGCAGCATGGTTCGCCTGTGCGGACGAAGTTCTTCAACAGCCGACTTGTAATCCGGGAATTCGTCAAGAAATTTGTCCGTTGCCAATCTGTCCGTTGCCATATTGCTTCCTCAAACATCAATTCTCGAAATACCAGTTCAGTTGTCTCCGCGGTCCAGGGTTCATCAGGCGGTCCGATCGCATTCAGGAGCCTGATGTCACTGGCCTATCGATAAGGGCAAGTGATTTTTTCAGATTCATGATCCGGTACAGGCGAAGTCCAAGTTGCCCCGGTCGAGAGTTGGAACATCTCCCGCAACACGCTCTTCAGCCGGTCGGTTTTTTGCGGGCTGCGAGGCAGACGGCATCTTCTCCGCATCCGCGGCTGATTCCACTGGGCGGCTCATGGCGTCGTCCTCCATTCCAGTCCCACTTTCAACCCGTTCAAAGGAGTTCGCCAAGAAAGAATCTTCTCATGCTGGAGCCGCCCGACAATAAGGCTCGGGGCTATTCCCTGTTCCTGTGCGAATCGACAAATAGATCCTTTGCTATGACAGGAAGCCGTAACAAATTGACTCCATTCACCGCGTGGGATCAAAAAATTCGAGGCCCACTGATTGGCTTCCGATTCGATCCCGACGGTCTTCTCGTTCGAGTTCATCCAGTCGATAAAGACGTCCCTTTTACCGTGCAGGAGGACGTGGGCCGCCTCGTGGAACAGGCTGAACCACAGATGATCGTCCGTCTTATGGCGCATGCTGAGTTCAATCACGGCCTTGCGAGGAGTCAGCCACCACGCCGCACCACTGATCGCGGTCTTCGGGAAAGGCTTAACCAGCACCAAAGCCACACCCGCTTCCATGCAGAGTTGTCTCGCCTTGTCCATGGCGCGCACGACCGGCGCTTGCGTAAGTCCGCGAATGTCCTTCAAGGCCCGCTTGAATCCGGCTTCGTTGTAATCGGCGCACTTCTGTTGCTCCGACTCAAGCTCTCCAAGTCGCAACCACGTTGCCAACGCCATGCGGTCGCTTTGGAAACAAGGTGAATGTCGATAGACGACGTTCATCCGGTCGTACTTCATGTGCCAAGCCTTGACCGATCCCACACCGAAGAAGGCCAGCAGCTCCGACGTTGCTTCAGCGTCGGAGACGGGTTTGTGCAGGACCCCGCGATTCACCAGTTCCTTCAAGGGAAACGCCTTGAGCCATGCAGCATCCTTTCGGGTCTCCTGCGCCTCGATCTTCCGTGCCTTATGAAGCTGATAGCGAGCATCCATCCCCAGCCAGATGCTCGCATCGAGGCCCAACACTTTCTCGAATTGGAGCGCAGTCCTTGGTTCAACTGGGGCCTTGCCGGCGATGATCTCGCTGATGAGTTTTGCTGAACGGCCACACCGCCTGGCGAATTCTGCGGGAGAGAGGCATTGACTCTGCAAATGTTCCTCCAGAACCCAGCCAGGTGGAACAGCATAGTCGGGTTGATAAGAATAGGTCGTCTCGTCCATTTCGTTCACTCCTTCAGTGATAATCAATGACTTCAATGATCGTGACTGCGGTCACGGCATCCGTGTTGATTTCACATCCGGTTTTCTGCGCCGGTGTCTCGCCGGGCTCAAAAATCAACCGATGTGGGTGTATGAGATCAACGGCATACTGCCCGGCACGATTTCCGTGAAGTCGATGACGCCGGTCCGGCGAACTGGTCGGCACCATCGACAACGTCGAAGCCTCCCGAAGCACGGCAAGGCGAATCATGATCGTGCGCGCCATGTGGTCGCCGTAAGCCTTCCGAAGCGCATTGTGAGAGTTGAACGTTTTGGCGAGTTTTTTGTTCCAGAAGACGATTTTCACACTTGTGGCGTATTTTAGTTACCCAATAGGTAACATTTTATCTGAGCAAATAAGGAGAAACAAGCGATTCTTTAACCACAGATTCCAAATGTTTGGGGTAGGGCTACCCGCCGCAGGTGAGATGCGGTGAAACGCTGTTTCAATTGTCCCATGGTCAATGACAGTTGTCTGCGGTCGGGCCAAACCTTTTGCCGTTTCTCTAGAGAGTCGCCTAGGGGAACGCTCCGACTCTCATCAAGCCTCGAAATACCGTTTCAATTGTCTTTGCGGTCCAGGGTTCACCAAGCGGCCCGATCGCATTCAGGAGCCGGACGTCACTGGCCTATCGATAAGGTTAAGTGATTTTTTCAGATTCATCCCGGTGAGACGGCATGGTCCATCCTGGTGGTCTCTATTTTTTTCAATTCGCTTTTCAGGGCCTGCTCCAACCGCCACCGATCATGATTCCGTGGCCTTCTCAGCCAGCGCCTGGCCCCTCGTGCCTTGCGACGGATCGAGAGCCTCGTGTAAGCTGAATTCCGGCGTTGTCATGATGGATGAGAGGATTTCTCCCGGACGTTGCATGAGCCCCGTTCAAGCTACCCCTTCCGACGTCGAATCGCTTGTCCTGGAACTTCAGGCCCACCCGGTCAATACCAACGACTTCTTCCGAACGTTCAAGGCCCAAAAACTTCGACCGCGACAACTCCGGGACTTTATTCGGCAGTACCATTATTTCTGCTTTCATTTCGTCAAGGTCCTCGAAGGGTTGCTGTATCACACCCCGATCGACGAGATGGAAATGCGCACCGAGTTGGCCAAGACCCTGTATTCGGAATTGGGCAGTGGTTCACCGGACCGCGTGCACATCCGGCAGCTCGAGCGATTCGCGCGTTCCATCGGGCTTCAGTCGCCTGAGCTCCGGGACACCATTCCGATTCCCGACGTGACGACCTACCTCGACACGTTGCGGCGCCTGTTCCTTCATTCCGGACATTTAACCGCGCTGGGGGCGGCCCTGGCCGTGGAAACCACCGCGGTCTCCGAATTCAGATATTTTGTGCCGGGCCTCGAACATTATGAGCAGTTTCATCCCGAAGAGTTGGAATTCTTCACGTTACACCTGGCCGAGGAACAACACCACGGCAATTGGTTGATCGAGGCCGTGCGCAGAACGGCCCGCTCCGAGGATGACCTGCATCGAGTCGCCGAAGGCGCGCGGGAAGCCGCGGATGCCTGGTTGGCGTTCTGGACGGGCATGTTCCGGATGGTCTTTGATGCCAACCCAAGCGACCCGCTTGCATAATTCTCCCTCACCCTCCCCTCTCCCACGGGGAGCGGGCAAAGAAGCATGACTTCGTCGATTAACACTATTCGGCATGACGGCGGGAAGCAGACTTCCGGAGAGCGCGGGAAAGAAACATGACCTCATCCCCGGCCCCATCGCTGCAACCCCTCGCCCTGGAAGGCGAGATTCTCCAACAACGCGCCTGGCGCATGCCGGACCTCGTGGTCTATCAGCATGGGGAGCATGAATGGTGGGTCGCCCCCCTGGATGAAGATCTCCCCCTGATCCGGCTGAACCGAATGGGGGCTTCCCTGCTCGGGGCCATGGACGGACGGCTTTCGATCAGCGCGCTCCTGGAGCAGTTCGGCAAATGGATCTGTGGCTCCAACCAGGAAACCGGCCGGTGGTTTCTCGAACGATGGGCCTTGCCTCGCTATTCGTTGTGTTACTTCGGGACGGAACCGCCAAGCGGACACAGCGTCGAGGCGAAGTGGGACCTCCTCCTCCAGAAGGTGCGGGAACAATGGCATGAAAACGTGGCCGTCGAAAGCGAGGAACACCTCACGGCATTCCATCATAAGGGGATTCAGAGCCATCATGGCCATTTCGAGATCATCGAAACCACAGTTTCCCATCTGCTCCGGGAACCCTGCGAAGCCCTGCACGGCTTTTCCTATGGCCAATTGCTCGCCAAGGCCCTCAGGCAGTTGGGTTGGTGGAGTCCGAAACCGCAGCGCGTCGTGGAGGTGGGCGCGGGTCTGGGCTATCTGTCTCAGGAAATGGCCAAGGAATTTTCGCCAATCGAACGACGTGGCGTGGAATACCTCTTCCTCGACCTCACCCGAGCCTTTCTGCACTCCCAACTCTCGTTAGCCCAAAAAGCCGGGTGGGACGCCAAAATCCTGAATGCGAACGCGGAACAGTTGCCGTTGGCCGAGGCCAGCGTGGACCTGATCATCGACAATGAAAACCTGGCGGATATGACCCCCGTCCACCTGTCCAGAGAAGAACTGGAGACTCGCAATGGCGCGACGCCAGAACATCAGCACGGGTTGGATCTGATTCAAAAACTCCGCCTGAACCTGGATGTCCCGTATCCGGACGAAGCGATTTTCAACTATGGCGCCATTCAATTCCTGCACGAACTCTGGCGCGTGCTCAGACCGGGTGGACGGGCCTTGCTCATTGAATTCGGGATTGAGTCAGGCTGGCCCGACCCCGTGCGGCTCCCGGGCCATACGGAATACGAAGTCCAATTTACCCATCTCCGCCACGTGGCCCGATGGCTCGGATTCCGAGAACGGTACTGTACCCTGCCGCAGTTCCTTTCGATTCGACCGGACACTCGCGTGTTGTGTACCGGTGCCGCCTATGCGATACGACGTCTCCAAGAAGCCGAAGGAAAGACCTTTGCGGTCCGGGCCTATACCGAATCGGAATTACGGCATGCGCTCGGCGAGACGCTCACCAACCTGACCGGCCTGCACTACCATAACATCCTCGATCCGGCCTGGTTTGGGTTATGGGACTTCAAAGTCCTGACCCTGGAAAAACCCGGAGGGTTTCAACGCCCCGCCTATAAAGAATCGCAAGGATTCCGTTGGTATAGTCAACGGTGAACCGGAATTTCAGGACTCTTTCTTTTTCTGGATGCCGGATCGGGGTCCGGCATGACGACTGGAGGCCTTTGCGTCATCCCCGCGCTCCCAGTCCGGCATTCCCGCCTCCCTTCTGTCATTCCCGCGCACGCTCCTTTCGTCATCCCCGACGTTTTTAATCGGGGATCCAGGGATTTTTCTTAGTCTTGTCTTTCAGTCTTCTGGATGCCGGATCAAGTCCGGCATGACGGAGAGGGATGCCAGGTCGGAGCCCGGCAGGACGGCGATCCATCGAGACGCGAGAGTCTATCCGATAACCTGGTCGTTACTTGGCAATCGTGATGGGAGTCGTGGGGATTTGCGAGACATCGGTCACGGTGAGGTGATACAACTGGTACAGGAGGTCGAAGGTTTCATGATTCCATCGATCAATCAACTCTCCGGCCGAGGATTCCTGGTCGATGTAGTACCACAGTCCGCGCTTCTGAACGGCGATGATGGCTTCTTCCGGTCGGGTTTCCGACTCCTGGATGGCAAGGGTGCTGATCGGGTTCACCGTCACGTATGTTGTCCGCGGATCAGGGTCAACGTGAAATTCCGGTTCTTCGGCAATGCTTCGCCCGATGAACCCCAGGATCGCCTTGAAGCTGCGCAGTTTGATAACACCGAACATGGGAAATGTCCCGCCCGGATGATCCGGCCGAATGTCGACGAGCAAATGATTCTGAGAGAATCGTTCGGCCTGGTCGTTCAGGCGCTGCCGTTCACGATCAGAAAGGCTATTCGGATCATAGTTGGTCATGACGATCCTGCCGGGGCCGTCGGGGAGTGGGAGTTGGCCGATGAACAGGTTTCGTTCAGACTGAAGCCATGACAAATGCAGTACCCGGCGTCGAAACTCCCGGTATTCTTCCTCCCGATGAGGCTGGTTCAACAGAAAGCTTGTGCCGTCGGCACCTTCAAGAATCATCCCCCGAGACACCAGGCGAAAGAGGATCGCGGGGTCGATACCCTGTTGCCCAAAAAAGAAAATGGTGTTTTCGGTAATCGGCGTCAACAGACGCTTGGTGAATTCCTCACCCTGAATCGGAATGATGCTCACGGTCGGGTTTTCTGCCGCGGAGGAACCCAGCGTCAAGGACAGCGAGTCGCTCCTGGGGCCCTCGGTCAGTAATCCCGTCAAGCCCGTGGTGACCCGAAAATCGAAGGTTGCGGCGATGCTGGAGACGGCCGTGAAGTGAATCGGCTCATGGTAGCGGGTACGGGCGATATTGAGCAGCAGCAGTTCGGTTTCGATTCGATTGATCGTCCAATCGTATTCCAGCACCGCCTCATGCATGGCAACCTGCGAGACGCATCCGCTCCCCAGGCTCATCCCCCAGAGGGCGAACAACAGAATCCATGCGTAGCGAAAACGCGGCATTGATATTCGGGCTCATGGCCAGCCTGAAAGATCAGGCCGATAGCGTAAGGATGAACGGCTCACCGAAGAAATTGTGCCCCAGTGTAACATGACGATCCTGCGCCTTTCACCGTCTCGGCAGGCGGACGGGATCGGCTACCGTTTCGAGACAGGGCTTCGCGTGTTCAGGCCGCGGTGGATGGCTTGCTCCGCGCGGAACGAGCTTCAGCACCCTGGATTCGCGGGGCTGGATCGGGCGAGATGCACCAGAACGCCTTCCCGCAATCCATACTCGCTGACGAGGCACCGCTCTACCTCCAGTTCTTCCATCACGCAACGGAGGATGAGCACCCCCGCGGCCATGACGCCTTCGCGCCCCGCTTCCAGGCCAGGAATCCCCAGGCGTTCCGACTGCGTTTTACCGAACACCACGCGTTCGATGCGCTGAATGACCGGCAGGGCCAGGACGTAATTCTGAATGCGCGCGGGATCATAGGCGGGAAGCCCTTGGGCAATCGCCGCCAACGAGGTAACGGTACCGGCAGTGCCCACGAGGGGCAGATCCTTGACGTCCCCGATCTTCTGTCGAGCGACTCGGGTAAGTTCCCGGATCAGGGTCTCCGCCTCGTGAATTTCCTCGGGCTGTGGAGGATCGCCGTGTAACACCCGCTCCGTCAAACGAACCACGCCCAGGTCGATCGAGGCCATCTCGAGAGGCTGCCCACGTCGGCTCACGATGAATTCCGTACTCCCACCCCCAATGTCCAAGCCCAGGATATCCCGAACGTCTGGCGGCAGACCGGATCGAATCCCCAGGAAGGTTCGTCGCGCCTCCTCGTCTCCGTCGATGACTTCGACCGCGATGCCCGTTTCCCGCCTGACTCGATCCAGAAATTCTTCGCGATTTCCGGCTTCCCGCACGGCACTCGTGGCCACGGCCGTATAGCACTCGACCTCATGGCTCTCGATAATCGTTTTCCATTCCCGAATCGTTTCGACCACGCGCGCCATGGCCTCCGGGTTGAGCCGTCCGGTCCGGTCGACTCCTTCGCCCAATCGTAGAATCTTTCGCTCCGAACGGAGCGCGTGTATCGGGTGCGGGGCCTCGGAGGACACCGTGGCCACCAATAATCGACAGGTGAGGGTGCCGATATCAATGCCTGCGACGCGCATCATCCGATCGAGCCCAGATCCAATTTGGCCTGCCATTTTCGCAACACCGCGACTTTGAGCCGTTGATGGTCCGGATGCGACAACTGCGGATCCCGTTCTATCAGGGTAAACGCCTCCTGCCTGGCCCGTTCCAACACCGTGGCGTCCCGTACCAGGTTCAGCACGCGAAATTCGGGGATGCCCGATTGCCTGGTTCCCAGCATTTCACCCGGGCCACGGATTCGGAGATCCTGCTCGGCGATCGCAAACCCATCGGAACAATGCACCATGGCTTTCAGGCGTTGTTCCGCGGCCTTCGTCTGCCTGATGGGATCGCCTGGTGCACGAGCCGCCGTCTCCGCGCGGAACGGCAACTCCAACTCACTCGCCCCCCGAGGGGCGGAAACGACTGACTTTTGCTCCTCGTTCCGCCTCGGACTTCTTCCCGCGGAGCTGATCAAGAAACAGAACGAACGTTGCGCTCCGCGTCCGACCCGGCCTCGCAGTTGATGGAGCTGGGCCAGCCCGAACCGATCGGCATGCTCGATCACCATGACCGTGGCATTGGGCACGTCCAGGCCCACTTCGATCACCGTCGTGGCCACGAGGATCTGAATGGTTCCCGCGTGGAAGGCCTTCATGACGTCGGCTTTCTCCACGGGCTTCATCCGTCCATGAAGAATCCCCACGTTCAGGAACGGAAACTCTTCGGCTTGCAGACGTTCGGCTGCCTGCATGACGGCGTCGAGGTCCAGTTTTTCGGATTCTTCCACCAAGGGATACACGATATAGGCCTGCCGGCCTGCGTTGACTTCCTTTCGTGTCAACTCGTAGGCCCGTGGCCGGGCATGGTAGCGAAAGACCCGCGTCTGAACGGGCTGACGGCCAGGAGGCAATTCATCGATGGTCGAGACGGCAAGGTCTCCATAGACCGTCATGGCCAGGGTACGGGGGATCGGGGTAGCGGTCATCACCAGGACGTCAGGGTGCAGGGCTTTTCCCCGAAGGGTTCCGCGCTGAAGCACGCCGAATTTGTGCTGTTCATCCACGACCACGATTCCCAACCTGGCGAATCGAACGTCCTGCTCCAGCAGCGCATGCGTGCCCACGATGAGTTGCACGCCTCCCGCGGCGATTCGTTCCAGAGCCGCGTTCCGCTCTTTCTGCGACGTCCCGCCGGTCAAAAAAGCCATGGACACCTCGAGGGATTCGAGGTAAGGCCGGATGGTCAACACGTGCTGTTCCGCCAGAATCTCGGTCGGCGCCATCAGGGCGGCCTGATACCCGTCTCCACAGGCCACCAGCATGGCATGCAACGCCACGATGGTCTTCCCCGACCCCACGTCTCCCTGGAGCAGCCGGTTCATGGGCCGGGGCACGCACATGTCCCGCTCGATTTCGGCCACGACGCGTTGTTGAGCCTCCGTCAGATGAAACGGCAATCGCCTGTGCAACGGCATGGTGAGCGTTCCGGTGAGTTGAAAGGCAATGCCGGGCACCGCGGATTGATTCATGCGTTGCCGGAGCGCCAAGGCCAGTTGCAGGAGGAAGCCTTCTTCAAAGGCCAACCGGTGATGCGCCGCCGTTTTCCAGTCGTTGAGCACAGCCAGATCTTCATGGTTTCCGGGAAAATGGAGAGACGCAAGGGCCGCCTCCAGGGAAGGCCACTGGTGTTGCCGGACGAGACTCGACGGCAACGGATCCTGCACGTGCGCGCCGTACTCTTCGAGCAGGCCCCACATGATCCGGCGAAGATGTCGGGAACTCAGCCCCCGCGTCTCATGATACACGGGGACAATGCGTCCGACGTGGAGCAGCAGGTCCTCGTCCTCATCCACCACCTCATACTGAGGGGTTCTCATTTGAACCCCGCGGCCTTGAGGATGCGTCACCACCAGGCCACTGAGCACCACGCGCAACCCATTCCTGAGCACCCCGTCGAGATAATCCTGATTGAAGAACACGACCTCCACGGCACCCGTGTCGTCATGAACCGACATCGTAAACAGGGTCATGGCCCGTCGTCGCGTACGCCGGAGTCGCGCCTGACGAATGGTGCCGGCAATCGTGGCCTTTTCCCCGGGGACCAACCGAGAGATGGACACGATGCGGGAACGATCCTCATACCGCCAGGGTAAAAACCACAGGGCGTCCTCAATCGTGCGAATCCCCAATTTTTCCAATAAGAGCGCTCGCTTGGGACCCACCCCCTTGGCAAACCGGATGTCGGTCTCGTGCCACGTACGGGACAACGAATCTCGAAGCGGCTTCGCGCTTCGTGCAGCACCATGATTGGCCGTATCCCCGGGTTCAGGAGTGGATTCCAGGCCCGGGAGAGGCTCGGGGGTCTGCCGAAGCACCATGGTCGATAAACGATCCAGGACCCGTCTGGCCGTCTCTAATCGGTCCGGGACCCAGGGCGGATCTCCCTGTTCCTGGAACAAAAACCGCAACACCAGCAATTCCGCCTCGATGGGGGCGGGGAACACCGTATTCCGTAAGGCGTCGAGAATCTGCGTGGAGACGAACGAATCGAGATCGGGAGTCCTCCGATCCTCGGACGCCGATCGAATCGGACGATTCAACCGGTCCAAAAGAGCCTGCAACGGGTCTACCGGCGCGTTTCTCTCCATCTCAGGGCGCATAGTACAAAGTGTCTGCCAGGAATTCCAGACGGCTTCAAGGAAAACGCTCCGCCCGGGAATGGAGAAGCCGAGAACGCAGGCAAACCGGATGTGGCGGTCTCCAAGGCAGGACAACGGGTAAGAGAGGGGTTGTCAGAAGAATCAACGGTATGGTATCAGGAAGATTCCGTTTCGCTTCCTTTTTGAAGGAAAGGAGTCACCGACATGGCTTTCGCCTGTGTAGTGTGTGGGAAAAAACGCATGAGCGGACATAACGTGAGTCACGCCAATAACAAGACCAAGCGTGTCTTTCGCCCCAACCTTCAGACCGTTCGTGCATACCTGAACGGCACGGTTCAACGCATTCGGGTCTGTACCCGCTGCCTCCGATCCGGCTCGGTTCAAAAAGCCTAGAGCCCAAGCTCCTGACCGATTTCCTGGGTCAGAGTCCGTCCACACGATCTCTTGGCACCAGAGCGGGACAAGTCATCCAAACGTCACACCCTCCTCCTTTCCCCAGCGGGAAGGCTTCTCACCAGGTCACGTCGGAACTACTGGGTCCGGCATTGCTCTTCAGGCGACGTGAAACTGCAAGGCCACGGAATTGATACAATACCGCAAGCCGGTCGGCGGGGGGCCGTCTTTGAAAATATGGCCGAGGTGGCCGTCGCATCGCGCACAATGCACCTCGGTCCTGGGATAAAACAATTTCCAATCGGTCTTGGTCCCTACGACCTTTGGTGAGATCGGCTCCCAGAAACTGGGCCAGCCGGTTTGGCTGTCATACTTGGATTCCGAGGAGAACAGGGCCAGATCACAGCCCGCGCAATGGTACGTACCCGGTGTCTCGTTATGAGTATAGGCATTCTGAAACGGACGCTCCGTTCCTTCCTGTCGCAGCACGTAATACTGTTCGGGACTCAACAGGGCTTTCCATTCTTCGTCGGTCTTGACGATTTTGACGATGGCATCCGTTTTCTCTTCTCCCGAGGCCCAAACGGAGGAGAAGCCCATGCCTTTCACCATCAGGGCCAATCCTGCCACCACGCTCAACTTCAAGGCGGTCCGCCTTCCGATCTCCATAAGCCCCCCTCCTGCCCGTGGTCATCACCCGTCCCGGTGTCGTCTTCCCAGGTTGTTCCCAGTCTACTCCCTGCATAACCCGTTCTGCCAACACAGGCCTCTCGAATCCGTCCACTGCCGATTGTTCCAGGCCGCATGAGACCTGTGCCTGGCCCGCACGACGCCCCCTTCGACGCGTGCCATGGTCCATGAACGCGCATCTCTAGCCGAACAAGAGTGAGAGCAGATCGCTCGGATGTTCACAATAGTGCTCAGGGCCGAGGGCCAGGACTTTCTCCCGATTGCCGTACCCGTAGCCTACCGCGCAGGCGGACAGCCCGGCGGCGTGAGCGGCCCGTACGTCGTTCGTACTGTCTCCCACGAGCATGGCCGCGTCGGGCTCAATTCCGAGACGATCCAGGATTCGACGCAACATGCCCGGATCGGGTTTCAAATCGGACTGATCGCAGGGGCCTTCGATCGCGGCAAACGCCTCCTTCACCTTCAACCCTTCGACGATCCGCATGGTATATTCCAGTGATTTATTCGTGGCCAAGGCTTTCAGGCGCGTATCCCGCCCATCGAACAGTCGATCCAGGCCGGGATACAATTGCGTGGTATCCAGACAATGCGCGAGATAATGCCCGCGGAAGACGCGGAGCGATTCTTCATAGTCCTGGTCTTCCCCCACCGATAAGCGTAGCAAGCGTTTGACCCCGTCGCCGACAAAGGTAAAGATTTCTTCGGGGGTCCGCGTCGGCAAATCCATGTCTCTGAGCGTCAGATTGACGGACGTGGCGATGTCGTACTTCGAGTCGATGAGGGTTCCGTCAAGATCGAACATGACGAGCCGAACTGAGTCTGCTATCGGGCCGCGTTTCATGTCTGGCCGGCTCTGACAAGATCTTCTCTGAGTCTGCGCAACGTCTCGATTCGATCTGCACGGTCTTCGTGAAGCATGGCTTCTTTCACGAAATCCGCCATGCGTTTTCGGCCAACGTGAGGCGGAAAGACCGGCGAGACCATTTTCCAATGATTGCCCACGGCGCGGATGCGAATGGAAAGCACTTCCTCTCGCGGCCCCGGGACAAACGTCGCCGTTTCCAGGTAGACGACGCCGAGCACCTGAAACGCGACGGGAATGAGGGCTTCGGTACGGTTGACGATGTCCCATTGCGTGACGTCGTCGACAACCGAATAGTCCCGAATCACCACGAATCGTTCCCACGTCGGCTCTTCACGGTCCCAGGCCACGTAAGGCCTGACCGCTTCGTAGGAGGCAGCCGTCAACCGCGCTCCCCGCTTATCCAACGACAGGTATTTTTCGATCACCTTCGACGGATCGTTGGTCAGATCTCCCGTCAGACTCAAGACGGACAAGGGGAACAGCCACGTGCCCATGGCGAGGACAACGAGGCAGAGCCGTATGCCGCTGGGTTTCATCTTCACGTTCTCCCTGACATCGGGCTGGGGCTCAAGCACCATCCGCAGAACCGGTCTTCGCCCCGGATCCGGCCTCCTTCCACGGGACCCTCAAGGGGCACCCCACGCGCAAGCCAGGGGGCTTCCGCGGGATGGCCAATGTTCACGAATTCACCGGTGTGGGACTCAACGGTCAACGATTCGAAAGAATATCTTCGAGGACGACCACGCCTTGGGGCGGATCCAGAATAAACAGCGCCTCGTCCAGGCCTTTGTTGGCCTTGAAATTGGAAAACCGAAACGTGGACACGTTCCCACTGCTCTCATACAGGGAGAGGGATTGAATAAAATACGTGCGCGGTTGGATTTCCGACACGATCTTGACCAACGACGACGGAACCGACCCGGGAAGCGGGTTGGGGATCAGCGTCAACAACGGCAACCCTCCTTCCCCCACCTCTTCCGTCGATTCCACGGAAAAATGGTCTGCCAGTTTTCCAACGCCCTGCAGCAACCGCAGAGGGGCTTTGGTCGAGGCCATCATCGTGAGATTGCCCTTCAACACCTGCTGATGGGCTGGCACGTACATCGCCACCTCATCCTGCTCCACGTACAGGTGTTCCACCGAGGGGTCCAGGTAATCCCAGCGGAGCCGTCCGGGTTTTTTCAGGTAGACGCGCCCCGAGGATCGGAGCGGCGTCTCGAAGCCCTGAATGTACGTTTCCTGAACAAAGTCCGCCTGAAAATCCTCGATCTGCGCATATTGCGCGTCTACGCGCTTGACCAGCGCATCGAGGTCGTCCGTCCCCTGGCCTTGCACGATCACCGGCAAGCATAAACCCGCGACGATGAATCCAAGGAGCCTCGTCATCCGACCTCCTCTTCGAGCGCCATTCGACGCCCCAGGACTTCACGACGGCCATCGCGTCCGGGCGCGCTCACAATCCCTTCTTCCTCCATCTGCTCGATCAGGCGAGCCGCACGGGGATACCCCAGCCGCAACCGACGTTGAATGAGCGACGCGGAAGCCTGGCCGGAGGCCAGCACCACTTCCCTGGCCTGCTCATAGACTTCATCGCGTTCCTGCTCCTCTTCGACGTTGACCTGATCCTGGAAAACCGGTTCACTGCTGAAATCCGGGCCGGCCTGCGCCTTCACGTACTCGACCACCCGGCGGACTTCATCATCGGAGACGTAGGAGCAATGAAGCCGCGTCAGGCGTCCGGTCCCGGGCGGCAAATACAGCATGTCTCCCAGGCCAAGAAGCGATTCGGCCCCGTTCGCATCGAGGATGGTCCGGGAATCCGTTTTGGAAGAGACCTGATAGGCGATCCGTGTCGGAAAATTCGCCTTGATGAGTCCGGTCACCACGTCCACCGAAGGGCGTTGGGTGGCCAGAATAAGATGGATGCCCGAGGCCCTGGCCATCTGCGCCAACCGGGTAATTTTTTCTTCCACTTCCTTGGGCGCCGTCATCATGAGATCGGCAAATTCATCGACGACCACCACGATGTACGGGAGCGGTTGAGGGTCTGCCTCCGGTTGAGGAGAGGCGGCGTTCTCAAGGATCGGGCCGGTCGCCGATGCTGTTCCGGTTGTTCGAGGCGGAGCCTCCCGTGCCTGCTCCACCCTCAGGTTATAGGCCTGAATATTGCGAACCCCGTATTCCGCCAGCAGACGATAGCGGCGTTCCATTTCCTGAAGCACCCAGGTCAAGCCACGAGCCGAGGCTTTCGGATTCGTCAACACCGGATGCAACAGGTGCGGAATCCCATCATAGACCTGGAGTTCCAGGACCTTGGGATCAATGAGCAACAGCTTGACCTCGTCGGGATGCGCGGAAAAGAGGAGACTCAACAACATGCTGTTCAACCCCACGCTTTTGCCCGAACCGGTTGCCCCGGCGACCAGCAGATGCGGCATGGTTCTCAGGTCTGCGACGCAGGGCCGTCCAAAAATATCCTTCCCCAGGGCCAGCGTCAATTTGGACTTGGATCTGGCGTAGACGTCACTGGTCAGGATTTCCCGTAATGCCACGGTTTCCCGTGCCGGGTTGGGGACTTCGATGCCCACGGTGGATTTTCCAGGAAGCGGGACCACGATTCGCACGCTGGTGGCCTTCAGCGCCATGGCCAAATCGTGGGCAAGCGTGACGATTCGAGCCACTTTGATGCCCGGACCCGGCAAGAATTCATACATGGTGATGACCGGACCCGGGTGGACCTCCGTCACTTTTCCGGCAATGCCAAAATTCTGCAACGTACTCGCGAGGATGTGAGACTGCGACTCCAGAATTTGATCCGTCTGCTGCGCATTCGAAACAGGGGGCGGCTCGAGGAGGGCCAGAGGATCGGGCAGATGATACCCCTGCGCCACCTTCCTGCCCATTTCAGGTCGGACCACGTCAGCCCGCCCCGGCTCAGTCCTGGGCCTCGGCAGTTCCGGGCCTGCTTCATCCTGATTCGTTTCAGGGAAATGGGGTTCCGGGAGAGGAACCTCCTCTTTCAGAGGCGAATGGGCGATCCTTCTGATGCTCCGATGGATCTTGACCGGTTTGTTGGCCTTGGGTTGCCAGCGTTCGGCCAGCCAGGCCTGCAACCAGGAAGGCAAGGCGGGACGCCGTGCCAGTTTCCCCATCTTCTCCACGCCTTTCGGAATATGTCCGATCCCCTCCGAAAGGGAACAGGGCGTGATGAGCAAAAAGGAGACGAGCAACAAGGCACCCAGCAGGATCGTGCTGCCCCACAGGCCGAACAGGGGTTCCAGGCCGGCCGCCGTCCAGATTCCCGCCTGCCCGGCGTACAATCCCGACGCAATCCCCCCCTCCAGCACCTGAACGGAGAAGGGATGATGGAGCCAGACGAGCGTGCTCACACACAGGACAAACAGCACGAAGCCCAGGAGGTGCTTCATGATCTTCGGGGCTTCCCGAAAGGCTCGAATCCCGAACAACAGGATGAAAAACGGGACGGCCAAGGACGCGGAGCCCACGATCCAAATCAGCCCTGCGGCAAGAGCAGCCCCCACCAGCCCGACCAGATTGTGAGGACTGCTCCTTTCTCCCATCCCCAACCATCCCACGTCGTCGGGTGAAAAGGACCACAGACTCAGAAAGACCAGGACGGCCAGGGTGATGAGAACAATGCCGAGAATTTCCCGATTCACGCGGCTCAGTTCAAAGGTGAGAAACCGGGCTTCCCCTTTCGCGGATTTCTTGAAGAACTTCGAGAAGAAACGCATGGAGTTACTCTAGCACAGCATGGTCCGTTCATCAAGCAAAATACCTAGTGAAGAATATGTGCGTATCCTTTCGTAACTCGTCACGGCTGTTCACCCGACGCCTCACGGGTCAAGACGGCGTCGGCCAAGGTGGTAAAGTCTCGGACCGTGAGCGTCTCGGCTCGACGCCTGGGGTCGATCCGGGTCTCCTCCAGAACCCGGCGAATCACTGGTTCTTCCCATCCTTCTTCCCGATAAGAGTTGATCAGGGTCTTGCGTCGATGGGCAAACGCGCCCCGTACGACCTTCATGAACACCTCGTCAAACCCTGCGGGTTTCCGCTCGACGCGGCTGGTCAGACACATTACGGTCGAGTCCACTTGCGGAACCGGGCGAAAACAGCTCGCCGGCACGAGAAAGGCCTTGCGGGGCGTGGTATGGTACTGGCTGACGACGGACAGGAGGCCGTAGTCGCGCGACCCTGGTTCGGCGATGATGCGATCGGCCACTTCACGTTGCACCATCACGATCATCCGGTCGATCCGCTCACGTGCCCGGAACAACCGGAACAACAGCGGCGAGGCCACGGAGTAGGGCAAATTGGCGATGACGACCGTCCCGTCGGGCAGGGTCTCATAGGGAAACTCCAGGGCATCGCCATGATGCAACTCCAGGGCATCGTATCGCGCCTGCACCAGCGCGTCGAACAGATGCCGGTCGAGTTCTACGGCGATGACCCTGGAGACCCGTTCACACAACGACTGCGTGAGGGCGCCTCGTCCGGGGCCGATTTCGAAGACGACGTCCTGGGGGCACAACGCCGCGACCTTCAGGATCTTCCGGACGATGTTGGGATCAATGAGAAAATTTTGACCCAGGCGTTTTTGCGGGCGCGGCAGCACAGGACCGGATATTGTCCCGGGTCGGCTCAGGAGGTCTCGACCGAATCCGGGTCCTGAAGCCCCTGGGTTTCAATTTCTTGGGAGAGTCGGTACAGGTGACGAAGGCACATTTCAATGTCATCACTCAATTCATCGTACATGTCCGCGCCGGCAAAGGCCGTCTCCAACCAATCCCTGGACAATCTCTTCTGGTAGCCGGGGCCGATCTTTTCTCCTACCAGTCTCACCACCTGTTTTTTCCATTTGTAAAACTGTTCTTTGGCCAGAACCGCGTTCACGGCCTCCACCAGATGCGGCTGAATGATCTTGAGTTCCTGGATCTGTTTCGCGATGAATTCCAAGGCCTGTCTGGTCTGGTCATTCATGACATCCTCGACTGACGGTCGCTTCGCAAGGGCCGCATGCCATTAATGAACGCGACCTTCCGACCGCGGTCCCAACGTCTCATGCACCCTGAGCGAATGCCCCTGGAGAAACTGCTCCACGGACATGCGTTTTTTATTCGCAGGCTGGACTTCCAGCACGTCGATCCGGCCTGCACCCGTCTCGACCCGGAAGGAATCCGATCCTACGGCCAGAATGGTTCCCGGCCTCGGCTCGTCGCTTTTTTCCGGTCCATCCACGCGGACCTTCCAGATGATCAGGCGATCCTCATGATGAAAGGTGTAGGATCCGGGCCAGGGAGAAAGGCCCCGAACCCTGTTGGCAATCTCCGTGGCCGATTGCGTCCAATCGATCACGCCGTCCTCTTTCTTCAGCAACGGAGCCAGCGTTGCCCGGGCATGGTCCTGTTCGCGTGGGACGACCGAATGCTCGGCCAACCGCGTCAACGTTTCCACCAGGAGCGTGCCCCCGACTTTCGCCAATCGGGCACCCAGCTCCAGAGAGGTCTCGTCGGGTTCAATCGGAACCGGTTGCTGAAGCAACACGGCACCCGTATCCATTCCTTCATCCATGAGCATCGTGGTAATCCCCGTTGCCGAATCCCCACAAATGAGCGCCCACTGAATCGGTGCAGCCCCTCGATATTCCGGCAACAAGGAGCCATGGACGTTGACGCACCCCATGGGAGGGAGATCCAGAATCGTCTTGGGAAGGATTCGGCCAAATGCCGTCACGGCGATGACGTCCGGTTTCCACTCGGACAGTTGCCGCAGGAATTCCGGACTCTTCAGTTTCACCGGCTGCTGCACGGGCAGCCCCCTTGCCAACGCACGTTCCTTCACCGGAGGAGGCACCACGGCCTGTCCCCTCCCCCTGGGACGATCGGGCTGCGTGACCACGCCGACGACCTCATGATCCGAGTCGTCCAAGGCTTCCAAAGACGGCACGGCAAAGGCGGGCGTTCCCATGAACACGACGCGCATGGCGTTTCCTACCATCCTCTCTCCCTTCGTGCAACTTCCGCCTCGGTCCGCAGGACCTCCTGCTCGCGGCTTCCCGCGGGCCTCCAATGAGTCCGACCTGTATTTACCTAGTTTATATTACGTGCAGCCTCGTTGACACGGCTGAAAACCCTGTGCTACAAGCCGAACCAGGTTTTCCCTCGAAAAACCAGGATAAATCACACGATTTCTCCCCACGGTAAGGAAACGACGGCATGGGCGGTCACAGTCATTGGTCGACAATCAAGCGTCATAAGGCAGGGGTCGATGCCAAACGCGGAAAAATTTTCACCAAACTGATCCGCGAAATGACCATAGCGGCCCGTGCAGGGGGTGGAGATCCCGATGCGAACCCGACCCTGCGCACCTGCATTGCCAAAGCCAAGGAAGCCAACATGCCGGCCGAGACCATCAAACGTGCCATCCAGCGAGGCACGGGTGAACTGCCCGGCGCCACCTATGAGGAATTCACCCTCGAAGGGTACGGGCCCGGTGGAACGGGGATCCTCCTTGAGGTCATGACGGACAATCGCAACCGCACGGTCTCGGAAATTCGAAGCATGCTGGGGAAAAATCACGGGACCATGGCCGAAGCCGGGGCCGTGGCATGGCAATTTCACAAAAAAGGACTCTTGGTCACGGAAGCCCCGTCGCTCGATGAAGACCGCCTGCTGGGCATCGTCCTGGAAGCCGGCGCGGAGGACGTCAAAAAGTCCGGCAGCGGCTTTGAAATCACCACGGAGATCTCGGAGTTCGAAGCGGTCAAGGCGGCCCTGCAACAGGCCGGCATTCAAACGTCCGTGGCTGAAATGACCTACCTCTCTCAGAACCAAATCCAGCTCGAGGAAAAACCGGCCGAGCAGATGTTAAAATTGATGGAAATTCTCGACGACCATGACGATGTCCAGAAAGTTCATGCCAACTTCGACATCCCGGATGAGGTCATGGAAAAAGTCGCGGCGTCCGGCTGACGGTGATTCCGTTCCATGATCGCCAGCTTGACCGGGACATTGGCGGCCAAGGACCCCGCACGGCTCATCATCGACGTCAATGGAGTGGGCTATGAAGTGTTCATTCCATTCAGCACCTATTTCGCCTTACCCGACCTTCGCGCGCCGTTGACGCTTCATATCTTCACGCATCTCCGGGAAGACTCCATCCAGTTATTCGGGTTCCTGACGCCTGCAGAAAAAACGGCCTTTACCCTGCTCACCAAAATTTCAGGCGTGGGGGGAAAATTGGCCTTGAGCGTGTTGTCGGCCTTGAAGATTGCCGACCTGCGAGAGGCCATTCTCGCAAACGACGTGGAAAAGCTCGCGTCGGTTCCGGGAATCGGGAAAAAATCCGCGGGTCGCATTGCCCTGGAACTCAAAGACAAGATCGCCTGCTTGGAGGAAGGCACGCAGGAGCCGAGCGGTGCAGCAGCCTCTCTCGAAGGCCCTCAGGACGACGCGCTTTCCGCGCTGGTCAATCTGGGATACCGGCCCCGCGACGTCAAAAACGCCCTCAACCAGTTGAGCCGAACGAGCCCGCCGCCGACGTCACTCGATGAATTGATTCGGGAAGGGCTGAAGGTTCTCTCGAAACACTAGCCCGTGGCGTGCAGCCGCGCATGGATTCTTCCAGACGTGGAACGTGAGTGGTTGCGGCGAAGGTCGTAAGCGACGCCCCGTTGGGTGAAGGAGAGATTTTTCGCTTCGCCAGGGCCGTTCGCTTACAGCGTCTCCCGGATTTTTGCTCCGCGATAGCCGTTTTGCACGACCCGATAAAAAAATCTGAGCACATCCACCAAATCAAACCAGAATCCGCAATTCAGACACCTGGCATAGAGGTGTTTGGTCATCGTGGTGTAATGCCGCTCCACCATCATCAGCCCCTGACACTTGAGACATTCCATGCGAAATTTCCTTTGGACGTTCCTGCTGCCTCTCCCTGATCCATGCGGCTCGGTCAGGTAGAGGTCGGTTCCTTCTGTCTGAATTTTAACCCATGATGCAGAAAAATCGATACACTATTTTCCGCGTTATTCACGACCGCCAAGCCGGGCTCCTCATCCCGGCCCTTGGCAACGACCAGCGTCGTCAAGGCGAACGGCCCACGGGGCGTGCGATAATGACGCGGTGGATAATGAAACGACCCATCGCCTTTCCCGAACAGAACCGAGATGCTGCCCGATTGAATGTTCACGATGGCCGCGTCCGAAATGTGGTCTCCATCAAAATCCTGGGCCAACCCGTGATTGGGCCCGGCATCGCCGCCTGAATCGATCCCGGCCTGAAAGGTCCCGTCTCCGTTTCCCAGAAAGACGGTGATGGTGTTCATCTGCCCGTTCACCACCAGGAGATCCCAGACGCCGTCATTGTTGAAATCGGCACAGGAGACGGAGAGGGGCCGCTTGCCCGTCCGATAATCGGTGGGCAGGAGAAAGTTGCCGTCTCCCTGGCCCAACCAGATCGAGACGGCATTACTCATCGGCCCGCCGTTCGTGACCGCCAAATCCAGATGCCCGTCCTGGTTGAAATCCGCAGTGGCGACCGAGGTGGGGGTATCTCCGTATTCATATAATGGTCCGATACGGAACTTCCCCCTCCCGTTTCCGAAAAATAGCTGCAACTTGTCGTTTCGGAGAGCCACGACCAAATCCACGTGTCGATCACTGTTGAAATCCCCACTGGCGATGGACACCGGCGTTCGGTTGACGGGATAGAGCGCGTCTTTCTCGAATGTCCCGGATCCCTGCCCCGTGAAAATCGCGACCTGATTGCTCCCGGAACACGCGATGGCCAGATCCTGATACCCATCGCCGTTGAAGTCCAGGACAACCAGATTCCGGGGCTCCCTGCACACCCGAATGGAGACTTGCGCCTGAAAGCTCCCATCGCCATTTCCGAGCAGGAAGGACAGCGTATTGGCCGAAATGTTGCTGGTCACCAGGTCCGAAAACCCATCCTGATTGAAGTCCCCGGCTTGAATCGCCGTGGGATTTTTCCCGACTTCATAGCTGGCAAAGAGATAGAGCAGGTCAGGGGGAACGTAGGGATCCTGGGGAGAGCAGCCTGGCAGAAGCAGGATTCCGCACAACGCAAGGAAACGGAGCATCTGACCTGCTGCGAGGCAGGGAACAACCATTTCGGCACCCTCCATCGAACGCCCCGTTTTCAGGGCTCCGAGGCATCAGTCATTCGTAGAAAAGTGAGTAGTATACGAGCTTTTGACTGGGCGAGACAATGGAATTCTTCGAGACCTGTTGCTCGAATTTCTGCTCGCCATAGAGGGGTTTTAACGTCGTTTCCATCGAATTCCGTCATTTCCGAATGAAACGACTGGAAGAGATTCATGAAAATGTGTTATAGGTTCTCTCTTTGGAAGGAGGAGGATGTTGACCATGTCTGAAACAAATACGGGTAAGGTGAAAATCGAACTCACCATGTATGGGGTAGCCGAAATCCTGAAATGGTGCGTGGACAAAAATAACGGCCGGATTCCTGACGTGGATACCGAGGGGTTCAAACACATGCAGGCCGCGCTGTCCGAGAAACCGGAAAAAGGGGATTATTTTACCTTTGATAAATTCTGGAAAATGTCGAAGGTGTTCGAGTTTACCAATGAAGAGGTCGCCACCATCGATCGATGCCTGTACGACATTCCGAATTTCGAGGGAAAACAATTACCGCAAATCCGCTATAAGTTCTGGCCCGCCCCAGCCGACTAAGCACTGCGGTTCTCTCATCGCCGGCCCCCACGCCGCGGGGGCGATGGACTCACGGATTGATCGTCGGGAGCGTCCCTCATTCCGTGGCCCGTAGCCGGCTCAGCCGAGACCCGTCCAACCAAGCATACGCTCGTCAGCAGTCACGAGACGATGGCCCTCCAACGCGATTGCCGCGATCAGACGATCAGCCAGGTCGGGATGAAAATCCGCAAGGCTCACGGCTCGAATTCCGATCGCGCCATCGACGTCTGGTTCGACCAGCCCCTGCTCCGATTGCTCCCGACGCCACAGCCCAACGTCTTCGGGGAATCGAATTCGTCCCCTCTTTTAGCTAAACAGCGGATACAATGAAAGTGAACTTGCCCGAGGCAAAGTCACAACTCTCCCGTCTGGCCGAGTTAGCTTGGCAAGGGGAAGAAGTTGTGATCTGTAGGGCAGGGAAGCCGTGGGTGCATTGATGCCTTATCGTGAACAGATGGAAAAACGAAAGCTGGGGGGACTGGAAGGGCAGATCTGGGTGTCTCCTGACTTCGATGACGAGGAGGAGGAACTCATCGAAGCGATCGAAAAGTCGAAGATTTTCCCGGATGAGGATTGACCGTGCAACGCCTATTGTTGGATACCCACGTCTTCATATGGTGCCTATCCGACGTTTTGAAGCTGACCCAAGGCGCGTGAGCCGCAATTACTGACCCGCGAAACACGATCTTCGTCAGTGCTATTACTGGTTGGGAAATCTCCATCAAGCGGGCGAAGGGACGTCTGACTGCTCCGGACAACCTGCTAGGGATGATTGAAGATAAAGGCTTCACTCATCTACCACTGACCTTCTCTCACGCAGAGCAAGCCGGCAACCTGCCGATGTACCACGGGGACCCATTTGACCGGTTGCTTGTCGCCCAAGCCCAGATCGAAGGTCTCACCATTATCACGAGAGATGCGCACATTCCGCGCTATGGCATCCGCACGATGGCGGCGTAGACGACGCAGCCGATACCCAACGCCGACGATCCCATCTCATTCAGACGCGCAGTATTGAGAAGACCGACGTCGTATGGCGTTTGTACGGAGTCTTCCATCGTATGAACGTATTCACGCCGACGTGCAATCCGTGACGTCTTCAGAGACCGAGGGTCTAGCCGCTCCCTTGCAGAATGTCGAAGGGAGAGAAGTCATCGGTAAGGATGAGGCCGGGGTTCCAGTCCGTGGCTGGGGCGGCATGCAAGAAGTTCAAAACCTCGGGTGGCATTCTGCCCTGATTCAACAGGGCGATCGTCTTCAGAGAAAAGGCCTCGTCACGGAACGGGGCGGCGCCGGCCAGGAAGATCAGATTCGCCGACCCCGGTTTGGTGCGGAGCCAGGAGGGAGCGGGGATGCTGTAGGCCTCCACGTGGGGGAACGAGGTGTGCAGCGTGGAGATCACCGCCTCGGCTCTGATCCGGTCCAACTCCGAATCCGAGGAAGCCAGGTTCAACGCCACCACGCCGTCCGCACTCAGGTGCTCCCGCAATTCGGCGAAAAATTCCGTCGTGGTCAAATGAAACGGGATCTGGTGACGGGCAAAGACGTCCACCCAGATGATGTCATACTGCGTAGTCGTCCGCGCCAGGAAGACCCGTGCATCCTGCACGTACACGTGGTGGTTGGGAGGGGCCCGATAGTCGAAAAATTTCTCGGCCGCCTCGACTACCGAGGGATCCATCTCCACCACGTCCAGCTCCAGTTCCGGCCAATGCCGCTCCAGCCATTTGGCAATCGACCCGCCTCCCTGCCCCAGGATCAGCCCACGCCGCGGTTCGGGATGGAGAGCCAGGGCCGCCATCATCATCTGACTATACGGAAGCGCCAAGCGGACCGGATCGGGTTGCCACATGATGGCATGGAACGTATTGTCCAGCACCAGAAATCGCAGGTCTTTTTCATCGTGGACCCGTACCTGCTGATACGGGCTGTCTTCCTGATAAATCGCCGGCGGTTGGACGACAATCGGGTGGAACCCCAGCCAGATCAACCCGCCCAACACCCCGACAAGCGGAACCAGCACCACCCCCTTGAAGCAGTGGCTCCACCACAACCAGCCCAACCCTAAGACCACCAGCACGACGCCCAGCACCGCAACCAGGGTCAGGCTCCCCAACCACGTCAACAGGAAAAAAGAGGTGCCCCAGGTCCCGATCAGGCTTCCGATGGTGGAGACGGCAATCATCGCCCCGGTGTGGCGGCCGAGGTGGCCCATATCCGCGATGGCCAATCGCAAGAGCACGGGGAGCGCTCCACTCAACCCAAAGGCCGGAACCGCCAACAGCACACTGGCCGCGAGACAGGGACCCCAGCGCGGGTCCGCGGTCCATTGTGACACCGTAAACACGATCGGCCGCCCCACACCCGCCAACAGGAGGGTCCAGGCCCCCGAGCCCAGGAGTAAACAGGTCAACACCATGCCGGGAGGACGACGGTCGGCCAGCCAGCCGCCGGTGGAATAGCCGCTGCTCATCGCCGCAAGGACGACCCCTATCAGGGCGCCCCACACGAACAACGAGGTCCCGAACACCGGCGCAAGAAGGCGGCTACCCAGAATTTCCAGGGCCATGACCACGCCCCCCGTGGTAAAGGCCGTGCCGAAAAACCACAGTCGGCCCCAAGTCGAGACGGGTGTCACGGACACGTCCATTTTTTCAAGAAGTCGGCCTTTCCGGAGTGCAGCCCCCAGCCTCGCGCATACGGTCTTTTCCGAAGACAAAACACCCGAAAGATGCTATAGAAAGGGTTGTTTGAGTGTCAATGAGAACACGCAGAGGCAACGGAGGAAACGTGGCAACCAGGGATTTTCTTCTGGATCTTGGGAAATTGATGATCGGCATGGCCTGGATGGACGGCGAACTCCAGCAGGAGGAAATCAATGCCTTGAAGGAACTCCTGTTCCTGCTCCCCGATATCTCCGGGGACGAGTGGCGGCAACTGGAGCTCTACACGGCTCATCCCGTGACCGACGCCGAACGCCAGGATCTGCTCGACCGCGTCCTCTCCGGCATTCGAACGTCACAGGATCGACGACTCGTGCTTGAGACGCTGGAAAAACTCGTCGAGTTCGACGGACAGGCCTCGGCGTTTCTGGATCGCATTCGGCAGGACCTCGATGGACGCGGCATGTTCGCCAACCTCAGCGGCTTCATTCGCCAGACCGTCAAAACCAAGGCCAGCCGGTACCAGGGTGCGGCATCGCGCGAAGCTCGCATCGAGGATTTTATCAGGAACACGATTTATTTCCAGTTGACGCTGGAATTGCAGCATCGAGGACGCCCGCTGGCCATCCCCGAGACGGAGGCCAGGAAAATCTGTCTGGCCGCAGGCCTGATGGCCCACGTGGCCTGGGTGGACAACGAGGTGTGCCACCGGGAACGCGAGGCCATGAACCTGGGGCTCCGGCAACTCTGGAACGTGCCCGAAGATGAAGCCCGGGTGATCACCGACATGAGCCGCGTTCGAATCATGCAGGGGCTGGATCTCGTTCGACTCACCCAGGGATTTTGCGCACACACCACGATCGAGGAACGGAAGGCGTTTCTGCGGTGCCTGTTCGCCATTGCCAACGCCGCCGAGAACACGTCCCATGCCGAGATCGAAGCCATTCGCCACATCGCCAAAGCGTTCGAACTGCCTCATGAGGAATTCATCAAGGCAAAATTGACCATCCCGCGCCAGGACCGGGACGGCTTATAGGGCATGTCACCGGAAGTCCGATCGCCGAACGCCGACGAGCACCCCTCCATCGTGAGGGTCGCGGGACTCATCGGCGCAGCCACCTTTTCCAGCCGCATCCTGGGATTGGTGCGCGACATACTGCTCGCGCGACTCCTGGGTGCGACGATTGCGGCCGATGCGTTTTTCGTGGCCTATCGGATTCCGAATCTGCTGCGCGAACTCCTGGCCGAAGGGTCCATGTCCTCGGCCTTTATCCCCGTCTTCACCGAATACCAGACCCTCCGCAGCAAGAAAGAGACCTGGGAACTGGCCAGCGCCGCGTTTACCACGCTGCTGTCCATCGTCACGTTGCTCACGCTGATTGGTCTGATCGCCGCGCCGGCCATCGTGTGGATCCTGGCACCGGGATTTCAGGAAGACCCCGAACGGATAAGCCTCACGATCCTCCTGACCCGGATCATGTTCCCCTATCTGATCTTCATCAGCCTGGCGGCGTTGACCATGGGCATCCTGAATTCCCTGCGAGCCTTTGCCGCCCCGGCCCTGGGCCCGGTGTTGTTCAACGTCTGCATCATCGTCTCGGCGCTGGTGCTGGCCCCATCATTGGAAGAGCCGGTTCTGGGCATCGCCCTCGGGGTCGTAGCCGGCGGGCTGGCACAATTCGTCATGCAGCTTCCCGGCATTCAGAAACGCGGCCAACTCTTCCAATGGCGTTTCAACCCCGGACATCCGGGCGTGCGGAAGATCGGGGTCCTGATGGCCCCTTCATTGCTGGGCCTGTCCGTGGTGCAAATCAACGTGACCGTGAGCACGATCCTGGCGTCGTATTTCCCCGGTGGCCCCACGTACCTGTTTTACGGCATGCGGTTGATCCAGTTTCCATTGGGAATTTTCGGCGTGGCCCTGGCCACGGCCATCCTTCCCACCCTCTCGGCCCAGGCGTCTCGCGGGGCCCTGGATGAACTACGAGACACGTTGGGCTTCGGCCTTCGCATGATCGGATTCATGATCCTGCCCGCCATGATCGGGCTCATCCTGCTTCGACGCCCCATCGTGCATCTGCTGTTCGAACACGGGGCGTTTTCCTCCGCGGACATGCAGGCCACCGCGGCCACGGTGCTGGCCTATGCCGTCGGGCTGTGGGCCTTCGCGGGCATTCGCATCGTCGTGACGGCGTTTTATTCGCTCCAGGACACCAGGACTCCGGCTTTCGCGGCAGTGGCCGCCATGCTCATCAACGTCGCGTTGGCGTTTCTTCTTATGAACCCGTTCCAACACGCCGGCCTGGCCTTGGCCACGGCACTCTCGGCCATGGTGAACATCGGCGCGTTGATCGGCATTCTCACGCGTCGACTGGGCGGCATCGATTGGCAAGGGATCTGTCGCGCACTCGGTCAAGCCGGGCTCGCGACCATCCCCGTGCTTCTGATCTGTCTGTGGATCGCGAATCTGGCCGTCTGGCATCATGCAGACGAATGGATGGTCAAGGGCATGGTGCTGACGGCAGGCATCGCCTTGAGCGTGACCGGATACCTGGGCACGCAGTACCTGTTTCGATCCCGAGAACTGGACGTCCTGTGGAAACTGGTTCAACGCAACGTTGCATTTCCGCGGCATCAAGCCTGACGTCCGAACGGCAGAGGAGCGGGCCGGCATGAGAGCCGTCCTCCAACGTGTCCGTTCAGCCTCGGTCTCGGTCGACGGGCAGACGATCGCCTCCATCGCTCAGGGGCTTGTGGTATTCCTGGGCGTGGCAAAAGGCGATTCCGAGGCGGACGCCTCCTACATGGCCGAGAAGATCCCGTGCCTCCGCATCTTTTCAGACGAGGCAGGGAAGATGAACCGATCCATCATGGAGACAACGGGCGCCTTGCTGATTGTCTCCCAATTCACGTTATTGGGAGAGACTCATCGTGGCCGGCGTCCGGGGTTCGATGCCGCCGCCCCGCCCGACGAGGCCCGGCGACTGTATGAACGGGTGGTGCACGACATCGAGAAGCAGGGCCTGACCGTGCAAACGGGACGCTTCGGAGCCCACATGATCGTGACCCTGGAAAATGACGGCCCGGCAACATTTCTTCTTGACAGCCACCGGAGGGAATCGGAGAAAATAGAAGAGAGGCGCTGAACGGGCCAGGGCCTCGAAGGGGGGAGGATGGCTGCTGTTTCCCAACATCATCCACTCAGGCAGTTGTTTGGTACGCTGACGGAACGCAGTTTTACCGAATCACTGGGCTGGCCTGACTTCAACGTCACCGCCTATCTTTCGAATCTCCTCGTCGAATTCTCCCATATCGACCATCTCCAACAGATTAAAAATCAGCGCGGGCAACCGGTCGAAACGGTGGCGGAACTCTTGTACGAATCCGAACTCGCAACGGATGCCCCCGATCCTGATCGGGAACGGAACATTCATCGGCACATCGGAGATCTGACGTTGTTCATTGCGGGGCTGTTTCCGGAATATCTCCGTTATCTCAAAACCGGTGGGATGATTTACCACAAGGATCACCTCGTGAATTACGTGAAGGCCGGAAAACGTTCGTACCGGATCGTCGCCAGCTTCCAGCACGGTGCACATCAGGCACGACCGGTGCTCTTTCAAAAACTCTCTTCCAACTTCGAACTGTGCGTGACCGGACTCGGACTCGTACGCCAGGACCTGGACCGCCTGCAGAATCCGCCGCACGAACAGGCCAAAAACATCCTGCTGCATTAGTCCACCAAGGGCAGCCATGGCATCCGTCTGTTTTCATCTGGCCTTTCCCGTAAACGATCTGGAAGAAGCCAAGCGGTTCTACGTGGAGGGCCTGGGATGCAGGCTGGGGCGGCAGTCGCCGCATGCCGTGCTCCTGGAATTCAAGGGACATCAAATCGTGGCGCAATTAACCACGGAGCCGCTTGCCAGGCAGACCGGCATCTATCCCCGACATTTCGGACTGATCTTTACGAACGAGGAAGAATGGGAGGAGCTCGTCGAACGGGCCAGGACGCACGGGCTGAAGTTTTACCAGCACCCCCGTCGTCGCTTCCCGGGAACCCGGCTCGAGCATCGAACGTTTTTCCTCGAAGACCCTTCCTACAATTTATTGGAGTTCAAATACTACAGGCACGACACCGCGATTTTCGGGGAACACGACGCGTCCATGATCGGGGATCGACACGCCCCCGCGTGAGAATCAGAACCGGCACGGCCCCGCTAGGGCATGACGTCGAGTTCGGCCAGAACTTCTTCCAGGTGACCGTCCACTTTGACCTTCTGAAAGATATCGTCCAATTTACCCTGTTCGTCGATGATGAACGTCGTCCGCTCGATTCCCATGAATTTCCGTCCGTACAGCGATTTTTCCTTCCACACGCCATAGGCCTGCAACACAGTCTTCTGTTCATCGCTGAGCAAGGGAAAATTCAGATCGAACTTTTTCGCAAACTTTTTGTGCGAGTCCACGGAATCTCCGCTGACCCCCAACACCACGGCACCGCTCGCAAGAATTTCATCCAGCCCGTCACGAAAGGCGCAGGATTCTTTGGTGCACCCCGGCGTATCGTCTTTAGGATAAAAATACAGCACGACCTTCTTCCCCTTGAAATCAGAGAGCCGCACGGTCTTGCCGTCCTGATTCGGCAGAGAAAAGGCCGGAGCCTTCTGCCCTATTTTCAACTGTCCGGTTACGCGCGCGGGCTCGGACTTCACGGTCGGCGGCTTTGCCTTGGCCGACGTCGTTGCCTTTGCGGTAACGGTCTTCTTCGTTGCCCCGGATGGCTTTTTCGCTGCTTTGGTTTTTTGGGCCATTACTTCCCCCCTCCCTCGTTCCTTCATGTTTCACACCAATCACCCAGGGACCCAGGTGCTTCACCGGTGTTCCACAACTATAATAAGAAATTTTATGACATACCAGAACGAAAAGAAAAGGCTCAAGCATCCTCATGGCCAACACACACGTGCAACTCGTGATCGATGAAGGGATTCCCTTCGCACGGGAAGCGTTTTCGCAGTTCGGTTCCGTGACCCTGCTCCCGGGGCGAACCATCACCCCGGCAACGCTTCGGGAAGCCCACGCGCTCATCGTCCGATCCATCACCAAAGTCGACGCCGCGCTGTTGGGCGAGACCAACGTGCAATTTGTCGGCACCGCCACCACGGGCGTCGAACACGTTGACCAGCAATACTTAGCCGATCGGAACATCAGGTTTGCCGCCGCCCTCGGGTGCAATGCCAATGCCGTGGCCGAATACGTGCTGACGGCATTGCTGGTGACGGCCCAGGCCAGGGACATCGTTCTCAACGGGAAGACGATCGGAATCATCGGGGCCGGACGAATCGGGAGCCGTGTGGCAGCCAAGGCATCCGCGTTGGGGATGCAGACGATCCTTCATGATCCACCGTTGGCCCGAGCAACCGGCGATCGATGCTATCGGCCATTCTCCGAGGTGTTGCGAGCCGACGTCCTGACCCTTCACGTGCCCTTGACGCCGGACGGACCCGACGCCACGGTTCATTTGCTGGGAGACAGGGAACTTTCCCGCGTGACGCCCTCGTCCATTCTGATCAATACCGCACGGGGAGAAGTAGTGGATAATGCGGCCCTGCTCGCGGCATTGACCGGACGGACCATAGGCGGAGCGATCATGGACGTCTGGGAAGGAGAACCTTCGGTCAATTGGGATCTCCTGAATCACGTGATGATCGGCACCCCCCATATTGCCGGCTACTCCTCCGATGGAAAGATCAATGGAACGGCGATGCTGTATGACGCCTGCTGCCGCTTTTGGGACATGAAGCCGACCTGGACGCCTCCCCGGGACCCGCAGACAGCCCTCGGCCCGCTGCCTCGATTCGCCTTCGATGCCACTGGCAAGGATTTCCAGACCCTGGCCCATGAAATTGCCACGACACTTTACGATCTCCCGGGAGACCACGCGCGGATGAGAGACGTGCTCGCGCTTCCCGGGCCTCTGCGTCCACGGGCATTCGACCGGCTCCGAAGAGATTATCCGCATCGAAGGGAATTTTCCTCCACCCCGATTACCATCAGGAATGGAGACCGAAGGCTTTTGGCCAGATTACAGGCATTGGGCTTCCATACGCATGCAACCTGAGCCATGGCTCGAAAACACCGGTTCCCCAGGACGCTGTCGGCCAACGGGCTCGCGTCGAGGGGTTGCAGGGATGGAAAAGACTGGCTACCTTTGATGATCCTCTGCTGGACGGAACGACAAAAACCGGATCGGGCCACAACGACGCAATCGCTATGAAGAAATCCCTGTTTTCCGTTCTACTCATCTCATGCTGCCTGGCAACGGCCCTTCCGGCGGCCGAGCTTGAGACCATCGAAAACGCCACGCTGGTCGAAGCTGCCCTGAACGACGGCGACAGTTTCACGGTCAAGGCCAATGAGCAGAAACTGCACCTGCGGCTCTACTACGTGGATTGCCTGGAAACCGTCGCAGGCACCGATGCCGAATTGGAAAGAATCCGCGAACAGCAGTATCATTTCGGCCTCGAAGACCCCGGTGCCGTCGTACGCTTCGGCAAACAGGCCACCGAGTACGTCAAACGGGTCCTGTCCCGGCCTTTCACCATTCATACCGGGTACGCCTTCGCCCCGGGACGCTCGGCTACGGGCCGCTACTACGCCTTTATCGAAACCCACGACGGCCGCGACCTCGGGCACCTCCTCGTGGAGCAAGGCCTGGCCAGAATACACGGCAAAACCCGACCGGACCCTCAAGGCACACCGAGCGAGACCGTGATCGAGGAACTTCAGGACATGCGCTCGATCGCCATGTTGAACCGTGCCGGGATATGGCGAGAAACCGAACCTCGTCTCCTCTCCGCCATGCACAAACGCCAGAGGGAAAAAGACCGGGAACAGAAGGCATTCAGGGAGAAATTGAAACCGACGCGAACCTCCTGCGACGACCCTATCGACCTGAACACCGCCTCGACCGAACAACTCCAGCAAATCCGGGGCATCGGGCCGGTCAAAGCCGCTAAAATCGCCGTTGGCAGGCCCTACCGGGCCGTCGAAGATCTCTTGAACATTCCAGGCATCGGGCCGAAGACTCTGGAGAAGATCAGGCCCTGCGTGACCGTCGGGGGTTGAACTCGCCCCATCACCCTGCCATTTCCCACGTGGGTGTTACGAACACATAAACTGTCCGCCTCTGTTACACATCATCTGTCCGGTTTTCTCATATGCCATTTGGGGGCATGATGCAGCGGAGTATCCAGAAAAAGAAGAAAAAGCAAAGACCCTGGATTCCCGCTTTCGCGGGAATGACATAATTGGAGGCCAGACTCCTCCATTCGTCATGCCGGACTTGATCCGGCATCCAGAAAAAAGAAAAAGCAAAGACCCTGGATTCCCGCTTTCGCGGGAATGACGGACGGGGGCGTGCGCAGGGATGATGAAGCGGTGCAGGAATGACAAAGCAAGGCCTCTCAGTCGTCATGCCGGACCCCAGAAAACCAAAGGCGCCAGTCGTCATGCCGGACCCCGATCCGGCATCCAGAGGAATCAAGGAAAAAGCAACGACCCTGGATTCCCGCTTTCGCGGGAATGACGGACGGGGGCGTGCGCAGGGATGATGAAGCGGTGCAGGAATGACAAAGCAAGGCCTCTCAGTCGTCATGCCGGACCCCAGAAAACCAAAGGCGCCAGTCGTCATGCCGGACCCCGATCCGGCATCCAGAAAAAAAAGAAGAAGCAAAAGCACTGGATCCCCGATTAAAAACGTCGGGGACGACGAATGAAGGCGTGCGCGGGAATGACGCAAGGGACGGGAAGGACGAGGGGGCGTGGGGTGCAGAGGGCGCGGGGATGACGAATGAAGGCGTGCGCGCGAATGACGGTGAGGAGACGGGATGCAGAGGCAAGACAAAAGCGGACAATTCATTTGTTACAGAATAGGACAATTCTATTTGTTGCTAACACCATCTCCCACGTGGGGAGAGGGTTCCATCCGGAATGGCATTGACACGGAATGGATAAATTTCTATAATTCGATAATTCCTATCGGAAATATAGGAAAATGATTAAGATTCCGCTCAAAGTGACGTATGCGATTTTTGCGACGCTGGATCTTGCCTTGCGATACGGAGAGGGCCCGATTCAAGCCAGGACGATTGCCAAGCGGCAAACCATTCCTCCGCGTTTTATCGAGCAAGTGCTCCAGGCGTTAAAGCAGGGCGGCATCGTTGACAGCATCAGGGGACCACAGGGAGGATACGTACTGCGACAGCCTCCATCCGAGGTGTCCTTGGCCGATGTTGTCGAAACGATGAACGGCCAGGCGGAACCGGATGCGCGCGAGGCAGGCACAAACGGCCATTCCGTGCGGCCTCCCTATCGAGAAGCGTTGTTATCGACGCTATGGGATCGCGTGCAGCAGGCCGAACGGGAGGTCTTGAGTTCGGTCACGCTGCAATCCCTGATCGAACAGTATACGGAGCTCGAACAAAAACGAGCGCCGATGTATCACATTTGACGTTGCTGGCATGAGGAACACGTTCCCCTTTTGACCCGGAGGCACATCATGAACACCGGCCGTTTCGCCACGATCCCCGAGATTCAGACCATGCCCATTCCTCAGGAGATCCAAGAGGAAATTGAAACCTTCGAAGACGAGGTCAGGCGGCTGGAGGCCGGCGAGGTCACCGGAGACCTGTTC
Organism: Nitrospirales bacterium; assembly: GCA_965221365.1. GTDB lineage: Bacteria > Nitrospirota > Nitrospiria > Nitrospirales > UBA8639 > Bin75. The sequence continues at coordinate 1,457,914 of OZ244884.1, read as the reverse complement.
AAACCGTTCCGATTGCAATACGGCATCTATGGACAACGGCAGCCGGACGTGCAAATGGTGCGAATCAAGATTCCCTTTGGCGGCCTGACGTCCAACCAGTTGCGCCGCGTCGCCGAACTGGCCGAGACCTATGCCACCGGGGTCGGGCACGTCACGACCAGACAGGACTTTCAAATACACTTCGTGCCCTTGCCGCAAATCAGCACGGTCATGCGAAAACTCGAAGAAGTGGGACTCACCACTCGTGAAGCCTGCGCCAACACCGTTCGCAACGTCACAGCCTGCCACCTGGCCGGAGTCTGCCAGGGTGAAGTCTTTGACGTGACCCCATACGCGAACACCGTAGCACGACACCTGCTGCGCAATCCGCTCAACCAGAGCCTGCCCCGAAAATTCAAGATTGCGTTTTCCGGCTGCAATCACGATTGTGCCATGACGCCCATCCACGACGTCGGCTTGCTGGCGAGAAAGGCCGAGGACGGCACGATGGGCTTTCGCATGGTGGTCGGAGGCGGGTTGGGGGCCGCCCCGCGCATCGCGCATCTTCTCCGGGAGTTCGTCCCCATGGAGGAACTGATTCCGTCCATCGAAGCCGTGATCAAGGTCTTCGACAATCTCGGAAACCGAAAGAACCGCAGCAAGGCCCGCATGAAGTTCGTGATCGAAAAATTGGGGTTTGAAGAATTTCGACGCCGCTGGGCAGAGGCCTATGAAGAGATGTTCGGTGCCCAGCCCTCGCATCCGCCGTTGAAACTCATCCCGCATGACGATCCGGCTCCCCTCATCATGCCGGCGAAGCATGCGACAAACGGCAATGGGGCCTCGCCATCCTCGTTCGAGACCTGGCGACGAACCAACGTGGTGACCCAACGGCAGGAAGGATTTTCCGCCGCGGTGCTGAGGCTGCCCACGGGCGATATCACCGCGGAGCAGATGCTGGTGGTCGCCGATCTGGCCGAACGCTATTCCAACGGCAACGTTCGGACCACGATCGGACAGAATGTGATCATTCGCTGGATTGCCAACGAGCAGGTGGAAGCCCTCTATCGGGAATTGGACGCCCATGGGTTGGGACAACCCGGCGCGAATAAGACCGAAGACATCGTGGCTTGCCCGGGAACCGACACCTGCGGGCTCGGGATCACCTCCTCCAAGGCCATTGCCCGCGCCCTGGGCGACGTCTTTCCACCCGGTGAGGTTCCCGACGATTTGAAAGGAACCACGATCCACATCAGCGGCTGTCATAATTCCTGCGCCCAGCATCATATCTCGACCATCGGGCTGCACGGAGTGGGCAAACGCGTGGGCGACCACATCGCCCCGGTGTATGAGCTGCATCTTGGAGGACGACTCAACGGAACCGCGGAAGTCGGACACATGACGATCAAACTCCCGGCCAAGAACGTCCCTGCCGCGATCTCGCACTTGCTGGACGTGTACCGGCGAGACCGCCGGGACGACGAAAGCCTGCACGCCTTTATCAAACGAACGGGCAAAACCGCGCTCAAGGAGGAACTGATCGGGCATTCCATTCTGCCGCCCCATGCGGAGGATCCCTCGTACTACTTCGACTGGGAAGCGGACGAGGAATTCACGCTCGAAGATCTCGGCCCCGGTGAATGTGCCGGCGGGGCCATAGAAATGATCGACAATCGGATCCTGGAAGCCGAGCAGGAACTGTACCAGGCCCGCATCCTGGCCGAGAAGCATCAATTCGCCATGGCCATCAACAAGGCCTATCGTGCCGTGGTGGCCGGAGCCAAGGCCCTGCTCGTGACCGAGGGCATCGATCCCAATACCGATGCCGACACCCTGGCGGAATTCGATCAGTTCGCGGACCGGCAAAACGGGCTCATTCCTCAAGCGTATCGAGGCTTGGCCCGCACCGTCGGCGATCTGGGCACCAAGGACAATTCCCCTGAGTTCACCGATGGGAAAATGACCTTTGCCAAGGGATTCGTGGAACTCTGCCGGAAACTGACCGAAGGCATGGATGAGGATCTCAAACTCGGAAGCGAAGCCGAGGACACCACGTCGGACGCGGAGGCGCCGACTCCGGCGTCACCTGCTGAAGACGTGCCCGTGCTGGATCTGCGAGGGGTCATGTGCCCGCTGAATTACGTCAAAACCAAATTGAAACTCGAGACCATGGATGACGGCGAACGACTGGAAGTCTGGCTGGATGCCGGAGACCCCATTCACAACGTGCCCATGAGTCTTCGCAACGACGGACATAAGGTGCTCGGCGAGGATCCGCTGGAAGCCGATGCCCAACACTTCAAGGTGTTGGTGGAAAAAGTGGAGGCCTAGGCAGGATGGTGAAAAAACCCGCCGGCTTTGTTCTCGCGACGCTCGGAGGCGCAACGTCCCAACAACGTACGCCTCTCGCCCACCTCGCTGGCTGCGGCCGTGCCGGACGGCCTTTTTGCCCATCCTGCAAGTGTTTCCCGGACCATCGTTAGGCAGGAGCCACCCGTGAGCGACGAGACGACTCTTTCAACAGAAGCCCTTCAAGCGCTGAACGAACGGTTTGCCGGCCACGCGCCGCAAGAGGTTCTGACCTATGCGCTCGAACGGTTCTTCCCCCGGGTGGTGTTGGCGTGCAGCTTCGGGGCCGAGGACGTGGTGCTCTGGGACATGATGCACCGCATCAATCCTCAAGCCTCGCTCTTCTATCTGGACACGGACTTCCTGTTTCCGGAAACCTACGAGGTGCGTGATCGCCTGATCGCCCGGTACAAGGTCTCGCCCGAGCAGGTGATTCGCGTCACACCGGCTCTGACGCCCGAACAGCAGGCGCAAGAGTTCGGGGATCTGTTGTGGGTCCGTGAACCGGATCGCTGCTGCAGAATTCGGAAGGTCGAGCCGTTGACCAGAACGTTGAAAAACTACGCGGCCTGGGTGACCGGGATTCGTCGAGACCAGTCGGCAACACGCGCCACGGCAGGGCTCGTGGAATGGGATGCCACGTTCGGGCTCGTCAAATTCAATCCCCTGGCGGCATGGACCAACGAGGACGTCTGGGCTTACATCAAAACGCATGACGTGCCCTACAACGTCCTTCATGACCGGCATTACCCCAGCATCGGATGCACGCATTGCACGGAACCCGTTCAACCGGGGAACGATCCGCGTTCAGGACGCTGGCAGAATTTTGAAAAAATCGAATGCGGGATTCACGAGTAAACAGCCATCGACACACGGCCATTGTCGATATGCCACGAGACGTGTTCCTGATTGATCGTAGACGCTGATGGATCACCTCATCACCAAAATCGGAAAAGGACAACGAGGGGTCAAGGATCTCTCGTGGGAAGAAGCCAAACAGGCGGCCCAGGCTCTGATCGAAGGCCACGCGACCCCTTATCAGGCCGGAGCCTTCCTGATGGCCATGCGGATCAAACTGGAAGCCGTGACGGAATTGGCCTCTTTTACCGCGGCCACCCGACGCTACGTGGCCCCGATCGACGTGCCGGCCGACCTGAACGTGATCGACGTGCCGGTGTATGCCGAAAAGCACCAGACCTATCACGTGTGCCTTCCCGCGGCCCTCGTGGCCGCATCCGCTGGGGCCACCGTCCTGTTTCACGGCATAGACAATCCAGTGGTCTCCTCAGACCTCCCCCGCGTGTTGCAGCAACTGGAAATCCCCACAACGTTGCAAGGCCAGGACCTGCTTGCAAGCCTGCAACGGACGGGATTCGCATACCTGGATCTTGCGTTGTATCATCCTCCCCTGGCCAGGTTCCTCGCGTTACGCGAACAACTGGGAGCCCAAAACCTGTTCCATCAAGTCGCCCGGTTGCTCAATCCCGCGCGAGCGCACTCGCAAGTGGTGGGCGTGGCTCATCCGCCGTATCTCGAAAAGATCCCGGAAGTCGTGCGTATGCTCGGCGGGCGCCGGCTCCTGGTCTTTCAAGGGATGGAAGGCTTTCCCGAACTGTCGATGGCAACCCAGACGACCATGCGGGAACTCCGTGACAACCGGACCACCCCCTTGACCCTCAAGCCCACGGACGTCCGGCTTGCCCATGGGGCCTTCGACCACATGGCCATTCCTCACGAATCCCTGCGAGGTTCGGGGCAACCGTCTCCCATGGAAATCCCGGCTCAGGAGGCCGACATGATTCGTCGCGTCCTGAAGAACCAGTCCGGGTCAGGGCAGACGCGATTCCGCGACTGGGTCCTCTACAACGCCGGCATGTTGCTGTATGCCGCGGGGCGGGCTTCCTCCATTGCCGAAGGGGTCCCCATGGCGCGCAAAGGACTGGAATCCGGTGCGGCGGCGCAGAAACTGGCGGATCTGGCCTCACCCCCACCCTCCTTTGAAAGCACGACGCAACCCTCACCCCCGCCGGAGCCAAAGGTCATCCACGCATGAGACACCTTCGACAACTGGAAGATCAAAGCGTCTACATTTTTCGGGAGGCCTACAAACACTTCGATCACCTGGCCATGCTCTGGTCCATGGGGAAAGATTCCACGGTGCTGTTATGGCTGGCCCGAAAAGCCTTCTTCGGCCACGTCCCGTTTCCCCTCGTTCACGTGGATACCAGTTACAAGATCCCCTCCATGATCGAATATCGGGATCGCCTGGCACGCGAATGGCGACTCAACCTCGTGATCGGACAGAATACCCAGGCCCTGGCCGAAGGCATGAATCATGAACGCGGTCGGGTCGAATGCTGTACCGCCCTCAAGACCAACGGGCTCAAACTCATCCTCGAGGAGAAAGGCTACACGGGCATTATCCTGGGCGTCCGTGCCGATGAAGAAAGCACACGGGCCAAAGAACGGTATTTTTCTCCACGAGATAAAAACAACGATTGGGACTTCCGAGACCAACCTCCGGAACTGTGGGACCAGTTCAAGACCTCGTTCCCGCCGGGCACCCACATCCGGATCCATCCCCTGCTGGACTGGACGGAAATCAACATCTGGGAATACATCAAGCTCGAAAACATTCCCTTCATGGACCTGTACTTGGACAAGGGCGACGGGACGCGGTACCGGAGTCTGGGCTGTGCGCCCTGTACGTTCCCCATCAAATCCACCGCCTCCACGGTTGACGACATCATCGAAGAACTGCGCGCCACGAAGGTGGCCGAACGCGCCGGCCGCGCTCAAGACGAAGGCCGAGGCATGGAGTTGCTCCGAAAAGATGGCTACATGTAAGACCGATGCCGCGCCAACCGTCGAGACCCTGGCGCGCATGAACATCGTCATCGTGGGCAGCGTGGACCACGGCAAGTCCACCCTGCTGGGTCGATTGTACGCGGACACGGGCACCCTGCCCGCGGGCAAGGTCGAAAAGATTCAAGCCATCTGCGCCCAACAGGGCAAGGAGTTTGAATACGCCTTTCTGTTTGATGCCTTTCTGGAAGAGCAGCAGCAGGGCGTGACGATCGATACCGCTCGGACCTTTTTCCAATGGGCCGGACGTCAATACATCATCATCGATGCCCCCGGGCACAAGGAATTCCTGAAAAACATGATCTCCGGGGCCGCGCGAGCCGAAGCCGCCATCCTGCTGATCGACGCGCTGGAAGGAGTCAGAGAACAATCCAAACGGCACGGCCTGTTGCTTTCGATGCTGGGCGTGAGACAAGTCACCGTGGTCGTGAACAAAATGGACCTCGTGGACTACCGGCAGGAGACGTTTGATCTCATTGAAAAGGAGTATCGCGCGTTTCTGTCGCAACTCGACGTCACCCCCCAGTTCGTCATTCCCGCCAGTGCCAAACTCGGGGAGAACATCGCCACGCCCAGTCCGCAGATGGCTTGGCATACCGGCCCCACGGTGCTGGAATCGCTGGCGAAGTTTTCCTCGCAATCCGAAACAATCGCACAACCCCTGCGGATTCCCCTTCAGGACGTCTATAAATTCGATGCCCGACGGATCCTGGTGGGACGCATCGCCTCCGGATGCCTCAACGTAGGTGATCAGTTGATCTTTTCGCCATCCAACAAGAGCGCGGTCGTGCAAACGATCGAAGCGTTCAACATAGATCCGCCGCCCACGCAGGCCCAGGCCGGGCAAACCGTCGGGATCACCCTGAACGAACAGATTTTTGTGGAACGCGGCGAGATCCTCTGTCACGAACGCTCCCTGCCTCTCGTCTCCACGACCTTTCGCGCCAACCTGTTCTGGCTCGGGCGGCGCCCCCTGGAAATGGAAAAACCCTATCTCGTCCGGTTAGCCACTCGTGAAGTCGAATGCCGGGTTGCAGCCATTCATCGCATCGTGGACGCCAACAACCTCTCGCTGGACCAGCAGGAAACCCTGGTCAAACGCAACGAGGTGGCGGACGTCACGATCCAGGCCAAGGCCCCGCTCGCCTTTGATCTGTATGCCGATTTTGAAACCACGGGCCGCTTCGTGCTGGTCGATGACTACGACGTGTCCGGAGGCGGCATCATCACCGAGATGGTTCCGGATCGCGAAGAAACCCTTCGGGTCGAAGCCCGACAACGGGACTTTGCCTGGGTCAAGGGCGACGTCACGTTAGCGGACCGCGCCAAGCACTATGGCCACCGCGCAGCCCTGGTCCTCCTCATCGGCCCCGATACCACGGGGAAAACCTTCCTGGCCAAACAAATGGAATCCCTGCTCGTGGCCGAGGGCCGGCACGTCTACATGCTGGACCCGGAAAACCTGCGCCATGGACTCGATGCGGATTTGCAGGAAGGGGATGCCGGGGAAACGATTCGACGCTACGGCGAGGTGGCCCGGCTGCTCATCGATACCGGGGTGCTGCTCATTTCAACCACGAACTCCTTCAAATTGCCTGCGGATCAAGTCGTCGAGGCGATCCGCACATTGGTGCATCCCGCACCGGTGCTCACGGTCTACATGAGTCAGGAGACGACCCCCTCTCCCCTCGAAGCCGATCTCTCCTTTACCGGTCCCGAAGACTTTACCCACACGGCCCGTGAAGTTCTGGCCGCACTCAAGCAGAAAGGCATTCTGGCAGAAACCATCGGGACCCAACCCGTGTTTCAATTCTCGATCTAGCGCGTCGCGGGCTCTGGGTCCGGTCTGCGCCCAGCTAGCCCGGTGCAGACAGTTTCAACCCCACGACTCCCGAGACAATCAACACGATAAAACACAGGCGCGCAACGTCCCGCGGCTCATTGAACAGAATCATGCCCACGATAGCCGCTCCCGCCGCGCCGATCCCGGTCCAGACCGCATAGGCCGTCCCGATCGGAATGGCGCGCACGGCCAACGACAAACACACCATACTCACGCACATCGCCACCACCGTCCCCACGCTCGGCCACAGCCGCGTAAATCCATCCGCATATTTGAGCCCGGTAAGCCAGACAACTTCAAAAACACCGGCGACCAGCACGTACACCCACGCCATAGACTCCTCCTTTTGGTGACAGAAACGCCTGAAGGCCACTCTTGTAGCTTGTAGCACGACCCGGCTTTTTAAGAAACACCCGAAAATGACACGAAACCGTCATGCCTGTATCCCTTTTCGTCATCCCCGAACGCCCCCTCTGTCATTCCCGCCCCCTCTTCGTCATTTCTGCGTCATTACTGCTCCCTTCTACGTCATTCCTGCACACCTTTGAGCCATTACTGCACACTATTGCTCCATTTCTGCGCATTCCTACGTCATTCCCGCGAAAAGCCTGCCCTCGACATCTTTAATCGGGGGCGGGAATCCAGCGCCTTCACCTTTTCCTTTTTTCTGGATGCCGGATCGGGGTCCGGCATGACGGGTGAGGCCCTTGAATCATCATTCGCGCATACACGCCCAATCGTTATTCCCGTACAGGCCCCTCTCCGTCATTCCCGCGAAAGCGGGAATCCAGAGTCTTGTTTTTCAGTCTCTCTGGATGCCGGATCGGGGTCCGGCATGACGATCCAGAATCAGGCAATCCATCACAGGGCATGTAAGCAAGAAACCCGGGCTAGCACATCCGGCAACGGTTGGAATATAGTGAAATATCGCAGCGTTCTTACAAGACGAGTAATCAACCGTGAAAGAACGAATCACCATCGACCCGGAAATCCAACACGGCAAACCCGTGATCCGTGGCACGCGCGTACCAGTGACCCGCATCCTCGGCAGGCTGGCTGGCAGAATCACATTCAACGAAATATGCAAGAGTACGCGGTAACAGTCGAAGACATCCTGGCCGCCATCAACTATGCCGAAGAACTGGTGAGACAGCCCCCCTCCCCATGGGGTGACCTCCGATGCCTTTTGAGCTTTTCAAAGAAATGAAGCTGACGCGTGATCTGCCGGAGCATCGGCTTCGGCGGGGTGATGTTGTAACCCTAGCAGACCACCACATTGCCCTTGACGGCACGGAAGGCTATTCCATCGAAGTCTTCAACGCGTTAGGCGAAACAATCGCCGTCACTTCCGTTCCCATCTCGGCTCTCGAAGCACTCCGCCAAGACGAAGTACTCTGCGCTCGGCCACTGGCTCAGTAGCGAGTGACGAATCCCATCTTGTAATAAGATCGAATCAGAAGGGCTGTTCGACTGCCCAGCGAGGTAATGGTGTCATTTCTCTATACGCATCGCGCGGACCATGGGGGTGCGGCGACGCGCGACCGCCGTCGCCATCCATCATTCCCGCGAAAAGCCTGCCCTCGACATCTTTAATCGGGGGCGGGAATCCAGGGCCTTTGCCTTCGCCTTCGCCTTTTCCTTTCTTCTGGATTCCGGGTCAGAGCCCGGCATGACGGGTGAGGCCCTTGAATCATCATTCGCGCATACACGCCCAATCGTCATTCCCGTACAGGCCCCCGTCCGTCATTCCCGCGAACGCGGGAATCCACCATGTCTCCCATCCGTCATCCCCGACATCTTTAATCGGGGGCGGAAATCCAGGGCCTTTGCCTTTTCCTTTTTCCTGGATGCCAGATCAAGCCCGGCATGACGATCCAGAATCAGGCAATCCATCACAGGGCATGTAAGCAAGAAACCCGGGCTAGTGCATCCGGCAAGGATTGCGATATAATAAAAAAGACCAGACGACAACCGACCATCGCACAAAGGGGGTGACTGGCTTCGACGGGGATCAGGAGGTCAACGGTGCGTGTCGAGCTCTCGGAGTCTCGTTAAACCTTCGGGAAACTTATAATTGCCAACGAACCATTGGCTCTCGCAGCGTAATCACGACTGCGACGTCTCCCCATTCTCTGTCTGCGGGCATGGATGAGGCGCTACTTCAGCAGGCTGGTCCAATGTTGGTGCTCAGCAACAACGGATGAGACTTTTCTGGGCTAGCAAACGCTCTAAGCCGGTTAGTGGGCGTGGGCGGTTGCGAATTCTAAAACACTGACTACACACGTAGGACCGTTGTGCTGAATATCTTCGGACGCGGGTTCAAATCCCGCCACCTCCACCATACTTCCAGCCATCACACGTCTCTCCGGGATCATTCACCGGGGAGACGTGTATCCTGTAGCCTTCTGTTTTCATCAACGAAATACGTTCAGCGTGGCCTTTTCGCGGGCTATGGGAACAGGCCCATTGCTCAGGTTTCACGTTCATCGATCCTCAAAACAGTCTGAACCCGAAAGGCCCTCAGCGCTGCCGGAGCCGCGCGATCATGTCTGCCGCGGGTTCCACCTGGCCGGCTTCAATCTGCCGGTTACCCAAGGCGAGCATCTTGAGCAGCGCCATGGTTTCCTGAGTCTTCTTGAAGCTGTCGATGTCCTGCAGGACGACCTTGGCTTCGCCGTTCTGGGTGATGACGAGAGGCTCTCCATGTTCGGCGAGCGTGCGCACGATCTCCGAGGCGTGGGCCTTGAGATAGCTGATTGGCCTGACCTGGCTGGACAGTTTCATGGGCACCTCCTTTTCAGTCTAAATATAGTCCGGAAATTGGTCTGAAGAAAAGTGCACACTTCGTCGAAATGGACAGCGAGTTGCTATTCCGGCCACGGTTCGGGGCAGGCTCTACGAGTGGAATCGGCGCGTCGAGAACCATAACTCGCGCCATTGTTTGGGACTTGGCGACGCCTACCCTAGCTGAAAGATCCAGAATACGATAAACCCCCATGACAGAACGGTCAGTACGAAAGCCGCCCAATTCGAGAACAGATCAGCGCCCCGTCGAACAAACCAAAAGGCCTCCCAATTGATACTCAAATGCTCTCCCGGGTTCGGCTCGATCTTCCCGTCGTCCCAGAGGTGGAAGTACCTCAGGATGTACCAATACACGTGGGCAAGGATCGCCGCAAAACCGAGGACGAACAGAGCTCGTTCATCCGCCAGTTTCACTCCAAAGACTTCGAGACCTTGCGGATCGGCGCCCGCCGCTCCGGCCGTTACCACAGCACATGCAAGTGTCAGAATGTTCCGTCGACACACTCTCGCGCCGTCTGGCTCCAACAGCTTTTCGAGGCGCTCATTCGAGTGTTTCCGACCCTGGGGCGAGTACACGCGCGTAAGACCGAGCGAAAGAAACAGAAAGCGACGAAATTTCATCTGACCTCACCCATTCTTCACTCAGGTAACAACATGAGCTCTAAGGCAGCTCTGGATTTTATACAAAATTATGGGAATCATGTAGTTCACTTTACCGGACTCTAGTCGCAAGGACAGTATTTTTAAAAGTGCGGTTCTGCTTTAAGGAGATAGAAATCGTATAGAGTAATTAGAAACCATTAATTCTTTTGAAGATCTGAAAAATAAAAATCTTGCTGTAGAGGCGACGGCGTGCGTAGCAGAAGATCCTGTTATTTATTTCGTAAAATTTTATGGAACATCGAAAGAATCGTTTTACGCATTAGCGCCTGACAATACAGATAAGAGCCTTATTGTTTTGCGAGTTCGGAAATATTATGGTTATGGGATTGCTTCTGAGCAGACTTGGGAATGACTAGCCGTGAGAAAAAATGGCACCAAGTAGAAAGCGCACTCCACAAGGCCGAGCAAATTTTCCCGATGTATCAGACGATATTTCTGATTATGGTTCTCGTATTGCCGTTCTTGAGGCCCATTTGAAATATTTTGCTACGCGGGAAGATGTTGAAAAATTAAAAACGTGGAGCTACAGAGCCATAGTTTCCGTTGTTGCCGCTGTTGTTTCTGTCTCTGTTGCAATTCTTGCCTTGCTAAATGGGCACTACCGTATGCTGTAAAGTTAACAACATGATTTTCTTTGAGAAATACCGCATTGTGCAAGACCGGCTGCTTAAGCAAATTGAGTCTGGCGATAAGCAAGATGATGACGATGCGTAATCGGACAAGCACCGCCTATCTCATGACCTTGCGTATCTCTTCGAAAGCTCGCTGACTGTGCAGTTCATCACCAACGGCCTCGATATTCCAGATGCGCTCTTGCAAGCGCACGAGGAAGGCCGCGTGGTGTTTTTCTGTGGCGCGGGCATTTCCTATCCCGCAGGCCTGCCGGGCTTCAAGGGGCTAGTGGAGCAGATCTACCAGCGGAACGACACGGCACTTTCGGACATCGAGCGCGAGACCTTCGAACGCGGGCAGTTCGACGCCACACTGGATCTGCTCGAACGACGCTTGCCGGGGCAGCGTCTGGCCGTCCGTCTCGCACTGGCGCAGGCTCTAAAGCCGAATCTCCGTCGCAGGGGGGCCACCAATACGCAGGTAGCGTTGTTGCACCTAGCGCGCAGCCGCGAGGGTGCGCTTCGGCTGGTCACCACCAACTTTGACCGCATCTTTCATGTGGCAGCCAAACGCGCGGGCCAAGCGTTTCAAGCCTACACCGCCCCGATGCTGCCGATTCCAAAGAACAGCCGCTGGAATGGGCTGGTCTACCTGCACGGCCTGCTGTCCGACGAAACAGACGACACAGCCCTGAACCGGCTAGTGGTTACCAGCGGTGATTTCGGCTTGGCGTATCTGACCGAACGCTGGGCAGCCCGCTTTGTGAGCGAGTTGTTCCGCAACTATGTGGTCTGCTTTGTGGGCTACAGCATCAACGACCCGGTACTGCGCTACATGATGGATGCGCTGGCGGCCGACCGGATGCTGGGCGAAGTCACGCCGCAGGCATGGGCTCTGGGTGATTGCGAACCGGGGCAGGAGCACCAGAAAACCAACGAGTGGGAGGCCAAAGGCGTTACGCCCATTCTCTACAAAGTACCGGTTGATAACGACAACCATTCGGCGCTGCACCAAACCCTGCACGCCTGGGCAAAAACCTACCGCGATGGCGTGCAGGGCAAAGAAGCCATCGTCGTCAAACATGCCCTGGCCCGGCCACAGGACAGCACGCGGCAGGACGATTTCGTCGGACGGATGCTGTGGGCCTTGTCGGATAAATCGGGACTGCCGGCGAAGCATTTCGCCGACTTCAATCCCACCCCTTCACTGGACTGGCTGCTGGAGCCCTTCGCACGTGAGTGGTTCAAACACAGCGATCTGGCCCGCTTTGGCGTGCCACCACGCGACGAAGTAGACGCCAGGCTGCGCTTCAGCCTAATTCGCCGCCCCGCGGCCTATGACCGCGCACCGCTGATGCTGCTGGCCTCCGGCGGCGTCACCGGCAGCCAGTGGGATGACGTGATGTTTCATCTGGCCCGCTGGCTGGTGCGCCATCTGGATGACCCGAGACTGGTCATCTGGATTGCAGAGCGCGGTGGACAGTTACACGACCAATGGTCGCGGTTGATCGAGGACGAACTGGATCGCTTTGCCGCGCTGGAGCGTGATGGCAAGACATCCGAGCTGGCTGAAATTCGCTTGCACGCCCCAAAGGCCATTCCTGGACCTTTGATGCGCACCTTGTGGCGCCTGCTGCTCAGTGGCCGGGTGAGGCCACCGTGGCACGCTACGAATTTGTATTGCTGGAAAGATCGTCTGAAGCGCGATGGGTTGACCACCACACTGCGCCTGGAGTTGCGCGAATTGCTTGCACCCAAGGTGGTTTTGAAGAAGCCGTTTCGCTGGAGCGACGACGATTCGAACAGCGCTGACGAGCCCATGGGAATCAAGCAATTGGTAGACTGGGAACTCGTGCTGGCCGCCGATCACGTGCGTAAGACCCTACGTGACATCGCCGACGAGCCATCATGGAAGTCCGCTCTGCCCCATCTGCTGGAAGATTTCCAGCAACTGCTGCGCGACGCACTGGACCTGTTGCGCGAGCTGGGCAAGGCTGACATCCGTAGCGACCGCTTGCATTGGGCGCTGCCGTCCATCACGCCCCATTGGCAGAACCGTGGGTTTCACGACTGGGTGAGCCTGATCGAACTGTTGCGTGATGCGTGGCTGGCGATTCGCGACAACGACAGCGCGCGCGCCACCCGCATCGCCCAGGCTTGGTTCGAATTGCCGTACCCCACTTTCAAACGCCTGGCCCTGTTTGCCGCCAGTCAGGACGGTTGCATCCCGACCAAGCTGTGGGTGGATTGGCTGCTGTCCGACGGTGCGTGGTGGCTGTGGTCCGCAGATACGGGTCGGGAGGTGTTCAGGTTGTTCGTTCTGCAGGGGCGGCAATTGGCAGGAGCCACTCAAGAACACCTTGAGGCAGCTATCCTGGTGGGACCTCCGCGCGAGATGCCGATGGGCCAACCTGAGCCGGACTGGTGGGCACACCACGTTTTGGGATCGACTTGGCTGCGACTCGCTAAGCTGAACACAGCAGGCATTGCGCTCGGAGAACCCGCAGCGGCGCGCTTGGCAGAAATATCCAATGCGTACCCGCAATGGCAGTTGGCAACCAACGAACGTGACGAGTTCTCGCACTGGATGAGTGGCACAGGCGATCCGGATTACGAGGACAGCAGAGACATCGACATTGCTCCTCGCAAGCGGCAGGAGCTCGTACAATGGCTCACAAAGCCAGTGACCGAACGGCGACCTCTCTACGAAGACACGTGGCGTGACGTTTGCCACACGCGCTTCTTTCACAGTCTGTACGCCTTATGCGATCTCGCACGGGATGATATTTGGCCCACTGGCCGATGGCGCGAGGCCCTGCAGGCCTGGACCAAAGAAGGGATGGTGTTACGCTCCTGGCGATACGCCGCACCGCTGGTGCAGACCATGCCCAATGCCGTACTTCTGGAAATTGACATCGCAGTTACCTGGTGGATAAAGGCCGCCTCCAAGTCCATCAACTACCATGAGGACATCTTGCTGGACCTGTGCCGCCGCGTGCTGGAAGATGGCTCAGGTTCCCGAACCATCCGTAATGGCGTCGAAGCCTGTGACCCCGTCGGTTCTGCGATTAACCACCCCATCGGGCATGTCACGCAGGCACTCATCAACCTGTGCTTCAAACAGAACCCGAACGACAACGATCTGCTTCCGGCTGACCTCAAGTCCATGTTCACCACACTGTGCGATGTGCAGGTGGACCGATTCCGCCACGGCCGGGTACTGCTGGGTTCGCAGCTAATCGCATTTTTCCGTGTGGACCGTCTGTGGACCGAACAGCACCTTTTACCGTTGTTTGACTGGAGCAGTCCCGTCGAAGCAAGAGCCGTGTGGGAAGGCTTCCTTGGGTCGCCGCGCTTGTACCAGCCATTGTTGACAGCCATCAAGTCGCAGTTCCTAGATAGCGCAAACTACTATGACAAACTTGGAGAGCACCGCCAGCAGTTCGCGGCCTTCCTGACCTACGCAGCCTTGGGTCCAACCGAGGGATACAGCGTGGATGAGTTCCGATCTGCGCTTGGCAATCTGCCTCCTGAGGGATTGGCAGAGTCCGCACAGGCTTTCTACTATGCCCTCGCAAGTGCCGGCGATCAGCGTGAGAACTACTGGCGGAACCGTGCACAACCGTTCTGGCAGAAGATCTGGCCTAAGTCTCTTAAGTTGGCTACACCGAGAATCGCTGAACTCTTGGCTCTAATGGCGATTGCAGCCAGAGGTGAGTTTCCAGCGGCCTTGAATGCGATACAGGGTTGGTTGCAGCCGCTTGAAGACCCGCACATCGTTATGCATTCTCTAAAAGAATCTGAACTCTGCAGACAATTCCCGGCTGAGTCATTAATGCTACTCAACGCTGTCATCGAAGACCAGCGATGGGAGGACAAAGAGGTAGACTTATGTTTGGACATGATCGCGCAAGCCGCTCCACGGCTAGAGCAAGATTACCGGTACCTCCAGCTCCGAGAGTATGTACGACGGCAGAGAGCGAAAAACAGATAAGACACTATATGGTGTCAATGATGCTAAAGCGATTGAGTGGTGGGTACAAGTGAACCTGGCAGCGACTCAAAAGAAGGATCTCGTGAGGGCGCTGAAACAAGACCGGGACGGAGCCAGGGCGGTGATGGAGAAATACCCAAGCTATTTCCAGGAGCGAATGAATGCGCTCCTGCAGTAGAAATCCAGATCATCGATCCGAATTATCTCGCGCCCGGCTGCTGGCCCAGTTGTTGGCAGAGCGGGAAGCCTATGATCCCGACGCCGCGCTTCGGGCCTATCAATTCTGGCCCGACTCCGATTCTTTTGGCTGCGGGATGACCATTTCTGCTAGTCTTCGGGGATATCCGAATCCCATGGTCAAATCGATTGGCAGAGCAAGTATGCCGCGCTCAACGTGAAGAAACAGGCGCTGTCGAAGCGGCTGCGGACGTCGTTCCGGATCAAGGACGATTCCATCGAATGGGTCAAAAAGCTAATGGCTCGTACTGGTGCAGGTTTCCGATTCTTCCAATTGACGGCGACGAGTATTAGCGATGGACGCCAATAACAGGGACGAGCCAGCATTCGACACGGACTTCATGATCGATAACGCGGCCGGACTGCAATCCATGGCGGGGAAGGTAGATCGCGAAGGCAAGGCTGCACGCGAAAACGGCGACATGAGCGATTTCATAGGCAGCTTCCAAGCTGCACCAGTGCTCTGGGCCTTAGGGATCGAAATCGCACTGAAGGCGTGGATCAGTCGAGAAACGAGCCGCAAACAGCCTAAGGGCCATGATTTACTCTGCCTATTCAAAAGTCTGGACCAGAAAACGCAGGAGCTACTCGAAGAAGCGTGGAAACGTGCCCGCAGCACCGGAACTGCCGACGATTCAATTCAAGAACTCGCAGAGCCCAAGCGACTCCTAGAGTCCCGCACGCTAAAGGAACTGACTTCCCTCCGTCTATCCAGCTTGAGTGAGGTTCTTGACAAGCATCGGCGGGTGTTCGTGAATTGGCGATATCTCCACGAAAATCCGCGCGAGCATCCGCACCCAGGCGTTCTTGACAAGGTCCTCACTGTGCTCATAGACGCCTACCGAAACAACGTTCGTCCGAACCCCGATATCCGCCTCTGAGCTGCGTCTGGATTCCCGTCCTTTCCAGTGATCGTCACTGCCCTCTGGCAGGTAACCGGCAAAGGCACCGGGGGCTGAGGCCCTGCCTCGATCTGGGGATTGAGTTCTTGCCCAGTCATGTAGAGGCCCAAGAGGATGCCGACGGGTCATCAACCGATTGGTGGAGAATGGGTTACAGGCACTGCCGGAGGACTTCCTGGCCTATCACCAAATGACGCTGTCGCCCTATCGGGGCATGCAGGGGCTATTGTCGAGACTGACAAATACGTCTGCAGAGGCCTGCGCCACATTCGTGGTGGAGCAGATCGGGTGAACAATTACACCGAGAGATTGTGTTCAAAGCGTGTGGCAGTGTTTACGGCGAATCAGAGCGCGGCTTCCAAGAAGAGACGTCAGCAAGCTGTTGAGCATGCACCTTTTGTTCCTCACGGTCTTTTTCTGCGGCGTCAGGCAATACGATATCTGCGTGACATGGATTCTCGCTTTGGGGAGTTGCAATAACTCGCCGTTTATTTCCCGAGGCATCTTTGGCTGTGACAACGGCCCAACCGTAGAAGGAGCAGGGCTGGGGCCGTGAAGCGGCAGCTCCATCCCCGAGGGCGACTGCATCACGTACGGAAACGTGATCGAGTCGATCCACAGAGATCTCCAACACCCCGATTTTCTCGAGAAACACGTTCGCACGAACCCTGCGCAGCCGCTCCGCACGCTTACGATCCGTGCTTGAGAACACTCCTCGCCCAAGCGATTCGTTGGACGCGATGGACCCGGGAACACTCACACCGTTAGTTCAGGTCGACCTGCAAGTTCATTGAGCGCATCCCGCAGGAAGCCATCCGGCAGGCAACCGGCATGGGAGTAACGCGCGCGACGATGGCTGTCGCCCATGTTGACGAGGCACAAGGCACCGCCACCACTCTCACAGAACACGATCACCGATCGGCCATACCCACCAGGGGCATCAATGGCAACCTCGCCGTCTGGGGTAGCGTAGACTTCATATCGTTGGCGATGTATACGGTACATCGCCCTTAACAGTCGCGTGGCGTTTTCGATTGCGACATCGGATGGTATTGGAAATCCTTCATCGGAGGCGTCTTTTCTCACCGCTGAGAGTTCAGCCAAGGCGTCCCTCAAATCGGGCAGAGCGGTTTCAACAAGATAAGAAAGCCCAGGACGAAACCTGTCAGTGCTCTGCGACAGTTCGCCGTTACTATCGACAGGCGCGATTTGGTGATACAGACGAAGCAATGAGGGATTATTGATCGACTTGGACCCATGAGGGTCCAACTCACGTCTTGGACCACTGTCGTTCCCGGACTCTTCCGTCATGTACTGCTGCTTGAACGCCTGGGGCGTCACAGTAGGCAAATTGGATGCAGCCGAGATTGTTCCCATTAGCTCTGGCATGATGCAACGCCCCTGGAAACGAAACGTCCAACCAGTTCTTCAAAGTCCTTCAGGTCGTTCTCCCATCCTTCGATCACGGATATCAACTGCTCTTTCCGGCTTGAGTGGTCTACTCCCAAGTCGCGATGAACATTGCAAACAAACTCTACGATTGGTTGAGAAAGATCACCCTGGCTGGAAGCTTCCATTTCCATGACATCCAAGAAGATCGTCCTGTCTTCCATACGATGAACGGTCTTGATTTGAAACTTTGGTACGGAATTCTTGAACGTCAGCCACCGTCCTTGGTCGAACAATGCGTCCGATATCTTGACTCGCTGATCCGCGTTTCCTTTGATAACGCCCTTGGGATTTACACCAACGGCCTCGAAAACGAAGTCTGGAAACAGCTCGACAAAACGCTTTGCCATTGCTGGAGGTTGAACCTGACCGGCCTGTCTCAAGTTCCCAGTTTGCTCGAAAATGATGCGTTTCGGGTCGGCCTTGACGCCGATATTGTCCTTGAAAAGGACCTGTGAGAAGACCGGTGTCGAAATCGGCGGTTCCCGCAACTCCAGGCTTTTATCTACGATCTGCTCTTTTCGCAGAAAGTCCGGGTTTAACATTGAGGGATCGTTCTGGCTCATGACCAAGACCACCGCTAATTCAACCAAGTTGACGCTCTGCTGGTCCTTGTTGTTGCTGTCCGGATTGTCGGTCATCCTATTGGGGCTCCGTCCATGCCAACGTCGAAGGCTTCTCGATGAGTAGAACCGTCTGGGATGACTGCGTGGTGTTCCCGATCAACAGATCAGACGATGTCACGCTGCGGACCCTCAGGATTTGTTCCGTCTTCATCATGTTCAGACCCAGGTTACGTGCTGGATAGAGTCCTATGGTTTTGAAGGTACAGTATCACCGTTCGCCCCGCAAGACCCTTTTGTCTCCATCATCAGGGTCGTCATAAGGGCCTTCTCACCTCGGGCCGTTTTCGGCTCGTAGCGTTCGACCTCGATCTGATCCTCTCTCACCTCCAGCCGCACCGCCATGTCACGGAAATCCAGGCACGGCCATTCGCCAGGTTCGAGCGTGCCTGGCGGCTAACCCCGAGCGCCTTGGTCCCGCAGTGACGGTGAGGCCGAGCGGCTCCAGACACGATACACGCACCACCTTGCCCGGATACGGTGTATTCTTCATCGGCATGGCGACGATTCCTTTCTGTCACGATCTCGCAGGCTGGTAGCGCTGGACGTCAATCTCGGCTGTGCGAACACGAATTTGAGAGGCGTCGTACCACGCCTGCATCCTCAGCAGCAGGTCCATGTTCACGTCGAAGGCCTTCTCGATACGCAGGGCCATCTCTGCAGACAGCGCCGCGTTTCCGTTCAGCAGGGTCGAAAGCGTCGCCCGGCGGACGCCGAGAATCCGGGCCGCCTTGGTGACGGTGAGGCCCAATTCCTCGATGATCTCCGAGCGCACGAATTCCCCCGGATGGGCAGGGGTCATGTTTACATGGATTCCATTGGTGGCCATCAGTGGTAATCCTCCAAGTGCAGGCGGTCGATATAGCCGTCTACTTCTTCAAACGTGATTCTCCAGTTGCCAGATACTGAGACGCTCCATTCGTCCTTTCGTTCACCCGTGAGGCGATGGAATCGCCAGCCGCGAGGTGCATCGGCCGCGAAGCTGTCGATGTCTTCGGCCAAGATGAGTACCGTCAGGATTTTGCGCACGCGGTCGATCAAGTCCGTTCTCAAGAGCCGAGGATCGTCATTTTCCAGAAGTTGGCGCAATCCACGGTGGCGAACCGAACGAATAACCATGCCCTAAGTGTACGGTAGCACCGTTCATATCACAAGTCCTTTGTTACGTGCTTGCCTCGCAAAAGCCAAGTCAGGTCTTCGCCGCTGGCCCCTCTTCGTCAAGCGCCGCGATGCCCGTTAGCGCCACTGGTGGCCGGTCTGGAAACTCCGCCACCAGACGCAGCTTCCCGCCCATCGCCTCGACGTAGCCGCTGAGGGTCGAGAGCAACAGGTCGCTGTGCTGTTCGAGGCGAGAGACATTTTCCTGGTTGATCCGGAGTTTCCTGGCAACGTGCACATGCATCTGCCTTCGTGCCTTGCGCAAGTCCCGCAGCGACATTTCCTCGGCGATGAGCGTTTCGGCCCGCTCTTCGACCTGCTTCCGGCGCTTCGGGGACAACCTGTCCATTCTCTCGGCCAACGTGCTCATTTTGTCCTCCTCTCATCTGTTCAACTGATCGAGGTACAGATAACCGACACCCCCTTGATCCGTCGTCCGGGCACCGACCGGCTCGGGTGCGGGACGCATCCGGCGAGGCGGCAGCCCAGCGTCCGGGCGACATCCCCAACGATCTCGGCTCGAAGCCGAAGCTCGTCGACCGGGTTCAGCGCGTTACTGTAGAGGGGTTGACGGCCCGCTTCAAGTGCCGCGGCAACGATTTGAGTCTCGGCTTTGGGGAAGACTATAATTTCGTACTGGAAGCACAGGTGCCCACGGAGCGAGTCCGGGGCAGAGACTCTCTCGAAGAGCGAAGGCTCATTTCATCAAGAGAGGCTTGTTGTCATAAACGACGAACGGCTGCATAGGAGGACTTTCATGAGTTTGGCTGATCAGCAATGCGTGCCATGCCGCGGCGGAGTGCCGCCGCTGGAACCGGCCAGGGTGCAGGACTTGTTGGGTCAATTGGAGCAAGGATGGGGCTTGAATGCCGATGGGCACATCGAACGTCTGTATGAATTTCGCAACTTTGCCGAGGCCTTGGATTTTGTGAACAAGGTCGGGACGATTGCCGAACAGGAAGGCCATCATCCCGATCTGTATCTGGCGTGGGGTCGATGCAAGGTGGAAATCTGGACGCATAAGATCAAGGGGCTCACGGAAAGCGATTTTTATCTGGCGGCCAAGGCCGACCGGGTCTTCGCGGGCGATGGCTGATTCTCTCATCACGATCGATCCGTCTTCTCACCCCGGTGCCGCGCTCGAAGAAGAGCCCAGGCTCGATCCGAATGCTCCTCCGCCGGTGGCCCTGGTCACCATGCCGTTCGGTTATTCCAAGTTCCCGTCGATTCAACTGGGCACGCTGTCCCGGGTGTTGAAGAACCGCGGCCTCGGAGCCAAAAGCTACCATTTCAATTTGCTCTTTGCTCATCGCATCGGCCTCCCGCTCTACGAGGTGTTGTGCGAAAAACGCGGCATGATCGGCGAATGGTTGTTCTCGTCGCTTCTCTTTCGGGACAACCCGAAGCATGCCCAGTACCCCGACGTGTTCAAGCCCGTGTTCGAGAGCACGGCGCAGGAGGCCGGATGTTCCACGGGGTATCTGAAAGAGATCGCCCACACCCTCGCCCCGCAATTTCTCACCGAGCTGGCGACGTCATACGACTGGGAGCAATTCAAAGTCGTGGGATTCACGTCCACCTTCGACCAGAACGTGGCGAGCCTCACTCTGGCCAAATTGATCAAGGAGTTGTATCCCACGGTTCGCATCGTCTTCGGCGGAGCCAATTTCGACGGGGAAATGGGCCTGGAACAGCTTCGGGCGTTTCCCTGGATCGATTACGTGGTGGTGGGCGAAGGCGAAGAAGTGTTTCCCGTGCTGGTCACGAACGTGTTGCGCGGGCAGGAAGACGCGTTCCCCTCCGGGGTGGCCTATCGCGCGGACGGAGAAATTCGGTTCCAACCCAACACGAAGCTCTTTTCCGATTTTTCCGCAGTCGGGCCGCCGGATTACGATGATTATTTTGCAATGGTGCGAGAGCTGGAAGGACAGGGGTCCACCGGGCTGAATCGGATTCTGCTGTACGAAGGGTCACGCGGATGCTGGTGGGGCGAAAAACATCATTGCACCTTCTGCGGATTGAATGCGCAAGCCATGACGTTCCGCGCCAAGCCGGCCGAACAGGTCGCCCGGGAACTGGATCTGCTGTCCAGTCGCTACGACACCACGCGGTTCCGGCTGGTGGACAACATCATCGATCTGAAATACATCGATGGATTGTTCGGCCGATTCGCCGCGGATCACTATGACCTGGACGTCTTCATGGAGACCAAGGCCAACTTGACCAAACAGCACATTCAAACCCTGGCCCAAGGCGGGGTGAAGTGCATGCAACCGGGCATCGAAAGCCTGAGTGCCGCGCAACTCAAGGAAATGGACAAGGGCGTCAGTCCGCTCCAAAACATTCAGTGCCTGAAATGGAGTCGCTATTACAACCTGGACATCAACTGGAACATTCTCCTGGGCTTCCCGCAGGAAACCGATGAAGACTACCGGCGCCAGATCGACCTCATCCCTTCGCTCTTGCACCTGCAACCCCCGGAAAGCACGGGCAAACTGTGGCTGGAACGATTCAGCCCGTATTTCATGCGGCCCGAGGACTATGGGGTCCGGATTACCGGACCGGGCTCGGCGTACGAATACGTCTACGACGCGGGAAAGGTCGATTTGAACAAGATCGCCTATGACTTCGAATACGAGATCGATTGGAAAGTGGACCCGGCGCTCTACGAACGATTGTGCACGCTCGTGCAACAATGGCGGGCCCGGTATTTCTCCCCAGACCGCCCGTTTCTCTTCTACGCCAAGGCCATGAGTTACGTGACCGTCTACGACGGCCGGAGCGATCATCCGACGAGCGAACGGTTTGATCGACCCGCTTCGTTCATCATCGAGTCTTGCAACGAGACCCCGAAGACGCTGGAGCAGATCCGACGGGCTTCAGACGGCGAGGCCTCGGGGACCGCCATCGACGACGCGGTCGCCACGCTCACGGCCAAACGGTTCCTGATCGAAGACAAGGGCCGCTACTTTACCCTCGCCCTTCCGGTGAATCCGCATCTGTAGCCGGTGCCACGCCTTGAGCCACGGCGAGGCCGTACGGGGAAGCATTTGCCCGGGAGTGACGTACAACAGGGAGCCCGGGCCTGGCCTAGGCGTTGCCGCCGGTTTCGGTTGGTCCTTGCGCCAACATTTCGGAGAATCGTTTTCCCACGATGTCGGTGACTTTGCCCATGATGTCCGTCACCTCTCTCCACTCCTCGGGCGTCAACTCTTCCTTCAATCTGGGGTTCAGCCCCCATTTGGCGCTGACCTGCCGGCCATCACGCTCCACGTGAACCGTCAGGATTTCACTTTCGAGTGGGCCTTTTGAGCTCCTCGGGGATTTCCGCGGTGAGACGTCGTCTGCCACAATGGCTGCCTTTCTCCAGGGGATCGATCATGCCCGGAACGTTGTTTACTGTGACGGGTTGGGGGGTGGCCTGTCAAATTTCCCGGCATCTCGATACCCGTCCGATCGACGAGGACGCTGTGGGGAACACGTCCATGCAGGCCTTGTCTCAAGCCCTTCTCTCCGGGTAGAGTCAGGGAATGGGGCGTTTGAAGAGGGCGACGCAGTATTCCGGAGGCCGATCCCATGAGTCTTGACTGGAAGGAGATTCTCAAATCCCTCAAGGATGAAGCCATCCCCAAGCGCTGGGACATGCAGGAACTGGCGAGAAATTTCTTTGAAGGCCTGTTTCTCGTGGTGCCGGTGGCCGTTACCATCTACGTCGTCTTTGCGGTGTTCAACGTCATCGACGGCTGGCTGAATATCCCCATTCCCGGGATCGGGTTCGTTCTCACCATCGGCGCACTCATTCTCGTTGGCCGGCTGGCCTCGAACGTGTTCTTCCGGGGAGCCTTGGGGTCCCTGGAAAAAATCCTGACCCGCACGCCCTTTGTCAAGCTGGTCTATACCTCGATCAAGGATCTCATCGAGGCGTTCATGGGTGAAAAAAAGCGGTTCGATCAACCCGTGCTCGTCACGCTGACCTCCGGTGGACAGGCCGAAGCCATCGGGTTCATCACGCGCCAGAATCTGGACCTGTTGGGGCTGGAAGATCGTGTCGCCGTGTACTTTCCGCAATCCTACAACTTCGCCGGCAACCTGCTCATCGTTCCCCGCAGTCAGATCCGTCCCCTCAATGCCGATAGCGGGGACATCATGACCTTTATCGTCTCAGGCGGGGTCTCGGGCGGAGCCGCCAACGGCAAACCCTCCGACCCAACGTCTGCTCCCGGGAACACGCCGGCGTTGCCATCCCCAGCCGAGTCGCGCACGCCTCCTGATTCATCGCACTGATCCGCATCCGCGCGTCGGTCCGCTTCAGCCGCGCCTGAACATTTGTGAAACGTGATTTTCCTGTATTAGAATATCCTTTTCCCGGCTGTTACAATCATCGTATGAGAACCTGGACCCATCGCGAGTATGAGGCCCGCTGAAAGGAATTGCTCGAATTTCATTTGTTTCGTTGAGGTTGCTCGTCATGACGATCCTGCACCCGTTTCGGCAATTTCCCGGCAAGGCCCGCCTTTCCCTGATCCTGTGCTTGCTCATCTTCCCGGCCTGTAACGAACAACAAGCCGCGCCGCCGCCTCAAGGTCGTCCGCCGACCCCGGTCCGCGTGGTTCCGGTTCTGCAACGGGAATTACAGAATCCCGTCACGCTGGTCGGGACCGTGGAACCATCGAAGCGAAGCGTCGTGGCCAGCGAAGTGGGAGGGCTGGTCCAAGCTTTTCCGGCAGAAGAAGGGATGACGGTCGCACGCGGGCAACTGCTGGCGCGGTTACGGACGGATACGTTGCGGATCCAACTGGATTCGGCCACGGCCTCCCATCGAGAAGCCGGCACTCGCCATCAACAGGCCAAACGGAATCTGCACCGAATCCGCGTCCTCTTCAAAAAAGAACTCGTCACCCAGAAAGACTTTGACGACGCCCAGGCCGAGGAGACGGCGCTTCGAGAACGCCGGTCCCAATTGGGGGCTGACATCCGACGCATCGAGGATGCGCTCAACCAATCCAGAATCGTCGCGCCCTTCGACGGATGGATCACTCAGGAATTTACAGAAGTCGGGCAATGGGTGGAGGAAGGTGGGGCGGTCGTGGAGATGGTCGATCTTTCTCTCGTGCAGGTCGAGATTCCTCTTCCGGAACGCTACGTACGCGCCGTTCGGGTCCAGGATCCCGTGACCGCGACCTTCGACGGCCTCCCGGGATTTGAGACCCAGGGCCGCGTCGCCTCTCTTGTGGCCCAGGCCGACCGAATCGCAAGAACCTTTCCGGTCAAAGTGGATATTCCGAATCAGGACCTGACCATTAAAAGCGGCATGGTCGCCCGCGTCACGCTCCAGGTCGACCAGCCCCATGAGGGGCTCGTGGTCCCGAAAGACGCCTTGGTCCTTCGAGGCGGCAGCGAGTTCGTCTTTCGTGTGGATGCCGGGCGGGTTGAACAGGTTCCCGTCACCGTCCTCTTTCACGTCGAAGACCTGGTCGAAATCAAGGGAGAGATCCAGGAGGGCATGCCCGTCGTGGTGGAAGGCAACGAGCGATTATTCCCCGGCCAACCCGTGCGTGTGTTGGAAGCCCCGGCCAAGAGTTCATGAACGTCATCCGTTTCGCGATCCGCTATCCGGTCACCACCGCGGTGGGGGTCATTCTCGTGGTCCTCTTCGGGGTCGTGTCGCTCACGAAGCTTCCTATCCAACTCACGCCCGACGTCTCCAAACCCGAGATCACGGTTCAGACCCGATGGCAGGGGGCCAGCCCCAAAGAAGTCGAACGCGAAATCGTGGATAAACAGGAGGAGCAGCTCAAGGGAGTAGAGGGGCTGGAGAAGATGTTCGGCGAAAGCTCCTACGACTCCGGGAAGATCCTCCTTCGCTTTCCCGCGGGAACCAATACCGACACGGCGCTGCTTCGTGCCTCCAATCGCCTCAATCAAGTCAAGGAATATCCCGACGAAGTCGATGAACCCGTGATCAGCAGTGCCGATACGCGCTCCAACGCCATGGGGTGGTTCATTTTTGAAGCGCTGGAAGGCAATCCCGTCCCCATCGATACCATGCGGGACTTTGCAGAAGACGTGATCAAGGCACGGTTCGAACGCATTCCCGGCGTGGCCTCGTCGAACGTCTACGGAGGGCGCCAGCGAGAGCTGCGCGTGCTCGTGGACCCCTTGAAACTGGCCATCCGCTCCCTGACGATTCGAGATCTGGCCCAGGCGCTGGATCAGGAAAATCGTGACTACAGTGCAGGGGACTTCGAAGAAGGCAAACGGTCATACGTCGTCAGAACCACCGGCGAATATCAGAGCCCCGACGACGTGGAGAACGTCATCGTGGCAAGACGGACCGGCGCACCGGTGTACGTGCGGGACGTGGCCACCGTCAGCATCGCGTACAGAGATCCTGCCCACGTCGTTCGGGAAATGGGCCGCAATTCCATTGCCGTCAATGCCATCCGCGAGACCGGAGCCAACACCCTGGACACGATGCAACAGCTTCGAGAAGCCGTTCAGGAATTGAACGACGAGATCCTTCAGAAACGGGGGTTCCAACTGTTTCAGGTCTACGACGAAACGGACTACATCTACAGCTCGATCGAGCTGGTCCAGAAAAATCTGGTGATCGGCAGCATCCTCGCCGTGACGATCCTCTTCCTGTTTCTGCGCACGGGCAGCACGACCTTCGTGATCGGATTGGCCATTCCCGTCAGCATCATGGGCACGTTCATTGCCCTGTGGGTTCTGGACCGGAACGTGAACGTGATCAGCCTGGCCGGCATGACCCTCGCCGCAGGCATGCTAGTCGACAATTCCATCGTCGTCCTGGAAAACATCTACCGTCATCGGGAGGCAGGGGAATCCCTGTGGCAGGCTGCCTATGCCGGCACTGCGGAAGTCTGGGGCGCGGTGCTGGCCAGCACGCTCACGACCATTGCCGTCTTCGTGCCCATCGTGTTTATCGAAGAACAGGCCGGACAACTCTTTCGGGACATTGCCATTGCCATCAGCGCCGGGGTCGGGCTGAGCCTCCTCGTCTCCATGACCGTGATTCCCTCCCTGTCCGCACGCATCTTGACGACGAAGAACCGTGACGCGACCGCCCACGCGACGCAATTGGACGACTGGCTGGATCGCGGGCATCGGATCGCGGATCGGATGGGCCTGCATGCGGCCCGAATCGGCGATTTCGTGTATTGGATGTGCGGCAGCGTCCGCTGGCGCGTGGGGATCGTCGTCGGACTCACCACGTTAGCCGTCGGCCTCAGCGCGTTGTTGTTGCCGAAAGCCGAATACCTGCCGAATGGGAATCGCAATCTGATCATCGGCGTGGTGCTGCCCCCGCCCGGATACAACACGGAGAAGTTCGTGCAACTGGGAGAATCCATCGAGCACGTCCTGACGCCCCATTGGGACGCGCAGCCGGGGTCCCCGGAGGAGGCTGCGCTGGATGGTCCCAGTATTCGGAATTTCTTCTACGTGGCCTTCGGCCGTTCCGTGTTTATGGGAGCCCGGACCAACGACGATGCCCAGATTCGTGACCTGATCCCGGTGTTTCAAAGAGCCATGGCCGATATTCCCGGCATCATCGGGATCGTGACCCAGCGAAGTTTGTTTCAACGGGGATTGGGTGAAGGCCGAAACATCGACATTGAAATTACCGGACCGGACCTCGACACGCTCATCGCCCTGGGCGGACGGATCTTCGGACAAGTTCGAGAGATCATGCCTGGCGCGCAGGTTCGCCCCAAGCCCAGCCTCGACCTGGGGAGTCCTGAAATGCGAATCCATCTGAAACGGGACCGGGCGGCTGACGTACAGATGACGAACCAGGAGCTGGGCTATATCATTGACGCACTGGTGGACGGGGCAAAGGCGAGTGACTACCAATTTGAGGGGGATGAAATCGATCTCACCATTCGAGGGATCGATGCGTATGCCGATCGCACGCAGGATCTGGCGAACCTCCCTATTTTTACCCGCGGCGGTCGCATCGCCACGGTGGGGGACCTCGCCGAGATCGAGCTCGTGGCAGGTCCCGAACAAATCAACCACATCGAACGGGAACGGGCCTTGACCATTCAGGTCATTCCCCCGAGTGACATGCCGCTGGAAACGGCCATGGACCTGATCGAACAGAAGATCGTCGGGCCAATCGAAGAAACCGGGGGGCTCAGCCGTCTCTATAACATTCACCTGGCGGGCACGGCGGATGATCTCACGAAAACCTACGATGCGCTGAAATACAACCTGCTCCTCGCCCTGCTCATCACCTATTTGTTAATGGCCGCCCTGTTTGAAAGTTTCCTTTATCCCTTTGTGATTATCTTCAGCGTGCCATTGGCCGCAGCCGGAGGCATTCTTGGACTGTTCCTGGTCAATCGCCTGATTGCCTATCAACCTCTGGACGTCCTGACCATGTTGGGATTTATTATTCTGATCGGGGTGGTGGTCAACAATGCCATCCTGGTCGTGCATCAGGCCTTGAATTTCATGGATCCCACGCGGCACAATCTCTTGGAATCCGATGAACCCAGAGGGCCGGCCATGCCGGCCCGTCAAGCCATCGCCGCATCCGTACGGTCGCGCGTCAGACCCATCATGATGAGCATGTTGACCACGACTTTTGCCCTTCTGCCACTGGTGGTGGCCTCGGGCGCCGGTTCGGAACTGTACCGGGGCATCGGCAGCGTGGTGCTCGGCGGGCTCATGCTCTCGACGGTGTTTACGATCCTCGTGGTGCCGGCGCTGTTCAGCCTCATGATGGACTGGAACCTCAAACAGGAAACCACGACGGACGGAAGCCTGGCTCCGGAAATCCGCGAGACGTGATCGGGAGACTGACATGCGTGGCAGAACCCAGCGGTTGACCGTCATCTTCGTTGCCGTCCTCGCGTCGGCAACAGGACCGGCGCTCTCGGCCTGGGCTCAGGAGGCTCGGGATGAGGCCGCGTCGGCCCAACACCCCCTCGAACTGAAGTTGAGCATGCATGACGCGATGCAGGCCGCGGTGGAACGCAATCCCACGGTGCAGCTCTTCAAAGAACGCATCGGCCAGGCGGAAGAGCAAGCCGTGACCCAACGCGGAGCCATGCTGCCGAATCTGTCCGCCCGGGTCGCCGGAGCAAGGAGACGGTTCTTCTTCGGCTCGTTTGGCGGCAGCCCGATTGTGTCGAATCCCATAGATTTTTACGAAGGCCGGGTGGCCTTGACCCAGAATCTTTTCAGCCTGAGCCTGATTCAGAAATGGCGCGCGGCACGCACGAACGTCGAAGTGGCCAGCCTGGACGCGGAAACCCAAAAAATGGACACCATGGCCATCGTGGCCCTGGCGTACCTGGAAGCCTTGCGGGTCCAGAAAGCCGTCAGGGCCCGCAAGGCCGACGTCAAGCTCAACCACGCACTGCTGCGCCTGGCCATGGAGCGCAAGGCCGTGGGCATGGCCACCACGTTGGACGTCACCCGCGCGAAGGTGCAACTCGAAAACGAAAAGCAACGCCTGCTCATCGCCCGCAACGCCTATGGCAGCGCGACCCTCAACCTGATCCGTGGCATCGGGCTCCCCTTCGACGCGAAGGTCTCGCTCACCGACACGCTCAAACTCGTCCCCGTCACCGCTCAGCCCGTGGACGAAGCCTTACGGATCGCCCGGGCCCACCGGGTGGAACTCAAGGCCCAGAAAAAACGGGAACGGTTGGCGGCCCTCAGGTTGAGTTCGGTGACCATGGAACGCGTACCCTCGCTCACGGGCAGCGGAGACGTGGGCATGATCGGGAATCAACCCGCGAATGCCTTGGTCACCGACAACGTTCAGATCCTGCTCTCCGTGCCCCTGTTCGATGGAGGCCAACTCAACGGCCGCATTTCCGAACAGCGCAGTGTGGTGCTCCAGGAATCCATCAGAACGCGGGACGTTGAAAAGCAGATCGCGTTGGAAGTGCGGGACGCCCTGCTGACGCTGGAATCGACCCAACAACAAGTCACCGTGGCCCAGGAAGGGCTGCGGTTGGCGTTCCAGGAACTCCACCTCGCCCGACAGCGCTTTGCCGTTGGCGTTGCCACCAACATCGAAGTCACGGATGCTCAAACGTCGGTGGCGCAGGCCCGGGACAACCTCATCGAAGCACTGTTCAATTTCAACGCGTCGCGCGTGGACCTCGCCCGAGCCCAGGGCCAACTCGAAGACCTCTAGCCCGCCGCGGATCACTCCCGAGACCATGGTCGCGTACGACCCGCACATTCAGAACGAGGTTCGGGCCCAAGCCAGGAAGCGCCGAACCTTTGCCATCATCAGTCATCCGGATGCCGGCAAAACCACCGTCACGGAAAAATTGCTGCTCTATTCCGGGATGGTCCGGACGGCAGGGATGGTCGGCAGCCGAAAAAGCTTACGGACGGCGGCGTCCGACTGGATGGAAATGGAACAGGAACGCGGGATTTCGATCACCGCGTCGGCCATGCAGTTCCAGTACAAGAAGACCGTGATCAACGTCCTCGATACTCCGGGGCACCAGGATTTCTGTGAAGATACGTATCGGACGCTGACCGCCGCCGACAGTGCCGTGATGGTCATCGATGCGGCGAAAGGCGTCGAAGCCCAGACCCGGAAATTGTTCGAGGTGTGCCGGTTGCGCAAAATTCCCGTACTGACGTTAATCAATAAAATGGACCTGCCGGGACGGCCGCCGCTCGACCTCATGGCCGAAGTGGAAGGCGTCTTGCAGATTCATGCCAATCCGATCAACTGGCCCGTGGGGTCGGGGCAGCAATTCGTGGGCGTCGTGGACCGCGGCACCCGACTGGTCTCGCTGTTCAAAAAGATGGCGGCACACGGGTCCGCCAAAGCCGACCGCACGGAAATTCCCCTGGACGACCCCAACGCCCACGCGCTGATCGAGGAAGATCTCCGGCAGGAGGTCAACCACGATTTGGAGCTGTTGGAGGTGGCCGGAAACCCGTATTCGCAGGAGGCTTTTCTGAACGGCGAGGTGACGCCCGTCTTTTTTGCCTCTGCGCTCACGAACTTCGGGATCGAGAATTTCTTTGACGCGTTCGTGGAAATGGCCCCTGCGGCAACGCCTCGCACGGCTGACCAGCCTGACGGAACGGCCGTCGTCGTGGATCCGGTCGAGCGGCCATTCAGCGCCTACGTCTTCAAAATCCAGGCGAACATGAATCCCCGTCATCGTGACAGCACGGCCTTCCTGCGGATCTGCTCCGGGCGATTCGAGCGTGACATGGTGGTCAAACATCACCGTCTCAAGCACGAGGTACGCCTGTCCCGGCCGCATAGCCTCATTGCCAAGGGTCGCCACACCGTGGACGTGGCGTATCCCGGGGACATCATCGGCATCATCAATCCAGGCCAGTTTGCCATCGGCGATACCATCTCACTGCATGACGGCTTCAACTATCAGCCGCTTCCGCAGTTTCAGCCGGAGGTGTTTGCCAGGATTCATCCCGCTGACGTGGGAAAACGCAAGGCCTTTGACAAAGGCATGGAGCAAATGGTCACCGAAGGCACGGTGCAGGTTCTCCGAAGCCTGGATGACCTGGAATTCATCGTGGCCGCAGTGGGCCGTCTCCAATTCGACGTCCTGACCTTTCGCCTGCGCAATGAATATCGGGTGGAGACGAGACTCGAACCACTCGGCTATACATGCAGTGCCTGGCTGGTCGGCGACCGCGACGCCTTTCGCGCCCCGAGCGACGCCCTGATCGTCAAGGATCACCTGAACCGACCCATCGTGCTCTTCCGCTCTTCCTGGTCCAAAACCTTTGCCAAGGAACACAACCCCCACCACGATCTGCTGGACATGGGGTAGCCGGATATTCCTCTCGCCGGCTTTGACGCACACGATGTTCTAATCGGTCTCATCATCTCTCCTGATGAGATGAACCACGCCATCGACACGGTGATCATCGCCCCGATGACCACGAAAGGACGCGCCTATCCGACCCGCGTGCCGGTGACGTTCCAAGGGGAAAAAGGGTACATCGTTCTCGATCAAATTCGGACCATGGACAAAAAGCGATTCGTGCGACGCTTGGGAAAAATCACCCCGTCCACCGCGCAAAAGGTTTTGGCGGTGCTGTCTGAAACCTTTGCCCCTTAAACCCGTCCTCTGACGTTCCCCGATCTGCCGGATCGTCACTGCCGCGATCCGCTCTTCTTCGCACGTGCCGGGTCGCTCCCTACAGATGCGTTCTCGTCATCTGCTACAATCAAGAGATCGAAGACCCTTTTGCTCAATCATGAACAAGGAGGTGGCATGATGGCCGTTCAAGTCTATGGATGCAATCACGTCGTCATCGAAGTGGACGACGCGCAGAAGGCCGTGGAATTCTATTCGGACGTGTTCAACCTGGAAATGCTGCGGGGAGGAGAAGGCGCGGCTTGGTGCAAGCTGGGAGAGCATCAGTTCCTGGCCATCTTCGAAGTCGAAACCCTGCAACCCGACCGCATGAAACATTTCGGCATCATGGTTCGAGATGCCGCGCAAGTCGAAGAGGTGCGGGACAAACTCATCAACACCTACGGCCTGACGTTGGAACCGCCGTTCCGTTGCGACTTCCGCGATCCCTGGGGGAACCGCATCCAGGTCGTGGATATTCACGATGAGTCGCTCGTGTGGTTGCTGCCGTACCGGGAGATCCAGGACATGGGAATTCGATTTGCGAGTTGAGACCGGCTGCTTGGACACACGGCTCAAGGTCCCTGGCGGAATAGCTACGTTTGGTCTCTCAGAAACGGTTACCCTGCCTGCTTGGGTCGGGCGTCTGGCTTGTAAAGCAGATCACCGATAAGCACGTGGTCAACGACTCGTAACGGGTAGCCTATGGGGGAGGTCACGGTCACGAACTTTCAGCATATAATCGAAAATGTTCGTGAAATCTGTTAATTGTCGGACTCAATAATGATAACGACAAGAAATGACGGTGATGCGGGTTTCGTCTACGGCATACACCAAGCGATGAGATTCATCGATACGTCTTGACCAAAAACCTGACAGATTCTCTTTCAATGCCTCTGGTTTACCAATCCCTTCGAAAGGCGAACGCTTTATCTCGGTCAGCAATTTGTTGATTCGTTTGAGAGTTTTTTTATCCTGTTCCTGCCAATACACATAATCGTTCCAGGCCAAGTCGGTCCACGCCAACATCCTACCCATCAATCATGTCTCGTTCGGTGCTCTTCCCTGTTTTAAATTGCTCGATTGATTGCGCGAGATGAGCCGCATTGGCCGGTGATTTCAGTAAATGGACGGTTTCCATTAAGCTGTTGTAATAATCCATGGACATCACTACGGCATCTTTTGCGTCCCGACGGGTGATGACCGCGCAGTCGGCATCATTCGCAACTCCATCAAGCACTGATTTCAGGCGATTCCTGGCTTCGGTAAATGAGACAATGCGCATACCCCCCCCATTCTCAATTGTCCATATTATTGAACAAGTATAGAAAAAACACAGAACCTGCACAAGAAAATGTACAAAGGGTGACCGGTACGGTCAACTCGTCGGATCCGGCCCCTGCGCTGACCTGAATTTCAGAAAATCGAATCGGCGGCTAGAAAGCGTCGATCTTCTCCACCTTCCCGATGGATTCGCCGAAGGGCTCGACGCCTTGTGGGAGAAGCATGCCTGATTTATGACAGCCCTGAATATGGGACTGTCGGACCAACGATTCAATCGGCCTTTACCAACATGTCCAAGACTTTTTCTGACGTCTTTTCATCGAAATCGGCTCCGTAAAATCGAGGGGGAAAGGCCCCTCGGAACTCTTCCCCTGTCAGATGGGAGTCTTCTCCTTCAAGGACGCACGAACAAGGGCTTGCGCCGTTTCATGCATCGAACATCCCATTTTCAATCGGTCCTCTCCTGACCAGGCCAGGATCATGCGTCGGGATCGCTGTTCCATCTCGATGGAGGGATCCTTCATGCCATCACTTCCTGATACCGTTCTCTTAACCCGAGATAACCGACCCAGTCGACCAAATAGTCACGAGTCAACTCTTGGATGGCAGCCAATTCATCGCAATAGACCCCTTGACCATGTATAGAATGTTGGCTTCCGCCAGCCGGGAGGTGACTCTGTGAAGGACTTCTCATTCTTGATTCATCGCCGAGTTCCGAGCAGTCCGGGAGAGATGGGAAACGTTCGCGCATTTGTACACGACATGCGGGGTGGTCCTCCGGATCCCCTGCGCGTAGCGAAGAATGAAGGGCCGCCAACGGCTACAGCTCCCGACGGCCTTCGATGGACTTGGTCAGGGTCACGTCGTCGGCATATTCGATGTCCATGCCCACGGGAATGCCATAGGCAATGCGTGAAACCTTGACCCCGTAGGGCTTCAGGAGTTTGGTGAGGTAAATCGCTGTCGCCTCGCCTTCGATGGTGGGATTCGTCGCCACGATGACTTCTTTCACGCCGCCCTCCCGCACACGCAGTTCCAGTTCCTGGGCGCGAATATCGGACGGCCCCACGCCGTCCAGAGGGGAGATCGATCCCATCAGGACGTGATACAACCCCTTGTATCCACGACTCTGATCAATCGCATGGAGCGTGCTCGGTTCTTCCACGACCAGAATTTTGGTCCGATCCCGTTCCGGATCCAGGCACACGTCGCACAACTCGCTTTCCGCAATATTGCGACATTGCGTACAAAACACCACGAATTCCTTGACGTCCCGAATGGCATCGGCCAGGCGCAAGGCGTCTTCCTTGTCGGCCTTCATCAGATGAAAGGCGAGTCGATGCGCGGTCTTTTGACCAACGCCGGGCAATCGCACAAATTCCTTGGCCAGTTTGGCCAACAATCCTTGCTGCCGTTTCACGCTCATGATCGTTCGGTCTCGTGCGTCCCGCCGCGCCCCGCGTCCGGTTACAGCCCGGGAATGCCCAGCCCTCCGGCCAACCCCTTGACTTCGTCGGACATCAATTCCTTGGCCTTGCGCAGAGCTTCATTGGTTGCCGCCACGAGGAGGTCCTGCAACATGTCGGGATCCTCGGCCTTCAGGACTTCGGGGTCAATCGCGACCTTGGTGATCTGCATGCCTCCATTGGCCGTCACCGTGACCATCCCACCCCCCGCCGACGCCTGGACGGTTTTCGCCGCGGCTTCTTCTTGAATTTTCCCCAGTTTCTCCTGCATGGCCTGGGCTTGTTTCAACAAATTCCCCATGTTGCCAAAAGGATTCATGCTTATGCCTCCTTCTTCTCCGTCAGACGGCTTGCCTTCACGACTTCTCCGCCGAACAATTCCATGGCCTGTTTCACCATGGGGTTCGTTCGCGCCTGTTCCAGCAACGCCTCGTCATCCCGTTCCCGTTGTTTCGTTCGCATCTGCTTGATGGTCGGCCCCGGCTCTTCGGTCAATTCGACCACGCGAAGGCGAATGGCCACTCCGGTGACGCCCTGACACACCCGCGTGATCAGCGCACGGTTCTCGTCCTTCTGAATCCTCGAACAGGCCACCGATGCGGTCTTGGGAAATCCCACGATGACCTGATTCCCTTCGATTTTCACCAACGCGCCCATTTCCAAAAACGTTCCAATGTTGGGGTACTTCTGAATCACGGCCTCCACGACTCGCTGCCAAGCTTCCTGCTCAAGCGCCGGTGAACTCGCCGGAGGCTTCGGTCTCTCGGGCGAGGCGGAGCTCCCGGGGGCCTGCCTGGGCTTGACCGCAGGCCGCGCAGGGGGAGAGGCCACCTGTTTCGCCGGAGGACTTGTCGGGGATGGGGGACGCCCGGATACGGTCGTCGGGGACGGACGAGGCACCGGTGGGGCCGTTGACCGGCTCTTTTCAACCGGCGTTCGAGCACTTGGCGGTTGAGGCCTCACTGGCGCGTTGGTGGATGGGCGAATCCCGTCTCGAAGCAACCTCGCCGCACGGACCGCGGCCACTTCAAAGACAAAACGGGGACGTGCCGTTGATCGAAGCCGATCTTCGGCTTGGGCAAAGAGTTGGAAGATCTCTTGCAACTGCTCTACTGAAAAGGCCTTGGCCTCTTCCAACAATTGCTGCACCTCTTCATCCGGCAAATCCATCAAGCCTTGCGCCTGCTCGAACCCCGTCACGACGGCCGCGATCATCAGATGGCGCATTCGCTCCACCACCGCCCCACAATAGACCCGAAGGTCATATCCATGATCAACGACCTCTCCCACGAGAGCCACGGCCGAGGCGGCGTCCTGCTCGACGACGGTCTTCACGATTCGAGCCACCAGCTCCTCGGGAACGGCCCCGAGCATCTCTTCCACGTCCTGTTCGCTAATCGTTGTGCCACCGAACGCCACGGCTTGATCCAGCAGACTGAGCGCGTCTCGCATACTGCCTTCACTCGCTCTGGCCATCGCGCTCAGGCTTCGGTCGCCGATCGTGACGTCACCGTGTTTCACGACTTCCTGGAGACGCGCAATGATTTCTCGACGGGAAATCCGTCGAAAGTTGAAATGCTGACAGCGAGACGTGATGGTGGCTGGAATCTTGTGGACTTCAGTCGTCGCAAAGATAAACACCGCATGCGGAGGGGGCTCTTCCAACGTCTTCAACAGCGCGTTAAACGCAGAATTGGAGAGCATGTGGACTTCATCGATGATCGAGATTCGATAGGTGCCGCGGAAAGGCGAAAATTTCACGTTTTCCCGAAGCTCCCGGACGTCATCCACTCCGGTATTCGAGGCCCCATCGATCTCCAGAACGTCCACCGAGTTGCCACGGGCAATTTCCACACAACTCTCACAGTGGCCGCAGGGTTCCGGGCTCGGACCTTTTTCACAATTCAGCGCTTTGGCCAAAAGGCGGGCGGCCGTGGTTTTCCCCACTCCGCGCATGCCGGAAAAAAGGTAGGCATGGGCCACCTGTTCCCGAAGGATGGCGTTCTGCAACGTTCGGACGACGTGCGGCTGCCCGATCAATTCTTCAAACGTGCCAGGACGAAATTTTCTGGCGGAAACCTGGTATTCCATCATTCAGCCCTGTCACGCGCTTCAGCCCGTGGGCTTCGGTCACGCGAGCACTCTTCACGCATGATGGTTAAAAACCGGGGCCGGGTGATCCTGTAGCACACAGACTCGCCTGCTTACCGTTGCTTCCTTCCGGACCTGGCGGGGTTCACAAGATTCTGCTGCACAGGGCCCAGCCCCTTTCCATTGTCAGTGATGATCTACAAACATCGTTTTAGTTTTATCGACTCCATTGAAGAAAAGCAGCAAAAATTGTGGAGTCCTTCCGTGTAATGCACCGGGTTAGTGGGTGTTTCTTGGATGAAGTTCGAAAAACCTTTAAACGAGACTCGAAGCATTTCAAGAATTAAATCCGCGTAACGGCACACACCTCCCTGACGGCAGGAATATTCCATTTTATGGAGTTTGAGTTTTTGAATTGAGGTTAAGCAAGCAGCTACTTTCCTGTCAAGAAAAATGCAAACAGCCACGCTGTCTCTGGCCTTACGTAAATTGGATGATCATTTCTCCTTGCTCACCACTTTGTTCACGCAGAAAGCAGTGAAAAGGCTCTCGGACAGGGAGGGCCATACTGAGAGTTCCCGTAATTGGTTCCTAACACACATGGATACAACCATTTGGAATATCTTCATTTGACTTTTATTTTCGCACTATTATATTATATATAAAATATGGCATAATAAAAATGAGGTTTCTCTATGGCCCAGACAACTAATGAGTTGCGCAAGAAACTTGATGGTCTATTGGCACAGGCACGGGATGTTCTTCTGGATTGGAGTCGTGGGGCGCTCAAAGCAAAGAGCAATGAAGAAAGGCATCAAGCTGATTTCGTCTTCAAGCTTGCGAAGGAAACAGATGATTTGCGTCGCAGGATCGGTGATCTAGCTAACGGGGAGTACCCCACTTATGAAAGTGAAGAACATGCGATTTCAGGTAGCCCACCTGTTACCAAAAAACGCCATGGACTCGGAACGGTCCGACGACGGAAGGGAGACTACCCTAAGTATCTACGCAGAGGAAATGCGATTGTGAAGGTCGGCCTAAGTAGAGACAAAAGGTCTGAGTACAAACACATTGTTCCTGCGGCAGAATGCCAGCGAGCCATGGAATTAGTCACGAGCACAGGTGCGAATGGAAAGGAATTCACTGCAGACGATCTCCTCAATGGATTTGATGGCCTTTCCTACCATCTGTACGCTGTTCTGGCTCTTCTTCGACAGAGGAAAGCCGTTGTAGTAGTACGTAGAGGCGTATACAAACTGAGCAAAGAATTTGTCGATAAAGGCATAGAAAGTATTTGGAAAGCCCTACCGGAGGAAGTCCATGAGTGAAGAGACCGGAATGAGCAGCAATGAATGCCGAGAGTTTTTTATGGAACTCCTGCGCGCGAACGACGAAAATGCTGTAATTGAAATCTTAAAAGACCACGGGTACTGGGACCAAGCTGACGTCTGGCGAGAGTATGGAGATCGTGCAGGAAACTTTTCAACCATTGGCAATCAACAAAGCCGTCCAGAAGCTGCCCTTGTTGAGAAGATCATCAATTCGGTTGATGCGTGCCTCATGAATAAATGTCTGGTAAGCGGCATTGACCCAACGTCGTCAAGCGCACCACCTTCCATTCGCCATGCTGTTGCACAGTTCTTCGAGGGTAAAGAGATAGACGCAGAAAAAGGTGGCACAATACGGGACTGGGCACCGATAAAGCGGACAAAAGAATCCCGGAACATCACTTTAGCGGCAACTGGGACGCGATCAAGTCCCTGCCTGACTGTGGCAGATATGGGGGAGGGGCAGTCGCCTGACCATTTGCCTGATACTTTCCTGTCGATTGATGGCGACAACAAGCTATGCATTCCCTTCGTCCAAGGAAAATTCAACATGGGAGGTACAGGGGCCCTTAAGTTCTGTGGAAAGCGCCATTTTCAACTTGTTCTTTCTCGCCGCAATCCCGCCATAGTGGCAGCGATGAAGGAGAACGAGAAAGATTCCTCAGCAGATCTATGGGGCTTCACTATCGTGAGGCGGGATTTACCGCAAGGGAAAGCAGGATCTGTGCGCAATTCAGTTTACAAGTACCTTGCGCCGGTTTCGTTGCGTGGCGGTGATGCAAAAAAAGGCGTTCTTCGATTCGCTGCTGACTCCTTGCCATTGATGCCGGAACACAATAAGCCATATGAACGGCAAGTCCAGTGGGGGTCAGTTTTAAAGTTGTACAATTACGACATGAAAGGTTTCAGAAGTCATATATTGATGAAAGACGGCCTTCTGCACAGGCTGGAAATCCTCCTGCCAGAGATCGCGCTCCCTGTGCGTCTACATGAATGCAGAGATTTTCGAGGAAATACAGAGGGTAGTTTTGATACACCACTGAGCGGGTTAGTCGCTCGACTTGAGGACGGCCACGGTGGCAACATCGAGGAAGGGTTTCCTTATGCCGCGCCCTTTAAAGTCGACGGACACGATATGGTCGCACGCATCTATGCATTTCAGAAAGGAAAGGCCGAGACATATCGAACGGATGAGGGTGTAATATTTACGATCAATGGACAAACCCATGGAGCAATTCCGAAGAGTTTTTTTGAAACAAAGAAGGTAAAAATGCACAGATTATCGGATTCTCTGCTCGTAATGGTTGATTGCTCCAAGATTTCTGTGCAGGCGCGCGAAGATCTCTTCATGAATAGCAGAGACCGGCTTAGTTCCGGCCATCTGCGCAAGGCAATTGTGCGACAGCTTGCAGATATTCTGGCAAATCATCAAGCACTGCGGAATCTGAGGGAGCAACGTCGGCATGAAGAGATCAATGAACGCCTTGAAGACTCGAAGCCATTGAAGGAAGTGTTAAACTCTATTATAAAATCGTCACCATCGCTCGCTTCGCTATTTCTAAAAGGCCGTCAGCTCAGTAACCCTTTCAAAAGGCGGGGTGGTCAGACGACTGCAAACGAAGGAAGCAAAGCGGGGGATAAACCCTATCATGGGAAAAAGCACCCGACTTTCTTCAAGTTCCATAGGAAGAAGCAAGGTGAACCCCTTGAACGCGAAGCCGAAATCGGGCGGCAATGTCGGGTCAAGTTTGACACGGATGTAGCGAATGACTACTTCGAACGGTCGTCTATGCCTGGCCGATACCATGTTCAGGTTGTCGGTGAAGATGCAGATGTTACGGATCTGAATAGCAACTTGGTATTATACAACGGATTTGGTAATTGGAACATCGAGATTCCCGATGAGTTGTCTGTTGGGGATAAGCTCGCTTTACAATGCCTCGTCAACGATGACGTGATTCTTGATGGATTCACGAATAGCTTGACCCTTAACATTGTTAAAAAATCAGATGGCCAGGGCGGAAAGGGTAAACGCAACAGCCGCACCGGTGGGGGTGGTGAAACGGGAGATGAAACTCCAGGGGGTATAGACCCGCCCGTCATCATAAAGGTCCGGCAAGAAGACTGGTCTACGTATGGCTTTGATGATTATTCCTCAACAAAGGTCACCGCTGATTCAGGTAATGAAGATGACATCGGATACACTTTTGCGATCAATGTCGACAACAAATATCTCAAGGGCGAGATGAAGGATTCAAAATCTGATCCCTCGTTAGTCGAGGCCAAATTCGTATACGGGAATGTCCTACTTGGTCTAGCTCTCCTCAGGGACGAGGAAGAGCGCAGGCGACGCGAACAGGGCAAGTCAAACGATGGTGAAGAAGACCTCGATCAGGAAGACAAGGTATATGAAAAAATAGCAGTTACGAGTCGCGCTATGGCCCCTTTCTTAGTCCCGATGATTGATAGCCTGGGCTCACTTACTGACGAGGATGTTGCGTCTATTGGGGGGGAGATTGGAGATCAGGACTGACTAGGCGGCTCTATGGATTAAAACAACTTCTCTGGCGGAGCGAATTAGTCCTTTCGACGTCACGTACCATTTGCGATTCGGGACTTCACGCCAGATACGCTCTGCGACCGACCCGCCCGTTGCTCGGCTGAGAAAGACTTCTTCCAAACCAGCGGCTTTGAGCGCATCAAGATAGCGTCGCAACTGTGTTTCGGGGTCGTTGAATGCCACAAGCTGAACAAGATGAGCGCCATTCTTCATGACAGATCGGACAGCGCGAAATGTCATTTCTACCGTCTCAAAGTAGCGCCGTAATCCTATCTGCCGACGGTCTCCGAAATTGTAGTAAGCAGCAGCTTGGCCATCACGACAACCAGATATCCAGTATGGAGCTGGCGTTTCCTTACGTCCGTCCACTTGCCAGCGATGGTAGAGCACGTGGACGCCCGGATATGGCGGGCTCGTTATAACAAGGTCCGCTTTCTGACCATCGACTGAGAAGATTGGTTTAAGGGGAAGATTCTCTGCGGTCCCTTCGTACAGATGGCATTCTGTGGACTCTGATGAATTCTCTTCCATGATCTGGGTGAAAGCGAGAGATTCGCTTAGCATTTCGTCTGTACGTGTACGGAGTTTAGATCGGAACTCCTTTAATGTTGTATGTGTTCGCCTGCCATCCAAGGCCAATTGGCCGACATGTAGAATTGCACATCTGGCAAAGTCTCGACATTGACTGGTCGGCAGTTCGTAGAGCGTTGCAAGAGCCAGGGCAATCGCCTTCTTGAGATATCGCGACCGGTAGAGACCAAGGTTCCGGATTGCGTGGTCGTCAGTTGGAATCACGTTCTCTGGCACTGGACGTTGGTAGTTGAGCATCTCCGGCGTTCGACGAGCCCATGAACGCAATGCATCAACATCAGCCACACTTAAAGGTTCTGTTTTGACACGGGTCACAAACACGGCGAGTTCATTGAGATCATTGCCAATTGCTCGTCTTCCTCTTGCAAGCGCTTCAACTATGGTTGTTCCTCCACCCATGTATGGGTCCAGAACCAGATCGCCAGGTTTCGTGAAGCATGTAATGGCTGCTGCAGGGAACTGAGGTGAAAAACGGGCAGGATAACGGTAGAAACCATGCGTTAGTCCTCTAATCCGTTCGCCTGTACGAATAGCCGTCAAGAAAGTTGCGCACTGCTCTGGCGTGAGACATAGCGCTTTTCTTGCTTTCACATGTCACCTCTCTGCGTTCGCTGGCTCCGGGATTCGAGCGGATTCCCTAGGGCGAGTCGAAGCTGTGGATCATCAGCCCGGCGCAGAAGCTCTTGGATGGCAAAATTGACCACATATTGAAGAGAAAGGCGCGGCTTACAACTCTCAGCCAGAGCCTTGAGTTGGCAGTAGTCTTGTTCTTCTACGGATATGGAGAAACGCTTAACCATTTTGGTTCATCATGA
The DNA here is from genome assembly GCA_965221365.1 of Nitrospirales bacterium. Lineage (GTDB taxonomy): Bacteria > Nitrospirota > Nitrospiria > Nitrospirales > UBA8639 > Bin75. The sequence continues at coordinate 1,416,182 of OZ244884.1, read as the reverse complement.
CATCAAATAGAACCAATCTCAAGAACAAAACATTTTTTGTTTAGGGCATTTCAGTACTTACTGTCATAAGGTGGGGTGACGAGGCCCTGCGTGTACGCTAGTAAGAGAGTGTAGGCGGGTTTTGAATTCTGATTGTGATCTAGATTACGGAGAGGGTGGGCATTCAACGTCGCATGGCCGACTCCGTCCATGCTCCCGCTAGGGGGCCACGCCCCCTCGCGCCGTCGCTTCGCTCCGGTCACCCCCTGAAGGGGGCCCACCCCCTTCAGGACCCCCGTTCGAATCCCACCCGCTACTTCAGCCTCCTGCGTGCCACCATGGCTCCATGCGGTCTCCTCTTACGCCTGATGTCATGGCGGAGAGGGTGGGCATTCAACGTCGCATGGCCGACTCCGTCCATGCTCCCGCTAGGGGGCCACGCCCCCTCGCGCCGTCGCTTCGCTTCGGTCACCCCCTGAAGGGGGCCCACCCCCTTCAGAACCCCCGTTCGAATCCCACCCGCTCTTCCGGTTCGCCTCACGCTCGGAGCCCCATTCTGCATCCTGTCGCTTTCCGCATGATGGCGGAGAGGGTGGGATTCGAACCCACGGTGCCGTTGCCAGCACACGTGCTCTCCAGGCACGCCGATTCGGCCACTCTCGCACCTCTCCGCATTGCAGGGATTATCATCAGAGGCTGTCATCTTAGCATGGAGCCTTCGGAGCAACAAGACACTGGAGAGGGGCGCCACTGTCGAGAGGTCCCTTCCCGGATCAATGCCCGTGACATGGCTAAACCCTGCATGGCCGCAGGGGAACACGTTTCTTCAGCTCCCCAATGACTGGCGGCGTTGAAATAACCGTTGTCGTCGGGACGATCCCGTCAGCGCCTTGTAGAGATGACCGCGAAACAGCATCATCAGCACCGCGCCGAAGGGGGTCAGGCAAAGCACCAGGATCACGCTCAGCGAGGAAGACAGGCCAAGATAGTGGAGCCATTGACTCAACACCGCAAAGGGCAGGCCCAACAATTGAAAAAAGTCCAATCCGATGAGCCGGCCGCTTCGACTCGAAATCAACAAGAAAAAAGACACCCCGAAAGGAGCCAGGACCACGGCAAGCGGCAAAAACCATTCGATCCAGTTTTCCAGGACGAATTCGTAACTGTCTTTGAGGATCTCGAGAGAGGCGCCCGAACGGCTTTGATAAATCAGTTCAGGTACAGGATTGAGCAACAGGAACAGCAGCAGAAAAACAGCCGAGACGATGGCCGGCCCGTGAGGATTGGCTTGCATGCCGAGTTCGAGCACTTGCAAGGGCACCCACACGATAAAACCAATGGTGATTACGTCCCAAAAGTAACGACCCGCCACGTCCCAGAGATCGCGCCAGACCATTGGACGCGCGCTCAGCACGGCCTGTTCGAGCAACCCCAGCAACGCCCCGACTGCCAAGGCATTGGCCACGCCGAGCAACAGGCCGCCCAGCATGCCGAAGGCCATGGCCACCCCACTGGCCACGTACAGGAGCACGGCCAGGATCATGACCGCTGGCACCAGCATCCAGTTTCTGGTCAATGAGCGCCACGTGGCGTGTAACGCTTGACGATAGAGATGAAGAGTCGCTCGGACGAACTCCGACATGCGGCGTCGTGGGAATGGAGGCGGCGATTAGGCTTTCTTCTTGAGGGCGAGAATTTCCTGTTGTTGCCGATCCCGTTCCCGCTCGATCTTCTTCAACCGATTGGGCCGGTCAAGGGTCCACCACTTCACGCGATCCGTAAACGTCACTCTTGGAGGCGCCACGCTTTTGAGGGTCTCTTCTTGAAAATGAAACCCCTTGTGCGTCTCGCGTGTCCGGATGAATTGCTCGTAGATATCCAGGTACAGTTTTTTGAGCCCCATACCCACACCATAGCCTACTCCCTCGGAGGCTGGCAAGAACCCTGGGCATTCGGCCTTCAGCAAGGGGGACTGGCGTTGACACCCTATGCCCCGTATGGGTAAATAGAACAAACGTCTGAGCCCAAAAACCCCGTGGGGTCCTTCTCCACGTTTCGCGTGATCTTCGGAAAAGGCCGAGAGTTTCAGAAGCGAGAGTGGCGGAACTGGCAGACGCGCGAGACTTAGGATCTCGTGGGAGACCGTGGGGGTTCGAGTCCCCCCTCTCGCACCAATCATACGATTCATCGGCCATCTTTCAACGAACGAGCCCGGCATGAAAGTGGAAGTCACAGAATTAGGTCCGGTTAAACGCTCGATCAAAATCGAGGTTCCGGAAGACGTGGTCAACCGGGAATTTGACCAGGTGTATGCCGACCTGAAACACCGGGTTCGTATCCCGGGGTTCCGCCCCGGCAAGGCCCCGGTCGCCATGCTGGAAAAACGCTACGCGAAGGCCGTGGCAGAGGACGTTATTCAGCGCTTGGTCCCCACCTACTACCAGAAGGCGATTCAAGAAGCCGGCGTGGCACCCGTTGTGGTGGAAATTCCTCCTCTCGAACGATTGAAAGCCAGCCGCAACGCCTCGCTCACCTTCACGGCGACCGTTGAAATCAAGCCTTCCATTGAATTACGCGATTATCGTCCGCCCAATCCGATTTCCCTGAAACCCGATTCCCGAGCCATCACGGATGAGGACGTGGACCGGGCGCTGGAACGATTTCGAGAACAACAGGCCCGGATTGACGCCGCCCCGCCCGGCACCCTCCTGGCCGAAGGCCTTTATGCGGTCGTGACGATTGAAGGCTTGTTGGATGGCGAGCCAGTCGAAGGGGCCAAAAAAGAAGGGGTGCTCCATCAGGTGGGATCTCAGGAACCCGTGCTGGGACTCACCATCGACGACGCGCTGGTGGGCAAACAGGAAGGGGACCTTGCGGAGATCCGCCAGGAATATCCCGCCACGCATCCGGATACCCGGCTGGCCGGCAGAGTCGTCACGTTTCGCGTCTCGATCCTCGGGGTCAAGCACAAGCATCTCCCGGCGTTGGATGATGAATTTGCCAAAGACTGCGGGGCGTATGAAACCCTTGATGCGCTCAAGGACAAGATTCGCTCCGAATTGGAAGCGGTGCTCAAACGGGACGTGGAAAAAGGCTACAAGGACCAGATCATTCATCGCCTGCTGGAAATGCATCACTTTGATCTCCCCGAAGCCCTGATCGAACGGGAAATTCGCACGATGGTTCGACAACGCCTCATGGAAAAGCAAAAGGACGGAACGCTCTCGATGAACGATCAACTCCACGCGGAAGAAGAGGCGAAACGAGTCCAGCAAGAAGTCGCGCCGGATGCCCAACGGCGAGTCAAGCTCGGGTTGGTGCTGGAAGCCATTGCGGAGAAGGAAGGCGTGTCCGTGAGTGAGCAGGACATGCAGGAGGAATTCGCCAAACTCGCCAACGGCCTTCGCGTTCCGCTGGAAGACATTCAAAAGATGGTGGAATCAGGAGGCCCAGGGTCCCGTCAGGAATTTGAGGATCGTATCCGGGCCGACAAGGCGCTTCAACTGGTCTACCAACACGCGGTGATTCAAGGGTAAGACTCTCCGACAATCGGCTTTGTACAGAAAGGGTGGAACCGTATGTTAATTCCAATGGTGATCGAGAGCACGAACCGGGGGGAACGAGCCTATGATATTTATTCCCGCCTCCTGAAAGACCGCATCATCTTTCTCGGCGCACCCATCGACGACGTCTTCTCCAACCTCATCATCGCCCAGTTACTGTTCCTGGAGGCGGAAGATCCGGAAAAGGACATCAACCTCTACATCAATTCCCCGGGAGGGAGCGTCACCGCGGGCCTCGGGATTTACGATACCATGCAATACGTGAAACCACCGATTACGACGATTTGTTTGGGGCAAGCCGCCAGCATGGGCGCCCTGCTTCTGGCCGCCGGCACCAAAGGCAAACGCTACGCCCTTCCCAACGCTCGGGTGATGATTCATCAGCCGATGGGCGGATTTCAGGGCCAGGCCACGGAGATCGACATTCATGCCCGCGAGATTCTGAAAATTCGGGAACGACTCAACCAGATCCTTTCGGAACATACGGGCCAGACGCTGGAAAAAATCAGCCAAGATACCGAGCGGGATTATTTCATGTCGGGAACGGAAGCCAAGGACTATGGCCTCATCGATGAAGTCATCGTCAGAGCGTCGGAAAAGGAGCCGGCAGGGTCCAACGGCGCCTAGCCCCCTCACGTCCCCCATGACCAAGCCCATCAAATCAGACGAGAACTTCCGGTGTTCATTCTGCGGGAAACGCCGCGATCAGGTGCGCAAACTGATCGCGGGCCCTAGCGTGTACATTTGTGACGAATGCGTGGGCCTGTGCAATGAAATCATGGCCGAAGAATGGCAAGAGGCCAAAGAGGAAATCTCGTCAAAACTTCGAAAACCCGTTGAGATCAACCGTCACCTGGATCAATACATCATCGGCCAGTCCCGCGCAAAAAAAATTCTCTCGGTCGCCGTTCACAATCACTATAAACGCATTGCCGCCAATGATTCGGAGGACGTGGAACTCCAGAAGGGCAACATTCTGATGGTCGGCCCCACGGGAACCGGGAAGACCCTGTTGGCCCAGACCCTCGCCGATTATCTGGACGTCCCGTTTACCTTGGCCGATGCCACCACCCTGACCGAGGCGGGGTACGTCGGGGAAGACGTCGAGAACATCATCCTGAAACTCCTGCAAGCCGCGGACTATGAAGTCGAACGCGCAGAACGCGGCATCATTTACATCGACGAGATCGACAAAATCACGAAAAAGGCCGATGGCCCCTCCATTACCCGCGACGTCTCAGGGGAGGGCGTGCAGCAGGCGCTGCTCAAACTCATCGAAGGCACCGTGGCCAACGTGCCGCCGCAGGGCGGCCGGAAACATCCGCATCAGGAATTCATCCAGGTCGATACCAAAAACATCCTCGTCATTTGTGGCGGGGCCTTTGTCGGACTCGAACCCATCATCGAACGCCGACTGAATCGAAACCGCATGGGCTTCAAGTCGGGCAAGGCGGCGGTGCCGCAGGAGCCCTCGTCTTCCCTGTTGGCCGCGCTCCAACCGGAAGACCTGCTCCAATACGGGTTGATTCCCGAATTCATCGGGAGATTGCCGGTGGTGACCACGCTCGAAGAGCTTGATGAACAGGCACTCATTCGGATTCTGACCGAACCCAAAAATGCCTTAACCAAGCAGTATCAAAAGCTGTTGTCCTTCGACAACGTGGACCTGAAATTTACGGACGGGGCGCTGAAGGCCATTGCCGAAAAAGCCCATGCTCAAAAAACCGGGGCACGGGGTCTTCGCGCGATCCTCGAAGAAGTGATGCTTGATATTATGTACGAGGTCCCCTCTCAAACGGAGATTCGTGAAATGGTGGTCACCGAAGACGTGATCCTGAAGAAGGAGGACCCGTTCATCTTCCTGGAACAGTCCAAAAGGATGAAACCCGCGGTAGGCTCGTAGGCGAGCCGCCCACCGTCGACTGCCCCCGGTCGCCCCGAATCCGAGACGACACGGTCATGGTCCCACGCCGCGGCGTCGCTGGGCTTTCCTGGCCCCCCCCTTGCCATCCTTCGCCTCATTCTTGCGCGGCGCAAACTCGAAGCCGATCTTCCCGGAGCCTTCGGACAAATCGATCGTGAGATGGGCGGCGAACCGACGCCTGTTCTTCTTCGACACGAAGCCCTGCAGGAGATCGGTCCTCCCCCGGCTCAGCAGTTGTCGCACTTCCTCGGCCTCGATCGGGCGGTTCAGAATCTGACGGCTGATTCTGAAATCACAGGCCGGTTCGTCACCTATCCCCTTGCGACAGACGTATCGTCTCGACGTATCAAGCACCGGGGCCTCGCATTTGGGGCAGGGACCGAGTTGGTCGCACTGCTGCGGATCGACGTCCTCGTCGCCGGGAGCCTCCCCGAAGTCAAACGCCACGGTGAAGTCGTCCTTGAGCATCAACTCCGCGGCAAATTCGCGGCCCAGCCGGCTCCGGAACCCGTTCAGGAGACCGAGACGCCGGTCTCGTAACAGGATGGTCGCTTCGTCGGATGACAACTCCCGCCCGGCAATGGATTTCCAGATCGAGAAATCACAGGCCTCGCACACGAACTTGCGATAGTTCTCTCGCACCCTGCCCTTGCCGCATTTGGGACAGGCCACGTCGAGAATGGCGTAGTTATCGTCGATCTGATCGACGTCACAGTGCTGCGCGGCGTCGACGATCTCCGTCGTCATCCGGCGAATGTGACGCATAAATTCCTTCGGAGAAAACGCGTCGCTTTCGATCTGCTTCAGTCGTTTTTCCCATTCACCGGTCAATTCGGCCGTGGTCAATTCGTCGATCTTGAGCGCGCGCAACAATCTGAGCAACGTCGTGGCCTTGGTCGTCGGGATCAAGGCCCGGGCATCGCGCAGGATGTAGCGGTTGCGGATCAGTTCCTCGATGATCGAAGCCCGCGTCGCGGGCGTGCCGAGCCCCCGATCCTTCATCGCTTCGCGCAACTCATCGTCTTCCATCAGTTTGCCCGCCCCTTCCATCGCGGACAACAGGGTCGCCTCGTTGTAGCGCGGCGGCGGCTTGGTTTGCTTGTCCTCCTGGGCGATTTCAACCGTGAGGGCCTTTTCGGAGCCATCCTGCGCGGCTTCCGCAAGCGGCGGCAACGTCTCGCTCCCTTCCTTTCGACCCATCACCTGCAACCAACCGCTCTCGACCAGAACCTGCCCACGGGTCTCAAAGGTTTCGCCTTCCACCACGGTACGGCGCAACGTGTTTTCAAAACGAGCCGCAGGGTAGAACGCCGCAATGAAACAACGCGTGACCAATTCATAGATGCGACGTTCCTGCTCCTTCAGGGCGCCCGGCGCCTCACCGGTTGGAATGATGGCAAAGTGGTCGGACACCTGTGCGTTGTTGAAGATGCGCTTGTTGTGACCATCGATGTATCCCTCCCGAAGCACCTGCTGCGCCCAGTATCCGACCGGTCGTCCCATCTCCCCGTCAGGCTGAGGAGCATCGACCAGCGACTGCATGATCCGTCTCACGGTGTCAGGATAATCCTCGGGTAACCGCCGTGAATCGGTGCGTGGATAGGTCAGGACCTTATGGCGCTCGTACAGCGCCTGCGCGATGCTGAGCGTGGACTTTGCCGAAAACCCGAACCGCCGATTCGCTTCACGCTGAAGCGAGGTCAGATCAAACAGCATCGGGGCCTGCTGACTCGACGGTTTCGTGGTTTCGGACACGTGGCCTTCCCGGTTCGCACATTTCGCGACGATGGCCTCGGCCCTGGCCTGCTCCCAGATGCGCTCCGGCTTCGTGACGCCGTGCGGATCCTTCGCTCCTGCAGGCCCCTGTTTCGCCCGAACCGGCACCTGCGGATCGACCCAGCCGCCTTCATACTGGCCCGAGGCGATCGCGAAGGTGGCCCGGACTTCCCAATACTCGCGCGGGTCAAAGCCCTGGATCTCTTTCTCACGATCCACGAGGAGCGCAAGCGTCGGGGTCTGCACCCGCCCGACCGTGGTCAGGGAAAATCCGCCGTCCTTGGAATTCAACGCCGTCATGGCCCGGGTGGCATTGATCCCGATGAGCCAGTCGGATTCCGAGCGACACACCGCGGCCGACTGAAGCGGCAACAGGGCCTCGCCCTCTCGAAGACTCTGGAAGCCGTCGCGAATCGCCTGCGGGGTCATGGATTGCAACCACAGCCGCTGGACCGGCTTTGAGCCGTTGCAATGGCGAATCAGGTAATGGAAGATCAACTCGCCTTCGCGCCCCGCGTCGCAGGCGTTGATGACGCGCTCGACGTCCTGACGCGCGTAGAGTTTCTTGATGAGCTTGAGTTGCGATTCATGCTTCGGGATGGGTTTCAGATCGAAGTGATCGGGAAGCACCGGGAGGTGGGCGAGTGTCCACTTCCCGCGTTTGACTTCCACGCCCTCAGGCGCGACCAGTTCGAGCATGTGTCCGATCGCCCAGGTCACGACGTGGTGCGGTCCTTCGAAGAAATCCTTCTTGTTCTCAAACCCACCGAGCGCCTTGACGACGTCACGGGCCACCGAGGGCTTTTCCGTAATCACCAGGGTCTTCCCCGCTCCTTCGGGGAGGCGCGCCGCTTTTTTTCTGGGCTCAGCGGAGGTGCGAGGAGACATGGTCAACTCCTTGAAATTCTGGATCCTGCTGTCGCCGCATCACGTTCATTCACTTCAACCAACGTCTTCGCGCGTCCGGGCAGGGGCATTTACCGGGTTCCGGGACGGGCCTCTCCCCCGCCTGCGCTCCTGATGTAACGGGACCCGGACACCTGGTGAATACACCCGCGCAATTCCAGATTTAGCAGGAGACTCATCACCTCGGCAAGATCAAAAGGCGCTTCGAGCAACACCTCGTCAATGGAAACGGGATCTTCACCAACAAGAGACAGCACTCGCTCTTCTTTGGCGGTGAGGACCGGGGCCGTCGTCTCCTGAAAAACGGCCTTCTTTACTCGATCACGAAAGGGGCCGTCAAGTTGAGGGAGCAATTCTTCAACGACGTCTCCCGCCTCTTCGACGAGTATTGCCCCTTGTTTAATGAGTCCGTGCGCCCCTTGATGGGTCCCGCTTCGAACGGAGCCCGGGATGGCAAACACCTCGCGGTTCTGCTCGAGGGCCAAGCGTGCCGTGATCAATGATCCGCTTTTTCGACTGGCTTCCGAGACGACCACGCCCAACGACAAGCCGCTGATAATCCGATTTCGTCGAGGGAAATGATGCGGCAGCGGTGGGGACCCGAGCGGCAATTCCGACACCACGGCACCATGGGCTTCAATGTCCTTCCGCAAGCGTGCATGTTCGGGGGGATAGGTTCGATCCACTCCGCACCCGACGACGGCAATGGTCCTGGCCTGAGCCGCAAGCGCGCCTCGATGGGCCGCTGCGTCGATGCCCCTGGCCAATCCACTCACGATCGTAAACCCCACCTCGGCTAAACGTCGACTGAGCTCTTGCGTCATGAGAGCCCCTGCCGGGGTCGCTTTTCTCGATCCCACAATCGCGATCGCATGATCGTCACACGAGGGCAGGTCGCCGCGAACGTACAACAACGGCGGGGGATCGGGAATCATCGCCAACCGCGCAGGATAGGCCGCATCCAGAATCGTGAGGATCGAACTCTCTCCTCTTTCGATCAGCCGCATTTCTTGGCGAACGCGCGCGAGGCCCTCCGGATCGGGCTCTCTTCGCAAGGCGGTCACAACGGAAGGAGGCAGTCCCTCTTGCCGCAGGTCGGACGAGGACGCAGACAGCACCTCCTTCGGGCCGCCCAAACGCCGAACGAGCGCACAGAGGGTCCTCTCACTCAATCCTTTCACGGATCGCAAGATCAACCAGGCTTCCAGCGATTCCATGCTTCCGAAGAATGCAGACGGGCCTAGGACGGGCTAGGTCATCCCACCCCTTCTCCCAACAACACGATATCATATTGTTCAAGCGGGAGCAGGGGATCGGCATTCACGAGAATCTGGTAATTCAACTCCCGTTGCAGTCGCTCAAGGGATTCGGGTTCAGTCTCCTGAATCAGATCCACGACGTGCGGATGCGCTCCGATCACCACGATGGGCCGTCCGGCTGCCCGGCCGATCCGTCGGATATCCCGAAAAAGATCGTACGCGACCGTGAGCGCGGATCTCGTATAGCCCCGGCCTTCACAATCGGAACAGACGACCGAGAGCGTCCTGAGCAAATCTTCCCGAACGCGTTCCCGGGAAATCTCGACCAGCCCCAGATCGCTGATGCGGGAAATACGGGTACGCGCCTTGTCATTGGCCATCGCGTCCACGAGGGCCTGATAGACTTTATCCCGATTCCGTCCTCGTTCCATGTCGATAAAATCGATGGTGATAATCCCCCCGATTCCACGAAGCTTGATCTGGTAGGCAATCTCGCGCGCCGCCTCCAGGTTGTTTCGCAGAATCGTCTCTTCCTGATCACGCTTGCCCACGTAACGCCCCGTGTTCACGTCGATGACCGTCATGGCTTCCGTATGATCGATGACGATGTGCCCTCCGGACTTGAGCCAGACTTTTCGGCCCAGGGCTCGAGAAATTTCCATCTCGATTCCCAAATGATCGAACAGACTCTCATCCTTGTCATAATGAAAAATTCGAGACGTCTGGTCAGGAAGATACCGACGCACGAACTCTTTGACCACCTCACATTCCTCTTTCGAATCGATGAGCAGCCGCTTGACGTTTTTGGTGAATAAATCCCGCACGACCCGAAGCGTCAGGTCCAAATCGGTATGTAACGCCGCAGGAGCGGGACTGGCATCCTGCTTCTTTAAAATATCCCACCACATCGCGCGTAAAAACTCGACGTCGGACTTGAGATCCGCCTCGCTGACCCCTTCACTGACCGTCCGGACGATGTAGCCATAGCCCGGCTCCCGAATGCGTTTCATGATGTCTTTGAGGCGACTTCGTTCCTCTTCCTCGGGAATGCGTCGTGAGATCCCAACGTGATCGACGTTCGGCATCAAGACCAGGAACCGTCCCGGCAATGAGCAATAGGACGTCACGCGAGGGCCCTTGGTGCCAATCGGGCCCTTGGAAATCTGTACGACGAGTTCCTGATTTTCTTCCAGCAACTCCTGGATGGGCAGAACCGTTTGCCGCCGAGGACGAGGGAAGTCCGGCCCCTTTTCATCTTCGTCGCCTTCCACGAGGATATCCCCCGGTTCGGTGCCCATCGACAAATCCGATACATGCAGAAACGCGGCACGGTCCAGCCCGATATCGACAAACGCCGCCTGCATGCCGGGCAACACCTTCACGACCCTGCCCTTGTAGACGTTGCCCACGAAATCCTTTTTCTTCGCGCGATCCACGTAGAGTTCCGTGACCACCTTATTCTCCAACACGGCCACCCGCGTTTCCTGCGGGGTTTTGTTGATGGCAATTTCAACACTCATAGCGACACTCCTTCATTTCCTCACCCAAGACCCTCCAACGACTCAGTGGGAACATGCTCCCGCCAGCGCACCACACGCGCGTTCCGGCGTTCGCCAAATCCCTCGACGCGATGAGGATCGGCTCACGGCAACAACGTCCTTCTTTCCTTCTTCACGCTAAACAGCAGTCCCAACGCGGCCATCGTCATCACGGTCGCACTCCCCCCGTAACTGAGCAACGGCAGGGGAATGCCCACGATGGGCACCAGACCAAGGACCATCCCCACGTTGACCACCATGTTAAACGTCAACAGGCCCACCACGCCAATGGCCAACAGGGCGCCCAACAGATCCTCGGCCTTTTCCGCAATCTTCAACCCCAAGAGCAACAACGCGAGGAAAAGACCGATGAAAAGTACGCTCCCTAAAAATCCCCATTCCTCGGCCAAGACCGCGAAGATAAAATCGGTGTGGCCTTCCGGAAGAAACCTGAATTGCGTTTGCGTCCCGCTGTGAAATCCTTTTCCTATCAATTCCCCCGAGCCCACGGCAATACGAGATTGCAAGCCCTGGTAGCCCATTCCCGCGGGATCATATTGGGGATTCACAAAACTGAAGATCCGTTCCTTTTGGTAGTCATGCAACGACCCCCATAATTCACTCCAGATAAAGGGGAAAAGCATCCCCGCCGACAAGAGCACCAACCCCATGGCTTTCGACTTGACGCCAACGGCCACCAGCAGGGTGACGTAAATCGACAGAAAGCTGAGGCTGCTCCCCAAGTCCGGCTGTTTCAGAATCAGGAGAAATCCGGGCAAGGTGATCAACGCCGGCACGATCACCCGATACCACCATCCCCGACGCGTTTGCGTCGAATAATAGAGGGCCAACACCAGGAGAATCGGAATTTTCACAAATTCCGACGGCTGAAACGTGATGGGACCCATGGCGAGCCATCGCTGCGCACCGCGACTGCTTTTCCCGACGAAGAAAACCACCGCAAGAAGAATCAGCGCCATGCCGTACAGCAGGTACGACCATCGAGCCAACTTATGATAATCGATTCGCGACAGCACCAGAAACGCCAACGTCCCCACGCCGACCCACAGCGCCTGTTTCACGTAAATGGGAAACCGATGTCCACTCTGGGCTGCCGTCACGCTGTAAATGGTCAGGACCCCAAGGGATGCCAACGCCAGGACGAGGCCGCAAAAGCACCAGTCGAATTCGTCCAACCCTCGACTGCGGCTCCACTGCTCACCCATGCCGTCGCCGCTCCTTCTTCATCGTCGCAGGGGAAGGCCTCGCAAGAGGCTCCTCCTGCTCAGTCTCTCCATAGGACAAATACGCCTCGATCAGTTCCTGGGCCAGAGGAGCCGACGACGACCCGCCATGACCCATGTGCTCAAGCAACACCGCCACGGCAATCCTGGGATCGTCGAACGGCGCATAGGCGACAAACCACGCATGGTCTCGAAATCGCATGGGCAGGTCTTCTTCAGAATCCGCGCGTAAGGTGACCACCTGGGCCGTCCCGGTTTTTCCCGCAATCGTTGTCATCGACGATTGTGCCCGTTTCGCCGTCCCGTCGGTGACCACCGCGGCCAACGCCGTTTGAATGACTTGCAGGTGCGACGATGGGAGCGTCAGAGGAGGGGCTTGCGTCGGACTCCGCCGCTCGAGCCATTCATGCGTCCGCCCCCGCACGCCACGAACGACGTGCGGTTGTACCGAAATCCCATGATTGGCAATGGTGGCGATCACTTTCGCCATTTGAAGCGGTGTGACCGTGACGTAGCCTTGTCCGATCGCCACGGACACGGTTTCCCCCGAGTACCATGGTTCGCCCTGCGTTTGCCGTTTCCATTCCGGGGACGGGACGAGTCCCATCCCTTCGGCAGGGAGATCAATGCCCGTTTTCGTTCCCAACCCAAATCGTTTCGCATACGCTGCAATCGTCTTGATGCCCATGCGATAGCCCACGCGATAGAAATACACGTCACACGAGTCGACGATCGCCTGATGTAAATCGACCGTGCCGTGACCGCTCTTCTTCCAATCCCGGAAGGTCCGGTCTCCCAGGCGCAATCTTCCCCCGCAATGCAGCGTATCGGTGGGCCCAATCGCATGGCTCTCAAGGGCCGCCGCCGCCATAATGATTTTAAACGTGGATCCTGGAGGATATTGTCCCTGAATCGCTCGATTCGTCAGCGGATGACGTGGGTCCTGAAGAATCTCATTCCATTCACGGGGACGGATCCCACGGGATAAGGCATTGGGATCAAAACTCGGACGACTGGCCAAGGCCAGCGTTTCTCCCGTTTGGGGGTCCAGGGCCACGATGGCTCCCGTGTGTTCTCCCAATAACTCCTCCGCCAGCTTCTGCAAACGAAAGTCCAACGTGAGATACACGTCGTTTCCCGCTCGCGGTTTGTCCACCGAAAGCACGCGCTTCTCATGACCCCAGGCATCGACTTCGATGAGTTTTCTTCCCGTCTGCCCTCGCAACGCCCTATCATAGATCCGTTCCACGCCATATTGACCAATGATGCTGTTCGGAAAAAGTCCTTGAAACTCTTCACGCGCGAGTTGGGTCTCCGACACGACGCCAACGTACCCCAGCACGTGGGCGGCATAGGATCCCTGGGGATTGTGCCGCTGAAATTCCGGACGAACCACCACGCCGGGCAGGTCGAACCGGTACGATTCGACGATGGCGGCCTCCTTGAGACTCAGGCCCTTCTTCAGGCGAACCGACGTGTCCCTGCCCTGGGCCTGAATCTTGTTGCGCAGATCATTCTCGTCCAGCGACAACAGCTCGCTGAGTTTCTCCGTCAAGGCTTCACGGTCCGGCACGTCGTCAGGTTGCACGTACAAATTGAAACTCGGAACGTTGTTCGCCAGCAGGACTCCATTCCGGTCATAGATGAGTCCGCGAATCGGCTGTAACAGAACCGATCTGGTTCGATTATCATAGGAGAGGGCTCGATAATGCTCCCGATCACGAACTTGAAGCTGCCACAAGCGCACGACCAACAGCCCCACGAGAATCAACACGCCGATTTTGATGAGAAGGACGCGTCCCTGGACTTCTGCTAATCCGGTCGATGGAAAACTGGAATTGATCATTGCCTGCTGCACCCTCGATGCACCCCGGGACGTCCTTCACGGACTCGGGGCTTCGACCAGCCGCCGGACAAGGACCCAATTGGCCACGATGGCCACGAGTCCATCCAAGATCGCTTGAGGCAGTAAGATGGAGGACAACCCATGGAGCATTTCTCCCAGACCTATTCCCATACGCGACGCCAGCAGAAAGACGATTCCCGAAAGGAAGGAACAGGCCATAACCGGCAAGAAGGCCGCATGGGGCGCCCGATTGGTCAATTGTTGGGCGAAGACACCAGCCAGAAATCCCACTCCGGCTTTTGTGGGCGTATTCAGCCACCCTGCAGAAAATAAATCCTGGACAACGCCCAGAAAGAACCCCACGATCCCTCCCCGCACCTGTCCCGTCCGAAACCCGACCAGGCAGGCAATGACAAGACAGAGATCCGGCTGAAGCCCGATGGGATTCAGAGAATAGAGCAGGGTGGCCTGAAAGGAAAACAGGAACAGGATGAAAACCGTATACACACTGATCTTCATGGAGCGACATTCCGCTGGCTTGGGGAAGCCAAAGCTCGATCCAGGGGAATCATGGCTTCCGGTGATCGAGGGGCAAGGACGATCAGCATTTCGTCCAGACGTCGAAACTCTACCACGGGCGTGATTTCAGCGGTTTTGGACAACCCGTCTTCGCTTTCTTCGACGCGCGAGACTGTCCCGATCAACGTTCCCCGCGGAAATCCTCCGGTCAGCCCCGACGTGACCACGGCGTCACCCGTTCCGACCGATGACAACAGGGGGATATATTTCATGCGCACGAGACCGTGCGCGGTTCCCTGAACAATCCCTTCATCCCGCGTTCGCTGGACCATGCCTGCAATGGCGACGTTGGGGTCGATCGCCAACAAGGCAAGGCTCGCGGCCCCCGAGACCTTGATGATTCGGCCAGCCACCCCCGCTGGCGTGATGACCCCCATTTGCACGCGAACGCCGTCCTCTTCCCCTTTATTCAGAATCACGCCTTGATACCAATTCGACGGACTTCGGCCAATGACCCTTGCCGCCACCGTCCGGATCGATTCGTCCTTCTGAAATTCCAACAACGCGGCGAAGCGGTCAGCCATCAGCGCCTGCTCTCGCAGGTGGTTCACCGTTCCCTCGAGTTGCTGGATTCTTTCGCGAAGGTCACGGTTTTGGTCGGAAATGCCCTGAAGGGCCACGTACCGCGCCCACCACTCACGCATCTCCCGATCAAGCGTCGCCATCCCTTCCATGGGAACGGCAACGAAATCGGCAAGGGGTTGCCCTATCTGGTGGAGAAGAAATTGCGCGTGCCGAGGGAGGAGGGCCAGCACGACAAAAGCAACCGCGAAGACGACCACGCTGATCCGCTTCGCGCCGGAACCCCAAAACACTCCAGGCCGAACCCGGCCATTCATCAGAAGTTGTTCCTTTACGGGCTGACCGTCGACATGGAGGAGACGCTCCGCAGGAGGGTGAGTTCTTCGAGCGTTTTCCCGACTCCCAACACCACAGACGTGAGTGGATTATCGACGGTGATAATGGGAAGCCCGGTTTCCTCTCGCAACCGGGCATCAAACCCGCGTAACAGCGCCCCGCCTCCCGTCAACACGATCCCCCGATCGATGATATCTCCTGCCAATTCCGGGGGAGTATGCTCCAAGGCCAACTTGATGGCCGACACAATGGCCATAATGGATTCCTGCAAGGCCGTTCGGACTTCAGCATCTTCCAGCACAATGACCCGGGGAATCCCGGTCACCAAGTCCCGCCCTTTGACCATCATCTGGACTTTCTCTTCCAAGGGGTACGCAGAGCCAACGCTCAATTTCACTCGCTCGGCCATGTGTTCGCCGATCAACAAATTATGTTCTCGCTTCACGTGATTGATAATCGCCAAGTCGATCTGGTCTCCAGCCACTTTCACGGATTCACTGTAGACAATGCCCCCCAATGAAATGACGGCAATATCGGTCGTGCCCCCTCCGATGTCGACCACCATGTTTCCCGACGGCTCGGTGATGGGCAGTCCTGCCCCAATAGCCGCGGCAACGGGCTCTTCGATCAGATACACTTCACGCGCACCGGCCAACTCCGCCGATTCCTTCACGGCTCGCTGCTCAACCTGCGTGATGCGGGACGGGACGCCAATGATGATCCGAGGCCGGACGAACGCCGTCCGATTGTGCACCTTGGTAATGAAATAGCGAAGCATGCGTTCGGCCATTTCAAAGTCCGCGATGACGCCTTCCTTCATCGGACGAATGGCCGCAATGTTTCCTGGAGTCCGTCCGACCATTCGTTTGGCTTCGCTCCCCACGGCCAGGATTTTACTCGAGTGCTGTTCAATCGCCACGACCGATGGCTCATTCAACACGATGCCCTTCCCTTGGACGTAGACCAGGGTATGGGCTGTCCCCAGGTCAACGGCCATGTCGTTCGAGAAGAGACTCAAAAATCGACTGAACAATTTCATACCCTTTTCGTTAGTGGAGATGACACCGCCGTGGTTTTCGCAGAGGAATCGCTCCGATGCCCACCCTCACCCCTCCTTTCGGGACCCGTTCTCCATGGATTCGGTCTCAGGAGCAGGGGGTCCAAGAAGCAAGACGACACCCTGGGCAGGATGCGGCGTTTCGAAGAGACGGGAGCAGGACGAACCCCGCCTATCTTGTTGATTCTCCAATCAATCGGTTGTCTCAGACGTGAGGGGAGACGGGTCATGCAGATTGTTCGCCGATTAGGCACCGCAAGGTCACTCGGTTGCGATCATCAACTCGCTCGTACGCATATTCATCCGCAAACTTTTTTGTGAGATAGACGCCTAACCCCCCAATAGGCCGATCCTCCAAGGACGAAGTCGTATCCGCCGCAGGCGCGTCGTTGAACGGGTCGAACGCAGGGCCGTTATCTTCCAGTCGAGCCACCACAAACTTTCCTTCCAAAGACAACCCCAATTCCAGTTTCGGTCCGGACACGGCTGGCAACGAATAGTTCACACTATTGGTGACCAATTCTTCCAGCATCAGATTCAGGCGATTTTGCAACCTCATATCCAACTCGTGGGCGCAGGCAAAGTCTTCCAGGGACTGCTCCAATTCCCTGATCGAGGACAAGTCCGGGGTAAGGGCAATCGGGTCCATGGCAATTGTGTATGATATTTTTTTTATCACTTTGCGTCAACTGAGTCGGTTGCCAAATCGGCATACAACGAACCGCTGACAGCAGAAGGAGGGGGCAGGCGAAGGAGTGCCGGACCCAGACATCAGTGAATGGGGCTCCTCACTCGTCGCTCAAACGACCGAACATGATGCAGATTGGCCCTCCTATTGAAGCAAAAATGCTGGAATGCTATTCTTTTATGTGATTACTCACAATACGAGGGTACAACGTTGTGCGTGCATGTTGGTCTAGGCAAACCATGGTGGTCCAGGCGAACACGTGCGAGTGATTAGGTCTGCAAACATTTACTCGAAAATCAATCGGAGGAAAAGGCATGGAGGAAAACCCCAAGTTGTCCATTCAAACGGAACAGAACGACCAAGCCTCGATTCTTATCGTGAGCGGGCGAGTCGATGGTTCCACCGTAGGAAACCTGGAGAGCACCATACAGGAACAGATCAATGCCGGCCATAACACGTTGATCTTTGATTTCAAGAATCTGAATTACATCAGCAGCGCCGGGCTGCGCGCCTTGCTGATTGCGGCTCGGCTGACCCAGAAGGAAGGGGGCAGGGCACTACTCTGCAACCTTGCCGCTCACATCGCCGAAATCTTCGAGATCAGCGGGTTCAATGAAATCCTGGACATTCGTGCCACTCGAGACGATGCGCTGGGGGCCCTGTAAGCATCGACTCGTCCGTCACTGGTCGACGGAGAAGAACAACCCAACGGAAAAAGAAACCGGAAATGAACGCCGCCCCCGCTCAGGTGCTCGTTGTCGATGACGAAGAAGATCTCGAATTGCTCGTACGCCAGAAATTTCGTCACAAGATCCGCAATAACGTTCTGAAATTCTTCTTCGCCCGCAATGGCAAAGAGGCCCTTGAGGTGCTGAACGAAAACCCCAACATCCACTTGGTCCTCTCCGACATCAACATGCCGGTGATGGATGGTCTCACCATGCTGACTCAGCTTGCCGATACCGAACAGGACGTGCAAGCCGTGATCGTCTCCGCTTACGGGGACATGAAGAACATTCGCACCGCCATGAACCGCGGCGCTTTCGATTTTCTGACCAAGCCAATTGATTTTCAGGATCTTGAGGTCACCATCGAAAAGAGCATCAAGCACGTTCAAGCCCTGCAAGTCGCCCTGGAAACCCGGGATCGGCTGGTCACCATCAAGCAGGAACTTGACATGGCCCATGACGTCCAGATGTCGTTCCAGCCGAATGAGATCCGAGAGAGCGAGACCCAGGACATCAAGGGCATCATCATCCCGGCGCGTGAAGTCGGCGGGGATCTGTACGATTTCTTTTACATTGACGAGTCACACATCGCACTGATCATCGCGGACGTGTCCGGCAAAGGGGTGCCCGCGGCGTTGTTCACGACGGTGACCCGAGCCCTCGTGCGAGCGGCCGCAGCGAAAAACTACTCCTCACCGGCCGATTGCCTGAATATCGTCAATGAGCTGCTCTGCGAGAACAATCCATCCTGCGTCTTTATCACGCTTTTTTTCGGGGTGCTGGACCTGCACAGCGGCGAACTGGTCTATTGCAACGCCGGACACAATCCGCCAAGACTGCTAAAGGCCGATTCCTCGGTTGCAATCCTGCCCAGAACCGAGAACATCGTCCTGGGCATCCAACCCGGGCACACCTATCACAACAAACGGTTTGAACTGATGCCCGGTGACACCCTGGTCTTGTACACGGACGGCGTCACGGAAGCGGAAAACCTCTCTCATGAAGAATTTACCGAGTCGCGACTCGACAAAAAGCTGGCCGAACTTGCCGGGACAAGTTCGAGAGAGATCACAGCGGCCATCGTGGACGCGGTGCAGGACTTCGCCGGAGAGGCCCCGCAATCGGACGACATTACCTGCGTGGTGACACGGTTTCGGCCAGCCCCAGCCGCCTCGTAACCGAGACGAACCTGCTTGCCCATGTCGATGGGAATTCTCCTGCTCACGTTGATGATTCTGATAACGCCCGGGGAACCGGCGCGAGCGGAGTCCGAACAACCAACGATCCTGTTCGGGCAATCCGCGGCCCTCACCGGCCCGGCCCGTGAGCTGGGCTTGGGCATGCGCCTTGGATTACTCGCGGCATTTTCCGAAATCAACCGAGAGGGAGGCGTACACGGGCACCAGCTACGCCTCGAATCACTGGACGACAGCTACGAACCAGAAGCCGCCATTGCCAATACACGCACCCTGATCGAGGAATACAAGGTCTTTGCCCTGATCGGGGCCGTTGGCACGCCAACGTCAAAATCGGCTCAACCCCTCACCACGGAAGCGGGCATCCCCTACATCGCCCCTTTCACGGGGGCTGAATTTCTGCGAGACGCGAAGAATCATCCCAACGTGGTGAACGTACGGGCATCCTATTACCAGGAAACCGAGGAAATGGTGGTCCGACTTCACGAAGATCTGGGTGTCGAGCGAATCAGCATTTTCTATCAGAACGACTCCTTCGGGCAGGCCGGCCTGAACGGGCTGCGCCGCGCGGTCACGCGCCACGGGCTGAACCTGATTGAAGAGGTGTACTATACCCGCAACACCGAAGCCGTCAAAATCGCTTTGCTGGATTTGCGCCGCGCCGATACCGAGGCCGTCGTCATCGTGGGGGCGTATAGGCCAGCGGCGACCTTGATCCGGTGGGCACGGCGCCTGAACTTCAATCCCTATTTCATCAACATTTCCTTCATCGGCAGTGCGGCCCTGGCAAAAGCGTTGAAAGCCGACGGGACGGGCGTCTACGTGACCCAGGTGGTGCCGTTTCCTGGGGATACCACCCTGCAGGTCGTCGGGGAATACCAGAAGGCCTTGAAGAAACTCGATGCAAGCAGCGAACCGAATTTCGTGTCCCTGGAAGGCTATCTCGCAGGCCGCCTTGCCATCGAGGGGCTCAAGCTGGCGGGACCGGCTCCTACCAGGCAGGGCTTTCTCCAGGCTCTGATCCAGGCCGGAGACATTGATCTGGGTGGATTTCGTCTACGCTACGGCGTCAATGACAATCAGGGTTCCGACCGAGTCTACCTGACCCGTATCGATGACAACGGTCGCTTCCAGTCGGTGGACAAGATGTCGATACCATGAATGAACCTCCTCCCCTCGAATCCCGTGATCTGACCGAACCCAGCGCAACCCCGAAGCCGGTGACGCCTCCGGCGCTTGAGGAGCCGGAGGCTGGACAAAAATTCCGCGTGGGGGTCCGGGTCAGGCTGTATTTTATGCTGCTGGGTGCCGTTCTCCTCATGGGGAGTGCCACGCTATTGGCCTATTTTTCCTTCAGCGAAACCCTGAAGCACGAAATCCAGATGTCAGAATACAGCATGCCCAACCTGATTAACGCGGTGGACGTGGCTCGGGAAAGTGCCATCGTGGTCAACGGTGCCGTTCGGCTGGTGTCGGCGTCCTCCAATGAGGAACACGCGGCGGTCGTGAACACCTTGGCTGAGGAAACAACCTTTCTCGACAATACCATACAGAAACTGGAAGCCCGTTCCGCCTTTGGCGAACAAACCCAATTGATCAGGGCACATTTGGAGAAACTGGGCAAGCATCTGGACGTGATCAAGCGCTCTTCCGCCAGACGTCTGGCCATTAACCAGGCCCTCAACGTCTTCATTGATGAGCTGGGTGAAACCAGCAGGCGCGTGGAACGGTTGCTGGCCAAAGCCATTGACGATCAGGGCTTTTACATGGTGTCGGGATTACGGACGCTGGATGACGTTAGCCGCCCCATCCGTGAGCGGGCTTCTGAGGATGAACTGACCGCCTACCGTGACCTGATCACCGTGAACCAGTCAGCCAACTTGGCCGTGTTGCTGCTGGATGAAGTCCTGGTTCTGGCGGACCGCCAGTTTCTCACTCCACTGGAAGAGCGATTCCAGAGTGCCGTTCGGAATTTCATCCAGGCCTATGCCGGGCTACCTCCCAGCATGCAGAACGACCAGTTGGAAGAAAATCTGACTCGTCTGGGTGAAATCGGGAAAGGCCCGGAGGGGATCATTGCCCTGCGCCACGAAGCGTTGCTCAAGTTGGAGCAGGAGCAGGAAATCCTGGCAAAGACCCGAAACGCTTCGGAATTGCTGCTCTCGGAAGTCAACAATCTGGTTGAGCAGATCAACAAAGAGGCCATGCATTCCAGCGAATCGTCCCGCAGTGCTGCCCGAACAGGGGTTCTGCTGCTGATTCTGCTCAACGCGTTCGGGATCACGGGCGCGTTTGTCTTGGGCTCGCTGTTTGTGAAGCGCTATCTGGTCAACCGCCTGGTGGGACTGGCCAGCGCGATGCGCGATATGGCCGGTGGCGATCTGAAGGTACCGGTCCACGTCGAGGGGGTCGATCTGTCCAAGACCGTGAAGAGTTCCAATGCCTTCATCCGGAGGATATGGGAGTTCATCTGGGATGATGAGGTCACGGACATGGCCAGGGCCCTGGAGGTGTTCCGGCGTTACGCCCATGAGGTCCAGCGGCTGAACCTTGTGGAAAAATTGGCAACCGAACTGGATGCCAAGAATGCCAACCTGGAACAGGCCATGGAGAATCTGAAGGCCGCCCAGGATCAGGTCATTGCCGAGCAGAAACTCGCGTCGTTAGGGCAACTCACCGCCGGGGTGGCGCACGAAATCAAGAACCCGCTCAACTTCGTCAGCAACTTTGCCAACGTCTCGATCGAGCTGTCGCAGGAGATCGATGAACTGATGAACCAGCAACAGGACGTCGATCTTGAGGAAATCCGGTCGATTCTGGGGGAACTGCGGATAAGCCTGGGGAAAATCAAAGAGCACGGGAAGCGAGCCGACAACATCGTGCGCAGCATGCTGGAACATTCCCGCAGCAAAGAAGGGGAATGGCGCAAGACGGACATGAACGCCCTGCTGAAACAGTACGTGGAATTGTCCTATCACGCACTACGCGCCGAAGATAACTCCTTCAACACGGAGCTGAAAGAAGAGCTGGACCCGAACCTGCAAGAGATCATCGTCATCCCCCAGGATATCTCTCGCGTCTTCCTGAACCTTGCCACCAACGCCTTTCAGGCGCTGAACGAAAAACAGAAAACGGTGAAGGGCGAGTACGAACCGAAACTGCATATCGCCAGTCAACAGTTCGAGGATCACGTGGAGTTCCGTATCCGGGACAATGGTCCCGGCATCCCGGAGGAACTACGCGAACGGATTTTCGAGCCTTTTATGACCACCAAGGAGCCGGGGAAGGGCACCGGCCTGGGGCTGTCCCTGACCACCGACATCCTGATGCGTCACGGTGGGTCCATTCAGGTCGACACGGAAGAGGGGAGCTACACGGAGATGCGGGTGTTGTTGCCGCTGGAGCCGCCTCAAGAGGCCAAAAGCAGCATGGAAGACAAGACAACATGAGAGACGGCAACCCCATGTCTCGTCATGCAGCCTTCCCCGCCCACCTCCCGTCACCCGCTTAGCGGGACACCCGTTCGCATGAGATCACGTCCTCCTGCAAAGGCAGGCGAGCCGAAATGGCATCGTATGCCGCATGCCGCCGGGAAGAAAGAACCGCGGAAATGGTCCGCGAATGGCTGAACCCAGACAAGAATGATCCCCGCGTGGAATGAGGGGGTGGGACGCCCGGATCGGCTAGAAATTGTACACCAGGTTGAACTCGAAGAAGCTGTCGCGCCGTCCCACATATTGAAGCTCCGCCGGGTCCATGCTGAGAATCACGCTCGATTCCAGATGCAGGGACCATTGGTCAAAGAGCCGCCGGTCGAATTCGACGCCCAGGTTATGGGTCGCACGGCTCGCATCCGTCACGAACGCGACCGCGATCTCGGTGCTCTCGACGTCGTTGAACGCCAGACGCATGCCGACGAAAAAATCGTTATCGAGCGTCAGGGGTGAGCGTCTCGGAAGTGCTCTCCGGCCCCGTTCGTCATAATTCCATTCGGCCAGCAGACCCACGTCGGCCGTAGAACCGAAGACGGAATAGAACGTGTATTCGCCCCCCATCACTGCGGCCACGTATTCCTCTTCGCGATACAGATCGAGAATATTCTGGAATCCACCTCCCTGCCCAAGGACGGCCCTGTACTCCCGTTCCCGACCCAGCGCGTTGCGTTCGCCGGACCGATGTATCGCCTCGAACTTGAACAACCAGGCATCGAGCGTGAATTGCGCGTCCAGTCCGAACTGACGAATCTGCCCGTAGTACGGAATCCAGATTCCGGGGTCACGGCCCCCGTTCGGCACACAAGCCGGCGGCGCACAGATCAGGGTGGCTTCTCGACTGGTGCCGTCGAACAGACTCAGACCCACGTCCAGGGGGCCAACGCTTTGACTGTACCGGGCCGCGAAATCCGGATGCCACTCCTTGGCCCCGCGCTCATACTCCACCCGCTCGCGGTCCACGAGTCCACCGAAGCGCAGACGACCGAATCGGCCCGGATAGATACGCGGGCGGTGATACGGCAGCCCGAAGAATTCCAGGACGCCCCAATCGGCGGTCCACGTGAGGTGGACCATGGGTTGCCCCAACTTCACCTGGCCGTTGGGATGCTCGAGAAAATCGATCTGATTGACGACGTCGACCAGGTGTTGCGATTCGGCGACGCCCCAGAACACCCGGTCCACGCCCAGTCGGGCTTCCCATTCACCGGCCCCAAGCTCGCCGAACAGCAACACATAGGCCTCACATGTAATATCAAGGCGGAATGATATCGTTAACTTGACAGGCCAAGCCGCTCGAGCATACCTGAGCTCAAGCCGGCCCCGATGCTTTCCCGGCTCGGGCCATTTGCATTTTGTGGCAACTGACCTTTGCCAGGGCCTCGGCAATTCGCTCGCCCGTCGGTTAGGCGAGAGTGGCGGGGGCTTCGCCGGCTTCGTCCAAGCCTGTTACGACTCGCCGATGGCTTCCTGAGTGATGAGTTCCAAAATCTGCCGGCTGGTCACCACGCCCAGGAACTGCTTGGACTCCCGGTCTTTCACCGGTAGCACGGTCAACGAGTTCTCCGTCATGCGTTGCAGCGCGTCTTCCACCGGCTCCTCGGGCCATGCCTCCGCCTTACTGCGGCGCGCAAGTTTGCGCAACGGCGTGTTGGACCAGGACTCTTTGGGCAGGTATCGCAGCATGGATAACGAGACGATTCCGCAAAGCTCGCCATTCTCGACCGCAACGTAGTCCTGCTGATGGGGAAC
Source organism: Nitrospirales bacterium (assembly GCA_965221365.1). Classification (GTDB taxonomy): domain Bacteria; phylum Nitrospirota; class Nitrospiria; order Nitrospirales; family UBA8639; genus Bin75. The sequence continues at coordinate 1,391,798 of OZ244884.1, read as the reverse complement.
AATCCACTGATCGGCAAACGCCCGCACCGACATCGCCGGGTTCGGATAGGTACGGGTCCGGTCGAGGATGTCGCCAACGGTGATGTCATCCAGCACAAAGCGGGCCAGCGACGGCGGGAGTGATTCGGGCAACGTGAACTGGTCCGACGGCCCAACCCGGTTCACAACGGCACGGATAGCCAGGGGCGTCAACAGGATGTAGGCGAGCATGATGAGAACGAGCAATGAAAAAACGGCGTGTCCAATGGCATCGATCTCGAGAAGCACCAGCAGGAGGGCCATTTCCGCAGCCCCTTTGGCCATCAGCCCGGTGGCCAGAGCAAAGGGCATGTCCAAACGGGTCACAAAGGCACCGATGAACGCTCCGGCAAACTTTCCGATCAGGGGAATGACGACCAACGCCGCAATGGTCCACACCGGCAACGCGGTGAACGACAGGCTCAGGTGCAACCCGGCCGAGGCGAAAAAGAGAGGCACGAACAGCCCTTCGGCCGTGCTTCTCATACCAGGAATGATGTCCCGCCGCACGTGATACGGGAGCCCGGACAGCGCGGCCCCAAACAGCAGGGCTCCCAGGGAGCCGTGGAGCCCCATCTCCTCGGCACCGACGACCACCAGGAACAGCCCGCCCAAAATCAATCCGAAAGAGAGTTGCGGCACGTGCAGAAAGCGCTTCAGCAGGACGATCAGCGGCGGAAGCACCCGTCCGGCCAACACCCAGGTCACCACGGTAAAGCCGGCGATCTTGCCCGGCAGGATAAACAGGCTCTCCCAACTCAACTGGTGGATGTGCTCGCCGATCGTGAAGCCCACCAGCAACAGGGTCAGCAATTCGGCAATGAGCGCGGTGGTGAAGATTTCGATTCCAATAGGCTCCCTGAAGCGACCTTCATCAACCAGGACCTTGACCACCACGCCCAGACTGGTCAAAGAGAGAATCCCGGCGAGGGCCAGCGACCTGGTGAAATCGAGGCCCAACCCGAAATCGTAGATCAGATCCGAGGTGACGGTCAGCGCGGCGGCCAGAGAGATGAGAACCGAGATGGTCGCGGCGGCGAAGAACTTGCCGCGGATGGCGGCGAAGAAGCCGGCAATATCGAGTTCATCCAGGCCGATGAGGAAGAAGAAGAGAAAAATGCCGATGCCCAGCAGGAGATGCATGGCACCGGTGGGCTCGACGATTCCGGCAATCGGTCCCAGCAGGATTCCCGTCACCGTATAGGCCACAATGGAGTTCAGCCGGAAGTACCGGAAAACGCCTTCGACCAGTTTGGCCACGACGATCACCAAGCCGATGGACAGCAGTGCGTCTTCAATCATGCCCGATGCATCTCGCCTTTGGATGAGAGGGAGGTGAGGACGGAGGGTTGCATGCGACGTTCCTGATACGCCATATTCGCCTCTTAAGGATCCGTGTGAGATGATAGCACAAACTCTTTTCGACAAAATATGGGGGCCTCACGTGGTGCATGAGGACTCGGATGGCACGACCCTGCTGTATATCGATCGCCACCTGGTCCATGAAGTGACCTCCCCTCAAGCCTTCGAAGGACTCAAACTTGCAGGACGCCATCCTCGCCGACCAGGGGCGACGCTCGCGGTCCCGGACCATAATGTGCCCACCACCGACCGAAGCCTGGGCATTACGGACCCCTTGAGTCGCATTCAAATTCAAACGCTCGAACGGCATTGCGCTGACTTCGGCATTACGCTGTTTTCCATGCATGACGTTCGTCAGGGCATCGTGCACGTCATCGGGCCGGAACAAGGGCTCACCCTGCCTGGAATGACGATCGTCTGCGGAGACTCCCATACCTCGACCCATGGCGCATTCGGGGCGTTGGCGTTTGGCATCGGCACCAGTGAAGTCGAACATGTCCTGGCCACCCAATGCTTGATTCAAAAACGACCTCGCACCATGGAGCTCCGAGTCGACGGCCAACTCTCTCCTCACTGTTCGGCCAAGGATATGATCCTGGCCATCATTGGCAACATCGGCACCTCCGGGGGGAACGGGTACGTCGTGGAATACACGGGCGAAGCGGTTCGTGCGTTGTCGATGGAAGGCCGCATGACCCTTTGTAACATGTCCATTGAAGGGGGCGCACGCGCCGGCATGATTGCGCCGGACGAAACCACCTTCTCCTATATCAACGATCGTCCCATGGCTCCACCGGCGCATCTCTGGCCCCAGGCCGTCCATCATTGGAAGCATCTCCGCACGGACCCGGGCGCTGCCTATGATCGAGTCGTCACGCTTCATGGAGCAGACATTGCTCCGCAAGTCACGTGGGGCACGAATCCGGGCATGGTGACCGGCGTGGACGGCACGGTCCCTGATCCGCGGTCCTTCTCCGACGTGGAAACGCGGGATGCCACGGCGCGGGCACTCGACTACATGGCCCTCGCCCCCGGCACCCCTATCGTGGATATCACCGTCGACCGGGTGTTTATCGGATCGTGCACGAATTCGCGAATTGAAGATTTACGCTTGGCTGCCTCCTACTTGCAAGGGAGGAAAGTGGCGCCCGGCGTGCAGGCAATGGTCGTGCCGGGTTCGGGCCTGGTGAAAAAGCAGGCGGAAGAAGAGGGATTGGACGACATCTTTCGATCAGCCGGGGCCGAATGGCGGGAGTCCGGATGCAGCATGTGCCTGGCCATGAATGCCGACGTGCTCCAACCCGGTGAACGGTGCGCTTCGACGAGTAACCGAAATTTCGAAGGTCGGCAAGGCAAGGGCGGACGAACGCACCTGGTCTCCCCGGCCATGGCCGCGGCAGCCGCCGTGGCTGGACGGTTCGTCGATATTCGTCATTGGGTCTGACTCGGGAGCCCTGTCATGGAACCCTTTACCACCCATACCGGACGAGTCGCTCCCCTGGATCGCGTCAACGTCGATACCGATCAGATCATTCCTAAACAATACCTGAAGACGATCCAACGAACGGGCTTGAAAGAGGGGCTCTTTGCCGATTGGCGGAATCTCCCGAATGGCGCGCCCGACCCGGATTTTTTCATGAATCAACCGCAGTATGCCGAGGCCACCATTCTGCTTACCCGTGACAATTTCGGATGTGGTTCTTCCAGGGAACATGCGCCCTGGGCCTTGTTGGATCATGGGATTCGTTCCATTCTGGCTCCGAGTTTTGCCGAGATTTTTTACAACAATTGCTTTCAAAACGGCATCCTGCCGATTGTCCTCGATGCCCAGGACATTCAACAACTCTTCGCTCGCGTCTGCACGGATGACCCGCTCGACCTGACAATCGACCTGGCGGCGCAAACCATATCCGCCCCGCAACACCCCACGTTTCGCTTTTCCATTGATCCGTTTCGTAAGCAGTGCCTCCTGCAAGGATGGGACGCTATTGGCTTGACCCTCCAACGCGAAAAAGACATTGCGGACTACGAGACACGAAGAAAGCAGGAAGTCCCCTGGCTCTTTCAGGACCTGTGTTCTTGAGTCCGCGTTTCCGGCTGTCATCGCGTCGTTTGACACAATCATGTCCCCAGACCCCGCATGGGGCCCGGGTTGAACCATCACCCCCTCGCCTCGGAATGGCGTGAGCAAGGGAAGCATCACTTCGTTTCATTCTTCCATGGCCCGGAGCACTCACGATGGATGAATTCAGCGCACTCAGGGACGTCATCATTATTTTTTCCGTGTCCATCGTGGTGGTCTTCCTGTTTCAAAAACTCCACCTTCCCTCGATTGCGGGCTTCCTCGTCGCCGGGGCTCTCGTGGGTCCCTATGGACTCAACCTGATTTCTGATCGAGAACACGTGCACGTGCTTGCCGAGCTTGGGGTGATGCTCTTGCTGTTTACGATCGGCCTGGAATTTTCCTTTGCAAAATTGAAGTCCTCGAAAACGCTGTTTTTCGTGGGAGGACCCGCCCAGATGGTCGGCGTCCTGCTTCTCTGCGTCGGCGCGGGGTTCCTCTTGGGCATCGACGTGAACTCCGCCATTTTCTGGGGGTTATTGGTCACCCTGAGCAGTACGGCCATCGTCCTGAAAGCCATGGCTGAGCGTGGAGAAAGCGATACGCTCCACGGACGATCCACGATCGGGATTCTGATTTTTCAGGACCTGGCCATCGTGCCCATGATGCTCATGACGCCCTTCCTGGGGAACCAGGAAGCCGAAGGCATCGGGCGCATCCTGTTGACCCTGGGACAATCGCTCGGTCTGGTCGTCCTGATTGTGCTGGCCGCCAGAGTCTTCGTCCCCAAACTCCTTGAACACATCGTTCGCACGAAAAGCCGGGAATTGTTTCTCCTGACCATCGTGGTGCTCGGCATGGGAACGGCGTGGTTGACTTCCCTGTTTGGGCTGTCCATCGCCCTCGGAGCCTTTATCGCCGGGCTCCTCATCTCCGAATCGGAGTACAGTCACCAAGCATTGGCCGAGGTCCTTCCGTTTCGGGACAGCTTTAACAGCCTGTTTTTTGTCTCGATTGGCATGCTCATGGATACGCGGGTGATCCTGGAACATCCTCTGCTCATTATGACCGTGGTCGGGGCCATCGTCATTGGAAAATTTGTCACGGGAGCCGCTGCGGTTTTAGCGGTCGGGGCGCCGCTTCGTTCGGCAATCCTGGCGGGCGTGGCCTTGGCTCAAGTCGGCGAGTTTGCCTTTATCCTGGCTCAAGAGGGGCTTAAAGCAGGGATTCTGTATCGCGACACCTACAATATTTTTCTCGCCGTGTCGGTCTTGACCATGATCATCACCCCGTTTCTGATCCAATGGTCTCCGAAAATCGCGCGTCGGACCGAAGCCATGCAACGGCTGCATCAATGGTTGCCCGGGCGTCTTTCCCTGCGAGCGGAAACGGCCCATTTCAAACTCAAGGATCACGTGATCATCGTGGGGTACGGCTTAAACGGTCGAAACCTTGCACGCGTCCTTCGAGAGTTCGAGATTCCCTACGTCGTCCTGGATTTACGAGGAGAGGTGGTGCAATTGGAAATTGGGACCGGGGTCCCCATTCAATACGGCGACGCCACCAACCCGACGGTTCTGCATCAGGTCCAAATTGAAAATGCGAAAGCCATCGTGGTCGCCATTTCCGATCCCTTTGGGGCACGGCGTATCGTCCAGCTTGCCAAAAGCCTGAATCCGTCGATTCACGTCATTGTTCGGACCCGATATCTCAAAGAACTCGAAGAACTGCACCAACTCGGAGCCAATGAAATTATTCCGGAGGAATTCGAAACGTCCATCGAAATCTCAACCCGGGTTCTCCAATCGTTCCAAATTCCTCATCACGTCATTCTTGGGAAAGCCGCGCAAATCCGGCGAGAAGGCTACGTGCTGCTCCGGCGGGGAGAACTTCCCGAACTGGCCCACCATCTTCGGTCGGGAACGCTTGAGGACGTGGAGGTGGAAACCTGCCGCATCGATGAGGATTCACCCGCCCTGGGGCAATCACTGCATCAATTGGCGATTCGGCCAAGAACCGGGGCGTCGGTTATTGCCTTCATGCGAGACGGGGTCACGGAATCCACTCCTTCAGAGAAAGCCGTGCTTGAAGCGGGAGACATCGTGGTTTTGCTGGGCGCCAGTGATCACGTTCGTCGAGCCATGGCACTCCTTGTGAACACCAAGGTCGAATAGACGGCCCTCGTCCGGGAGTTCACGGAACAACGGGAAGCCGTGATTCCGCTAATCGTCTCCCTCGGGCACATTGTTCTTCGCCCAGTGAGCCCACACACGAACACGACGCGACGCATCGTTCTGTGCAACCCAATCCAACGTATGCACGTCCTGGGGATCTCCCAATTTTCCCAGTCGATAGGCAGCCTCGGTTCGGACACCCGGGTCAGCGTCGAGCAGGAGTCGTTCGCGAAACTCGGGGAGGATCCGACGATCACCCAACTCCCCCAACGCCGCAAGCGCACCCTGTCGCACGGCCGGGTCCGGATCGATCAGGGCATGCCGCAAAGGCTGATAGGCGCTTTTGGCCTCAAGCTGCGCGAGCACTTCAACTGCGGCACGCCGGCTGCTTTTTTCTCCGACGGCCAACACTTGCGTGAGGATGGCAATGACCGGTTGACGAAGGCCGATGTTTCCTAACCCCTGGGCGGCAGCCTTTTTGACAGAATGGTGGGCATCGCCCAGGGCAGCGGCGAGGCGGACGGCTGCCTCGTCGGTCACGGTTTCCCCCAGTTGTCCCAGGGCCCACGCACTGTAGGCACGAACCTGGGGGTCCGGATCGGATAACGCCAGAACCAGGGCCGTGCTTGCAGTGGGATGACCGATTTTCCCAAGAGAGAGGGCAGCCGTTCGTCGAACGTCCTGGGAAGGATCTTGAAGAAGGGTGATGAGACGAGCGGTGACGCCTTGCGGGTCACCAACGGGGGATTCGACCTGACAACCTGAACTCAAGGAGACGACGATGAGAAGGAGCGTCAGGAGAGCGGGCGTGTGCTGTATCCCCCGGCCCTGCCCTGCGAACCGAGTCAGGACGTGCCGTGTCACCGTCGCGTTACGTGGCTGGCGGAGGATCTTTGGGGACCGGCGGTTGTTTCGCCGCTTCAATGGACTGTTCCACTTCTTTTTGCGCCGATTCCAGCTCTGCCTGAATGGTCCGCATCTCCGGATCAACGGCGTTCCGGACGTCAGCCGTGGCTTCACGGAAGGTTCGGAGGGTGCTCCCCAGTCCTTCTCCCAGGGATTGCAGGTCGTCACTGCCCGCGCCGCCTTGAGGTTTGGCGGCTTTTTGCGCCTGCATCGCGGCCCGTTGCGCCTGCACGCGGGCCACGGCCTTTTTATTCACAATGGCCGCCGGCCGTTTCCCCGGCAGAGCCGTCGCGGCCGACTGAGGCACGGGCGGATACTGCGCCAACGGTTGAGGCACTGAATTCGCGGCACGCTGCTCCATGGTCACCGGTGCAAACGGCTCCTGATAGGGAGTCTCCTCGTCTGCAGCAGCGGGTTGAGAAACGGGTTGAGCCGTTTCAGGACCAAATCCACCATAGACCTGTGCCGCTAACGTCCCAGGGGTTCTTTCGGGACCGGGCTGATGAGGTTGTCCTGTCACGGGCTGAGTCACGGGAGCCGTCGCTTCCCCTCCTGGGGCAGCGGCGGGTTGCGCCGCAGAATCCGCAGCCGGTTCGGATAAGGGGGCCTGTGCAGGCTGCTCTTCCGGTGGAGGCGGAACCTCGTTGACTTCTTTTTTAAACCCCTTCAGGGCTTTCCCGACCCCCTCTCCAATCTGAGGAAGCCGCCCCGCCCCAAAAATGATCAAGACAATGACCAGAATAATGATGAGTTCTGAAAATCCGAGGGTCCCAAACATCGCCGATCCTTCACCTCTTCAAGGTTTACTGTAAAGACCGAGGTGGAGCGTGTCAACCCGAAGGCTTGGTTGTCTCGTTCGAGGGGAGCATGGTAGTATGAATGTTGGCAGGAGGCCTGTAGCCCACCCCATCAACTTCCTTCTCGTCCCATTCTGACTATTCTTGTTTTCTGGTTCCCATGGCTCACGTCTCAGCAGCAGAACCCCTGACCCGGCAGTGTTCGGACACGCTTGTCTCGGCTTCCCCTTGCGAAGAGAGCCGGCGATGTCTTTCCGTGCACCATGCGCTTACGACCGCGGGGATTTTCGAGTCGGCGCCTGCATGGCGCGTCTCACCCGTTCCGTTTCCGTTGACCCGAGACGAGGTTTCGTTCTTCGAGGACCTGGGACCCCGGCTCTGGTCGTTCTCCAAAGCCCTCAACCGGCTGTATCTGGAGAGCGTCAAGGGCAGCCAACCGTTCTGGGTGCACCAGTACCTCGACTTGGGCAAACCCACGGCCCTGCTGGACTATGCTCGCATGAAACGGTTCCGGGAGGCGATGCCTCTGGTGATTCGACCCGACGTGATTCCTACCGAGACGGGCATGATGATCACGGAACTGGACTCCGTGCCGGGCGGGATCGGGACCACGGGCTGTCTGTCCGCGGCCTACGATGCCTTGGGGGATGCTCTCGTCGGCGGTGCCTACGGCATGATCGAGGGCTTTGCCAAGTTGTTCCTGAGCCGGAGAACATCCCTGGGCGAGTCCACGGGCTGTGTCGCCATCGTCGTGTCCGATGAAGCCGAGGATTACCGGAACGAAATGGCCTGGCAGGCTGGACGGCTCCGTGACGCGGGAATGGACGCCGTTTGCGTGCATCCTCGTGATCTTCGGTTCACTGAAACGCACTTGTTCGCCTGCACGCCTTCCGGAGAAAGGCCCGTTTCGCATATCTATCGATTCTTTGAACTCTTCGATCTCGAAAACGTCCCGAAATCCGAACTGCTCATGTACAGTGCCAAAAAGGGCCGGGTGAACGTGACGCCACCGTACAAGCCATGGATGGAAGAGAAATTGGCCTTCGCGCTCCTGCATCATCCCATGCTGGAGGGGTTCTGGGTCGACGCGCTGGGACCGGACGTCTTTGAGAGTCTCAGGCAGGTCATGCCCAAAACCTGGATCGTGGACCCCCGTCCTGTCCCCCCGTCCGCGATCATCCCGGATCTCACGCTCGACGGGAAGCCCGTGTCCGATTGGCGGCAATGGGCTCAGGCAACCCAGAAACAGCGCCACTGCGTCCTGAAGCCTTCGGGATTTTCCGAACTGGCCTGGGGGAGCCGCGGGGTGGTCGTGGGGCATGATATTCCACAGTCCGCCTGGGCGGCGAAACTGGAGCACGCGCTGGATTCCTTCGCCTCGACGCCCTACGTGTTCCAGGCGTTTCACAAGGGCCGGCAATACGGCATGACCTTTTTCGACACGCGTACGGGGCAACTGGAACCCATGGAGGGACGGGCTCGACTGTCCCCGTATTATTTCGTATCCGAAGACGAGGTCACGCTCGGCGGAATTCTGGCGACGGTGTGCCCCAAGGATAAAAAAGTGCTTCACGGCATGCGCGATGCCATCCTGGTGCCCTGCGCGCTGCCGGCTTCGTAGGATACCCACCCTTGCCGGTGTCTCATCCGCATCAGGGATCTCCCTCTCCTTCGGACACCCTGTCCTTGACTTCGAGCAGAGGACCTTTTCGTCATTCCCGACCCCCGATCAACAGACCGTCCTTGACGTTCTTCATCGAGGATCGGGGCAGGCTGTCTGTCGTCGGGAATCCAGCGCCTTCAGAAGGCGAGGCCGTTGGACCTGGGGGTTCCGCTGGATGCCGAATCGCATGACGGGTGAGAAGACACGGGCCAGGCTTTGGCATGACGAATGATGAGAAAGGAGGGCTCGATGACGTTGTATCATACTGAATGGTGCCCGGAATGCGCTCTGGTTCGCAGCCGGTTGGATGAGTTGGCGATCGAGTATAAAAGTGTTATTGTTCCCACGGTCCGTCCGTTCAGGAAACAAGTGTTTGAGGTATCGGGACAATATTACGTCCCCGTCCTGGTCGATGGAGGCGCCGTTCTCACGGAAACACAGGACATTCTCGACCACCTTGATGCCCTGGCTTCCACCCCGGAGAGACAGGAGGGATCCACAACCCCCTCATCCGGTCCCATGCTGTCCTGCGATTGATCCCAAAACGGAATTTCACCCCTAGCGACGAGGCGTGCAGATGGATGATTGGAAACGTATCCTGGCCGAGAGCATCACCAAACCCAAGGATCTGGCAACCCATCTCGGCGTGGATCCCCAAGAAGTGGAGCAGGTCGTAGGCCCATATCCCATGCGGATCACGCCCACGGTCCTCTCGACGATCAAGGCAAAAGACGACGCGATCTGGAAGCAGGTGGTGCCTGACCCCATCGAGATGGAGGACTTTGACGCACCTGATGATCCACTGGAAGAGGACACCGACAGCCCCGTGCCGCACCTGGTTCATCGCTATCCGGACCGCGTGCTGCTGATGGTCACGAATCAATGCCCGATCTACTGCAGGTTTTGTACGCGCAAGCGGCTGGTCGGCAAACCGGGATTCCTGAAGAAGGGTGAATTGGATCAGGCCATCGCCTATCTCCGCGAGCATACGGAAGTCCGGGACGTCATTCTCTCGGGCGGCGATCCCCTGCTGTTACCCGATCACCTGATCGAACGCATTCTGAAGGCGCTCCGGACCATCCCACACCTTGAACTCATCCGGCTGGGGTCCCGGGTGCCCGGGACACTCCCGCAACGCATCACCCCCGAACTGTGCGAGATCGTGAAACGGCATCATCCTATCTACATGAATCTGCATTTCAATCATCCCGATGAACTCACCCCGGAAGTCAAAGCCGCCTGTGGCCGCCTGGCCGACGCCGGTGTGCCGCTGGGCGCACAAACGGTATTGTTGAAGGGAGTGAACGATGACCCGGATATCATGAAACGGCTCATGCAGCAACTCCTCCTGGCCCGCGTGAAGCCGTATTATCTGTACCAGGCCGATCTGACCAAAGGAACCAACCATTTTCGCACGAGCGTGGAGACGGGCCTGCAGATCATCCAGGCGCTCCAGGGACATACCAGCGGCCTGGCCGTTCCCCATTTCGTGATCGATGCCCCGGGGGGAGGAGGAAAAATTCCGCTTCTGCCCCCAGACTATCTGCTGAATCTGGATGAAAACGGTGCGGTGCTGAAAAACTACGAAAACAAGACCTACCACTATCCTCAGCCTGGTCCGCGAGAACTGCCCATGGTCGGCACGTCGGCGACCGGGGGGCTCTGTAGCATGGGCGCCATGGACGAGTAACGATGGGCTCTCCTCGCAGACACGGGATTCTGCCTGACCACCACATCAAGCGCCTGATTGATGAGGAAGCCATCTCGGCATCGCCGGCTATTGAGGATCAGCAGATCCAACCGGCCAGCATGGATCTTCGGCTCGGCACGAAAGCCTACCGATTGATCAGCAGCTTCCTCCCCGAACAGTCGGAGATCGGCTCGCGCCTGAACGTGCTGGATCTGTATCGATCCGAGTTGGTCATGTACGAGATCGACTTGACCCACGGCGCCATTCTGGAAAAGGGGCACGTCTATCTGGTGCCGTTACTGGAGCAGGTCACGCTGCCTGCGGACGTCCGCGGGCGGGCCAATCCGAAAAGCTCCACGGGGCGCCTGGATATTTTCACGCGGCTCATCACGGACCTGAACGCGGGATTCGATGCCATTCCGTACGGGTATCAAGGCCCACTCTATCTGGAAATCGTCCCTCGTTCGTTTACCATTCGCGTGCAGACCGGATTGGCGTTGAACCAACTCCGGCTCGTGACCGGGCGACCGACGGTCTCCGATTCGCGCCTGCGAACCCTGCACCGATCCGCCAAACTGCTCTATCACCATGACGACGATTCTGCGCCTCCTGCTGCCCTTGCCGCCCATGAGGTCCGTGTGGGTCACGGCCTCTTCTTGCGGATCGACTTGCAGGGGACCGGCTCGGATGGCAATATCGTGGGCTACCGGGCGAAAAAAAACAGCCACGTGGTCGATCTCTCGAAGATCGGCCACTATTCGGCGTTCGACTTCTGGGAACCGATCTATCGGCAGCCCAACCACACGTTGTTGCTCGAGCCCGAGGAGTTTTATATTCTGGCTTCCAATGAGCGCATCAACGTGCCGGCCGGGTATGCCGCCGAAATGGTGGCGTATGAAGCGGCGTTCGGCGAATTGCGCACCCACTACGCCGGGTTCTTCGATCCGGGGTTCGGCAGCGGGTCGAGAAGGGGGACACAAGTCGTGCTCGAAGTCAGGCCGCATGACGTGCCGTTTCTGATTCACCACGGGCAGACGTTTTTCAAAGTCGTGTATGAATCCATGTTGGATCTGCCGGAGCGCCTGTACGGGGCCTCGCTCGGGTCCAGCTATCATCAACAGGGCCTCACGCTCAGTAAACATTTCAAGTGGTGACCATGGACCCGGAATCCGAGTCGAACAGCCAGTCCACCCCATCCGGACGTCAGGTGCCCGGGGTCCCCGTGGGACCACCGAGCCCGGATTCGACCGTGGACCAGGAAACGCACGAAGCCCTGCAAATGAAAGTGGCCATGAAGATGGTGGGCTCCGCCATGGTCTTCATCGGGTTCATTCAGGTCTTCATGTCTGCCAGCACCGGCGCGGAGATTTCCATCTTTCCCATGATCCTCTACTTTTCGGGCTTGGCCCTTTGGGCGTATTCGTCCGTCAGAATCCCCGCGGTCCGCTATGGAGTGATCGTCTTTTCCCTCTTCTGCGTCCTGGCCTTCATCCAGATCGGCGAAGTGCTCTTCTGGCACAAATACGTCATTTATTGGGGCACCATTGCCATGGTGGTCTATTTCATGTTTCAGAATCCCAAGAAACCTTCCAGGCCGTCGTAGCCGGATCCGAACCGGGCGGAGAGGATCTCAACAAGGCCGGCAGGGATGAACCGCGCCACTCAGCATGTCTGTTTCGATCGCCGTGATTATTCCAACCTTGAACGAAGAACGAGCCTTGTCACAAACGCTCCTCTCGCTACGACGGCTTCGATTCGATGAGGTCATCCTCGTGGACGGCGGAAGCCGGGACCGGACGGTTTCTATTGCGCAGAGCCAGTTGCAGGGACTCAGCCTGCAACCCGCACGGGTCATGACCGCGGAGCAGGGACGGGCCAGACAAATGAACGCCGGGGCGCGGGACACGCAATCCGACGTCCTCCTGTTTCTGCATGCCGACACGCTGCTGCCGACGGAGGCGCGCCACGAAATCGACCGGGCCCTGGCGAATCCCCAATACGTAGGAGGTCGATTCGACGTCCGGTTCGAGGAGGATCGCGGGTGGGCCTGGCTCATCAGTCGCCTGATGAATTGGCGCTCGCGATGGTCGGGGATTGCCACGGGTGACCAGGCTATTTTCGTTCGTCGCTCCGTGTTCCACGACCTGGGCGGGTTCGCCGAGGTGCCTTTGATGGAAGACGTCGAGTTGACGCATCGGCTCAAACGTGCAGGAACCCTTGCCGCCTTGCGCACCAAGGTGACCACGTCGTTTCGACGATGGGAGCAACGTGGTGCCCTGCGGACCATTCTGCACATGTGGCTCCTGCGCTTTTTGTACGGAATCGGGGTCCCCCCCCACACCCTGCATCAATGGTATGACGCGGTCAGGTAATCCCAGGCATCGGAACCGACGATCGGGGCGCAATGATCGGGGGTCAGGGCCTGCCGAAGGCGCGATCATTCTTTTTGCCAAGGCCCCATTGCCCGGAGACGTGAAGACGCGCATGTGTCCTCCCCTCACGCCGGACGAGTCGGCGAGTCTGCACGGGAGTCTGGTCATGGATGCCGTCGAACGGACCCGGTCCCTTCGCGGGATTGACGTGTTTCTGGCTTGCACGCCAGACAGGGATCATCCGTTTTTTCAAACGCTCGCGGCTCGGCATCGCCTTCACCGGTTCGACCAGACGGGCGAGGATCTCGGACAGCGCATGCATCACGCGTTCACCGAAGTGTTCTCCCACGGGTACCCATACGCCCTGCTCGTGGGAACGGACGTTCCCAATCTGTCCGGTCGCCATTATCGCCGGGCGAAAGAGGTGCTCCAAACCACGGACGTGGTCTTAGGCCCCACGCACGACGGCGGCTACTATCTGGTGGGCCTGAAACAACCCAGGCCCGAACTCTTTGTCGAGATCTCCTGGTCGACCGACCGTGTCCTCACCCAAAGCCTGGCACGCGCCGAACAGGCAGGGCTGGGTATCGGGCTGCTGGATCCCGAACGCGACGTGGACACCTTCGAAGACGTGCGGGCCTTTTTGCCCAACGCATCCGGCACGTTGTCGACTCGAACGAGCAACGTGTTGCACGCGTTGATTCAACGACATGGGAAGCCGTCATCCGCGTAACGGGCCTCCCTGGCTCGGAACGCGTGTTCTCTGCCATTGAGCAACGAGTGGCCCCGGGACTCGATCCGGGGGAAACGGACGGAGCACACAATCCATTCATTGAAAGGGAGGCGTCGATGGACCCACAGGTCATCCTGATCACCGGCGGCGCGCGCGGCATCGGGAAAGGGATCGCCCTCGATCTGGCGTCACGGGGATGGGCCGTGGCCATCTGCTATCGAACCAGCGAACACGAGGCCGCAACCACCACCCAGGACATCATCGCCCGAGGAGGGCAAGGGCTTGCGGTTCGCTGCGACGTTTCCGATCCCACGGCCTGTCGGGATCTGATCCGTCAGGTCGAGGGGCACTGGGGAAGGATCGACGTGCTCGTGAACGGCGCAGGCCCGTATCATCGGGTCAACCTGTTCGACGAAACCCCGGAAGGCTGGGAGGAGATGTTCGCCAACAACCTGCATCCGATTTTTTACCTGGCTCAGGCCGTGGCACCCGGCATGAAAGCCCGGCAGTACGGCCGCATCATTTCGTTCGGCATGGCGAACGCGGACAAGATGGAAGCCCAGCCCATGGTCACGGCCCATTACATCGCCAAGGCTGGCATCCTGATCCTGACGCGCACCCTGGCAAAACTGCTGGCCCCGGACGGGATTACGGTCAATGCGATTTCGCCGGGGTTTATCGATTCCGGGAGTGCTCCATCCGGCGAGCTGGCTGCGATGGTCAAGAACGTTCCAGCCGGGCGCATCGGAGACGTTCACGACACCGTCCAGGCCGTGAGGTATTTGCTATCCGATGAGGCCCGGTACGTGACGGGCACGAATATTCACGTCAGCGGCGGATGGGGGCTGTAGGATTCCGTCCATTCCAGTCCGAACACGTCTCCGAAACACCGCGCGATTCGGTGACGAACGGCATCCGGCTCGATCTCCCGCTGCAAGACGTCCGCCATGGACGTGACGCGGCACCCTTCGATGCCGCACGGCACGATGCCGGCGAACGGTGCAAGATCCACCGTGACGTTCAACGCAAAGCCGTGCAAGGTCACCCCTCGAGCAATCTTCACGCCTATTGCCGCGATTTTGGCTAACGGGCCCTCGGGCTCGGCAGGATGTTTGACCCACACTCCGACAAATTTTCCTACGCGGTAGCCCGTGATCCCCCATTCCGACAATACTCGAATGATGACTTCTTCCAAGCGTCGTACGTACGTCTTGGGGCCTGCACAAAAGTGTCTGAGCCGCAAAATCGGGTAGCCCACGACCTGCCCGGGGCCGTGATAGGTCACAGACCCGCCACGCTCACTGTCAAGCACCCGAAGGTTCCCAAGCCCTTGCCGGTGTGCGTTCCGGGTCGTCCGGCCCAGCGTCAGCACCGGCTCATGTTCTACCAGCACCAGCGTATCAGGGCGACGGTCGGCTAGACGTTCATCGTGAAGACGCCATTGCAGTCGGCAGGCCGCTTCATAGTCCATCCGCGGGATCGAGACCACTACGCCCAGGCGCACCGATGAACGCAGCCGGTGAGTCAACGACGAGGAAGGATTCATCACGTCAGTTCAGGGAAATGGAAGATGCCGCAAGACACGTCCCTTGCTCGACGATCTTACGCCCCCTTCTCGTTGGGAGGCAAAGCCTGCGCTCCCCGTGCTCCGGACTCGCGTGAGCCTTCCTTTCGACGTGCCGGACTCGATCCCTCTTCACAAAGAACACAGCCAGGGTTCGGGGCGCCTCCCCGTGGGGAAAGCCGTGGGCTCGTCAGGAGACACAACGTGATGCAGCAGAACCTCAGGCAAGAAGGCTGGCTGGGAGTAGACCTCTCTACTCCCAGCAGTGTTGTGAAGGAAGGGGCTTACTTTTTCTTGGCGGGCGCTTTCTTCTTGGCAGCTTTCTTGGCCGGCGCTTTCTTCTTGGCAGCCTTCTTGGCCGGCGCTTTCTTAGCGGGCGCTTTCTTCTTGGCAGCTTTCTTGGCAGGTGCTTTCTTCTTGGCAGCCTTCTTGGCTGGAGCCTTCTTCTTTGCTGTCGCCAACAGTCTCACCTCCTTCCGGCGTTGCAGAAATGAATATTGGATACGCCTTCGTTCATCGACCTGTCCGGGATCCTTTATCCGGTCACAGTCGATGGCTTATCAGTCGACTCCACGGGTTCAAACGTATTCGGAGCCACTTTTCTGAAACGAGGGTCGCGCTTGAGGGAAGTGGCAATCGAAGTCAACGGCGTTTTGCCTCTGATCTGCATTCCCCCTTCAATAAGACACTGGCACAACTCCTTGGCATGCATCGGCCTTCGCGTTTCACGGAAAATAATGAATGCGGCATCCGGGACGCTCATCCCGACATATTTGCTTCTTCCGAGAAGAATTTCCTTGGATTGATCCGTGACATCCGCTACCGGCAAGGGCGGCACGCCCGTTTCACCAGAAATGATCTGGCTGGAGAGACTGGCCAATTTCGCTTTGTCTGCTTCGACTCGATACAATGTCTTTGCCAACTCCAAGTATTTCTCAATGGTCGCAATTTCTTCATTGAGCTTCTCCCTTTTCTTCTTGAAGTCCTTGAGCTTGGTTTCATAAGCAGTAATACGTTGCTCCAAGCCTACGATAATATCTTTCAGTTCATTTTTTAATTCTTGCATTTCCATAAGCAAACTTAAAAGATGCTTGCTTTTATCATTAATTTAAAAGCAAGTCAATGATAAATTTTTTCTGTCAATATATTTAGAATTTCATGATTTAATAGCTTGCTGTCATACAATATTTTCAAGCCTATATTTGGTAGATTTTTTTCAATATCAACAAAATATAGAATCTCATTCTGTTGATAACGTCACGTGAATCGCCAGATTGGTTCAGGGATTCATGGACATTCCTCTTTCCACTTGATCTGGATGCCTGGTCAGAGCCAGGCATGACGGATGGGAGGGCCATTTCCGTCCTTCCACACCTCTTCGTAATCCCTGCTAGCGCCCCTTCTGTCATTCCCGCAGTTTTAAGCGGGAATCCAGGGTTTTTGCTTTTTCCCCGTTCCTCTGGATGCCGGATCAGGGTCCGGCATGACGAATGAAGGGCCTTGCTTTGTCATTCCTGCACCGCTTCATCATCCCCGCCCACGCCCCCAATCGTCATTCCCGTGAAAACGGGAATCCAGAGTCGTTGCTTTTTCCCTTCTTCTTCTGGATGTGCCGGGCCAGGATCCGGCATGACGGTGAAGGTCTCTTTCCATTACCCCCACGCATCCCGATGCAACGCTATCTCTCGTTGTCGTGCATTTCTCACGTGTGCTAGGGTTTTGGTGACTGCACAGATCGGCAGGCCTTGAACCGGCGGCGCCATGACCACACCGACGAATCTCCTCTCGCTCGATTTTCAAAATATGGCGTCCTTGGTCGCACGGTTGGGATGGCCTTCTTATCGAACCAAGCAAATCCTCCAGTGGATTTATCAACGCCGGATGCGAGACGTCGCCGGCATGAGCAATCTTTCACTCAAAGACCGGGAGACGCTTGGGCATAAGGCCGTTGTCGGACGATTGCAGGCTCCCAGGCTTTTCCAGAGCGTTGACGGAACCCAAAAGTTTCTGTTTTCCCTGCATGACGGCCTGACCGTCGAGAGTGTGCTCATCCCGGATGGCGAACGGTTGACCCAATGCGTTTCGACTCAGGTCGGCTGCACACTGGACTGCCGTTTTTGCGTCACGGGACAAATGGGACTCAAGCGCAACCTGAAGGCGCATGAAATCGTCGATCAGATCTTGACGGCTCAGGATCGACACCGCCGGATCACCTCTCTGGTGTTCATGGGCATGGGCGAACCCCTGGCCAATTTCGACGAACTCTCGGAGGCCCTTATCCGGCTCACCAATACCGACTGGGGGGTGGGCTTTCCCAAACGACGGATTACGATTTCAACGGCGGGATTTTCTCCACGGCTCCACGACGTCGCCAACCTCGGGGTCAATTTGGCCATTTCCTTGAACGCCTCGACTTCCGAACAGCGAGACCGGCTCATGCCGATGATGAATCGCCTGTTCCCCCTGCCTGAACTCCTCGCAGCATGCCGGGCCTATCCCGTGCCGGCGAACCGCTCCTTGACGTTCGAATACGTGCTGCTGGAAGGGGAAAACGATTCGGCAAGCGACGCCGTCCGCCTGAGCCGTCTGCTCCGAGGGATTCATTGCAAGATCAATCTCATTCCATTCAATGAATTTCCCAACAGCCCGTTCCGCCGACCGCCGGACCCCGTGATTGCAACGTTTCAGACCATCCTCCGGCAGCAGGGGTACGATGTGTTCATCAGACAAACGCGTGGCCGTGACGTCTGGGGGGCCTGCGGGCAACTCGGTCCGCGTGAACCGCGCCTCCTGCAAAAGGTACCGTGATGCCAATCCTGCAGATTCTGCCTGTTTCTCCGAGCCTTCGGCACAAGACGGCCAGGCTTTTCGACTTCTTTCAAGGACTGGATGGCGCCCTGGTCGCATTTTCCGGGGGCGTGGACAGCACGCTCGTTCTCAAAATCGCCTCGGATGTTCTCGGCCCCCGGACCACTGCGGTCACCGCGGCTTCGCCCACCCTGCCGGAGGAGGAGTTGGCGGCCGTTCGGCAACTGAGCGACGAAATCGGGGTACGGTTGATCGTGGCCCAGACGAATCAACTGGACGTCGAGGATTTCGTTCGCAATGATGCGATGCGATGCTATCATTGTAAACACGATCTGTATCGGCTCCTGGACCCCATCAAACGGGACACCGGCATTGCCGCCGTGGTGGATGGCACGCACGTCGACGACCTGGGCGATGATCGGCCGGGGATGCTGGCAGCCAGGGAGTTTGGCGTTCGCAGCCCATTGGTCGAAGCAGGATTTTGCAAGGCCGATGTGCGCACCCTTGCCAAGGCCCTGGGCTTGTCCAACTGGGACAAGCCCGCGGCGGCCTGCCTGTCTTCTCGTATTCCTCGAGGCACGAGGATTACCGAACACAAATTGCAGCGCGTGGGACGAGCCGAGCGCATGTTGAAGGAAGAAGGATTCCGGCAGATCCGCGTCCGCGATCATGAACGGATCGCACGGATCGAGGTGGGTCCGGACGAACTTACGCGTTTTCTCGATCCCGCTCGACGGGACCGGATCACCCGGGACCTGAAAGCCCTCGGGTTTCAATTCGTCACGTTGGACCTGGAAGGCTATCGCCCGGGAGGTCTGAAGTAGCCGGGCGTTGCAGACCCGGTTTCCAGGAGAGTCAGACCGAGGCCGCCATTGGAGTGGCGGCGTGCGTCCCTGCAAGGCCTCCGTCCTGTGCAAGCCTGCATGCCACAGACCGTCACGCCCAGTCAGGTCGGGGTGGGGCCACTCAATGGCTCCGCACAAACGCCCGGGACCATCTTCTGCTCACACTGTCAGCCCGGAGACGTGGCTACCCGCCTATGAGCCATGAGGGATTGTCAGACGCTCAGGGCGTCCTCCCGGAATCGCGGCAGGAGAAGAATGAAGGCCAGACGGAGGCTCTCATGCGGCACCGTCCGGCAGAGGCCATGAACACGCAGGGTCGGTGAAACACCCGGTGAGGGTTATTCTCTCGACTCGGCGGCAACGGCTTCCACGGCTTCCCGGGCCAGACGACGATGATCGTCATCCGAGAGGCTCCGTGCCAGGACTTTTTCGGCAACCGTCAGCGCCAGGTCCGCGGCGTCGGTTCGGATGTCCTGGAGGGCTTTTCGTCGCTCCCGCTCGATTTCCCTGGCCGTCTCGGCCTGGATCCGCTCCGCATCGGCTCGCAACCGCTGCTCGTTCTCTTCCAGCAACCGTTGAGCCTTGGCTTTTGCTTCCGTCACGATCTTCTCGGCTTCCCGCGCGGCACCGCTCAGTTTGGCCTCATATTCGGCCAGGCGTTGTTCGGCAGTCAGACGATTCTGCTCGGCTTGCTCGATCGTGTCACGGATCTTTCGCTCGCGCGTTTCCAAGGCTTCCAGAATCGGCGGGAATGCGAACTTATACAGGACCCAGAGCAGGATGCCGAACGAGATGAGTTCCCAGAAAATCAGAGATGAAAAGAAGTGGACGTCAAATTGAGGCACGGTTCTATTTCCTCAATCCCATGATGATGAAGGCGATGACCAGGCCATAGAGGGCGATGGCTTCGACCAACGCGAAGCCGATCCACATATACTTGCCTACCCGTCCCTCGGCTTCGGGTTGACGGGCCACGGCCTCGATCATCTTTCCGAAAATATACCCGATGCCCACACCGGCCCCGGCAAACCCCGCGGCCGCGAGCCCCATTCCCAATAATGCTGACGCTGCAGAATCCATGATGTTGCGTGCTCCCTTCGTTAAGAAATCGCGGTTAATGGAGATGAAAGGCGTCTCCCATGTAGACACACGTCAAGACCGTAAAGATGTAGGCTTGAATAAAGGCGATCCCGACCTCCAAGCCGTATAACGCCACGGTAAAGGAAAAGGGCAGCCATCCGATCAACAATCCGCCGCTGATCGTCAATCCGAAAAGCACCCCGAGAATTACGTGCCCGGCAGTCATGTTGGCGAACAATCGCACGGCCAGGGACACCGGACGAGCCAGTTGGCTGATGATTTCAATGGGAATCATGAGCGGCAGCAGCCAACCAGGAGTCCCCGACGGAACGAGGATGCCGAGAAACTTCATCCCGTGCAAGCGGAGTCCGACCAGAAGACTGAGCGTATAGACCCCCAGGGCAAACACGCCCGTGACCACGAGCTGACTGGTGACCGTATACGCCCCGGGCATGAGCCCCAGGAGGTTACAGAATAAAATGAAGAGAAACAGACTGGCGATGAGGGGGAAAAACCGCATGCCTTCCGGTCCCATGGTTTCGTGAATCATGCCGCGAATAAACTCCACCAGCAATTCGGCCACGCTTTGGAGTTTCGTGGGGACCAGCGAGTCTGACGAACGCGATCCCGACCGGAGTCGCGGGCCTGCCTTCGTCATCAACAGGGTGACCATGCCCACCGCGAGAAACATCATGATCACGGCCTTGTTGATCGACACGTCGAGACCGAACAGGGACAGGGGCACGATCGTATGAAGCTCAAAGGGATGCAGCGGATCTTCCAAGAGAACCTCGTGTTCGTGTCATCGTTAGGGGGAAACGCTACGATCGATCCCAGCGTTGGGCAGTACGGTAGGCGTTTCGAATACCGGCTATCAGCCCGAGAACCAGCCCCCCCACCACACCCCATGGTTCAGTGGGCAACAGGTAGGAGTCCAGGCTCCAACCCAATCCTCCGCCGACGATCAGGGTTGCAAGCAGATTCGTGCCCACTCGCACGGCTTGTCCCAACCCCACGTACAATGGATCCGGTGACGGAGTCATAGGCCCGCTCTCTCGAATCCGGGCAGGCTATTCAAACAAAATCTTGATTCGACTGTCAAGCGATAGCCCGTCTTACGCGCTTCGGCCAAGGGGAATCCGCACAGGCCTTTTTCGTCTCCTGGCCACACGGCGAGGCGCCTTCTGCCCGATCCGCTTTTCAGGGAGCAACTTTCTCTCCCCTGCCCACTCCCGTTATGATACAACTATCCGAAATCGTGTTGGACCCATGAGCCAGTCCGTTCTGTCTTCAGATTCTTCGACACGTCCCGACACAGGGCAATTTCCCCTGATCCGGACCAGGCCCTTTCTTGCGGAGAGCCCCTGGGACCTCTACCGGCGGATCGCCACCCCTCACCGGCCTTCCGTCCTCTTGGAAAGCGGGAAACCTCCATTCGGCCAAGCCCGTTATTCGTTTCTGGCCGTGAACCCGTACCTGATTTTTTCCGGTGGCCCGGGACACTATACTCTGGAAACGGCACAGGGGAAAACCTCGCATCGAGGAGAGCCGCTCTCCGCGTTATTCGGGCTGCTCGGCCCTTGTTGCGTGCCTCGCTCCGAGACCCTGCCGCCTTTTATCGGCGGCGCGGTAGGGTACATGAGTTATGATGCCGTTCGGCACTACGAGACGCTTCCTTCGCTGGCGCGCCGGGATCTCGCCCTGCCCGACTTGCAGTTTTTGTTTTTCGATCTGGTGGTGGCGATCGATCACCAGACGCAATCGCTGCACAGTATTTTCACGCCGGCTCCGGATCGGTTGCGTTCAGAATCCCATGACGCGCTGTATCGCGAAGGAACCGCGCGGATTGCCGAACTGGACAACCTCCTGGGCTCCCCAAGCGTCAAGACCGGCGCCTCGGGGTCGCCGATCCTGGTCTCCACCATAGAGGGGACCCATTCCGAACGGGATTACGTGGAGCGGGTGCAACAGTGCCAGACGTTCATCAGGGCCGGTGACATTTATCAAGCCAATCTCGCCCAACGCTTTTCCGTGGCCTGCAATCCGGCGGAAACCCTGGACATGGTCGGGCAAAACCTGTATCACCGCCTGCGTCGGGTGAATCCGTCGCCGTTTTCCGGACTCTTCGTGACCGACGCGCTGGCCCTGGTCTCTTCCTCGCCCGAACGGCTCGTTCGAGTCACCGGCAACCAGGTGACTGCCCGGCCCATTGCCGGCACGCGCCCCCGAGGCCGCACCGCGGCCGAAGATCATGCGTTCATGGACAATCTTCGACTCGACGCCAAGGAACGCGCGGAACACGTCATGCTGGTGGATCTGGCCCGCAACGATCTGGGCCGGGTCTGTGAATACGGGTCCATCCGCGTTGAGGAATTCATGACGATCGAACAGTATTCGCACGTAGCGCATCTGGTCTCCGAGGTCAAGGGCATGCTGAGGCCCTGTTCCATGACGGATCTCATTCGCTCGGTGTTCCCGGGAGGCACGGTCACCGGAGCCCCCAAGATCCGCTGCATGGAGATCATCGACGAACTGGAGCCCGTTCGTCGCGGGCCCTATACCGGGTCCCTGGGATACGTGAGTTGGACCGGAGATCTGGATTTCAATATTCTCATTCGTACCATGGTCTTGACGGCACAACGAGCCTATCTCCAGGTGGGAGCCGGTATCGTCGCGGATTCCAATCCCCATCGCGAGTACCAGGAAACCCTGTACAAAGCCCAGGCCCTGTTTGAGGCTTTACAAGAAGACGCCCGTGTGGATTTATCTGAATGACCGGGTCGTGCGGGCAGAACGGGCACGGATTTCCGTCTTCGATCGTGGGTTCCTGTACGGGGACGGGGTCTTCGAAACCGTGCGGATCCATGACGGACGTCCGATGTGGTTGGACCGTCATCTGACACGACTCGCCCGATCCTGCCGGCAGATTCAGCTTGCGATACCGGAAAAGAACTGGCCGGCGATCTTTCAGAAGGTCATTGACAAAAACCACGTAGACCACGCGGCGATGCGCCTGACGCTTTCCCGAGGCCCAGGCCGCTCGCCTGCTTCCGCAGACCCGACGGTCGTGCTGTTTCCTCGTCCCCTCCCGCACGTGTCCCGCTCCCACCGGCGCAAAGGGGTCACCCTCACCTTGCTTCGCAGGCCGTTGTCCTCGCCGACTCAAGCCAAGACCCTGAACTATCTGAACAACCTGCTGGCTAAAGAGGAGGCGGTGGAACGGGGTGCCTTCGAAGGGTTGCTGCTGACCCCCGGCGGATACTTAGCCGAATGCTCGATGAGCAACGTCTTCTTTATCAAGGACAAAACGCTGCATACCCCTTCATTGGCCTGTGGCATCCTGGCCGGCATTACCCGAGGAATCGTGCTGGAAGTGGCGGCGACCCTGGGGCTTGCCGTCAAGGAAGGCCGCTACCGCCCTGACTTCCTGTTTGACGCGGATGAATGTTTTTTGACCAGTAGCGGGATCGGCATTTTACCGGTTCATGCCATCGATGGCCGTTCCTTTCCAAGCCATGCCTGGGTGGCCACCCTGCAAAGACGGTACGAGCATCTGTTGAGAGCACAGGGAAGAACACGTTGAGGATTACCCGGCGCACGGCCGAGACTTTTGCAACGAAGGGAGCGACTCGAGTTTGATCTGACTGTGCGTTTTCCACGCTGAACCCAGACAACCCGGGAAGTCTTCCCGATAATGAGCCCCCAGGCTGTTTTCCCGCCACAAGGCGGCCTCGGTCACGCAGCGCGCCACCTGGATCATGTTCTTGACTTCGAGGTCGGATCGCAGGTGCAGCGAAGCCTGGATTTGCGGGTCCCACCGGGAAAGCTGTGCCACGGCCTGGATCAGGGAATCGCCGGTCCTGACCAACCCGACCTTGGTCCACATCAGCCGGCGCAGGGAGTTTCTGAGTTTTTCACTGTCTTCCAATGCGGCGACCGGTTCCGCGGCGAACCGTGCGGGCAGATGCTTCAGATGCGCCCGGTTGGGGCCGGCCGGAAGGGACGCGGCCAACTTGGCGGCGCGGTACCCAAAGACCAACCCTTCCAACAAGGAATTGCTCGCCAACCGATTGGCCCCGTGCACTCCGTTGCAAGCCACTTCCCCAGCGGCCAACAGGCAGGGCAAGTCGGTCTCTCCGTCGATCCCCGCCTTGATCCCTCCCATGAAATAATGGGCGCTCGGGGATACCGGAATCCATTCTTCCGTGATATCGATGTCGAACCGCAGGCAGGTCTGGTAAATCGTCGGGAACCGTTTCTTGATGAAATCCTTCCCCAAATGGGTGACGTCCAGATACACGTGCCGCGACCGGGACGCAGCCATTTCCGACCAGATCGCCCGGGCGACCACGTCGCGGGAAGCCAGTTCCGCCGCAGGATGGTACCGGGACAGAAACTCCTCTCCCTTCCGATTCCGGAGCACTCCGCCTTCACCACGCATGGTTTCGGACAACAGAAACGGCGGGCTGTAGGGCAGGTACAACGCCGTAGGATGAAATTGAACGAACTCCATGTCCTCCAAGGCGGCGCCCGCCCGATAGGCCATCGCGAGCCCGTCGCCCGTGGCGTTTCCCGTATTGGTGGTCCTCGCGTAAATTTGACCTGCGCCGCCGGTCGTCAGAACCACGGCTGCCGCGGAGAGGAGTTTCATCTCTCCGGTGGCTTCATTCACCGCCACTGCGCCCGCGCACCGGCCATCCACGACCAACAGGTCTTTGGTAAAATGACGATCAAACCAGTGAATGTCCGGATGCTGCCGGGCCCGTTCCAGCAGCACGCGAATCATTTCATTGCCCGTCGCATCGCCACGGGCGCGCAACACCCGGTTTCGGCTGTGCGCCCCTTCCCGGGTAAAGGCGAATTGCCCACCGACCTTGTCGAACTGCGTGCCCCAGGTGATCAATTCCTGGATACGCGTCGGGCCTTCTTCGACCAGGACGCGAGCCGCGTCTTCTCGACCAAGTTCATGCCCCGCCCGAATCGTATCGGAGAAATGCAGGTTCACGTCGTCCTCGGCATTCAGGGCCACGGCGACGCCGCCCTGGGCGTAGACCGAGTTGCTTTCCATGCGACTGCCCTTGGTAACGATCAGCACCCGTCCGTATCGGCACAACTCGATCGCGGCCCGCAATCCTGCGATACCGCTTCCGATCACGAGAAAATCGGCCTCCGGCCCCCAATGATACGGTGTCGCAACTGGTTTCATGGAAGAACAGGGATGGTCAGGCCATACGACGCGGCATGATCCTGGGCCTCAAGGTCAACGGCTGGCTTTCCCGAACGGGTTCGCGCCTTCTACCTCCGCCAACAGCATGTTCTCCGCGTCTCTCCACACCAGAACCCCATGTCCATGCTCCGTTGCCGGGGATTCTTCGGGGGAGCGTTGCCAGACTCCATCCCATCGCACGTTGATGCTGATCGAGGTATCCCGAATGTAGATTCGCTCGATGGCCATGGTCAGGGAAATCGTGGAATACGTGTCGAAGTCGCGTTGGATCTCACCTTCGAGACGCTGAAATCCCTCTAACGGCACCATCAGTTTCTGAATCGTGCCGAGGTCCTGTTTTTCATACGCCACGCGCAGGGTTTCCACTGCCTGCACGATACGCTCGAATCGCACGTGGTCTTCGGAAACTTTTTGGTCACCGGAGAAGAACTGGCACCCCGTTATCGCCAGGACCACAAGCAGAAGGAAACAAGAACGGTATCGAACCATGGAGCGTATTATACCCGGAGCGTGATGAAACTACAAAAACAGACTCGTCACCCGTTCATTGACGATTCTTCCCATGCACACCCGGCAGGCGAGAGCCCCCATCCCCCACAGTCATGCCGGATCTGATGGAAAAGATGGGCAGATCCGTTGGCCAGAACCCTCGCTCTCGAAGCGGGTGGTTTTTTCATGAAGAGAAGATCATGGGCAAGCAGGCATATCATTGCGCATCTTCTTGACAGATCCTGGGAGGCTGTGCTACTTCTCAAATTTTTTGCCCCTTGGGGTGCCGTTCTGGGTTTGTGATGAGCCCCCCAAGAGAACTTCCCGCCTTCCTCGCAAGGAAGAAAAGGAGCATGAATGGCGAGTGTCGTCAAGAAGCGACGCAAAAAAATGCGAAAGCACAAGCACAAGAAGCTGCGCAGACGCATGAAGTTTGCCCGTCGGAGAAACTAGGGTTCGCCATTCCAGCATCAGACGGTGAGAAGGCATCAGGGGAGGATCGATCTCTCAGCAAGAACGACCATCCGTCTTCCCATCTTGCCGTTTTGCATGACCCTGTCCGCTGTCATCAGCGACGTTCCTCACGCCCAAGGTACTTGCGGCAATGGTTCGCGTGGAACATCCTTCCCATTGCGTGCACGCTCCCGACGATTCGAGATCGTTCGGTGCCCGGTGCTCCCGGCCGTGCATTGACTGACGCCGTCGCCTGACCATGAGTCACTTCTCCCGTTTTTTCCCCTTTCTGCGCCCCCATCTTTCGCAGATGGTGTTGGCCGGTGTCCTGATCATGGGGGTGGCGGCCCTCAATCTGATCCTGTTGAGACTTGCGGGGCGACTCTGGGACATCGTCACGGTTCAACGAGACGTGGCACTCATGACTCAGACCATCCTGATTTTTCTCGGGCTTGCCGTGCTGCAAAGCACCATGGCCATGGGCCAGAGCTATCTCACCACCCGACTGTCTCAGCACGTTATCGCCGATTTTCGCAGACACCTGTTTCGTCATCTGCACAGGCTGTCCCTCAGTTTCTTTGCCCGTCGACGCACCGGCGAAATCCTGTCCCGGCTCATGAACGACGTTGGCGTGATTCAAAACCTCGTGACCGAAACGCCCATCGATTCCGCCAAACAGGTGGTGACGCTGATCGGGGGCCTTGCGTTTCTGCTGTACATGAACTGGACGTTGTGCCTGCTGATTGTCGGCCTGTTGCCGATCCTGATCCTGGTGGCGCGATTCTTTGGGAGACGGTTGAAATCCCTCTCGACGCAAATCCAGGATCACACCGCTTCTCTGTCCACCCTGATCGAGGAAGTGATCTCCGGAATTCGCGTGGTGAAATCCTTTGTTCAGACCGACCGAGAGGACGGCCGATTCGATCTGGCACTCAACCGGCTGGTTTCCCGTGCCCTTCAACGTGCCGGCATCCTCGCGGTGTTCATCCCCACCATTACCCTGCTGACGTTTATCATGGCCGGCGGGGTGCTCTGGTACGGCGGCAAGCAGGTCATCGAGACCTCCATGACGCCGGGCGAGCTCCTGGCTTTCGTGCTGTTTGCCGGAATCCTGATCGGCCCGTTCGGATCGGCCGCGCGCGTCGTGTCCCAGATCAAAGAAGGGCAAGGGGCCATGCAGCGCGTCTTCGAGTTACTTGACACCACGCCCGAGGTGACGGATGCTCCCGGCGCCCGACCGCTCCCAGCCATTCATGGGCACATCCGCTTCGACCACGTGAGTTTTGCCTATGATCCACGTCATCCGGTGCTCACCGAGCTCTCCTTCGACGTACAACCCGGGGAAACCGTGGCCCTGGTCGGTCCCACGGGTTCGGGGAAAAGCACGATCGCGAATCTGTTGCACCGGTTTTATGATCCCGTCGAAGGCCGCGTCATGATCGACGACCAGGATCTTCGGGACGTGTGCCTGAACAGCCTGTATCGGCAACTCGCCATCGTGCCCCAGGAAACCATCCTGTTCGGGGACACGATCCGGGAGAACATTCGGTATGGGCGAGCCGATGCCACGGACGAAGAGGTCGCCGCCGCCAGCCGAGGGGCCAATGCCCATGACTTCATTGCGGCGTTCCCGGATGGCTATGACACGCTGGTCGGGGAAAAAGGCGTCAATCTTTCGGGAGGGCAACGGCAACGCCTTGCGATTGCCCGAGCCATCCTCAAAGATCCGCGGCTGTTGATTCTGGATGAAGCGACGTCGTCCCTGGATTCCGAATCCGAGATGCTGGTGCAGCAAGCGCTCCAACGACTCATGGCAGGACGAACAACCGTGGTCATCGCCCATCGCCTCACCACCATTCAGGATGCCGACCGCATTCTTGTCCTGAACAAGGGCAGGATCATGGAACAGGGCACCCATGCCGCGCTGCTTCAGCAGGACGGCCTCTACCACCGCCTCTACACCCTTCACAGGGCCGAATTGGCCGTCGAAACGCCGCTGCCCGTTGACAAGGTCGGCTGACCTCTCGAGACATTTTCGTGTCCCTTTCGTCATTCCCGACATCTTTAATCGGGAATCCAGGATTGTTGCTTTTTCTTCTTTTCCTGGATACCGGAGCAGAGATCCGGCACGACGAGTGGGGACACCTGGATGACGAAATATTGGCAACCGGCACAAGCCGCCGTGGTTACTTGACTTTGGAAAAGTCCGCTTCAATGGCAATCATTTTCCCATCGGGGAAAAACACGACGATGTTGGTCTTGGCCTGCGGGTCAAAGTCCTGATAAGCAAATCGGGCTGAGAACCTGGAGACGTACTCCATCTCTGACCCGGGAATATTCCGTCCACGACTGGGCTTGCCCTTGTCCACGGCCATGATATTCGTCGCCCCCTGTTGAAGCGCAACGTCGACTCCTTCGGCAAAGAACTCTTCCTGCCCGCATAGGCCGATCTCCATTTCAAGATTCGGCATATTCAGAATTTCCTGAATTTTGGCTTCCGGCATTCGGATTTCCCGTTGAGCCACCTTGGACCGTCGGCCTTCTTCACGTCCGAAATATTCGAACCAGTAGGTTTTGGTTCGTAAAATGGCGCTGCTTCCACAGGGCTTGTCTTCAGGGTCGTCCCCAATACGGGAGCTTTTGTCCGCATCCTTAATGAGGCCGAACATTTCATCGTTGGAGGCTGCCTGCTCCATGGGGCCTCGGGCGCTGGCCATGATCTGCTGGGCCTGCTCCAAGGTCAATGCAACGTCAATGGCAAACGCCGGCGACCCCATTCCTCCCAACACGAACAACAGCATGAGCCCGAGCCCTTGTTTCCGGTGGTTGTATCGTCCATGTGAGCTCATGCGATCTCTCCTTTTTCGTCTAGAATGGATAACCAGGGTTGCCCGGTTGAATTGTAAGAAACCTCCCTGCCCTTTTTCAACGCCCGTCACGCTGGTCACGCCCGCCTCAAGGTTCTGCCGCAACCGGAGCTCTTGGCACTGAAGCCTGCCCTCGACATTGGGACTTGATGGAATCTTTCATCGGGGAATGGGGACGCATACAAATGGTGTTACGAACACATAAACTGTCCGCATCTGTAACACAACATCTGTCCGGTTTTATCATGTGCTATTTCAGGAGGCATGATGAAGCGGACCGAATGGCGAGAGGAGACCAAACAGATGCGATTTGCAGACGCGTACACAGGGTGGACCGAACGACGGTTAACACAAGAAGAGGCCGCCCAGCTCCTGGGCGTGTGCGCCCGGACCTTCCGGCGCTACCTCGATCGGTATGAAGAAGACGGGTTGGCCGGCTTGCGGGACAAGCGCCTGACCCAGGCCTCACCCCGGCGGGCACCGGTGGTCGAGGCGCTGCGGCTGGTGGAGGAATACCAGCGGCGGCATGCCGGGTGGAGCGTGAAACATTACCATGCCTGGTACCGGCGGGACGGCGGGACCCGCAGCTACGGGTGGGTGAAGCAGACGTTACAGGCGGCCGGCGTGGTGCCGAAGGCGCCCAAGCGCGGGGCGCACCGGAAACGCCGGGAACCGGCGCCCTGGCCGGGGATGCTGCTGCACCAGGACGGCAGTACCCATGAATGGGTCCCGGGGCACCATTGGGATTTAATCGTGACCATGGACGATGCGACCAATGAGCATTATTCGATGTTGTTCTGTGAGGAGGAAGGCACCCAGAGCAGTTTGCAGGGCGTGCGCGAGGTAATCGAGGGGCACGGCCTGTTTTGTTCGTTATATACGGATCGGGGCAGTCACTACTGGCACACCCCCGAGGCCGGGGGCAAGGTGGACAAAGGGAACCGGACGCAGTTCGGGCGCGCCCTGCACCAGTTGGGCATCGAGATGATCCCGGCGTACTCCCCGGAGGCCCGGGGCCGCTCGGAGCGAGCCTTCGGCACCCATCAGGCCCGCTTGCCCAAGGAACTGGCCCTGGCCGGGATCACCGACCTGGGGGCGGCCAATGCCTATCTCCGGGACGTGTACCGGCCGGCCTTCAATGCGGAGTTGGCCCACCCGGCCCGGGCAGCCGGCTCGGCCTTTGTGCCGGGGCCGGCTCCGGACGTCCTGGACGACATCCTCTGTGAGCAGGTTGAGCGGACGGTGAGCAAGGACAACTGCGTGCGGGTTGACGGCTTGATCCTCCAGATTCCGGCGGACCGGCATCGTTATCATTACATCAAGACGACGGTGAAAGTCTGTCGGCATACGAACGGGACCCTGAGTGTGTTCCATGGCCCGCGGCGGCTGGCCCGGTACGACGCGCAGGGCCACCGGATCCCGGAGAACCTTTCGACGGCGGCGTAAGGGTTGGGGCACAATCGACGGTTGAGACGGGATGCAGCGGCAAGCCAAAAGCGGACAATTCATTTGTTACAGAGTAGGACAATTCTATTTGTTGCTAACAGGGACGCATACAAATGGTTGACTCATCGGGGGCGTAGTGTTAAATTTTCGTCCCGGTCGTGCCCGCTTGAGGCGGGCACTCCGGTGACTGTTGAGTCGAGCGGGGTCGCACCCGTCTCACACCTCCAGAAGAATGGTCTGAACGGATCGCTCAAGCCTATGGGAAATGGAATGGACCAACAACAAGAGGCCATGAACCTCGAAAGCCTCGAGCGGGTCTACACGAATTATTCTTCGGTCTATGACCAGACCTTCGGGAAAGCCTTTAATCAATCACGAGAATCGGTGGTCAAGGGCCTGCACCTTTCTCCCAATGATCACGTGCTGGAAGTCGGCGTGGGCACGGGCATCGCCTTGCCCCTGTATCCGACTCATTGTCGAATCATGGGCATCGACCTCTCGGAAGGCATGCTGAAAAAATCCCAGGAGCGCATTGCCAAGCATGGACTCGATCACGTCACGCTCCAGCGCATGGATGCGGGACACATGTCTTTCGAGGACGATACCTTCGACCTGATCATGGCCGCCTACGTCGTCACCGCCGTGCCGGATTATCGAAAGGTCATGTCGGAGATGATTCGCGTCTGCCGCCCGGGCGGGCGCATCGTCATGCTGAACCACTTCAGCAACGGCAACAAATTCATCGCCGCGGTGGAACGACTGATTTCCCCGATCTGCCAGCGGATGGGGTTCCGCTCGGACCTGTCCTTATCCCACGTGCTGGAAGGCACGCCCCTCCGGGTCACGAAACAGGAAAAAATGAATCCCTTCCAGTATTGGCACCTGGTGGAATGCGCAAACGACAAAAACGGGTATCCTCGTTCGTAGTTGCGGGTTCCTCTGTCCCTCGTCACCATGAAGCAGGCCCTGTGCCTCCAGCACGTCCCCTTTGAAGGTCCCGGCGTGTTTCGAGAGGCGTTGGAGAAACGCCGGTATCAGCTCGAGATGCGGCTCGTCCCTCAACAGGAACTGCCCTCCACGCCGCCGGATTTCCTCCTGGTCATGGGCGGACCCATGTCCGTGAACGATGCCGATCCCTGGATTGAAAAAGAACAGCGGTTCATTCGGCACGCGATCCAGGCGGGCATTCCGGTTTTAGGCGTGTGCCTCGGGTCTCAATTCATGGCCAAGGCTCTAGGCGGGCAGGTCCAGGCAGGCCCCAAGCCGGAAATCGGGCCGGTCCCGATTACGCGCACCGTCGAACCCGACGCGGTGTTTGACTCGTTTCCCCGCAAGTTCACGGTCTTTCAGTGGCATGGCGAGGGACTCACCCTGCCACCCGGAGCATGCGTGCTCGCCTCGTCCGAGTCCTATCCGGTTCAAGCCTTCCGGTACGGAGAACGCGCCTACGGACTCCTGTTTCATCTGGAATTGGAAGCCCAGGGCGTCGAAGCCCTGTGCCGCGAATGCGGACATGACGTGCAACGGGCCGGTACCACCCCCGAAGCCCTACTGGAATCGGCGCGGACCATTCTGCCCGAATGCCATCGACTCGCCCACCGCTTGATCGCCCACCTGGCTAGCTGAGCAAACACCCTTTCCTGAGGGCTCACACGACGAGACGGCATCGTCCTTGATACGAAAATAGCCAACAGGACCTCGACGCTGTCATTCCTGCATGTGTTCAGTCATTCGTTGACAATTTGGGTTGCGTCCTTCCGTCATTCCCACGCACGCTCTTTTCGTCATGCCCGACGTTTTTAATCGGGGATCCAGGGATTTTTCTTGGTCTTGTCTTCCAGTCTTCTGGATCCAGATCGGAGTCCGGCATGACGGATGAGGTCCTTCTTCGTCCTCCCCGACGCGCCCCGTCCCTCATTCCCGCACATGCGGGAATCCAGAGTCGTTTTCTTCCCTTTTATTTCTTGGTGTGCAGGCGGCGGCCCAACCAGAGCGTGAGCTACTTATCGCCAGTCCGCAAACGGTTCAAAATAGCCAAGCCATCTCTGACACTGAACAAATGAACGATGCTTGTTAACGAATGAGTAACCCCATGCACTGGAAGGAACTGTTCCACTCCCAAGCACCCCTTACCGTTGAAGAGAGCCGAGAAATGGCCATGGGATTAATACACACGGAAATAAACCTATCAAATCCCAGGAACATACACGGCTTCCGATTCAACGCCCTCTCCTAAATTCCCGCTCGTCAGGAGACGATCGCCTTCGCGTCACGGCCACCCTCGCGAGCCGTTGCCTTGATTCTCGCCTTGCCGGTGCAGTAACGTGCATCCTTTATGTTGTGTAAACGAGGGTTCGATCATTGAAGAAGGAGTGGCAAGAATGAGCGGTGTTCCCATCACGTATGCCGAACGCATCAGGACATTGCCTCCGTATCTGTTTGCGGCCATCGACGAGATGAAGCAGCAGGCCGTGGCGCGTGGGGTCGATATCATCAACTTGGGAATCGGCGATCCCGATCTGCCCACGCCGGATCCTATTCTCAAGCGCATGCAAACAGCGGTAACCGATCCGCAGCATCATCAATATCCTTCTTCGAGCGGGATGTTGTCGTTTCGCACCGCGGTCGCCGACTGGTACAAGCGACGATTCAACGTCACCGTCGACCCCGCGTCCGAGGTGGTGA
This sequence comes from Nitrospirales bacterium, assembly GCA_965221365.1. Lineage (GTDB taxonomy): Bacteria > Nitrospirota > Nitrospiria > Nitrospirales > UBA8639 > Bin75. Next base: position 1,358,557 of record OZ244884.1, on the reverse strand, counting down.
CCCTGATCGGGTCGAAGGAGGGCATCGGCCACGTCCCCATGGCCTTTATTGATCCGGGTGATGTCGTCCTCGTGCCAAGCCCCGGGTATCCCGTCTATCCGGTCGCCACTAGCTTTGCCGGCGGCACTGCCCATGAGATGCCCCTCTTGAAACACAACGGGTTCCTGCCCGACCTGGAGGCGATTCCTCCGGACGTGGCCCGAAAGGCGAAGCTGATGTTTTTGAATTCGCCGAACAATCCCACGTCGGTCATTGCGGACGCGGCGTTTTTCGCTCGTGTGGTTGCGTTTGCCAAAGAGCATCACGTCATCGTGTGCCACGATGCGGCCTATTCGGAAATTTTCTACGACGGCCACCGGCCGGCAAGCTTTCTGGAAACGGAAGGCGCCATGGACGTGGGAATCGAGTTTCACTCGCTCTCCAAGACGTTCAACATGACCGGATGGCGGCTGGGGTTCGCCGTGGGTCGTGCCGAAGTGATTGCCGGGTTGAGCCAGATCAAGAGCAACCTGGATTCAGGGCAATTTCAAGCCGTTCAGGAAGCCGGGATCGCAGCCCTGGAATCCGACGATCGCCTTACCGCCGGGCTCCGGGCCATTTACCAGGAACGCCGCGACGTGTTGGTCGCGGGCTTGAAAAATCTCGGGCTTCGATTCGAGACGCCCTCGGCCACGTTCTACGTCTGGATCGAGGTGCCGCAAGGCTACACCTCGGCTTCCTTTACAGCCCATCTGCTGGAAAAAGCCGGGATTGTGACCACCCCGGGCAACGGGTTCGGGGCCCCGGGCGAAGGCTACATTCGCATGACCCTCACCACGCCGAAAGAGCGCTTGGCCGAAGCCGTGGATCGCCTCAAACACATCGGATGGTGACGGCCTCGGCATCATCGCGCGTGACACCATGGAACACAGGGGCTCGACGATGGTGAAGCCGTGAGCGTCGAAACCGTTTTTATCGCCTTCGGATCGAACCAGGGAGACCGCCACGACTTCTGTGACCGGGCCGTGGCCTTACTGAGGCTCCTTCCCCATTCCCGGTTCACGGACGTCTCGTCGTACTATGAAACCGAACCGGTAGACCTGAACGAGCCAGCGCCACTGTGGTTCTACAATGGCATCGTGCGGATCGAGACGAACCTCCGGCCGGAACACCTCCTGGCCATCTGCCAGGAAACGGAACGGGGCCTCGGTCGCGACACCGGACAGCGAACCGCTTCCCGGTCCATTGATTTGGACCTGTTGTTCTACGGACAACGGATCATCGAGACCCCGCTGCTCACCGTTCCTCATCCGCGGCTCCATCAACGGCGATTTGTGCTGGCACCGATGGCCGAACTCGCCCCGGACTGGATTCATCCCCGACTCCAGCAAACGATGCAAGCCTTGCTGGAGGAGTTGACGGACCCTCATCGCGTGCGAAGGCTCGACGTCGTGCCTGGTTCCCGATTCGCCACCCGGCCATCGTGCGCAACGCCTTCGGCTGACTAAATGCGCATCATCCACACGACGCAGTCCCTTCGAACCTGGCGACGCCGGCACGATTCGCTCCGGGCGTCGATCGGGCTGGTGCCAACCATGGGCGCGTTGCATGACGGCCATCGATCATTGATCCGACGCGCTCGTCGGACGTGCGGGACGGTCGCGGTCAGCATTTTTGTGAACCCGCTCCAGTTCGGTCCTGCCGAGGATTACCAGCGCTATCCGAGAACCCTCTCGAAGGACCTCGCCTGCTGTCGGGAGGAGCACGTGGATCTCGTGTTTCTTCCGAAATCGGACGCCCTGTGCCCCCAGGGGTTTCAGACGACCGTCGCCGTCAATGAACTCTCCCGTCGATGGGAAGGGTCGCATCGGCCAACGCATTTTCAGGGCGTGACCACGATCGTGACCAAACTGTTGAATCTTGTCCGTCCGACTTTCGCGTTCTTCGGGCAAAAGGACTACCAGCAATTTGCCGTGATCCGGCAATTGGTGAAGGACCTGGACGTGGACACCCGGGTCACCCTGTGCCCAACCATTCGCGACGCCGACGGGTTGGCGCTGAGTTCGCGCAATCATTACATGACGACAACGCAACGTCGGCGGGCTCTTGCCCTCTATCAGGCCCTTTCAGCCGGAAAGGCCGCAATCGCAGGAGGGGGGCGCCTCGCAAAACCGATAGAACAAACCATGGCGAAGATCCTCGACCGTCTCACCATCGACTACCTGGCATGTTGTGACGCCCGCACGCTTGAACCGCTTTCGCGGCTTCGGGGGACCGTCGTCCTGCTTGGGGCGATCCGGATCGGCGGGATTCGATGCCTCGATAATCTGATCGTCAGGATTCCACGATAAGCGCTTGCCTGGCAGAACGAGTGGGAGGCCTTTGGGTTCTTCTGGATGCCGGGTCAAAGCCCGGCATGATGGTGGGAGGGAGCCTGCAGAATGGTGAGGAGGCAGAAGGGCCCCCTCATGCCATCGCCGAATTCCCAATCATTCGGATCGGGCACACCGAAACCCGAGCGTGGGCGAGCGCGTCGTGGGCGTAGCTCCATTGCGGGTCGCGGTGCGCAAAAGTTGCGGTCGGCTTCGCCACGATCCGCCGCGGACGCTTTTGTACCGTCCGACGTCGGACCCCTGGGGGTTCCGTTCGGGCATCAGGGGATAGGTATCCGGACCAAACCAGTCCTGGACCCATTCCCGCACGTTCCCGGCCATGTGATGGAGTCCGTACGGGCTCCGTCCCTCTTCGAAACTATCCACGGCCGCCACGAGGGGAATCTGGTGAACGTGAGACAACCTGAACACGGCCAGGTCCGAGGTCGGTGGAGCGGCACCCCAGGGAAACACCCGGCCGTCGGTCCCGCGAGCAGCCTTTTCCCATTCCGCCTCGGTGGGTAAGCGTTTGTCGTGCGTTCGACAGAATTGCTCGGCTTCGTCCCACGAGACGTACAGGGCCGGCCACCGTGCCATCACGTAATCCGGAAGCAGGTGGACGTCAATCAGATGCCAGATCAGACGTCGCAGTTTGAGCGGGACCGGAAGGGTCCGGGTGCGAAGAAAGGCCAGATACTCGGCCAGGCTGACTTCATCGCGATCAAGGGCATAGGCATCCAACCAGATCCGCCGTTGTGGAAACTCCGTGTCATCGTACTGCGTTTCCAGACCGAACGGATCATCATCCTTGCGCACGGTCCCCATGAGGAACCACCCCGCGGGAATGTTCACCAAGGGAGACGGTTGAGCGAGCCCGACGATCGCCGTCAGATGGGGCTCCAGCTCTCCGGGAGGCGGATCCCCGCGTTCGGGAGAAGCCTGCTCCGGGTCCACGATCACGAAGAACACAAGGCACGTCACGACCGCCAGAACCTGGGAGACGTACCGGGCATGCCTGCGGTCAGTCATTCGGTAAGAAAACCTTTCTCATGCCTGTACAAAAACTCGGACCGCCTTTTGCCCTCTACTGTCATGCGATCCGGCAGAAACGCGGCCTGCCCGCTCTCCACGGCATGCTGGGCACCGGTGATTCTCCCTTGCCGAAGAAAGACTCTGGATGCCGGATCGGGGTCTGGCATGACGGTTGAGGCCTCTCTTCCGTCATTTCCACATGCCCTTTCCGTCATCCCTGCACGCCCCCTCCGCACCCCAGTCCGTCATTCCCGCGAAGGCGGGAATCCAGTTTCATTGGGCATCCGGCATGACGAAGAGGCCCGGCGAATGAGTGAACAGGGCCAGGGAGGACGACCCGATGCGCTGCTTGCTCACCGGCCGCCCCGTCCGGAGAACACCGTCAGAGGTTTTCTGAACAGGATGAGTTGGCCGGCTTCGACCAGCTTGCGTTGTGTCATCAGGCCATCGCGTATCGTATGGGCCTGGACCGTGGCCAGCAGGATCCGTCTTCCAATCCATGAATCGAAAAGATGCGTGACGTCGAGAATCCCGGACGATTCCCAGGCTCCGATCACGTCAGGCTCTTCATCGGTGCTGTCTCTTGGCCATACAACGGATCGATCGATCTGCGCAATCCGTTGCACCTCACCCGTGAGAGGATCCAGGCTCCAAACCGAGGCCTCTTGCCCGGAATGGCTCCCGAACAACGGCGCTCGTTGTTTCGCGTTGTCTTCCTGGAGGTAGATCAAGCCGTCTCCGGCCCATTCCAGGTTGTCCGGGTTGCGAATCCCCGCATCGGGATGTGAAAACCGGGCGCCGGCATCATCGCCGTCGTACAGGATCGTGAGCGTGGCCCGCATCCGCCTCATGTCCACGTCAATCTGGTAAATGGTTCCCCACGCATCCCCTGGAAACACCGTATCCCGGCCGGTTGAGGCCAGGACCGCTCTCGTCCCGATGAAGGGATGCGTGCTCACGTCCTCCGGACGAGAAAACTGAAAGGCTCCGCCGGCTTTCGCCTCCCGCCGAAGCGTCAATCCGGTTTTATAGCCCAATGGGTCATACCCCTTTTCCCCGGCCTTCGTCCTGTCCCACACCTCGATCTTCTTCCAGATGCCGGGAAGGATGGAGCCCGTTCCGTGAAATTGCGCCACCGTTCGCACGCCGTTTTCCGCGGCAAAGTAATACAACTGCCCCACGAGGAGGCCGTTCCGGTTCAGGAACGACGCCGGTTCGACTTCGGGCGGAAGGGCCCGTCGGACTTCAAACGCCGAGGCGTTTTTCTGCCCTACGTACAACCAGAGGGGCGCGGTGACAACTGCAGACGTGTGCAGGTCGGCTGTCTCTCCCTGGTCGGTTTGCGGGATCGCATCGTCTCCGATCAGGAGAACCACCGACTCAGGGGGGCCGGACAGCGGCGTCGTATTTTCTCCCGCCATTCGCCCCATCGCCGGCACCGCGTGGAGGGTGCGGCGTTCCACGTCCAAGGCCCAGACCGTGCCTCCGTACGGATGGGCCAGAGGATCCGGGAGTTCTTCCTGGGTCAGATAGATGGTATCGACGAAATGAAACGTCCCCGCTCCAATCAATTGGCTCGAACACAGGCGCGACAGGCCTCGGATCGTCTGAGAGACCTCATTGACTTGAAAGCCCGTCGTGACGATCCGGCCTTGCCGGTCACGAATGGTCCCGTAAGCCATGCCGCCATTGAGAAGCTGCAAGGTTCGACGATCCAGATCCAGAAAGCTGATGCGAGATCCGGTCAACGCCGTGCCGTTGTCGAGCCGGTAGGCATACCCCGCCCTGGCGTTCACCTCATGATTCACCAGCACACGGACGGTGCCTTCATCCAGTCGATAGGCGCCGAGACCATCCAGCGCACCCACGGGTTGATACGTCGGGACGCGAGGATCGCGGGAAGGCAACCGCTCTCCGATCGTCAGCAGCGCATGCCCTTCCCACGAGCCTTCTCCTTTCATCATGGACGCCGGGGCTGCGAATCCCGTCAACGCTACCGCCAGGAGCATGAATCCTGCATGCGTCAGAACCTGTTTCACGGTAAGCGAATCATCCACGTTTCTCTTGTCCATCGTCTCTCCGCTGCAGTATCTCGTTCGGCACCCAGGACCTCACGATCATCGACTGGAACGGGGCGCAGATCCTCGGAACGGACATGGCGGACGTCCTGGTCCTGATTGGCGTCTCCATTCTCCTTCCATTCATCCCCGGAATGGGCGGCGACTGATCCTTCCGTGCCTCAGGACGTCGTCTCCTCTCCCATTCGCCGTGACGACTCTTCCGCTGAGCGCGACGACGGTCTTCTCATAAGCGGAATGATCGAGAATCGTTGATCGACTCTCATCGTGGTCGCGTCGTTTCATGACGCCGGGCCATCGCCCCCCCACAGCATACACGACCACGACAACAACGGCGAAGACACCGGGACGCCATCCCCTTGACGAACCAGTCAATATATGTTAATGATTATCATAATCATTATTATTTGTTAACGGAACACGTCGCGCTTTTCAGGCAATCAATCTCATAAAGGAGAACCTCCCATGAAAGATTCCTGTATCCTGACGCTTCGACAAGCTGCTCCCCCTGCTCCCAATACAGAAAATCCGTTCTGTCTGGTTCGAGGCTTTCTGCAACTCATGGAAAGTCAGGATCCCCTGATCGTGGGCCATTGCGAACGAACCGCCCAATATGCCCTGGCCCTCGGACATGCGATCGAATTATCGGGGCAGGAACTGCTGCAGCTTCATTATGCCGGCCTGTTACACGATCTCGGGAAATTTTCTCTCCCGCCTCACGTGCGAACCGGCACCGACTTATCACCACGAGAAGAAATAACCCGTCAATGCCACCCTCGGGTCGGCGCCGCCATACTCCAACGATGGCCCTGTCTCCGCACCTCGTCCGTTCTGATTGCACACCATCATGAACGATGGGACGGCTATGGCTATCCCTATGGACTCCGGGGAACGATGATTCCACTGGGGTCACGCATCCTGAGTCTTGCCGATACGTTCGATCGATTGATCTCTCCCTGTCCTTACGGAGAAGGCCAACCCCTTGAAAAAGCCCTCCAGATTCTCAAGGGGGCCTCCGGGTTACGATTCGACCCGGATCTGACGGAACGATTCCTTCTCCTCATTCCCCTCTTGTTCAACGTGAGCAACGAGATCCAGTTTTCCTTGTCCCGACCATTTGGTAAGCCGATGTGCCTGTGCTAGACTTTCGACGGCCATGCCTTCGACTCCCCATAAGAAGAACCCGGTCTCTGTACGCCTCGGCTCCACCTGTTATTGCATCGTGCAGAGTCCCGTCGGCAGGATTCTCCTGGCAGGAAATGCTCACGCCCTGACGCACCTCTCGTTTCAGGACGGCCGCCATCCGACTCCCCCCGACCCCCGATGGACCTATTCCGAAACGCCGTTTCAACGCCCGATTCGGCAACTCGAAGAATACTTCTCCGGGAAACGGAAGACCTTCACGATCGCACTGGCCCCGCAGGGAACCCCGTTTCAACAGAGAGTCTGGCAGGCGCTTCAGACCATCCCCTATGGACACACGCGCTCCTACGGGCAGGTGGCAGAAGCCATAGGCAAACCCAACGCCGCTCGCGCCGTCGGAGCGGCAAACCGGCAGAATCCCGTTTCGATCATGGTTCCCTGTCATCGGGTCATCGGAAGCAATGGAACGCTCGTGGGCTATGGCGGAGGGCTCTCCGTCAAGGAAGCCTTACTGGCCCATGAGCGCACGCCCAAGTCCCACTGACGATCAATCGCCCCACTTCGCACGCCCGGGTCTTGATCGCGTTCAGGATCCCGCACCACGCGCCCGGGTTGTCATTCTCGTCTGTGTTCGTTCATGCGTGACAACTCCTTTCTTTTCCTGAACAGGAGGCTCCGCCCGCCTCCTGCCCCCGCTGTCAGGCCGACGTGATCGGACGTCATGGGAACCTGGGCGTGGATCCAGGATCCTGATCAGGGATGACGGTGAAGAAGCATCTCCCCTCATGCCGTCGGCAAATGGAGGAACCTTTACGAGGATGCTCGTCTCCGGCTTCGCTGCCTTTCGAGGATGGGCTCAATCCTGGCGGGTGAATAGGTCGATGGTTTGACCCATTTGCCATCGTCCCGCTTATATCCACCCACCTTGCTCATGTTGGAGCGCTGAACTTCGCGGAACACCGGCGCCATGTCGATTCCACAGGACACGGCCGTGCCGTACACGACGTACAGAAGATCGGCGAGTTCTTTGGCAATACCCGGAAGGTCTCCTGCGTGCAGTGCTTCCTTCAATTCGTCAAACTCTTCCTGAATGAGCCGTTCGCGCAAAGCCGTGGTCTTCGTATCCGGCACCCTGGGGCTCTCCGCAATGAGGATATCGAACGTCTCGTGAAACTCCCGAACCATTTTTTGTGCTTCGTCCATTCCCCGTCCTTTCGGTCATGAATGGGTTACAAGACCAGGATCATATAGAAGTCATTCACGTTCGTGCCGGTTGGTCCGGTCACGACGTGCCCGCCTGCCCGGTGAAAAAACCCATGGCTGTCGTTCTCTCGAAGCGCGGTTTCCTGGCTCACCCCTTGGGCCCGGGCCCGGCTAAGGCTTCGCCCGTCCACGATGGCCCCTGCGGCCTGCGTCGGACCATCGGTGCCATCGGTGCCAACCCCGATGACGGCCACGCGAGACAACCCTTCGAGCGAAGCTGCCGCAGCCAAGGCAAATTCCTGGGCACGCCCCCCGATCCCCTTCCCTTTCACGGTCACGGTAAGTTCTCCGCCGGCGAACACACAGGCCGGAGGCCGGACAGGGTTTCCTGAAACGCGAATTTCCCTGGCGAGATCTCCAAAGAGCGTGCCGATGACGCGGGCCTCCCCCGACAGAGTCGTCGTCAGGACCAGGGGACGGAGCCCCAACGTCTTGGCTTGTTTGGCCATGCGTTCGAGGGCCACGTGATTATTGCCGATCACGTGATGCCGGATACGAGAAAAAACCGCGTCACCGGGTTTTGGCGTCTCGGGGATGCGGCCCTGGAGCCCACGGGCCACGTGTCGTTGAACGGCCACGGGGACTCTGTGCCAGAGCCCGAACTTGTCGAGCACCCGTTTCGCATCTGCGAAGGTCGAAGGGTCCGGAGCCATGAGACCGGACCCGATGGTAGCCAGGTCATCGCCTGGCACGTCCGACAGAACGAGCGTGATGACCGTGGCAGTCGTGGCCCCGGCAAGGCATCCGCCCTTGATACGGGAGAGATGCTTGCGCACCACGTTCATCTCCTGAATGGTGGCTCCGCTTCGGAGCAGCAACCGGGTGGTGTGTTGTTTTTCCTTCAAGGTCAAGCCAGGGGCCGGGGCAGCCAAGAGACTCGACGCGCCACCGGAGAGCACCATCAGGACCAGGTCCCGGTTCGTCAACGATTCGAGAAAGTCGAGCATTCTTCGCGCGGCGTTTTCGCTTCGATGATCGGGGACCGGATGCCGCGCCTCGATCAGGCGTATTCTCTCCGTGCTGCGTCCGTGACCCTCGTTGACCACGACCAGACCACCCTCCAACCTCGGCCCGAGTCGGCGTTCCAACGCCGCGGCCATAGCCCCGGAGGCTTTCCCTGCTCCGAGGCACACGATACGCGAACATGCGGCAAGATCGTAATCCCACGGTCCCACGCTGAGGCGCTTGTGCGTGATCCGAACGGCACGCCGAATAGCCGACTCGGGCTCCGCAGCCTCCAACCCCGCAAGGAGGAGTCGTTCGAGCATCGCGCGGATTGTGTGCTCCGGGCAATCGATGTGGATGGGCACGTGTGGCCGACTCGTTCGTTATGGTACGATTTCCATGATGCGCAGCCTGGACGTCTTACAGCAGACCATCGCGGATTGCACGCGTTGCGCGCGATTGACCGCCTACCGGCGAGAAGTCGCCTTCACCAAGGTGAAACGCTTTCAGGACTGGGAGTATTGGGGGCGTCCCGTTCCCGGGTTTGGAGACCCCCGCGCCCGGCTCTACGTCATAGGATTGGCTCCAGCGGCTCACGGTGGAAATCGGACCGGACGGGTGTTTACCGGTGACCGAAGCGGAGATTGGCTCTACGAGGCCTTGTTTCGATTCGGATTCGCCAACCAGGCCGAGTCCACCCATCGGGGCGACGGACTGCGGTTGACGGACTGTTACGTGGGCGCGGCCGTACGCTGCGCTCCCCCTCGAAACAAACCCTCCAAAGAAGAATTTGAAACGTGTCGACCCTACGTGCTCGAGGAACTCCGCTTGTTGAAAAAGGTCACCGTGGTCGTAGCCCTGGGGAAAATCGCCTTCGACGAATACGTGACCGCCGCCCGATCCATGGGACGCGCCATCGACAAACCTCCATTCGGGCACGGCACCATCTGTTCCACGACCTGGGGTGTCACCCTCCTGGGCTCCTACCACCCCAGCCAACAGAATACCTTTACCGGCAAACTCACCCGCCCCATGTTTCATCGCGTGTTTCGGCACGCTCGTCAGTTGGTGGACGGGCGCCCCTGACTTCGGGCTTCCCAATCAGCCAGAAACTTCTTGAGTCCGATGTCCGTGAGCGGATGCCTGACCAACTGTTGAAAAACGCCATAGGGCATGGTGCAGATGTCGCCGCCTGCCAACGCGGCCTCCACCACGTGCTGTGGATGTCTCACGCTGGCCACGAGCACCAGGGTCGAAAAATCATAGTTGCGAAAAATCTTCAGGATTTGCCGAATGAGTGCCATGCCGTCGCTGCTCACGTCATCCAACCGACCGATAAACGGCGAGACGCACCACGCGCCGGCTTTGGCGGCCAGGAGGGCTTGCGTCGGCGAAAAACACAACGTGACGTTCACCCGAATGCCTTCTCCGGCCAAGCGTCTGGTTGCGGCGAGGCCTTCAGGAATCAGGGGGCATTTCACCACGACGTTGGGGTGAATCCTGGCCAGCTCCAGGCCTTCCCTGACCATGGCATCGGCCTCGACGCTCACGACCTCCGCACTGACCGGGCCATCCACGAGTTGACAGATTTCCCGGATCAGGTCCTTGAAGTCACGTCCCTCTTTGGAGACTAATGACGGATTGGTCGTGACCCCATCCAGAATTCCCAGGCGAGCGGCCTCGGCGATTTCTTTGACGTTACCGGTATCCAGGTAGAGCTTCATGGCTTCCTCCTTGCATTGGAGCGTGAGATTCCCCTCTCACACGCTGAGAGGCGTCAACGTGCTGCGTCTCTCGTATTGTAATTCAGCCGCGGAACGTTGACAATCAGCCCCCTTGCCGACAGCATGCGGGGCTACTCCTCTTCACCGTCATCTCTGATCAGGAACGTGGAGCCATGCCCCGTTAGCATCGGGGCCTCTCGAGGGCGGCCTGACAGGAGAGAGCAGGAGACGAACCCAGCTTATGGTCGGTCTTACGGGGATGAGAAAGGATTCGTCGACGCATGACGATCCCCACATTTGACTGGACACCCCGCCAGGGGTAGGATTTTTCGAGACGTTTCAGGGGAACCAACGCCTCTCCGAGAAAGAGCCCACCGTGAAACCTGCGATGGTCATCCTTGGCCTGCTGATGCTCGGGACCCTGGTCTCGAGTGGCTGCGGCTCGCCTCCACGGAACCTCGCCGTCGAGGGCATGGGAAACTCCCAGGCTTGGTTTGAAAAAAACTGGGGCAAGCCCAGGGCCAGATCGAAGCGGCTCTTCGGCGGCGAAACCTGGATGTATTTTCATGAGACCGGGTCATCGTTTCCGATTTCCACGGCCGTCCTTGCAGCCTGCAGGATTCGTCTGGACTTCACGAAAGAAGGGCAACTCGAAGATTCACAGTATTCCGGGTGCTGAACGCCCGAGGCTCCCGTTCTGACTCTCGCATGTCGTATTCCCCACGAGACATCCACGTGTACCCGACCCCCCAGGCCCTGCTGGACGCCGCGGCACGCCACGTGATTCATCATGCCCGTCAGGCCATCGCGGCACGCGACGCGTTCACCATCGCCCTTGCCGGCGGCTCGACCCCCAAAGGGCTCTATGCGAGGCTTGCCACCCCCTTCTTCCGGAGTCAACTCGATTGGACCAAAGTCCGATTTTTTTGGGGAGATGAACGGCACGTTCCGCCTGATCATGCAGACAGTAACTATCGAATGGTCCATGAAGCCCTCCTCAGTCACCTGCCCATTTCCACGACGCACGTTCATCGTATGCCGAGCGAACTCCCCGATGCCCAAACCATTGCGGACCGGTATGAAGCCGTGCTGCGCGAACAATTCGAGGTATCCGAAGCGGAAATCCCCTGCTTCGATTTCATCCTGCTGGGCATGGGACCGGACGGTCATACCGCTTCCCTGTTCCCGGGGACCCAGGCGGTTTGCGAAACCAACCGGCTCGTGGCTGCACCCTGGGTGGAAAGCCTTCAGACGTTCCGGATCACCTGCACGCCGGTTCTGCTCAATCACGCTCGACAGGTCACGTTTCTCATCTGCGGCCATGCAAAAGCCCAAACGCTCCAGGCCGTGTTTGAAGGGCCCTTGCAACCCGACGTCTTCCCTGCTCAACTCATTCGACCGGGGACGTGGTTCCTGGACCAGGCAGCAGCCGGGAAACTGACGGCTTGACGCGAGAACGGGGGCCACGGGAGGCTTGGGAACCCCTTCGGGAAATCGCTTGATCAACGAGCTTCGGCCTTGTTATAAACGAGGTCTCTTCTCCGGCACGGAATCGTCGGCGTTCATGCCGTCGTCCACGATTTCACGGGCCGTGTGGACCGCGACGCTGACGGCGCACGCCTCCTGAACGGGACGTCGAAGGAACGGATCGGCGAGGGTCGAAGCAGGCGGCAGTATTCAACGAAGACGATAGCATGACGCCGATTCCCGTCCTCTCCAATCCCAATCTCTTTTCGCAAACCCTGACGGAACATGGGATGCCCCCTCTCCGTGCCAACACCCTGCGCACGTTGCAGGTGAACGTCGGGAAACTCTGCAACCAAACCTGTCAGCATTGTCACGTCGATGCCGGACCCTCACGGACGGAAATCATGAGCCGCGAGACGATGGAGAGCATTCTCAGGGTCCTGCAACGCCATCCGCAGATCACGACCGTGGACGTGACCGGAGGGGCTCCGGAAATGAATCCGCACTTTGAATACCTGGTCTCAGCGTCCCGCGCCCTTGGGAAAACGGTGCTCGACCGCTGCAATTTGACGGTCTTTTCCATGGCCGGGAAATCACATCTTCCCGGATTTCTGGCCGAGCATCAGGTGGAGATCATCGCCTCCTTACCCTGCTATCTTGAAGAGAACGTGGATCAGCAGCGGGGGAAGGGCGTCTTTACGAGGAGTCTGGCGGCCTTGCGGGCCTTGAATGCCTTGGGCTATGGACACAAAGGCACGGACCTGGTGCTGAATCTCGTCTACAACCCCTTAGGCCCGAACCTGCCGCCCGATCAACGAGAACTGGAGGAAACCTACAAAAGGGAACTGCTCTCACGTTTCGGGATCAGGTTCAATCAACTGTACACCATTACCAACATGCCCCTTCACCGCTTTCTCAACGACCTCTACGCCCAGGGCAGGTATGAAGAATACATGCGCCGGCTGACCGAGAATTTCAATCCTCATTCGGTCGAACACGTGATGTGTCGCAGCCTGCTCAGCGTGGGATGGGACGGACGACTGTACGATTGCGATTTCAATCAGATGCTCGATGCCCCCGTCAGCCGGACCCTCCCCCAAACGATCGCGGAGTTCGATTTCGAGGCCCTGGCCCAGCGGTCGATTGTCATGGGCCAACATTGTTATGGGTGCACGGCCGGGGCAGGGTCATCCTGCGGAGGGGCCCTGGCCTGAGCCCTCCTTCCGCTCTCGACCGGAGCCTATCCTGACATGTAACTCTTGAATTTATGGGCGCATTCGTTGCTGCAAAAATGGTAATGCTGGCCTCCGATCTTTTCCACCACCGCGGACCCCGCGGTGATATACAGTTTGCAGACCGGATCTTGCACCATCATGTCTTTGGAGGGTAAGGAAGGATCACCAGCCCTGGAGTTCCGAAAATCGCGAAAGGATTTCCGAATCATCAAAAATAGAATGATCAGAAGAATCAGGATGATAATGATGCGCCACACGTTCGCCACATCCGAGGTACCAACGCGGAAGTCTCCGAGACTCAGTATACCGCTTTCTTGTCTTCCGGCCAATGCCCGGGCACGATCCGATTCCGATCACCGCGTGGATTGTCGTCCTGAGAGGATTGCGGAGAGCCGCCTGGTCGGGACACCGCATTAGCCTGTTGATATGGTTATCGTGACGCTGATGGGAGATCTGGAAACTTCTGATGGAGAGCGAAGTCTGTCCTGTGAACTGGAAGATCCCCTGTCGGTAAAACAACTGCTGAAACAGCAGGGGCGCAAACTTCGAACGGTCACCAGACTCTTACGAGAAAACAAGGTGATGGTGACGATCAATCGGCGAGTGGCCAGCGAGGATACGACCGTTCACGACGGAGACGAAATCAGCTTGGTGGCCCATGATGGCATGAGCACGAAGGGATTGGGGCCTTCGTTTTATTGACGCATGGGGCAGCGTGGCACCCGTAGAGTGCTCAGACGGGAAACTGGTTTTTCCGAAAGAACCACGACGGCGTTCGCACAAGGAACGCGCTCCGCGCTCACCGTTGTCCAGGACGATTTACTTTTTGCCCAGGATGGAATCCTTGGCAACTTTGGCCACCCGGAACTTCACCACTTTCTTGGCCGGAATCTTGATCGGCTCACCGGTTTGGGGATTTCTTCCGGTTCGAGCCTTCCGATGAGACAGGACCAACTTTCCGAGTCCTGGCACGGTAAAGGAGTTTTTCGCTTCTTTGTACGCCAAGGCGGCCAGATTATCGAGAATTTCGCTGGCGGTCTTTTTGGTTACTCCAGATTTTGTCGCTAACTGATCAACGATCTGGGACTTGGTCATAGCTTTGGCCATAAGGCACCCCCTTCAACAAGGAAATATGCAACAGAAAAGCGTGTCGGCAGGATCGAACACGGGTGGAATCGATTTACACCGGTCAATAGCGTGAAACGCGTAACGGCAACCCCAAAGACTCCATGGAAAAGATCGGCGTGAGTCTACCGAAAGCATCCTACCCTGTCAACCACAAAACCCTGTATAGACGGGGAACGGCACAAATTCTTTCCACGCATGACCACGGCCTTGAAGCCCATGCCGTGCGCACGGTACAGTGCGGGTCGAATCATCCAATCGGAGGGATCTGCCATGGGAAAAGAATTATCCGTTATTTCACTGACAAAATCCGATGACGCGGGGAACGAGTTTCTCTACTCCCGGGTCTTTTGCCAGCGCGAGAATCCCCCCCCTCTCCGTCTGTTGCTGGATTTTTTAAAATCGAAAAACCAGGTGCCCCTCATCCCCAAGATGGATCCCGACGTGCTCGATGAGTATTCATGGGTCCAGGTGGCGCTCGGGTATCACCGCGAAAAGAAACCGCTTCAGGTGTTCTGCATTCGCAATAACGGCACCTATCAGGACGTCTTTGAAAAAGAACAGGCGGGGTTTTCCGCGCATCTGTCTGCCTTCGGCGACGTGGAAGCCGATCTGACGAAAGAATTCGTCACGCGAGCCCACTTTATCCTTGCGACTCGAATCCTCAAACACGACATCAGCGAGGAGGGCTATGATTTCAACGGGTGGATCCTGGAGTTCTTCCAGGACAACTGTAACGGGATCGTCCAGATCGATGGACAGGGCTTTTTCTCGCCGAAAGGAGAACTCGTCGTGGACTTGCGAGATGACCCCGTGGAGCAGGACTTCTCCAAACCGGAAATCCAGCCGTCCTGACGCGCTCATCCCCTCGGCTATTTCACAAACGGCATGGCGAGCAGCTCGTCAACCCCGGAACGAAAGGTTTTCTGGGGAACTCCCTTCAGCGCGCCGCGATACCCGATGCCATCCTTGATCACTTCCACCAACGCCCCCTGGTCGAACAGGGTTGGGTCGGCAAGGACGTCACCCCGGCTGAACAACAGGTCGGCCCGATACCCCGGTGCCAATTTCCCGGTATCGTGTTGCCCGATGAGTTCCGCGGCGAGCCCCGTTCCACTGTACCACGCGGCCAGCGGAGCCAGACCATCCTTGATCAGCGAGACCATCTCCATATAATTTCGTCCATGCATGTGAGGGAGGATGGGATCGGTCCCCGCGAGCACCTTGAGACCGCTCGCCTGCGCGATGCGGACCGCGTCGGCATGGGCCTGCGTCGCGCGTTGGACTTTTTCAGCGACAAAAGACGGCAAATGCTCCACCAGGGGCAACTCGTAATTGATCCACGACGTAGGGGTCACCGTACACCCCCTGGCATAGGCTTTTTCCGCCAGGGATTCATCCAGAAACGAGACGTGCTGAATATCCTGGACTCCGCAATCAATCGCCAATTCGATCCCCTGTCGACTATGGGCATGCGCCGCCACCATCATGCCGCGACCCGCGGCTTCGTCACAGATCGCGTCGATTTCCGCTTTTGTGAAATCCCGATGCTCCAATTGATCCGAGGGGGACACGACCCCCGGGCTCGTACAGATTTTCACCAAGTCGCCGCCACATGCGGCGATTTCACGCACGCGCTTTCGACAGTCCCAAGGCCCATCCACGATGCTCGATGGACGACCGGGGCCGGCCGGCCATAACCGGGACACCGTCTCATGACACCGGTCCGTCCCTCGAAAATCCGCATGGCCGCCGGTCGTGGACAACATGCAAATGGCAATCTTCAAGCGAGGCCCGATGATGAGCCCTTCATCGACCAACCGTTTGACGACGTGCGTCGCGCCGCCCACGTCACGGACGGTCGTCACGCCGCCCTGCACCAGCGTGGCATGGAGAATCCGCTCCGTATAGAGCAGCCCCGCGGGCCCATTCATGGCAGACAGATCTTCTTCGCGGATGCCCAACACGGTGACGTGCCCATGGCAATCGACGAGGCCCGGCGTCGCGGTGAGCAGGGAACAATCGACGTGACAAACGTCGGGACCCTGGGCGAGTCGAGCCTGATGCGGGTGCACGGCTTCGATCCGGCCTCCGTCAACCCACACATCGACCCTCTCATGAACCGCGGCAACGGTGCCGGAGGTTCCATCATACAGTTTCTTGATGTTGGAGAAGACGATCATCGCCACGTGAAAGAGTGAGAAATGTCTCCTGTGTACCGAAACCTCGAAATTTTCTCAAGCCGCGACGAGGAGTCCGGCACGTGCCGGGGAGACCCGAAGGCGGCTCGTCGCAGTTCCCCCGATTGAAAAATCACAAACGATCTTGATAAGGTGAGGACCTTTCCTCGCCATGTGGCCCCCATCGGTGCGAAGGCCCTATGCCTCATCACGCCGAACCAGGGCAGGCCACGAACCGAGGGGTGAGCACACCCGCGATGACCAACACGTTCTTCGACGAAATGTTCGGGACCGGTGAAACCCCTCGCAAGCCCTATCGCGGCTATCACCAGTGGTTCGAGTCCCAGGACAGGGCCTGGCTGCAACGCAAGTCAGACGAAGCCGAGACCGTTTTTCGCAAACTCGGGATCACCTTCAGCGTGTATGGAGAAGAGGAAGCCAGTGAACGGCTGATCCCCTTCGACGTCGTCCCACGCATCATTTCCAATCGTGAATGGTCCCGGCTCGTTCGTGGGATCCGGCAGCGGGTCCAGGCGATGAACGCCTTTCTGCACGACGTCTATCACCGACAGGAAATCCTTCGGGCGGGTCGCGTGCCGGCAGAGCTGATCGCGGACAATGAGGCGTTGCTCCCGCAGATGATCGGCGTCTCGCCACCCGGGAACGTCTATACCCACGTCACAGGAGTCGATATCGTCCGCACCGGAGAGGACGAATTCTACGTCCTGGAGGATAATGCCCGCATTCCGTCCGGCGTGTCTTACATGTTGGAAAATCGGGAAATCATGCTCCAGATGTTTCCGGAGCTGTTTGCACAGATCAACGTGCAGGCCGTCGGCAACTATCCCAAAAACCTGAGACGCTCGCTTGGCAACTGCGCGCCACGTTCCTGCAACGATACGCCGGTCATCGCGGTGCTGACGCCCGGCATTTACAATGCGGCCTATTTCGAACACGCGTTCCTGGCCGGCCAGATGGGTGCGGAGCTCGTCGAAGGGCACGATCTGCGCGTGGTCGATGGACGCATCGCCATGCGGACCACTCAAGGCTATACCCCCATTGACGTCATTTACAGGCGCGTGGACGACGAGTACCTCGACCCGCTCAACTTCAATCCGCAGTCCCTCCTGGGCGTCCCCGGCCTTTTCGACGTCTACCGGGCAGGCCGCGTCACCATCGCCAACGCGCCGGGGGCGGGCATTGTCGACGACAAGGCCGTCTATTCGTATATGCCGGCCATCATCGAGTTCTATACGGGTGAAAAGGCCCTGCTGAAGAACGTGCCGACCTGGCGGTGCTGCGAGCCGGAAGCCTTGCGCTACGTGCTGGACAACCTGTCCGAATTGGTCGTGAAGGAGGTCCATGGGTCAGGCGGGTATGGCATGCTGGTAGGACCTGCCGCGAGCAACGAGGAACGGATCGCGTTCCGAAGCAAGCTGGAAGCCAACCCCGGCAACTACATCGCCCAACCCACCCTTTCGCTGTCCACGACGCCGATTCTTACCAAGAACGGCCTGGAGTCGCGCCACGTGGACCTGCGGGTCTTCGTCCTGGTTTCGCCGGACGGGATTCAGATGACTCCGGGTGGGCTGACTCGCGTGGCGTTGCAGAAAGGATCGCTGGTCGTGAATTCCAGCCAAGGCGGAGGCACCAAAGACACCTGGGTTCTGGAGGACTAATGCTCGGGAAAACCGCAGCCGGCCTGTTCTGGATGTTTCGTTACCTGGAAAGAAACGAGAACACCGCACGCCTGCTCGACGCCGGATTTCGCATTGCCCTGACTCGCTTCGCCGAAGCGGAGAACGAGTGGGAGTCCGTGATCACGACGATCGGCGCCAAACAGGCCTTTCTGGAAAAATACGAACGGATGCAGACGGCTCACGTCATCGATTTCCTGTTACGCGACCCCTCAAACCCTTCCAGCGTCATGTCGATGATCCAAGCCGCACGCAACAATGCCAGGCATCTGCGCACCGCGCTGTCCCGTGAGCTCTGGTCCGTCACCAATGAATGCTGGCTGACCCTCCAGGAACTCCTCACCCAGCCCGTACGAGAACGGGAACTGCCCTTTGTCCTCAACACGATCCAGCAGCAAAACTCCCTGCTCGGCGGCACGCTCCACGGCACCATGATGCGGAACGACATCTTCAATTTCGCCCGTCTCGGCACGTTTCTGGAACGGGCCGACAACACGGCACGCATCCTCGACGTCAAGTACTATCTGCTGTTGCCTTCCATTGCGCTGGTCGGCAGCTCCCAGGACAACGTGCAATGGGAGACCATTCTCAGATCGGTGTCGGCTCAACGCGCCTACCACCGTCTCCACAAGGGCGACCTTCACTCGACGGCGATCGCGAATTTCCTGATGCTCGATCTTCGCATGCCACGGTCTCTCGCTTTCTGCTATTCCAAGATCGTGGATAATCTCACGTATCTCGCCAAGACCTATGGGGTCCGCGAGTCTTCATTCGATCAGGCGGAACGGGTGTTCTCCAGGCTCACGAACCGCTCGATCGAAGACATCGTGGAAGACGGGTTGCACGAATTCATCCAGGAATTCATCCGTGACAATAATGTTCTGGGAAGGCAGATCGAAAAGGACTACCGCTTTTACGGATAGCAGAATGAGACTGAAAATTTCCCATCTCACGAAATACGAATACGACAGGCCCATCCACTATGCGTTACAACAGGTTCGTCTGACGCCGAAGTCGCTGGCGTCGCAGCACGTCGTCACGTGGGCCGTCACGGTCGAAGGCGGATGCAAGGAATTGGAATTTACGGACCAGCATGCGAATCTCGTGACCCTGACAAGCCTCGATGAAGACCAGTCGGCCATGAGCATTCACGTCTCGGGCGAGGTCGAGACGATCACGCAAGGTGAAACGAGCAATCAACGGCTCGGCTACGTCCCGTTGTGGTATTTCAAACGGTCGACCGCCTTGACCAAACCGGGCCAACACGTCCATCGTCTGCTCGAGTCTCTGGTCGGCAAGGCCCTGGACGACGTGACGCGCCTGCACGCGCTTTCCGATCTCGTGGCGAAGACCGTTGCCTACAAAAAGGGCCTGACAAACTCCCGCACCACCGCGGAAGACGCCGTGCGGCTCCGGCACGGCGTCTGCCAGGACCATACGCACGTGTTTCTGAGCGCGGCACGGCTCCTTGGCTTTCCGGCTCGATACGTCAGCGGCTATCTTCTGATGGAGCATCACGTCGAACAGGACGCGAGTCATTCCTGGGCGGAAGCCTGGATCGAGGGCATGGGGTGGATCGGGTTCGACGTGTCCAATGCTGTCCCTCCGGATGAACGCTACGTGCGCGTGGCCACGGGGCTCGACTACAGGGACGCCACGCCCATATTCGGCATTCGGACGGGGGATGGTCAGGAATCCATGACCGTCACCATCCGCGTCGAACAATCAGATTCCTTGGCAGGATCCGCGAAATCATGATAGGCTGGTGAGGAGATCGAACGCACGTCCGCTGATCCACAACCCCGCACCACGGAATTCACTGCGCCGGTGCGGTCCTCTCCAGGCCTTCACACAACAGCAACGTATGATGACTGCCCTACAACGCTCGTTTTTGACCACGGAGACGTTTCTCGATCGACACGTGGGATCGACCGAGGCCGAGATTCTGGAGATGCTGCGCGTGGTCGACTTTCCTTCCCTGGAAACCCTGATCCACGCCGCGGTCCCGGAGGACATTCGTCTCCGGGAGCCGCTCAACCTGCCGCCCCCCCGGAGCGAGCAGGAGGTCTTGGCAGACCTTCGGGACAGGGCCGGGAAGAATCGCGTGTTTCGGTCATATCTTGGAATGGGGTATTACGATTGTTACACGCCTCCGGTCATTCTCCGGAACATCATGGAAAATCCTGCCTGGTACACCCAGTACACCCCGTACCAGGCGGAAATCTCCCAAGGACGGCTGGAAGCCCTGCTCAATTTTCAAACGATGGTGGCTGATCTGACCGGCCTCCCGCTGGCCAATGCGTCCCTGCTGGATGAAGGTACCGCCGCGGCAGAAGCCATGGCCATGTGCAAGGCCATCGGCGGCCAACGGGCGTTTTTTGCGGCGGACGACTGTCATCCGCAAACGCTCGCCGTGGTCCGGACCCGCGCCGAATCGCTCGGGCTCCATTTGGACGTTGGCCCGGTGGATGGGATCGACTGGGCACAGGCGTCGTATTGCGGGCTCCTCCTGCAATATCCCACCACGGACGGCAGGCTTCGCGATGCCCAGGATCTGATTCAACGAGCCCATGACGCGGGCACGCAGGTCGTCGTGGCCACGGATCTGCTCGCGCTCACCCTCTTCAGACCGCCCGGAGAATTCGGCGCGGATATCGCCGTGGGGTCCAGCCAACGCTTTGGGGTCCCCCTGGGATTCGGAGGCCCGCATGCCGCGTTCCTGGCCACGCGCGAAGCCTACAAACGCCAGATACCCGGACGCATCGTCGGCGTCTCCAAAGATGGTGAAGGACGAACGGCGTACCGGCTGGCCTTACAAACCCGGGAGCAGCACATTCGTCGAGACCGCGCCACGAGCAACATCTGTACCGCTCAGGTGCTGCTGGCCAACATGGCCGGCATGTATGCCGTGTATCACGGACCCGATGGGCTCACGCGCATTGCCGAGCGTGTGCGCGGCTTGACCATGGTTCTCGCCGAGGGCTTGACCCGTCTCGGATGTCACGTTCTCAACCAACTCGTTTTTGATACCGTGCGGGTGTCCGCCGACGGGCTCGAGGCAGACCGCATCCGCGAACGAGCGGAACGATTCCGTCTCAACCTTCGAGAATTTGCCGACGGCTCCTTCGGCATCGCCCTGGATGAAACCACGACCATGGATGACGTGGAGACCCTGTGGAACACGTTTTCACACGATGACGCATTGGAGTTCACGGGCAAAGAACTCGCGGAAACGTGCTCCGTCTCGATCCCGGCCCCGTTGGCTCGCACGACCCCCTTTCTGACGCATGAAGTCTTCCATCGCTATCATTCCGAACACGAGCTGTTACGCTACCTGCATCGTCTCCAATCGCGGGATCTGTCGCTGGTCCATTCCATGATTCCCCTGGGTTCCTGCACCATGAAACTCAACGCGACCGTGGAAATGCTCCCCGTGACGTGGCCGGAATTCAGTCGTCTTCATCCGTTTGCCCCGGCGCACCAAACCGAAGGCTATACCCAACTGTTTCGGGAACTGGAAACCTGGCTCTCGGAAATAACGGGGTATTCGGCCGTCTCATTCCAACCCAATGCCGGCTCCCAAGGCGAATATGCCGGGTTGCTGGTCATTCGGGCGTATCACGAAAGCCGCGGGCAAGGGCACCGGAACGTGTGTTTGATCCCGGCCTCGGCGCACGGCACCAACCCCGCGAGTGCGGTGATTGCCGGTCTGAACGTCGTGCCCGTGGCCTGTGACGAACGCGGGAACATCGATCTCGAGGATCTGCACGCCAAGGCCGAGCAGCACCGCGAGACGCTGGCCGCCCTGATGGTGACGTATCCTTCGACGCATGGGGTCTTTGAAGAAACGATTCGGGACATCTGTCGAATCGTGCACGAGCACGGCGGCCAGGTCTACATGGACGGCGCCAACATGAATGCGATGGTGGGACTGTGTCGGCCGGCGGACATCGGCGCCGACGTCTGTCATCTCAACCTGCACAAGACCTTCTGTATTCCCCACGGCGGAGGCGGACCCGGAATGGGGCCGATTGCCACCGCCGAGCACCTGACTCCGTTTCTGCCCGGACATCCGATCCACAACACGGGTGGAGGCATTGGGCCGGTTTCCTCGGCCCCACAAGGGAGCCCGAGCATCCTGCCGATTTCCTGGGCCTTTATCGCCCTCATGGGTGCAACGGGATTGACTCGGGCCACCGGCGTCGCGATTCTGAATGCTAATTACATGGCCAAGCGACTGGAGCAAGGCTTCTCGATTCTGTACACCGGACGGAGCGGGTTGTGCGCCCACGAATTTATCGTGGATCTGCGACCGTTCAAGAAGTCCGCGGACGTGGGAGTGGGAGACGTGGCCAAACGCCTCATGGATTTTGGCTTCCACGCTCCGACGATTTCATGGCCCGTGGCCGACACGATGATGATCGAACCCACGGAAAGTGAATCCAAGTCTGAACTGGATCAGTATTGCGATGCGCTGCTGACGATTCGACAAGAGATTGCAGACATCGAAGCAGGGCGTCTCCCGCGAGACGACAATCCCCTGAAAAATGCTCCGCATACGATTGAAGCCGTGACAAAAACGGACTGGCCTCATCCCTACAGCCGGGAACAGGCCGCTTTCCCACTGCCCTGGCTCCGAGGCTCCAAATTCTGGCCGTCCGTCGCACGCATCGACAATGCGTATGGAGACCGTCACGTGGTCTGCACGTGCCCTCCCATCGATCATTATCAATAACCATCGGCACGCCACCCCAACACGTCATGAACCGACAATCCTCAAACAAACTGCTGTGGGCCATCCTGTTGGGCATTGTCTCCGGAACGCTCCTCGGGGGCACCCTGCCGGAAGCAGGACGATCCGTTTCGTTCCTGGGGGAATTGTTTCTCAAGGCCTTGTTCGTCCTTGTGGTTCCCTTGGTCATGAGTTCCATCATCGTCGGCGTCACCAGCCTCGGCGACGTGCGGCGACTCGGCCCGCTGGGAGGCCGCGCAGTCCTGTATTTCATGACGACCACGGGCATCGCAGTGGTCATCGGGCTCATCCTCGTCCTGCTGATTCAGCCGGGAACCCCGGGAACGTCCGTGACCGGCGACATGAGCACCATGTCCGAACGCCTGGAAGATAAACCCACCGAGGTGCCCGAGCTGCTTCGGACCATCCTGACCGGACTCATTCCCAAAAACCTGTTCTCGGCCATGGCCAACGCCGACGTCCTGCCGTTAATCATCTTTTCCCTTCTGTTCGGCGGTGTCCTGACCACGGTTGGCACGCGGGGTGCACTCGTCATTCAGGTCGTTGAAGGCGTGAACGAAGCCATCATGTCCATGGTTCACCTGCTGATGTGGGCCGCACCGGTCGGAATCGGCGCATTGATTGCCGGCCGCCTGGGCGAGGCCGGAGGGTTCAGCGGGTTTTGGCCTCAACTGGTACAACTGGGCGCCTATGCCGGGACCGTCATTCTGGGCCTGTTGATCCACGGCTTGCTTGTGATTCCCCTTCTCCTCCATTTTATCGGGAAACAGCACGTGCCCACGTACGCGAGAAACCTCGGAACCGCGCTGACCACGGCGTTCTCCACCAGTTCGAGTTCGGCCACGCTTCCGCTCACCATGGAAGCCGTTATCGAGGAAAACCGCGTTTCGCCCCGAACCGCGCGCTTTGTGCTCCCCCTCGGCGCAACGATCAACATGGACGGCACGGCCCTTTACGAGGCAGTGGCCGCCGTGTTCATTGCGCAGTCCTACGGTATCGAACTCGGGTTCGCCCAGACGGTGATTATCGTGTTGACCGCGACCCTGGCTGCGGTTGGTGCCGCGGGCATTCCTGAGGCCGGCCTCGTCACGATGGTGATCGTGCTCAAGTCCGTCAACCTTCCTATCGAGGGTATTGCCCTCATTCTCGTGATCGACTGGTTTCTGGACCGCTGTCGCACCACGGTCAACGTCTGGGGAGACGCCGCGGGATCGGCCGTGATCGACAGATTGGAGAACAGGCCATAACCGGTCACCGCCTTGGCCTTGGTCCGGACCCGACCTGAAAAGAGCACTCGGGGTCTCCTGACCCGATGCCGTGAGGGTTGTCGCGCCACGCCCTTTGGCCATGTTATAATTTTGCAAGCCATGAACGAATCGCACACCATCGGATCCTTGGTGCTGGATCGTCTGCACGGGCTCGGGCTCAAGCATATATTCGGCGTCCCGGGCGATTACGTGCTCTCGCTCTTTCAACTGCTCGAGGAATCGCCCATTGAGCACGTCGGGACGACCCGCGAAGACTGCGCCGGCTTTGCAGCCGATGCCTATGCGCGGATCCATGGAATAGGCGGAGCCTGTGTCACCTATTGCGTCGGTGGGCTTAACATCGTCAACGCCATTGCCTGCGCGTATGCGGAGCGGTCTCCGGTCGTGATGCTGTCGGGTTCGCCCGGCCTCGCGGAACGACTGACAACGCCTTTTCTTCATCACATGGTTCGAGATTTCTCCACCCAACGCGACGTCTTCGAAAAGATCACCGTTGCGTCGGTGGTCCTTGACGATCCCCTCACCGCTGAACGGGAACTCGACCGCGCCCTCACCGCCTTGCTGAAATACAAACGCCCCATCTATCTGGAAATTCCTCGTGACATGGTCTTCGCCCCCGTCCAGGTTGCCTCTTCCACGCCACCCCGGATGACCTGTGAAAGCAATCCCGTGGCGTTAAAGGAAGCCGTGGCCGAGGTACGCGGCATCCTTTCGAGTTCGGAACGGCCGGTGGTACTGGCCGGGGCGGAAATTCACCGGTTCGGACTCCAGCACGAACTCACGGCGCTGGTGGAACGCATGGGCGTGCCCGTGGCCTCGACGTTGCTCGGCAAATCGGTGATTCGAGAAGATCATCCCCTGTACATCGGCGTGTACGGCGGGCTCGTGGGGCGTGATGAAATTCTGGAATTTGTGGACCAGGCCGATTGCCTGCTGACGCTGGGCACGCTCCTGACCGACGTGGAAGACGTCAAAGTCCATGCCACGCTCCTGGCCGACGGACGCACGATCCATGCCACGGCCGATTCGATTGCCATCAAGCATCACCACTACGAGGGCGTGCAATTCGAAGACTTCATCCGCGCGCTTTCCGCGGCCCCGCTGCCGTCGTTTCTGCCTCGCCCACTGCCCACGCCGGATCGCGGCACGTTCGAAGCACCCTTGCCGGATACGCCCGTCTCCCTTCATAACATGTTCGGCTATCTGGATGGGCTGCTGAACGAGCATACCGTGGTCATTGCCGACGTGGGGGAATCGCTCTTCGCCTCCGCGGACCTGCGCGTACGGAAAACCGCCGAGTTTCTTTCTCCGGCCTACTATACGTCCATGGGGTTCAGCGTCCCCGCTGCACTCGGAACGGCATTCGCCGACCCGTCCCTGAGGCCCCTGGTTCTGGTCGGCGACGGCGCGTTTCAGATGACCGGCACCGAACTCGCGACCTGTCTCCGACACCGACAAGCCCCTATCATCATCATTCTCAACAACCGCGGCTATTCCACCGAACGGGAAATCCTGGAAGGTCCGTTCAATGACGTGCATGAATGGCAGTATGAAAAAATCTGCGAATTGCTCGGAGGGGGCATCGGACACCGGATCGAGACGTTCGGAGCCTTCGTGGAGGTCCTGGGTTCGGCCATGGCGGACGCCGAACACCTGTACGTGCTGAACGTGATCCTCGACCCCAAGGACCGCTCCATGGCCATGACCCGAGTAGGGCGTCGGTTAGCCAAACGCCTGGCTCAGCCGAGTCCTGAACGTTCTTGACCCTGCTCCGCCCGTTCCCTTATCTTGTACCTTTTTGCTGGACCGTTGACACGTGCATTCGACCAACTTGATGTCCCCATGAAGGTTCCGTTTCATCAATTCAATCCTGGAAAATTCTCTTTTCGGAAAGATCCGGTCCTGGTCCTGGAACAGTTCTGGACCGACAAGGAAATGGAAACCTTTCGCACGGCAATGAGGCAGGCGACTTGGACCGGGCTTTTGGACATGCCCGCGGTGTCTCGAGCCTTCCCTCAGTCCGGCAATTGGCTGAAGGCTGATATCGGGCCTCACGAGCGTCGACTCTTTCTCGACAGATTGTCCCTGCCCTGCATTGCCGAGTACATGGAATCCTTCCCCAACATCCGGCAACGACACGTGAATTTCAATTACTATTCCTACGGCGCCGGCGACTGTCTGCCGACCCATGACGATACGGATGAAGCCTACGCGGCCGACCGTCATCACCCTCCACCCCTCCGGCGACTGGCCCTGGCAACCTACGTCCATACCGAATGGCACAGCGATTGGGGCGGAGAACTCATCCTCTATCATGCCAAAAAAGACCCACGGGGAAACCGCGTCATGGACGTCGCCCAATGCATCGCGCCACAACCGGGATCACTCGCCCTCTTTGTCGTGCCCCGGTTTCATCGCGTGTGTCGGGTTGATGCGCTAGCGGGGGACTGTAAACGGCTTTCGATCGCCGGGTGGTTCATGACCGAACAAGACGCCTGATGCCAACCGGCGTTCCGGCCTGCTCTTCCTCAGAGGGGGCAGGCTCACGGGGCCCTCAGCCGATGCACACCATCACGACCCTCGACTGTCACGTTGCCGGCGAAGCGCTTCGCGTGGTGACGGCAGGATTCCCCGAGCCTTCGGGGGCGACCATCCTGGAAAAACGCCGTTCCTGCAGGACGCACCTGGATCATCTGCGCACGGCACTCATGTGGGAACCTCGAGGCCACCACGAGATGTACGGGTGTCTGCTCGTGCCCTCTGCACATCCGCAAGCCGATACCGGCGTCCTGTTTTTTCATCATGAGGGATACAGTACGATGTGCGGGCATGGGATCATTGGGCTCACCACGGTCATGCTGGAACAAGGGCTGTTTCCTGTCACCGTTCCTAGCACCACGATCCGCTTCGACACCCCCAGTGGGTTGGTCGCGGCCACGGCATCAATGGATGATGGCAAGGTTCGAAGCGTTTCCTTTCTCAATGTGCCGTCCTTTGTTCTCGACGTGGAGCAGACGGTGGAGGTTCCGGGTCTCGGCCCGGTTCATTATGATCTGGCCTTCGGCGGCGCGTTCTATGCGTTCTGCAGGGCGGAGAGGTTGAACCTCACCCTCGAACCCCAACACGCACCGCGACTCCAAACCCTGGGGCACGCCATCAAACAGGCCATCATGGCCGAACGCCCCATTGTCCACCCCACGGAGCCCGACCTGGGCTTTCTGTACGGCACCATCTTTGTGGCCCCGGCTCAGACTCGCGAGGGAAGCGTGAGACAGGTCTGTATCTTCGCCAACGGCGCGTTGGATCGATCACCCACGGGTACCGGGGTCAGCGCTCATTTAGCGCTCCTCCACGCCCGAGGGACCCTGCGGACCGGAGAATCACTCAGGTTTGAAAGTATTCTGGGAACGCAGTTCAGAGGGACAATCATCGAGGAGACGCAACTGGGACCTCTTCCGGCGATTATTCCGGAAGTCGAAGGCCGTGCCTATCTCACCGGACGGCACGAATTCGTCCTCGACCCGGACGACCCCCTGTTCCACGGATTTCTGTTGGGCTAAGGGTGGCGTCGGGTGGGGAGAAGACCCCCTTCACAAGAGCGTTCACGCGTTCCCCTGGGCTCCTGGAGGCATGTTTCATAGGAGGAGAGGACGGATGGGAACCGGTGCTGGAGGCTCCTGCCCGACCCGAGGTTATGGGGCCTTCGATTCGAGCGAGAGCGCCTGGAGGCCGATAATGGTTTTGGCATCCTTGATGATGCCGTTTTTGATGAGATCCATGGCTTGGGCAAGCGGCATGGCAATGATCTCCAGGACCTCATCGTCACCCAAGGCCTGCGTACCCGGAGAAAGTTCTTTCCCCACAAACACGTGGATGATTTCGTTGGTAAACCCTGGCGTGGTCAGGAAACTCACGAGCGGCTCCAGCCTGCCGACCCTGTAGCCGGTTTCTTCTTCGACTTCTCGAACCGCGCAGTCCCTGGGGTCTTCTCCGGGGTGCAGCTTGCCCGCGGGGATTTCGTGGATGAAGCCCCCCACGGCATGACGATACTGCCGGATCATGACCACCGTCCCGTCGTCCTTTATCGGGACGACGGCCGCAGCCCCCGGATGGGTGATGACCTCCAGATCGGCCGTGGTGCCATTCGGCAGGGTCACGGTCTCCACGGACAGGTCTATGATGCGCCCCCTGTAGATCGGTTTCTTCACCGTGAATCACCCTTGGCACACAGGGTTTATGCCGATGGCTTCTTCGTATAAAAGGGAAGCGTGACCACTCGTGCGGGCATTCGCCTTCCCCGAATCTCGACGTCGAACCCGGTGCCGACCTTGGTATAGGCTGGAGCCACGTACCCCAAGCCAATGCCTTTTTGCAAAATGGGAGACAGATTGCCACTGGTGACCATACCTATCGGTGTGTCCCGGACAAACAATTTCATATCGTGACGGGGGACACCTTTCTCCAATAATTCGAAGGCCACCAGGCGTCGGGGGGGGGCCTGTTGGACCTGTTGTCTGAGCACGGTCTCGCCGATGAAGGCGCCCTTGGCAAAATTCACAACCCATGCGACGTTGGCCTCGATGGGCGTGATCGCTTCGTTCAGGTCATTGCCGTATAACAGATACCCCATGTCGAGTCGAAGCAAATCCCGTGCGCCCAACCCCGCGGGCTTCAGGCCACACGGCGCCCCGGCCTGCATCAATCGATCCCACACGTGGCGAACCTGCATGGCCGACACGTAGATTTCATACCCCAGTTCTCCGGTATAGCCGGTTCGCGTAATCAGGCAATCCACTCCCCCGACCGTATCTTGAAGGCAACGTCTGGGCTTCAGCCCATCGAGTGCTGATGACACGAATGACTGCAAGACTGTCTTTGAGGCAGGCCCCTGCAGCGCCAGTTGAGCCAACGCTTCCGATCGATCCGTGATGCGAAGAGGCGCTGCATCACGTTGCCGGATAAGCCATTGCCTGATCTTGTCACGATTGGAGGCGTTGACACACAGAAGAAACGCCTCGGTGTCCAAGCGATACAGGAAAATATCGTCTTTCACGCCCCCCTCGGGATTGCAGATCATCGAGTACTGCGAGCCCATCGGCTCGACTCGTTGCACGTCATTGGTGGTCACCCGCTGAAGGAACGACAGGGCTCCGGGACCCTCGACGTGAAGACGACCCATGTGACTCACGTCAAACAACCCCGCGGCACTGCGGACCGCATGATATTCATCCAGGACGCCCGAATACTGCAACGGCATGGCCCAGCCGGAAAAATCGACGATCTTGGCTTTGCCGGCTACGTGGGCTTCATGCAGGGGCGTTTGTTTCATGAGGAGCACAGCGCCCGAAAGATCGGCTCGCCATTGCTTGGAGAGAGAAATCGCGCATTCATTCGATGACGGATGAAGAGAGTGGCTTCCCTCCCTCTGCCATCCAACGTCTCGAAGAGTCGTTCCTTTGATTCGCTCATGAGGCTCGGCGTCTCAAGTCGAGCTGTTGTTATGACACGTGCGCACGCCTTCCGCAACCTACGGCGTTCCTGGCCGGGCAATCGCATGCAGACGTCGCTGCAAGGCCCGGATCCGATAGCCAAAAAAGCAACGACTCTGGATTCCCGCATGCGCGGGAAGGACGTGGTTGGAGGCCAGACTCCTCCATTCGTCATGCCGGACCCCGATCCGGCATCCAGAAAAAGGAAATGCAAGGGTGCTGGATTCCTGTCCCCGATTAAGGATGTCGAGGGCAGGCTTTCGCGGGAAGGACGGAGCATGACGGCAAGGGGAACTGGCAGGAGGTGATGGCGTGAGACAGCACGTGCGATTCCCCCCGCACGGCTGGCAGGAATTGTCTCTGCAGGAGTGAACCCGAACCGACGGGTTATCGAAGATCCAGTAATTCCACTTCAAAAATCAAGGTGGCGTCAGGCGGAATGACGCGACCCGCCCCGCGACTGCCGTAGCCGAGATGGGGCGGAATGATCAACCTGCGCTTCGTGCCGATTTTCATCCCCACGACCCCTTCGTCCCAGCCTTTGATGACTCGACCGGCACCCAGGCGAAAAGAAAACGGATCCCCACGATCCACCGAACTGTCAAACTTCGTTCCATTTTCCAGCCACCCGGTATAATGGACGACCGCGGTTTCGCCCACGTGTGCCTCCCGGCCGTCGCCCGTCACCAGGTCGACGTATTCCAGTCCGGATGATGTTTTGATGGGCTCGGCTCCGAGCCCCGTTCCGGCCCCTTGAAGCAGGACCCATCCACCTATGATCATGACCCACGTGCTGATTGTCCTGAACGTCATTGGCTTTCGTTCCTTTCGCTGATGGATTTCTTCTGTTGAAGCCTGTTCCCGGCGTGGTGAAACAGGGCCTTTTCTCAGGGCCCTTGTGCTCACGGTCCGGGCCTTACTTACCCAAGGGGAGGATCGACGGAGAACGGCTGGGCAAACAACGCAGCACTCACGGTATACCCGTGCATAAAGTTTTTTCCGCCCACCGGCCCGATTTCTCCGGTGGCAAAAAATCCCGCTACCGGAATCCCCTGGGCCTGTCGTTGGAGGGCCATAATATCATGATTCGGTTCGGCGAAGAATCGTCGCCCTCGAGCGTTGCAACTAAACAACAGGGCGCCTTTGAAAGGAGAAGACGGATGCGCCAGGCGATCCTGGTTCAGCAATGAATGGAACTCTTCACTCGCGGCCATCGGATCTCTGACGTGAAATTGAATCGTCTGTCCTTCCTTGACGATATCGGAAATCGCCACGCCTCCTGATCGTTGATCTGCTCCCAGCAGCCCGCGAATGAGAAAATCGCCCCGATCGAACCGTTCGCGTTGCTCATCAAACGCCACGCCAACCTGCACGGCCATGGCAACCTGTTTTCTCCGTTCCGGCTCCAGGCTCCGGAGCGTTTCCTGGAGACGTTCCAGGGTCGGCATGCCGCCCAACTCGTACATGATGTTTCTTTCGGCTTTGGTCACCACGTAACGTTGCCCAATGGGTTGACAGCCCTGGGAGACCAGGGTTCGAATCCACACCGGGCCCCACAACGCCACGCCCACGAGCCCTTCCTTCATGATCCTATTGTTGACGACCAACCGGTTTTCGCCCAGATCCGTCCCGCCGCTCGCCATGCCTCCGATCGCAGGGGAACCCGGACAGCATTCCTCCATTTTCTCGAACACGTCCTCAATGGGCGTGGAAAAGGGATCGGCAAAGATCAGGAACGTCGGCTGATCCGACCGTGACTCCAATTCTCGCGGCCATCCTTCAATCCCTGTCGATGCCCCGTGGAGTTCCTTTTCATGGAAGGTCAAATGAAAAGGGGTCATGCAGGCCTCGGGCAGCCACGCCGCCCATACGGTCACCACCGAGCTGTTTTCGTATTCCTCGAACGGCCCGATCACACCCTGGCCCATACAACCGACCATCACTCGCGGAGTTAGCCGTCGGGAAAATGTCTCGACCAAGTCATGCGAGGCGTCCGCATAATGCGGCGAAAAGAATACGCAGAGCAGATCCGGCGGGGCGTCACATGCCTCCCGGATGGACCTGATGACAGACTGAGCCGCTGCGTCTGCCTTCGAATCACGAGCTATGGCAACATGGAATTGCATGGCACACGTTTATCGAAGTCTAACAGCGGGTCCGCATGCTTGTCTATCGAAAACGGGTTCCCAGCGCCTCGTGACCCGGCTCTTCCATGGCCCCTGTCCGGTTCCTGCGGAACGTCGCCGGGAAATTCGTGGATGCGCGTTATGTATTCGATCTGGCCGGCAGGATAAAATCGTTCTCGAAGACTTTGTACGGCGACGAGGACAAGCCGACCCGGGCATACACCCCCTGGGCCACGACGTTGTCCCGTTCCACGTATAACCGAATGCCGGCCACGTTGCCTTGGCGTTCTCCTTCGCGTAACACGTACTCGTACAACTGTGTAAACACGCCATGTCGTCGCCATTGCTCGTGCACGTACACGCTTTGCACCCACCAGAAACACGCATTGCGCCAATCGCTCCATTCAAAGGTGATCAACAACTGCCCGATGATTCCGGCGGACGGGTGCTCCACGACCACGTAAAACCCCTTGGACGAGTCGGACAGGAGCGATTCCACGCCGGCCCGGAGAAGAGCCCGTTCCAATCGTCTGCCCTCGGTTTCCCATGCCAGGGCCATGTTGAACGTGACCAAGGACTCGAGATCACGGAAATCGGCCAAACGGAGGTGGAACGCTGAACGGTGTTTCATGGTCGATTCTCCGGGAGATCACGTGGCAAGGCCCGATGTCGCATTGGAGCTTACGACTCCGGGCTGACGCGAGAGGCGCCTTCCAGCCATCCTTGGGGCGGTCGATACAGGCCCGCGGAGAATTCCAATTTCATGGCTTCTTCAGGACGCAGCTTGACGCGGTGGACCTTCGATTCCCCCACGAACGCCAAATAGCCCGTAAAGGGATGAATGGCCGTCGGCACAAACACCATGATGAGGGAATCGTCTTCGGCAATCTGGAGCATTCCCGGGGCGGTGCCCATCATGAATCCAATCGCCCAAAGGCCGGTGCGGGGAAATGGAAACACGACCACCGTACTCTGGCCGAATCGTTCCCGGAATTGAAACACGTCGGTCATGCCCTTGAGCGTGTAATAAATACTTCTCACCAAGGGTATCCGCTCAAATACGTCCTCCATCTTCTTCACGAATCGTTGCCCGACGAGGCGAGTGCCCAGCATCCCCACTCCGACAATGAGCAGAAGCAACAGCGCAAGTCCGGCTCCCGGAATTTCAAACGTCATCACGGTCCCCAGCAAAGTCCCCCACAGTCCATCCAGCGTCATGAACAAGGCCGACAAAATCAGAAACGTTCCCCAGGCCGGGACGACAATAAACAATCCCGTGAAGAAATAGCGTTTGAGTCGATGCAGTCGACCGTGCTTGTTCATTCATCCGATCCTTGCAATCTCTCGACGTCTTGACTAGTGTATGAAAGACGAACGTGGAACACAACTCGAAAAGGCCTCTCATGCATTCAACCCCTCTCGACCCCGCGCTTCTGGACATTTTATGCTGCCCGGAAACCAAGCAGACGATGACCCTCCTGGATGAGGCTTCCCTTGAACGCCTGAACCGGAAAATCAGGGATGGGAAACTTGAGAACAAAGGTGGGAGTCTGGTGAAAGAGCCCCTCGAGGGCGGGTTGCTCCGAAGCGATAAAAAGGTCGCCTATCCGATCAGGGAGGCGATTCCCATCATGCTCATCGAGGAGGGAATCCCCATGGACGGCATTCTGTAGGCCTGATCATTCCTGGGAATCGGAAGCTCCCCTCATCAACCACCACACCGAGCGGAGCAACTGGACGCACACGTAGACGGAGAGCGCGAGTAACAGGCCATACAGCCACAGGGTTCTGGCCGGCCATTGTTCCGGTGCATGCAGCAGGAGCGCCAGGGCAATGTGCCCGCCCAAGCCAAGGCAGATGGCAAAAATAATCCACTCTCTGATCCATCGCGACTTGAATCTGTCCGCGGCAAACATCGAAGGCCTCTCAGGACGGCAGGGACGCACGCCCCACGTGGGGGCCACCACCCGGCACGATGCTAGACCGGGCTTTTCGCCGATTCGATTTCCGTGGCCGTAATCAGACTCGTGAGGTAATCGGTCACGAAGATCAGAGCTTCTTCCCGTCCATCGGCCCGTCTGCCCTTTTCCCGTCGTTGGACGGATAATTCATGATCCAGATCCGATTTGACGTCGCCCAACAATTTGTGCAGGGAGGCGGTAGTGAGATTCTGGTCCACGTCTTCGAACTCCTGGCAGCGATCAAGGACCCAATTGAGTCCCTCCACTTTCCCCAGATACCGCTCGTGGTCAGCCGAATCGATGCGAGCCATGGTCGTGGAAAAGGCCTGGGCTTCATAAATCAGGTTGTAAAAGCTCGAAATCGCTCGATGTAGAGTTGAGTTCATTGTTCCTCCTCAGGATGCTGCTGACATGCCATGGGCTGCGTTTCCCATGTTCCCGATCAAGGGCCATGCTTCGTGCACACGAGACATCAGGTAAACAATAACGGATGAAATTCTGCCATAAACCCGTAATACAAGGGCGCAAAATCCTTCAAGCTGTGAGGGCTCGTTTCCTTCAGGCGTTTAAAAAAGAAGATCTGATGACGGGCGTCAATCTGCTCAAGAATAACGGAAAGCTGTGGAATCGAAACCGATTTCGAGGGGAGGCTCAACACGTAATGAACCAATCGTTCGACAAACTGTTGAGCCACGTACTCCGTCCTGATGTAGTCATCGGGGACTTTTCCGGTTTCCAGGAGTTCCCAAAAGGGAATGGCCTGAGCCGAAAGAGGAACGGGGTCCGGAGGGGAAAGATGCATGACAGGCCCTTTGTCTCTCATGAGCGTCCTTTACCATGTCTGGATACGCACGTCTGTAGGATACACCATTTAGCGAAGGAATCTAAGCAATTTTTTGAGAATCCCCGCCCAACGGGTGGCGCAACAAAAAAAAGCCGGAGGTCCGAAAACCTCCGGCTTTTTTCACACCTCTACCGGCTCTTACAGCCAGGTAGCGCGTTCGGCTGGCCGAATGTAAATCGGCTCTTCCACCTGCTGCCGGACGGCTTCCTTCCCGGACTTGTTGAACCCTAACACGGTGTCGTTGTACATCTCGAACTTCCGCCCGTGTATCTGGGTTTCAAACACTTTCGGTCCCGGAATGATGTCGTACCGGAAGACGATCTGCTGGCTGGCTCTCCACAACTGAAGAACGGCCAACAATTCCCGGCTTGGCACCAGGTACTTCTCGATCGCATTGTCCACGCCCGGCCCGAACATCTGCCGGATGTAGCCACGAGGCGATTGCCGTGGGGGAATGTAATACCCATTCGGCTCCGTGCCCCATTGCGGGTACAGTGGCAACGCCACCTGTTCCACCCGGATGGTGTAATACAGGGGGTTCCACCGATCTTCCGCCCACAGGCCATCCTCACCGATCTTGACGAGGTTCTGCAAGCGAATCTTACCCACGCAGGCCGCCATACACCGGGTTTCCATCGGCTCGCCACCCGTGAGAGGATCTTTCCCCTCGACCCGCGGATAGCACGCGATGCACTTCTCGGTCACCCGAGTCGTCCCCCGATACATCGGCTTTTTGTATGGACATTGCTCCACGCACTTCTTGTATCCACGACACCGGTTCTGGTCGATCAGCACGATCCCATCCTCCGGCCTCTTGTAGATGGCCTTCCGCGGACAGGCAGCCAAACAACCCGGATACGTGCAATGGTTGCAAATGCGTTGAAGATAGAAGAAGTAGGTTTCATGCTCCGGCAAGCTGCTGCCGGTCATCCGCCATGGTTCTTCTTTGGTAAACCCGGTCTTGTCGATGCCTTCCACAATTGCCCGCATCGACGTGGCCGTGTCTTCATAAATGTTGACAAAACGCCATTCCTGGTCCGTCGGGATGTAGCCGATCGCTGCCTGGCCGACTTTCGCCCCGGCATCGAAAATCGTCATCCCTTCGAACACCCCATACGGCGCATGGTGTTTGCGGCCTACCCGCACGTTCCACACCTGTCCGCCTGGGTTGACTTGTTCGATCAACTGCGTGATTTTCACGTCGTAGAACTGTGGATAGCCACCGTAGGGTTTCGTCTCCACGTTGTTCCACCACATGTATTCCTGGCCTTTCGAGAACAGCCATGTGGATTTATCCGCCATGGAACAGGTTTGACAGGCCAAGCAGCGATTGATGTTGAACACAAAGGCGAATTGCCACTTTGGATGCCGTTCCTCATAGGGATACAGCATCTTCCGGCCTAAGTGCCAATTATAGACTTCTGGCATGATTTCCTCCGTTTCTTTGAACCAACATTCGTTCAATTTTTCTGAAAATCCACATTTGATCCTTGTTACACCTTGATCTTAATGTGGTCGCCTTTGAGCCACTTGATCATGAACTCATTTTCCTGCCCAGGCGTAAACCCGGTCCGGACTGGCTCCCATGGACCCCTGCCGCCAATACCACCGTCCTCTGCTTTGGTGATCCGCATCAGACATTCTTTGGGAGTGGTGTTGACCGCGTGGTTGTCCACTTGATACCCGAATTTGAACTTCCAGCCCACTGCATGCTTCCCTGGCAGTGAGTCGGTCTGGTGCATCGGCATCAACCAGTCACGGGTGAAGGACTGTTGCGCCCCATACCGGAAGTTTGACTGATATCCCGTATCCATCGCGATGGCCCGTCCGTCCGGTCGGGTTTCATGGCCCTTCACGGATTTCGCGGTGGCCACGTACGGAGCGTGCTTCGCCATGGTCACGTGATACGGGAACGCCGGGTTGTACTTCGCCCGAATCATCAACCGAGCCACTTTGTAGTACGGGTCACTCGGCTTCCATCCTCGGTACGGCCGATCAACCGGATTGCCGTCAACGTACACATAGTCACCGTCGTTGATGCCCCGGTCTTTCGCCGCTTGTGGGTTCATGTGTAATTGATGCTCACCCACGCCCGGTGTCCGTTTATCCATCCGATACGCGTCACCGAAGTTCGATTCATACATCTGCACCCAGTCGTTTACGGACCACTGACTGTGTACGCGATGCCGCGTCTTCGGCGTCACGCAGTAGAACTGATACCCCTTCTCCCACAGGGGGTTGGAGTACCGCTTGATTTCCTGCCACGGCAACGCAATGTTGCGGACCGTCTTGTCATCATGGTGCTGCGCCGTGATGGGAATACCATAGTCATCCGGCCGCACGTAGGGGTTCGTTGTCATGATCGCGTTCGGCAGGTACGGCGTTGCTTCCGTGCCTTCCCGGTGCGAAATGAAGTTTTCCCCGTATTCAATGGCTTCCGGCTCCGTCCGGTAGTTTTCATACCGGCCAGTCCGGGTCCATTGCGGTTTCGATTCATTCGTCTCTTCCCAGAACGGCTGCCGTGGATACGTCCGGCACAACACCATCCAGCCCTTTTCGGACTTCAGCATGGTGTCGACACTGTACCCATAGCCCGTACAACTGGCGTCCAACAACCGTTGCACGTACACGTCGACCCGGTTGTCGTAGACGAATTTGAAGTAATCCCGGAACCGCCCATCGCCCGTCATTTCGGTCAATTTGGCGGCCACACCGGCGGTCGTATCCAGATCGTTTCTGGTGTCATACAAGGGCCGGATGCCCCCTTTCCACACCTGGAACCACGGATTCGACACCGTTGCCGTATGTTCGGGATACGTGAACTCCATCCACGTATTCACACCCAGAGCGACGTCGGCATGGTTCACGTCCGAAGTCATCTCGATGTCCTGGGTCGCAATACATTCAATGTGGGGGTCCACGTTCTTGACCATGTCATAGTGGTGTTTGGCGTTGTTCAACACGTTCACGTTCGCCACCCACCGGAACTTGGTCGGGGTCGGCATGTGCGTCTTTCCGGTAAACACCCGACGCCCATACTTCGGCGTATTCACGATCAACGCCGTATCCCCATGGTTCCAGTAAGCCACCTCTTCACCGTAGTAGTACCCACGAACGTGCACTTCCTTCCCGTGGGCATTCGGATCCGTCGTGATCTTGAACGGATTCTCTGCGGTATGCGTTCCGAGACCACCGCCGGACCACGGGGTGCTGTTCCAGATACCCGCTTTGTAGTTCCCGGCCCAGGTATGTTGCCCGGTCCCGAACTTCCCGACGTTCCCGGCGATAATCAGCACCATCGCCGCGCCACGCGCAATGATGGTTTGGTGGAAGTAGTGGTTCGTCCCTTCCCCGTTGTGAATGGTTGCCGGTTTGATGGTACCCGAATCTCTGGCCCAGCGGACGATCAAGTCCTTCGGGGACCGGTTGATCTGGTGGACCGTATCCAAGTCGTAGTCCTGCAAGTGGACCTGATACAACTGGAAGATCGGTGCCACGTCGACTTCACGGCCGTTCAGCAACTTCACCCGGTAGGTCCCGGTCAAGGCCGACTCGATGCCGCTGTTCCGATAGTGCCAGCCCACCAATTCCCGGTGAATCGGCACGGCCTGGTTCTTGTTGACATCCCACACCATGAAACCACCAAGACGCGCAATCTTGGCTGGATTCAACGTTTGCACCTTCCCGGAATAGGTCTTGGAGAAATCCGGGAACTGATAGCCCTTGATCACGTCACGCGGATCAAGATATTGCAGGGTATCCGTACGAACCAGAATCGGCATGTCCGTATAGGCCGCGC
Organism: Nitrospirales bacterium; assembly: GCA_965221365.1. Classification (GTDB taxonomy): domain Bacteria; phylum Nitrospirota; class Nitrospiria; order Nitrospirales; family UBA8639; genus Bin75. The sequence continues at coordinate 1,320,077 of OZ244884.1, read as the reverse complement.
AGAAATCATGGTCATGCATGTTCTCGTCGAACATGATTTTGCAAGCGCCCAGGAACAAGGCCGCGTCCGTTTCCGGCCGGACCGGAATCCAGTAGTCGGCTCGATACGCCGTGGGATTGTACTCCGGCGTGATCACGACCACCCGCGCCCCACGCTCGATGCTTTCGAGCTTCCAGTGCGCTTCAGGCATCTTGTTTTCGACAAAGTTCTTACCCCAGCTCGTGTTCAACTTCGAGAAACGCATGTCGCTCATGTCGATGTCAGAAGTCTGCACACCGGACCAGAACGGATGCGCTGGGTTTTGGTCGCCGTGCCAGGTGTAGTTGGACCAGTACCGGCCACCTTGCGCCTGGTTGGGCTTCACTTTCCGCAGGTAGTGGTCGAGCAAGGCACCGCAGCCCCCGTTCATCCGGGTAATGGCCATCTTCCCGATCACGCCCAGGATGGGCATACCAGCGCGGAACTTCATGGTCCGCACGCCGGAACCCTTGGTCATCTCGATCATTTCCGGTGGATAGCCCTGCTCCCGAAGACGACGGGCACCGGCTTCACCGCTGTACCGTTCCGCGATGATGACCATGGCTTTGGCCAGGTACGTAAACGCCGTATCCCAGCTCACCCGCAACATGTCATCCAGATAGCGGGACGTAAATTTGTATTTATTCATGACGTCTGGAGTGAATTCCGGGCTTCCCGCATCCATCCAGGCTTTCCAGCCACGTCGCATCAAGGGGCCTTTCAACCGATAAGGGCCATACACCCGTCGATGCATCGTGTACCCCTTCAAGCACATCCGCGGATTATGCGCAAACGTTCCGCGATTGCCGTAGAGGTCTTCATAGGTTTGGTGGTCATAGTTTTGCTCCACCCGCATCACCACACCGTTACGCACGAAGGAACGGATACGGCAGGCGTGGGTGTCGTTCGGGGAGCAGACCCACGTAAACGAAGAATCATAACGATACTGATCGTGGTACACCCGCTCCCAGGCCCGATCCGGATACTCGCCCAGGGGGTTGCCCACTTCGACAACCGGTTGCAGCGCAGTCAAGGCCAATGCCTTGTCGGCCAACGCCACTGCAGCCACCGTCCCGGTGGTCACTTTCAAAAACTGACGTCTAGAAAGAAACATTGCAGATACCTCCTCGTGTAAAGGCCGATTGGCCTAACGTGGAATGGATTGATTGAAAATCCCCTGATAGGGGCAGAACCTTTCTCCCACCACCTCCTTTCCTGCTCATCATGTTGTTCATAGCCTGTTTGACTCCTTTAACTATCCATCGCTTATTAAGCAATTTTCACGCCATTTTTATCTTTTCAAAATTTATTCATAAACTATTGAAAATAAACATAAAATTATTTTAAAACTAATGAGAGACCGTTCTTCATGTTTCCAATTGGTAGCAATGGCCTCCCATGCAGACAAAAAGACCTAGTCCAACAGGGACATTTTGTTCAGACCTTTCGACCTTTCATTTTTATGTCAATAAAAACAATATGTTATGATTTTTTAAGAGAAACAGACCTGAATAGAATACACGTGAAATGTCTAGTTTTCGTAACAAGACGAAATATTCATGGAGTCGATAGACCCTGTAGAATGCCCATTATTTGACATAACAACTACTCAGGCAGGAAGCCTTTGGGTACCCGTTAGGCTCAGTAAGCGGCAAAACAGCAGAAATGGCGGCTGTACCTCGAAGACCCATGGCGCATTCGAAATTCCTCGACATATCCATCTCGTTACCTTCAGGTAACATGGCATGTTAATCACCTCTTACTGATTCGTCACCAAAGGAATATGGGCCCAGGATTCTCCGCCATCCAGACTGCGAAAGAGGCCACTGCCGTTTGTTCCCGCGTACAGAACCCGTGGGTCATGGGAATCCATGGCAATCGCTCGAATATTGCGATTGGCCAACCCCTCATTCCTGGCACGCCACGTCTTCCCGCCATCCCGGCTCTGGAAGATCCCCCTGCTGGTTCCCATCAAGAGGTGCTGTCCGGGGGGCAACACGAGGCTGCTCACGTAGAGTTCTCCGAGATCCTCGGCGAGTCTCATCCACGTCTCGCCTCTATCAAGCGTTTTGAACACACCTCGCGTGGTCCCGGCATAGACCACGTCGGGATTGTCAGGATCGATCAGCAACCGATTCACGCCCAAGGCCATGGACGCCAGCTTGGTGTCCTCGGGGACGAGCCCATGGTTGGCTTTTATCCAATGGTCTGCGCCATCGATACTGCGATAGACCCCACCGCTGGTTCCGGCGTAGAGAATATTGGGACGAATCGGATCGATCGCGAGGGCCACGACAAAATTGATCTCGGTCATGCCCTGCATGCGCTCGGTCCAGGATTGCCCCGCGTCTCGCGTCTGGAACACCCCCACGGTCGTGGCCGCGTACAGGATCTGGGCGTCCCTCGGATCGAAGACCAGTTGATTCACGTTGGCGGAGATCGTCCCCTTCTGAATGCCGGCATTGCGCGGGAGCCAGCGTCGTCCCCCATCGGGACTCTTGTAGACCCCGTCGGCCAATGTGCCGGCAAACACATTGGCCGGAAGCTGGGGATCGATCACCAGATTCATCACCCGAACGCGGCGCAACCCCTCGGCAAGACGCGTCCACGCCTGTCCCCCGTCTCTGGTCTTGTACACGGCTTCTTCTGTCACCACGTAGATCAGGTTCGGCTTGGTGGGATGCACCGCAACCGCGACCACCCGATCGCTTCGCTGGCTGCATCCTACCAGGAGGCTCACCAGCATCGACAGGATGACGGCGCGTCGAAAGAGAAGGTTCATCGGCGCTGGCGTGAACGATGGTCCCATTCGAGTGACTCGGCATAGCCGGTGAGTTCAACGTATCCCCTACCGGCAACGGGCACGTTCCGGTAATGGCCTTGTACGTCCACCGCTCCTTCCCAATACGTCACCCGTGTGCTGTCCCCGGTCCGCAGTTCCTGGTCGGACAGCACCGGCGTCACGGTGATTCGAAGCGGGACCGACGGAACGTCCACCATCCATTTCGCAGGATAGTCCGCGCGGCTCAGGGGGCTGGTCCAATGATCCAGGATTCGGACCACGAAGTCCGCGCGTTCGAGATGCCGGCTCGTTCCATCCGGAAGAATCAACGTCCCGCTCGACGCCGGAGCATGGGTCCCGTCCCGTTGACGCAGGAGATAGAGCATTAATTCGACGTTCGAGTCAAATTGCACGCTGAACCAATCCCAGCCGATCTGATCCTCGCCCAGGCTGCCGGAACCGAATTCATGGTCCATCCAACTTGCGCCCGTGACCTCGAAAGGTTCGCCGTGAACCCAGACGGTGCCCTGCGTCGCCAGGCGAGGGAGGGAATAATAATGTGACGCCTGACCAGGGTCGGCCCCTTTGCGACTGACCCCTTCCCGTCCATGGATGACCGGCGGTTTGTTCAGCGTAAGCGTCAGGGCCACGCCGAATCCGGCCTCCCTGGCCGTGAGACGCAACCGGTGATGATCCTCGGTCACGGGTTCCACGGTCCAGCGATCGATCCAGACCTTCATGCGGCCGGGGTCGGCTCCGGCCTTCCCCAAGGCCGCTCGACTCAATTTTTCGGAAAACCGGAACGTGCGTCCCTCCACGTCGGTCACGGCGAGATGCGCGAAATACAGTTGGCGCACGGCCCAGCGGGACGGATGATCACGGACGCGCGAATCATCAATGGCCTTGCGGAAGAACGTGACCTCATAGCCGAATCGTCGTGAGGACCGGTCAAAAACGTGACCGGTGAAGTACCACCACTCCAGACCGTACCGGTCATGGGAACCATGATCGCGGGGGAAGGCATAGTCGTACCCGGGCAAGGCCGGAACCAGGTACTCCGACGACGCCGGTGCGGCATACGTGGGCCCGCCGAGCATCGTCACCAGTCCCCAGACGATCATCCACCAATGCCGTCCCGGCATGAGCCTTCACCCTCCTTCACGTTGGAGCCCCGTTCCCACGAACGCGCGGGGTCCGGTCGCAGCCGAACGCGTCCGAACGGATCCGCATGATCGCCTTGTCTGGAGGGACGATTCGTCATTTCTCCATGGCTCCTTCACGACGTCGCCACGTTGACAAGGCGTTTGAACGTCGGCTATCGTACCGCATGGCCGCCGTAAATGACACTCCCCATTCGAAGGCATTTCCCATCCCGGATATCGTTCCGATCTTTCCACTTCCCAACGTGGTGCTGTTTCCCGACACCTACCTGCCGCTCCATATTTTCGAGCCTCGATATCGGGACATGGTGGCGGACGCCACGCAGAGCACCTGCATCGGCATGGCGTTGTTCAAGCAGGGATGGGAAACGCAGTACCATGGCAATCCGCCGATCTTTCCTCTGGGATGCGTGGGACGCATCACCCACATTCAACCGCTTCAGGATGGCCGGTCAAACCTGATCCTGGAAGGCCTGCATCGGTATACGATCCAGGAAGAATTCTTCGACGCCCGGTATCGCAAAGCCAAAATCGCGTTGGAACCGAGTGACCCGTTTCAGACGATTGCCGAAGATTCCGTGCGTGCCACCGTGACGGAGTTGGCGAGACGCTACCTGCAAGCACGCAAGGCCGATGAACTCTGCCACCTGGCAACCAATGACGCCTTGACGGATCGCGTGCTGGTAAACAGTCTTTCCTCGTGCCTGGATTTCACCCCACTGGAGAAACAGTTCCTGCTTGAAGCCGAAAGCCTGCATCAACAAGCCCGCCGCCTGATCGACCTCCTGAAGTTCAAACTCGACGGAATCACGTCATTGTCAGGGGAAGGATGATGAATCCCGACATCGTGATCGACGTCGCACGGTTGGAGAAAACCTTTGGCTCGGTGACGGCCATCCGGGATCTGTCGTTTACGGTTCACGCCGGCGAAATCTTCGGACTCCTGGGCCCCAATGGCTCCGGGAAGAGCACGACCCTGCGGATCCTGATCACCGTGCTCCCTCCTTCCGCGGGAACGGCAACGGTGCTGGGTCACGACGTCGTGACGGAGGCGGATACCGTCAGAAGCCTGATCGGCTACGTGCCGCAGGAACGCGCCGTTGATCGGTTTCTGACCGGACGCGAACACCTTGAGCTGTTGGCAGGGCTCTACCATCTTTCCCGGGAGGACGCGGCCGCCCGAATCCCCGAGCTCTTGAAACTCGTCAATCTCGAAGACCACGCGGACCGCGTGGTCAAGACCTATTCCGGGGGCATGAAGCGCAAACTGGACATTGCCTGCGGGCTGCTGCCGAATCCCCGCCTCGTGTTCCTGGACGAACCGACCCTGGGGCTGGACGTTCAAAGCCGTCTTCGCATCTGGGACTACATCCGGCGACTCCGGGAGACCGGCATTACCATCGTCATGACGACCAATTACCTGGAAGAAGCCGACCAACTGTGCGATCGGCTCGCGATCATCGACGACGGGACCATTCGGGTCATCGGGTCCCCGCTGGAGTTGAAGACCGGCTTGGGAGGCGACAGCCTGTCGTTGACGATCAAGGCCAACGAAGCGGACAAACTCCCTCGCCTGCGGGAAGGGGTCATGACCCTGCCCTTTGTGCGTGACGTGTGCATCAAGGCGAATGGTCTGGACATTCGCGTGGAATCTCCGGAGAAATCCCTTCCCGCCGTGCTTGAAATCGCCCATCGCCTGGATTGCGGCCTCGATGGAGTCGAATATCATCGGCCCAGGCTGGATGACGTGTTTGTCTCCCATACCGGGCATGGGCTCCGGGGAGGCGCTCTGGAAGACGTGGAGGAATAGCGCGAAGATCATGACTTTCCCACATTACAAACAGGAAGTGCTCGCCCTGACGATGCGGTGGGTTCGCCGGCTCAGCCGGGAAAAATTCAGCATGCTGTTTACCCTGATCCAACCCATGCTGTTCTGGCTGATCTTCTTCGGCAGCCTCTTTCAACACGCGGCCAACGTCCAACTCATGCAGGCGCCGAACTACATGAGTTTCCTGGCCGGCGGGGTGGTCATCATGACCGTGCTCAACAACGGACTGGCCGGCGGCGTCGATCTGTTGTTCGATAAGGAAAACGGGTTTCTGGAACGCATGATGTCCACCCCCATTCACCGGTCCTCGGTGATCCTCAGTCGTTACCTCTTCGTGATGGCCATTACCGGCATGCAGATTCTCGTCATTCTGAGCATCGCGTTCGTCTTCGGCGTCCGTCTCGAAACCGGGCTGCCGGGTATTGCCGTAATTCTGATGATCGGGATGTTGTTCGGCGTGGGGCTGACCGCGATTTCCCTGGGCATCGCGTTTTCCGTCAAAAGCCATGGGGATTTCTTTTCCCTGCTGGGCTTTCTGTCCCTGCCCATGATTTTTCTCAGCTCGGCCCTGGTGCCCCTGTCGGCCATGCCGGGATGGATGCAGGCCCTGGCACTGGTGAATCCGATGACCTGGGTCATCGATGCCGTCCGTCCGCTCATCATCACGGGATGGGACGCGGCCGTGCCCCAAGTCGTTCTGGCCTTTGTGATCCTGATGATCTTCGATACGGTATGCCTCTACGGCGGGGCCAGGGCCTTCCGTCGAGCCATCGGATAGCCCCCATGCTCACGTGATGAAGCCATCGTCCTCCCCTGAACGATCCACTTCGAAAATCGACGCGCTGCTCCGCCTGCTTTCCGACCAGGATCCGCGGATCGCCCGGCAGATTCACCAACACCTCCTCGACGTAGGCATCGAGGCCATGCCCTTTCTCCGACGAGCCCTGGAGGATTGCGACGATCCTGCCCTGGCTTCGCGCCTCCACGCCGTCGAGGCCGATATGGCCCAGGCAGACGTCGAACGACATTGGAGCACGCTCCTGGCGCCGTCGACACGGGACATCGACCTGGAAACCGGGGCCTTCCTCATTGCCCTGACAGGGGACCCCTCCATGGAGCCGGCCCCCTACCGGCAACGACTGGACGACATGGCCGCAGAACTCGCCCCATGCTCAGGCGCCCCTCGGCAACTCGTGCAGCACATGAACGAATATCTGTTCGACACTCTGCAATTTCGAGGCAACACCCAGCGGTATTACGATCCCAACAACAGTTTTCTGCACCGCGTCCTGGATAACCGCATGGGCATTCCGATCAGCTTATCGGTGCTGTATCTCCTCCTGGGACAACGGCTCCGCATGCCAGTGGCCGGCGTCGGCCTGCCCGGCCATTTCCTGGTCAGGCTCCGGACGGAACCCCTGTTCATCGATTGTTTTCACCAGGGGACGCTTCTCACCGAAAAGGATTGCGCCCGATTGTTGACGGATCAGGGTATCGAGTTCGACCGTCGCTACCTGGAACCCTGCTCCCATACCCAAATCCTGGCTCGCATGCTTCGCAATCTCACCGGCATCTATCAAACCCGTCAGGAGGAGACGCATGGCCGGCGTTTTCGCCGGCTGCTGACCGCTCTTGAAAACAGAGACAACCGCTCGAACGTTCACTAGCCCCGGCTGACACACGCAGTTGGCGTCATGGCCATCGACGCGCCTCCATCCCAGCCCAACCACCAGCGAGGACAGACGACCCTTACCATGGTCCTGGCCCTGCTGATCTTCATCGTCGGCGGGATCTGGGTCTGGAACCATCTGGACTTCGACACGCAAGACTTCATCGTGGATGAAGTCGTCCCCATCCTGTTTCTGACCGTGGTCTTCGCGCTTGTCACGTGGGTGAACGTTCGAAAGGTCAGGCGTGCCAAGGACAAGAAACAACGGCTCGCCAGGCTCATTCAACAATTCTCCGGCGAAAAGGCTCCACGAAAACGGTTTGATCTGGCCAGCCAACTCATTGAACTGAACGAATATCGACTGGAAGGACTGGAGAACGTCGCTCCGGACATGGCCGAAGTGTTCCTGTTGACGCTCAAACGATCCCTGGGCGACAAGCAGCACCGTTTCCGGGGCATGGCCGCCAGTTACCTGGGGGTGGTCCAACATCGCGACAGCATCCCCCTGTTGATGAAGGCACTGGAAGACGATCACGCGTACGTTCGGTCCTGTGCGGCCCTGGCCCTGGGACGCATGCGCGCCACGGAAGCCAGGGCCAAGTTGGAACATGCGATGAAAGAAGACTGGGATCAGACCGTGCGGAGCCGGTCAAGGGAAGCGGTCGAACGAATGTCCTAAGAAATCAGGACGCGCCGGTGACACGGTCCATCGCGGCCTGATCCGCGTGCGTGAACCGGTATCCTTTGGTATACAGCGCCTGCATGCCGTCGGTCAGGACCGTGAACTCCACCGTCTCCCGAACGTGGTCGAACGTTCCCTTGAGCTTCGCAAGGAGTTTCACCGCCTGATCATCCTGCAACAGTGCCAGATTCAGCGACAGCAGCACGTCGCGCAGTTCGCTCGCGTCATAGTGCTCGTCATCATCCCGATCAGCCACCAGGGCCAATTGATAAAACGTCAGGCTTAACGAGAGGGTGGATTGGCTGTGCGCAAAAGCCTGACGCGCCTCGTCGATGCCATGGTATCGGCTGGCACAGGCATGGGACTCTTCTTCCGCGACCGAAAGGCGCCGAACATCGGGACGAACCGGAGGAGGTTTTTGCAACTGGTCATAGAACCACGAGGTACAGGACTCTGCCAAGGCAAAATCGACCTTGTCCCTGGTGATCTGCTGGGCGATGTGATGGAGAAATCCCTGAAACACCCCGTTGCCGAACGCGGCCTCACTCGCTCCGCCAAGCAGAAGAGCCGCCACCATGAGCCCGAGCACCCGTTTCCATTGCCTTGGCCGGTCCATGAGGCGAGTATACCATTCGCCCTGAGTCGTCGCAATTTCCCTTTTCCGTTAGCCCCCCTAAGCATCGCTTTGATCCCGTCCGGTATTTGAAGGCATGCATCCTGGAACGCTGTTCCTAACAATTCGGAATAAGAAGCCAAAAATCTCCCATTCGCAGTCGATCCTTGGTTAAGGTCCATTGGATCGGAGCAAACGTCACCGGTTGGCCATCGCATTCACATAGGGGAGCTGGTTTATCATTCTTGAAAACCTGGATTCCCGCCCCCGATTAAGTATAGCCTGGCCCCGACTTGATCGGGGATCGAGGGCAGGCTTTTCGCGGGAATGACGATTCAAGGGCCGCAGTCGTCATGCCGGGCTCAGACCCGGTATCCAGGAGACTGGAAGACAAGACCAAGAAAAAGCCCTGGATCCCCGATTAAAAACGTCGGGGATGACGGAGGGGGCAACATGCGGGATAACGAAAAGCGCGCGCGGGGATGTGCCTCACGGGGTGGCGCCACCCGACCTCAACCCGGCGTCTTCTTTGATCAGCGTGATTTTTCTAATGGTGATTTTCTTCCACAGCGGATCTTCCATGCCCGCTACCTGTTGCTCCAAGAAGGTCATAAGCCCCAAGTCTGACGCGACAGCATAACGACCAATCTCATGCATACGCAAAAAAACATCGACTAACTTCATCTTGATATAATCTCGTTTTTCTATTCGCAGTCCATCGAGTCCCGCAAACCGGGCCCGCAGAATGGGCACAATTTCTGCGCCGTGAGTGGCTACGACATCCGCTAGGCCCAAATCCGCCGGATGTGTCTCGATCATCGACTTCAGATACAGCTCCACTTGCTGCTCAAGGGGATACTCAAGGATCAAATGATGTCGCTCAGGAATTGATTTACGGACAAAGTCCTCCCCAAACTCAGCGTTGGGGTCACAGCCCCCCAAGCTGACGAGCACCAGCACCACCGCGCAGGGCACGGGGCAAAGAGGCTTGAATGGGGTCATGGCGGATAGCCCTGTCGAATTTTGATCCGTATTAGTGAGAGGGCTCCCACTGCAATCACCAACCTTGCCCCCTTCGCAATCCTGTTGGCCAAGCCCGTCCCAGACGACCGCGTGGCCAAGAGTCCCGACGGCGGCGTAAGGTCTGGGGCACAGTCGGCGTTTGAGACGGGATGCAGGGTCAAGACAAAAGCGGACAATTCATTTGTTACAGAGTAGGACAATTCTATTTGTTGCTAACAGCGGGACCATCTCTTCAATGAGCTACTTTTCTTTGCGCTAGCATCCCTTCTGCTATCCCTAATAAGGCACTGGCTTGCTCGTAAGGCGTCTCCTGACGGCGAGCCCAGGCTACAGCCTGGGCCACATGGTCCCCGCGACCCCGCGCGACAGCGACCGCCCGGAGAGCTTGCATATAATCGGGTGGTAGTCGCGTGATCTTGAACTCAGGTCGGCTTCTATTGACCGCTGCTAAATCCCTCAAGGCCTGCTCCTTAAAGAAATGGAACGCCTCCATCGCTCCCGCCACGTTTCCTTTTTGCGCTTGGCCTTCCACAATCGCAAGCAAATGGTAATAGTCAATCGGCTCTTCCTGTTTGACAATGTCAAAGGCTTCTTCAAACTGTGCTAACGCAACGGAGGCCACTTTTTGATAGAGTTTCTTGCCAATGGGCCTTCTCCAAGGGGGAAAATTGGTTTCGACCTCCAACGCCCCCTCCACATCGCCTAGTCTGGCTTTGGCCAGGGCAAGATCACCCCACGAGTCAAATGCCAGGGGGCGGGCCGGTTGATTTGGGGGCGCATCATTTTCCCAGGCGTGGAGCAGCCGGCGGCCTTGTTCGACCAAATCTGCGGCCACGGCTCCATGGCCACGCTCACGCAGGGTCTCGGCAAGCCTAAGCGTCACGCCAATTTTGAGGTCGTACTCAGGGATCAAAGTGATCAGTCGGGCCCACGTGCTCTTAGCTTCTGCGGCATCGCCGACGCTGCCTTGTAACATGGCGATGTCCTCCCAGAATTTTAGGTAGTCAAGTTCTTCCAGGCGCCCGGCTGGGAGCGTCTCAAGCATCTGCATCGCTCGGGTCGTTGTCGCCCGAGCCGTCTCAATCTCCCCCATGTCTACATAGGCTCTGGCTAAGTGGAGAACACTCCTGATTTTTAAATAATCCGGCGCGAACCGCCGCTGGCCCTGGAGTTGCTCCGCGAGTGCGAACAGCCGCGTAACCGTTTGGGCGCTGCCGCTGGCATGTCCCATCTTGGCCTGGGCGATCGCAATCTCCTCAAAGGCCAACCATCTGGTTTTCCTGTCAGGCATAGTCTGCGTGTATTGAATGATTTCTGCGAGCAACTGCGCTTGTTCGTCCACCAAGCCTCCTTGCCCTTGTTTGAGCGCAATGGCCAGGAGGTTCGAGATTCCCCTTGACGGATTGAAGTCGACATCAGGATCCAAGTACAACGATTTTAGCAACTGAATGACTGTCTTGAATAGCGCTTTGGCCACTTGCTGGTAGCCTGCTTGAGCTTGGGCCACCGCAAGCTCGGACATGAGGCCCGGGAGAAAAACGCCTGCTGGGGTTTGAGCCACCACGCTCGCTTCTTGGAGAATTGCACCCACATCAGGCATGGCCGCCTGCTGGGCTTGGCTAACACAAGAAGGCCACAGCATGGTTATTGCCAACAACCAAAGGAACCTTTTCCTCATTGGTTTATACAGTATTGCCATAGAGAGCCTAGGCAGATGATGCACTGTCCTCCCTTATTCCGGCCCACAATCCACGGGACCCAATATCTCTGAAGGCGGAGGAATTTGCTTCTCATAATCAAAATGAATCACAAAGCGACTCCCTCTACGAAGCTTAAAGACAATTGAAGATGGATGATTCAATCCAAAATGTACATTTCGTATGACTGACTCATTAATTGCCAAAGGAATCTTTAAATCACTTCTTTGTTTGCTTTGTTTATATACATTTTTTACGCTATTTCCCCGAGGATCAGTATGAAGAAAGCGGCAAACTACTGGATATTGATGAATGGTGGAGCTAGGTTACGTTGTCTCTTGCACGCCCACCATTCCAACACATTCGCTTGGTCGCTTTGTCCATTGACAAAATAGTGCTCCCTTCCATCCCGGGTAACGATGGATACCCCAAGGGCGGGGAATTGCTCGGCAAAACTGAGAGCAAGTCTCAGGGTTTCATCGGTGACGTTGCCGGAAAAGCGATATTCCACGGCATACTCGCCAGCCACAGTGGCCACTTCCTTCCAAACGTCGGCGTAGTATGTGGCAGCATGGATGATCCGATCCATTTCTCGCTCAAACAGGTTGAGTTCGATGCCATCGGGGGGCTCTCCCTCCGCGCTGAAGTACTGGCCCTTGGGGAGTCGAGCCGTAATTTGGTCCGCGAGTCCGAACGTGTAGGAACGGATCTCCTGCCATATCGTAAATTCTTCTATCGCACCGGTACGGAGGTGCTCCCAGGACTTCCGGAGATCTCCTCCAGTGAGATCGAGGATTACCGCATCGCTGAGAGTCGGCACTAGCAGCATGCTCATCATGGTGAAGGTGAGGATTCGCGTCATGACCAAGATCCTTCCTCTAATAAACCATTTGTCCATTACGTCCATCTGCCTCCCAAATATCCGAATAGACGTTTGCAACTTCCGGCCAACCTGAACCGACCCGGGAATCCCGGGCCTTTTCTTCTTCTGGATGCCGGATCGAGTCCGGCATGACGACAACACCCTACGCGCCGCCGACAGACCCGTCAAAGCCGGTCTCGGCACAGGGGTTGAAGGACGCCCAAGGCCTAATTCGGAAGGGGACCAGGCGGCTGGGACACGCTCTGGCCCCCCAGCACACACGCCCCCACGGGCTTCGGCCACAGCGGGTTGTTCCTCGCATGCGTATACCGGTTCAACCCCTGCGGATCCACCAAAGCCCCCCTGAGGTTTTGAGCCGAGCATTCCCGGCGGCATAGGTATACGTCGTGGTGGTGCCATTGCCCAAGGTCAGGGTGCCGGGTTGTCCCAGGGCATTGTACCCGCTGTAGGCCGCATAGGTGGTGGTCTCATCCTGCCACCGGGCAAATCTCGAATCCATGTAGGGGTAAATTTTCGATCAGGGGAACAAATCGAAAACTCCTTGCAACGATTAGGCGGCGTTACGACTGAGATGGTCGTCTCTAAATGCCTATCCGGTCAGGACCCGCTCTCTGGCCCCCTACCCTGGCATTCGTGAGCAGAGGCATACTGCAATTGATCCCGACGGGTGAAGTCAGGAGGCGTCTTCGGCTTTGGGCCCGGCGTCGTTCGACCTTGGCGTTCCATGACGAGATCGGCAATCCCCAATAAAAAGGCCACCCGGACCCTAGACTCTTTGGCCGTTCGGGCCCATTGTCGGGCGGGAGCAACCCCAAAGACCTCGGCGCGGGCACGGCCCATGGCTCGCGTGGTTTCTAGCCACAAGCGCGGATACACGTCCTCTGGCACCCCCTCTACCGTTTGCACGGCCCCGTGAAAATCTCCCAGCTCCGTTTGAATCTGAGCCAACTTAGCCTTCCAAACGGGCTGAATGGCCAACTCCCGCGCCTTTTCCACTTGGTGGGCTTTGACTAAGGCCCGGTTGAGATCGGGAAGGGCCTGAACGGACCAGGTGGGGCCTTCCATTTGCTGCTTGGCATAGAAGGCCAGCTCGAGGTTGCCGACGTTGGCAGCAGCAAGCCCGATACTTTTCCACGCCAACAGTCGCTCCCCCGGATCATCAGGCAGGGCTTGCAGCGCCTCCAAGGCCGCATCGATGAAGAACGTGGCGCTCTCCGTCTCGCCTCCGCGAACCAGCGCGACCCCCACGCGTGCAAGATCCACGACTTTTCTGAAGCGATATTCCCTTTCCCACCGCTCCCGCTTCCAAAGCCCATATTCCCTTTCCCACCACTCCCGCACTGAAGGCTCATAGATCAGATCCCGAATGGCAAATAACGCCTGAAGCGTTTCCCACGCGCCGTCCCTATTGCCGTTGAACGCTTGCAGTTTGGCGATCGTGATGAAATGGTTAATCCCAAATCGCTTGATATCTTTACGGGCCAGAAGTTGTTGAATGGTCTGAGTCGCGGCTTGGTGGTGCCCCATCAGGATTTCAATTTCGGCTCGGCGTTCCTTGACTCTCAAGACGAGGGATGTCTGTTGATCCGGCTCGTCCGGCAACGCTTCGATGGCGTCCCATACCTTGGCATAGGCAGCCTGGAGGGCTGGCGTCTGGCCTGTTCGCAGATGATATTCCGCGACGGCCAGCCAGGCGCCATACTGCTCATACGGGTTGTGAATCCGCTGGGCGCGGGCCGCGGCCTCTGCCACAAGTTGCTCCGCGCGCCGGCCATCGCCTCTGTGAGCCAAGATGCGGGCCAGCAGAACCCGCGTCTCAACGGCGCGGTAACTGGTGCACCGAATGTTTACTTTTTGTGCGGCATGTAATATCTCGTCAACCAACCCGAGAGTCTCCTGGGCACCATCCCCATCGCCCCCGAAGGCTTGCGCAATCAGAATTTCTTCCAACAGGTCTATGGTCTGCCCCAGAGGTGATATGCTTTGAGCCGCGTCTCGGGCTTCCTGAAGAACCGCTTGTAGCAACGATGGCTCGGAATGCTGCACAGCGGTTTCGGCCGCCAGCGCCCAGCCAGGGCATCCCACAGACACCACAACACATAAGATCATGACACAAGCCTTCATCCCCATCGCTCCAACCTGAACGCTGCTATGCCGTTTGCTGATCCTCCACGTGGTTTTTTACCATGAGATTCGCATAACGATCTCTCAATACTCTCAGTATTTAAATGGCACCTTGAATAAGGAGTGAACCGCCCCGGGAATTCCGGAGACCCGTTGAGTTGAGTCATGCGGCTGTGCATGACCGGTTCCGCTCCTCATCATACCGCTGTTCGTATTCCGCCGGTGGTACATGGCCGATCAGCCCCAGCAACCGCCGATGATTGAACCCATCCACCCAGGCCAGGGTCGCATATTCCACGTCATCCATGGTCTGCCAAGGCCCCCGGGCCCGGATCACTTCCATTTCCGCAAGGTTTCCGCGGAACAGCCCATCTTCTCGGTGATGACCGTCAGGGCGGCCCATTCAGAGCGATAGTCTGCCTGATGCTCCAGGACCAGGCGCATGGCTCGTTCCCGGATCTCCGGGGGATGCCGTTTGTAGGTCTTCAGGCTCCATCCTCTCAAGAAATGGAGTCTCCGGCAAATCCGGGGCGGTTCAGATCCCTGGATTCCCGCTTTCGCGGGAATGACGGAAGGGACACTGGCAGGGATTACGAAGAGGCGTGGGAAGGACGGAAATGACCCTCCCATACGTCATGCCGGGCTCCGATCCGGCATCCAGGAGGCTGAAAGACAAGGCCAAGAAAAAGCCCTGGATCCCCGATTAAAAACGTCGGGGATGACGGAGGGGGCAACATGCGGGGATAACGAAAAGAGCGTGCGTGGGGATGTGCTTCACGGGGTGGCGTCACCTGGCCTCAACCCGGCGTCTTCCTTGATAAGCAGAATATCCCTGCTGGCAAATTTCTTCCATGCCGGATGTTCCATGCCCGCCACCTGCTGCGCCAAGAAGGTCATAAGCTCCAGGTCCGACGCAACGGCATAGTACCCGAGGACTTGCATTTTGTAGAAGATATCGACCAATTGGAGCTTGTTATAATCATTGTTTTCTCCTGCAAGCTTGGCTCTGAGAATGGGCACAAGGTCTACACCATGCGTGGCCATGACGGACGTTAGGCCCAAGTCCGGTGGGTGATTCTCTCTCATCGACTTCAGATACAGCTCCACTTGCTGCTCAAGAGGATACTCAAGGATCAAACGATGTCGCTCAAGAAGCGGCTGACGGACAAAGTCCTCCCCAAACTCAGCGTTGGGGTCACAGCCCCCCAGGCTGACGAGCACCAGCACCACCGCGCATGGCACGGGACAAAGAGGCTTGAATGGGGTCATGGCGGATAGCCCTGTCGAAGAAGGTCTTTCTCTATACGTTGCTCTAACGCATATGCAGCGTCCTCGAAGGAGATATTCTTGTAGGCATACCAGTGGTTCAACCCGTTCAGCCGGCCCTCCAGATACTCGCCCACGTAGCGGAGCCTAAACGACACGCACAAGGCGCGTGCGCGGGGATGAGTGCCTCACGGGGTGGCGCCACCCGGCCTCAACCCGGCGTCTTCCTTGATCAGCGTGATTTTTCTACTGGCGATTTTCTTCCATGCTGGATGTTCCATGCCCGCCACCTGTTGCACCAAGAAGGTCATAAGACCATGGTCCGACGCGACGGCATAGTGCCCGAGGACTTGCATATCGAAGAAGATACTGATCAATTGGAGCTTGTTATAATCATCATTTTCTCCTTCAAGCTTGGCTCTGAGAATGGGCACAAGGTCTGCACCATGCGTGGCCAGGACGGACGTTAGGCCCAAGTCCGGTGGATGATTCTCAAGCATCGACTTCAGATACAGCTCCACTTGCTGCTCAAGGGGATACTCAAGGATCAAACGATGTCGCTCAGGAATTGATTTACGGACAAAGTCCTCCCCAAACTCAGCGTTGGGGTCACAGCCCCCCAGGCTGACGAGCACCAGCACCACCGCGCATGGCACGGGACAAAGAGGCTTGAATGGGGTCATGGCGGATAGCCCTGTCGAATTTTGATCCGTATTAGTGAGAGGGCTCCCACTGCAATCACCAACCTTGTCCCCTTCGCAATCCTGTTGGCTAGACCCGTCCCAGACGACTGCGGGGCCGAGGATCCCGACGGCGGCTCGCTCTCGTGACATGCCCCGCCGTGGTGATCAGCCGCCAAAGTTATCAGCAGAACCGGCCCGATGTGATCCTGATGGCCGTCACCAGCCAGATCAGACAACCACTCGCCACCGGCCAAGCCATCCATGCTCAAGCCGCTCATCGCCACCCTGGAGCAACGCCAGATCGTTAGGGTGATGGGGAAGTTGTCCGAGGCTGACCGGGAAGGGTTAGGGAAGGTGATTCAGGGGATATTGGGCGAGGGTTAAGTGCTCCAAAACCCTTTGTCGGTGCGCACCCCTATTATTTGGGCCTGATTTGCCGCTTTATTTCAAAATAATTTCTTACCAGTTCACCTTCCAGTAATACACGTTCAAGAGTCTGCCTGTCATACACATAATCATATGCAGCACCACACATAATTGCTGCGGCATCATGACTGGCTTGGTTAGTAAGCCGAACACCATTTACACGACGCAAATTAAAACCAGTCGCCGTTTCTTCACACTTCATTAGCCCAGTAAATACTGATAATGCCATCTCGGCTTTCAGCAAGACACTTTCTGATTTTTTTGTCTCCCCAGCCCGATAAAGAGCCAAAGCCAATCTAGGTAACAGTTCAAAATTAGGTGTTTCAAATAGTGGAATGTTCAGAGCCTTCTCAAACAATACAACCGACTCATTATATTTCTGCTCTTCCATTTTCCTAAGGCCGGAACAGACAAGCGCATTATATTCAGAATGGCCGTCAACGAGTTCAGGAACATCGCAAGCAACCACACCATTCGCACAGGCAAAAGTTGAATTTACAATAATGACACCACCAACAAGCAACTGGAGCCAATATTTCATCTGCACATACCCTTCGCTATGGAATCAGCGTCGTGGGATTCACTAGCTGTCCGTTATGCCGGATATCGACATGAACGTGCTCTGTGATCCCAGGATAGCGATTCCCTAATCCCTGATATGTGCCAATGACCTGACCAGCCGACACGTTTACTCCAGCCTGAACTCCAGAAGCTAGCGCAATATAAAGTTGGCGCGCTACATAACCATCCGGCGTTGTTATTCTGACGTACCGGCAAGACAAGTCATTTGCATATGGGTAACCGACTTTGTCTATAACACCATCTGTAACAGCAACAACTGAACCGCCCCGGGAATTCCGGAGACCCGTTGAGTTGAGTCATGCGGCTGTGCATGACCGGTTCCGCTCCTCATCATACCGCTGTTCATATTCCGCCGGTGGTACATGGCCGATCAGCCCCAGCAACCGCCGATGATTGAACCCATCCACCCAGGCCAGGGTCGCATATTCCACGTCATCCATGGTCTGCCAAGGCCCCCGGGCCCGGATCACTTCCATTTCCGCAAGGTTTCCCCGGGACAGCCCATCTTCTCGGCGATGGCCGTCAGGGCCGCCCATTCAGAGCGATAGTCTTCCTGATGCTCCAGGACCAGGCGCACGGCTCGTTCCCGGATCTCCGGGGGATGCCGTTTGTAGGTCTTCAGGCTCCATCCTCTCAAGAAATGGAGTCTCCGGCAAATCCGGGGCGGTTCAGATCCCTGGATTCCCGCTTTCGCGGGAATGACGGAAGGGACACTGGCAGGGATTACGAAGAGGCGTGGGAAGGACGGAAATGACCCTCCCATACGTCATGCCGGGCTCCGATCCGGCATCCAGGAGGCTGAAAGACAAGGCCAAGAAAAAGCCCTGGATCCCCGATTAAAAACGTCGGGGATGACGAAAAGAGCGTGCACAGGCAGGAGAAAGGATTGGTCAATGAACGCCCGAATCCGGATGTGGAGTACAATGTCGTTATGGCAACGGAAACCGTGACTCTTGAAGGACATATCATCGATTCACTCATCCTCGCGAAGGTGCTCGACACGATTCTCCAGGGAAATGGAGCCTTCACCATCGAGGAGATGCGAGTCGGTTCCACACGAGAGGATTCCTCCTCGGCCAGGATCGCGGTACAGGCCGATTCCCCTGAACGGCTTGCCGGCATCCTGCAAGCCATCCAACCGCATGGGGCCGTCCTGGAACACGCGGTGGATTGCACCCTGGAACCCGCGCCGAAGGACGGCGTGTTGCCGGATTCGTTCTACGCGACCTCGCACCTTCGTACGCAGATCCGCCTCGACGATCAGTGGATCGAGGTGGACGCGATCGAGATGGACGTGGCCATTCGCGTGACCCTGGCTCCGCCCATGGCTCGCGCCGTGCCCATGGCCGAGGTGAAAGCCGGAGACCTCATCGTCACGGGACGAACCGGCGTGCGAGTCTTCCCGCTGGAACGGCCACGGGAGCGAGACGCGTTCGCCTTCATGACGGCCGGCGTGTCTTCTGAACGCCCACACCAGACGATCATCATCGACGTGGCCAACCGCATGCGGGCGATTCGTGACCACCGGCAACAGGGGCGCCCGTCCGACTCCGACTGTGCCGCCAAGGTGCTGTTCGTCGGGGGCCCGGCCATCATCCACGCAGGAGGGCGGGAAGCCCTGTCGTGGTTGATCGAGTCCGGGTTCATTCACGTCCTGTTTTGCGGAAACGCCCTGGCCGCGCATGACATGGAAGCCAGCCTGTTCGGGACGTCCCTCGGGTACGGCTTGCGCGCCGGGTGCGCCGTGACTCATGGGCACGAGCATCATCTTCGTACCATCAACCGCGTTCGGCACGCCGGTAGCCTCAAGCACGCGGTGGAATCCGGACTCATCCGGGACGGAGTCATCGCCTCCTGCGTTCGCAACGACGTGGACGTGGTGTTGGCCGGGAGCATCCGCGACGACGGACCGCTTCCCGACGTCATCACGGACACGGTCGAAGCCCAACGGGCCATGCGCGCCGCGCTCCCGGGCGTGGGGCTTGCGTTACTGGTCGCGACCACGCTGCATGCCGTGGCAACCGGGAACTGTCTGCCCGCGAAGGTTCCGACCGTATGCGTGGATATCAACCCGGCCGTCCCGACCAAACTCAGCGACCGCGGCAGCTTCCAATCCATCGGCCTCGTGATGGATGCGGCCTCCTTCCTCAGGCAACTGGCGCAGGAACTCGGCCGGCAGGGGTAAGACGATGGCCCGGCTCCTGGTCTGTCCTCCGGATCATTTCGGGATTCAGTACGAAATCAACCCGTGGATGCGTGTCTCCAATGCCGTGGACAAGGGCGCGAGCCAGGCTCAATGGCAGAACCTCACCCGGGTGCTGGCACAGGAGGCCGGTGCCGAACTCGAACGGATGACGCCGGTGGCAGGCCTGCCCGATCTGGTGTTCACCGCCAATGCCGGCGTGGTGCATGACGGCAAGGCCGTTATCAGCCGATTCCGGCATCGGGAGCGCCGGGGAGAGGAAGAACACGTTGCACGGTGGTTCAGGGAACACGGATACCACGTGATCCGCCTGAACACCGATTGTTATTTTGAAGGAGCCGGAGACCTGCTGGGCTTCCCCGATACCTGGTTCGGGGGGTACCGGCAACGCAGCGACGTCACGGCCCATCACGTGCTGAGCGACATCTATGGAAAGGAAATCCTGCCGCTGGAACTCGTCACGAGCCGATTCTATCACCTGGATACCTGCTTCTGCCCGCTCACGGGCGGGGACCTGCTGTACTATCCTTCGGCGTTCGACGCCTATGCCCAGGCCACGATTTCGGATCGCGTGGACGCACGGCAACGCCTGGTCGTGTCCCACGCCGAAGCCGCACGCTTTGCGTGCAATGCCGTCTGCGTGGGGGCACATGTGGTTCTGCCGTCGGGCTGTCCGGAAACCATGGCCATGCTCAAGGATCATGGCTACACGCCTCACCCCCTGGACCTGGACGAATTTCTCAAATCCGGCGGCTCCGCCAAATGCCTCACGCTGGCCCTGGATCCTTAGCGGCCTCATGGGCGTGAGTCGCGCAGATGAAAAATCCGGGAGACTCCGCTACACTTCCGCTACGCCGTCCCCCTGCTCCAGGCAACGGGACTGGCGAGGAAGCCATCATGTCCCCCGAACCCTACTTTGACATCGACCCCGAAGTCACCACACGGATTCGCAAGGAACGGGACAAGGCCCGTGCCTTGAAACGGACGGCCTGGTGGAAACAGCAGCTTCACAAAGGGCTCTGCCACTACTGCGGCAACCCGTTTCGACCCGACCAGCTCTCGATGGACCACGTGGTGCCACTGGCCCGCGGCGGGAAATCGACCAGGGGCAACCTGGTCCCGGCGTGTCACGACTGCAATCGGAGGAAGAAACTGGAAACGCCGGCAGAAACGGCGCTGAACGAACTTTCAGACAGGCAACACCCATGAAATTCCTTGCAGCCTGTCATTCGTGCAAGTGTTCACTCATTCGCTGACAGAATGCGAGAAGCATCGGCAAGTGGGGGCACATTGACAATTCGAGCCGAAGGCTCCGAAGACCTTCTTCATCGGGAGCCGGGTGCCATCTCTGGATCCTGCTTTCCCCACGCTCTCATGGCACGACGGGTTGTTCCAACTCTTCCAATCGCGCGGTGGCTTTCCGGGCCCATTCCGAATCGGGATGCTCGAGCATGATCCGTTGATACAGCTCCCTGGCATGGGCGACGTTCATCTGTCTTTCCTCGAACTGCGCGGTTTCAAAGAGGCGTTCCGGGCTCTCTCCGCCACAGCCGACGATCAGACCCAAGGCAAGAGCCCCTCCCACGAACAAGAGCGTTTTCCATAAAGGCTTCGGAGGCAATCTTTGTTCACGAAGCATGTCTTGATACATCCGGACAGAGATGACGTAGGCTGTCGTCCTCGACGTCCAGCGGCCTTACCGTCGCAGGAGCATGATCCACCGCCACACGTTCAGCAGTCCGCCGAGGGAGGCGGCGACGTAGGTCAGAGCCGCGGCCGTCAGGATGGTTCGCGCCCCTTCCAGGTCGTTCGGGGGAATATACTGACCCTGTTCGAGGATCGGAAGGGCCCGGCGAAAGCTGGCGTCCCATTCCACGGGCAGGGTCACGAGATGCACCAGCGCTCCTATCGACATCACGGCGAGCCCAGCCAGCAAGACCAACAATCCGCCGGCCGGTGAACGGGTCAGCCCGGCCACGATGGGAATGCCGAGCATGACGAAGGACCCGGCTTTTTCCGCGCCCTGCGCCCACCGAATGAGTCTGGTGCGTTCGTGCAGTGGCCCGTACCCGGTTCGGTCCTGAATGGCATGCCCTACCTCATGCGCCGCAACCGTCACCGCGGTCAACGACTTGCCGTTGTAGTGATCCGGCAACAACCGAACCACCTTGGCCAAGGGGTCATAGTGATCGCCCTGTTCCGTGGTCTCGACCCGCACGTGCGACATCTCGAAGCGATCGAGCAGATGCCGGGCCAGCTCGGCACCCGTTCCTGCATAGTCTTCACGATGCCCGCGATGTTTATTGAAGACCCATTTGGTCCACAACTGCGGCCCGATCAACACGGCCAGCATGATGAGCAAAAGAAGAATGCCTCGTATCATCGTCGCCTTTCCCAATCAGGATAACAATTTCTCTCTTGCAGACACCAGAGGCTTCCTCGGGCCGACAAAGCCTGAGTCTGGATGCCGGGTCAAGCCCGGCATGACGGTAGGGACCTTGCTTTTTCTGGATGCCGGGTCAAAGCCTACCCCTGACTCTGCTCAAGGGGCCGGCATGGACGGTGAGCGCTACGACGAGCAACTCACCACGAGCCGTTTGCCCCAGTCCGGCGGTGGGGCCGCATATTCGTGCATCTCGGGTTGGTCGTCGAACGGGCGGCGCAGCAGCTCCCGCAGGCGGTCGATCTCGGAATAATCCCGGTGCCGAGCCGCCCGTTCAATCGCGATCTGGACGAGATAATTTCTCAACACGTATTTGGGATTGCAGGCATCCATGCGCACCTTGCGTTCGGCATCCACGCTGTGCTCGGCTTTGAGCCGCGCGCGATAACGCTCCGCCCACCAGTCGAAGCCTTCCCGGTCGAGAAAATGATCCCGCAACGGCTCGTTCGCCGAAGGATCGTCCTGATTGAAGGAGCCAAGGGCCCGAAAGAAATTCGTGTAATCCACGTGGTTGCTATGCATGAGCGCGAGCAGATCGCGTCGGAGCTTGTCGTCGCCTTCGCGGGATTCTGTCAGCCCTAATTTGGCTTGCATCAAATCCGTATAGGCCTGCTGCATGGTCGCTTCATACCGTTCGGGAGCCTCCAGCACATCGGCTTCCCCAACCAGGGGAGAGAGGGCTTGTGCAATCGCACGGACGTTCCAATAGCCGATATCAGGCTGATTCTGAAACGAGTACCGGCCATGACGGTCGGAATGATTGGGGATAAAGCCCGGGCTGAAATCATCCATGAACCCGTACGGTCCATAGTCGAGGGTCAGCCCCAGAATCGACATGTTGTCGGTATTCATGACGCCATGCGCCCAGCCCACGGCCTGCCATTGGGCAATCAACCTGCCGGTTCGTTCGGCCACGTCATGCAGGAATCGCGCATAGGCATCCGGGGCATCGACGAGATCCGGAAAATGCCGGGTCAGCACGTAATCCGCCAACGTCTTGAGGTGCTCGTGTTGACGACGGTAAAAGAACACTTCGAACGTCCCGAACCGGACGTGACTCGGAGCCATGCGCACGAGCATCGCGCCGGTCTCCACGCTTTCCCGCAGCACGGCTTCATCGCTGCCGATAAGACACAGGGCGCGGGTCGTCGGGATGCCCAGGCCATGCATGGCCTCCCCACACAGGTATTCCCGGATCGTCGAACGAAGCACCGCCCGCCCATCGCCGTCCCGTGAAAAGCGCGTCAGCCCCGCACCCTTCAGGTGCAGGTCCCATTGCTCGCCTCGGTCATTGCGCACCTCGCCCAACAGCATTGCTCGCCCGTCTCCCAGCGGCGACACGTAATGACCAAACTGGTGGCCTGCATACAGCATGGCCAGGGGCTCGCTGCCCGGCAGGAGACGTTTCCCGCACAGGGCCTCATGAAACTCCGGGCGCTTGGCTTCATCCGGGTCCAGATCGATCAGACCCGCGGCCTGCGGATTGAAACTGACCAGGTGCGAGGCGTCAAACCCCGTGGGTCGCACCCGTTCAAAGAAGACCTCGGGCAGCCGGGCATAGGTGTTGTCGAAGTTCAGGGTCTCGAGCGTTTTCATCAGAACATTATCATCCGCGGCTGGAATCGGCCGCAACCGGATGGGGGCCTTTCACGACCTCGTCCGGTTCCATGCGGCGCCAGATGCTCGCCAGGAGGGGGCCGCTCACGTTGTGCCAAATACTGAAGATTGCACCGGGCACCGCAGCCCCAGGGCCGAAATGCGTCACGGCCAGGGCCACGGCCAAGCCGGAATTCTGCATGCCGACTTCGAGGGCCACGGTCCGACAATGGTGAAACGGGAGCTTCCGCCGTCGAGCCCCCCAATACCCGAGGATCAGGCCCAAGGCGTTATGCATGATCACGGCCAGCACGACCGAACCGGCCACGGTGTGGTGGTTCAAGCCGACGATCACCCCGACGATCCACGCGATGATGAGCATCGACGCAAACGGCAGCACGCCTTCAAAAAACCAGGGGCTCGGTTGCCACAGCCGGCGCAGGATCACGCCCAGGACCACCGGGATCAGCACGATCTTCGCGACCGTCCACAGGAGCGGGATCGGATCGATCGCCACCCACGTGGACGCGAGGATCCAAATCCACAGAGGCGTCAAGAGCGGACTGAGCAACGTCGAGACCGTGGTCATGCCCACGGATAATGCCACGTCGCCTCGCGCAAGATAGGCCACCACGTTCGACGCCGTGCCCCCGGGGCACGCTCCCACCAGAATGACCCCGAGCGCCAGCAGGTCCGGCAGGCCCAGGACCATCGCAAGGCCCCATGCGCCAAGCGGCATCACCACGTACTGCAAGGCCACTCCCAGCAGCAACGGCTGGCCTCCATCCCGAAGGGCGAAGACGTCCTGAGACGTCAGCGTCAATCCCATGCCGAGCATCACCGCGGCCAGGGCTTCGGGAATCCAGGAAGCACCGGATGCCGCGGTCTCCGGTGCCCACCACCCCCACGCTGCGCCAAGCAACACCCACACGAGAAATCCGTCCTGCAGCAGCCTCACCCAGGATGGCATGCCAAGGCCCGGATCCCGGTTCCCGGCCGGCGGATTCCCGACGCGTTGTCTCCCACTGCCCTCCTTCACCCGGACATTGTGGCAAATCTTCGAAAGCGGGGGCTACCTCTTTTTGCAGGATCGGCTCGTTTGCACTCAGGGACGTTTCATTGTCACGAATCGTGAGGCTGTGCTACACTTTTCCTAGTGGGCGATTAGCTCAGTGGGAGAGCGCTTCCCTCACACGGAAGAGGCCACTGGTTCGATACCAGTATCGCCCACCATTCTTCTCTCAACGACGCAGGTCGAGCGTGCGGTCTTTTATCCCAGCATGGTGGAGCCGTCCCCACACCGGACCCTTGGGTCAGTGGGTACTTGTCCTGTGCCTGGCCGGCACGTTCCCGGCCTGTGGTGGGCCTTCCTCACCCCCCCGCGACCCCATGCTCCCACCTTCAGCCAGCGACCTCGATCTGTTGGGCGCAACGCGACTCTGCGACGCACAGAAGACCATCGTCCAGCACTGGAAGGGCATTCGCTATGAGCGGGTTCCCTGGGGTTCGGGAGAACAACTGGAACGAGAGGGGCAACGCGGCCAGCCCGACCGTTTTTACTTCTTCAATGACGAGCAGCGCCTGGTCGGCGCCGTGTTTCGGTACAATCAGGGGCTCCCCCTGAAGCCCTATCCCGTCCTGCGGCAGACCTTATCCGAACTCATTCCCTCATCCAGGTTCTATCTCGACCCGACCCAACTCCTCTCTCAAACGGATGCGCAATCCGCGGCCCTGTACCGGACCGGGGATTACACCAGCACCACCCAGTATCTGGTACTCGAAACGGAGGAGAACCCGACGTTACTCGTGGCTTCCGTGGTGATCGATCCGTACGAGCAACTGTTGTCGAGTTATCATGAAACGTTTCTGCCGGGTCTCAATCGAAGCAGCTCTTCGAGGCCCAAAGAACCCGAGCCGAGCGGCGACTTCCTGGGCCTTCAGCAATTCGCGCGCGGAGAAGCCGCGTTGTTCGGATCCTGCGGAACCGCACAGCCGAAGATTGCGGTCGAAGCGTATCGGCGCGCCATTCAAAACGGCCTCGAGGACGAGGCCCGTTTAGCCGAAGCCCACCATCGATTGGGACTGGCCTTTCGAGATCAAGGCCAACTGACCGAAGCGCAGCACGAACTGGAGCAGGCCGTCTCGCTGCGCCCCAATGATCCGGCGATCATGACCAACCTCGGCCGGATTCTGGCCGACCAACAACAAGCGTCCCACGCCATCAAACTCTTTGAACGAGCCCTCGTCATACGCCCGAACTATGCCGAAGCCCGTTTCAATCTGGGGAAGAGCCTGGAAGCGATCAACACCAGACGGGCAATTGAAGAATACGAGACCTATATCGCCCTCGTCGAAGGGATCCCCAGAGAAACCAAACGAATCGATTTCGTCAGGGAACGCGTGAGACGGTTAAGGGGTGAATAAAAAATTCTATGCCGTTCGCGTAGGACGCCGACCCGGGGTCTATACGACCTGGCCGGCGTGTGAAAACCAGGTTAAAGGATTTCCCGGAGCCGTCTACAAAGCCTTTCCCACGCAAGACCAGGCCCGAACGTTCGTGGAAGACCCCTCTTCGAATTCCCGGATCCCTGCCCTTCCGCCGAACGAGGCCATCCACGTCTGGGTGGATGGATCCTGTGTGCGGAACGGGACGGACTCCCTGCGCTTTGGCTGGGCCTACGTCATCCTCCAAGGCGAACGGGAACTCCATCGGGCGAGCGGGCATGACGTACCTGCCGAGGCCAGGCGTCATCGAAACGTGGCCGGAGAGATTCAGGCCGTCTTGCAGGCACTCGCGTGGTGTCAGACGCGTGGCATTGCCGAAGCCACGATCCATTTCGACTACCAGGGGTTGGCCAGTTGGGTGGAAGGCACGTGGAAGACCACGACGCCCTTTACCCGTGCCTATGCAGAGCGGGTCCGGGCCTTGGACATGACCCTCACGTGGCACAAGGTTCAGGCTCACACGGGCCAGAAGTACAATGAGCTCGTGGATCGACTGGCGAGAGACGCCGCACGATCCGCATCCGGATGAACCGGAGTCGGCAAGCCCCAGGCTACGTCAGGATGGTCTTGAAGGGCCTGGTGAAACTCTTGACGGGCATGTTTCCCACCTTTGTTCGTTGGCGCAGCAGCCAGGCCTGCGCCGTCATTTCGATGCCCCTATCACGGGGGAGGCGGCAGAAGCTCACGGTCATCACGTGTTCGCACGTCCGGGCCCTGGGGTACGCGGACCGCCAACGTCCTTTCTGAGATTGGACAAAGAAGCGCCCCCTGCCGTTCGGGTCATACTTCACCCGTCGCGGCTGCCACCCCAGGACTTCGGCGGTCGGGTTGGGTGGAAACCGGGTGGGCCGGTCCGTGGCCACGCTGGTGGCCAGGGATCCAAGAAGACCGGTCAAGTTGGACATGGGCGATGAGACGATCTCGATGAGTCGGGCACCCCTGGTGCCGATCGGAACACTGGCAATGCGCCCGAAGTGGACGTCGCCACTCAAGACCACGACGTCGTGGGACGCGGAGCCCAGGGCTTCCAGCAACCGGGCATACGAGGATTCGTAACTGCGGAGGTTCCGCTCGAACCGGTCCGGCTCCACGATCAACGGCTGCGAAATCACGAGCACGCCCGGGCAGGCACGATGCCTGGCCCAATCGAGCAAGGTGTGGAACGCGCCTTGGGGCAGGAGTTCCTGCTCGGAACGGTGCGAGCGCAGGTCGGCCAGGCACACGGACAGGTCCTCGCCAAGGGTGAAGGTTTCAACCATAGGGGAGCACTGAACGTTCCTGACGCCGTCGGACGCCGCGTTGGTCCAGTGTTTGCGCACGGATCCCACGTTCAGGGCCCACAGGGTCGGGAGCAGAGCATCGACAAACGGGTAGTCGTTCCAGTATTCATGATCGTCGGGCAACATCCACGTCCCGCCCCGGCTCAACATGCTGCCGAGTGCCTGCCAGTGGAGGGCATAGTCGTTGGCGATACGCTCGCGAATTTCTTGGGGGATCAACGACAGGGAATCGAAGCCGATATCCAAGTAGACCTGGTCCCCTACCAGCATGGTCACGTCAGGGCGCACGGTGGGACGCCCGCGCTCGTAGAGCGCCTGGTAGGCTGCCGCGGCCCGGCCGCCGTCCCGATGGTTGTAGAAGCAACTCCCGAGACCGATCGTGAAGGCGTCCAGGCCCTTTTCCGGGAGGCGACCGGGCAACGTGCCAAACGTGCCGGAACGAAGGCGTTGCCAACGCCGCTCGATGCCCGCCCGGGGATTCGCCTCGATGCGGCGCTCGAACGCAAGATCATAGGCAGTCCCGGCTTCGAGGCTTCGAAACGTGACAACGGTGAAGAAACGCTGTGTCAGCCCTGCAAACGGGCGTTTCCAGTCCTGCCTGCGGATGCGTCGCGTACGGACCGCGCGACCCCCATGGAAGAGCCGGACTCGTGCATGTTCGGGTTTTTTCAAGGCAGGAAACAGCGTGCCGACCCACACTTCCACGGATCGCTGGCTCACGCGATGAATCACGAGGGACCACTGAGCAGTTGACGTAGGATAGTCCGGCGTCGGACTGGATCGAGCCACGCTTTCCTCGTCCCCAAGATTCACACGCTATCCTGCCGTTCCTGATACGGCATCCCTCCCAGTCATGCCGAACCTGATCCCTCTCCGTCAAGCCACCCGATCCGGCCCCCAGAAAAAAGAAAAAGCAAAGGCCCTGGATTCCCGCTTTCGCGGGAATGACGGAGGGGGCAGCATACGGGAATGACGAAGTGAGACTTCAATCGTCATGCCGGACTCCGATCCGGCATCCAGGAGAATAAAGGAAAGACAAAGAAAACCCTGGATCCCCGATTAAAAACGTCGGGGATGACGGAGAGGGGTCTTCGCGGGAATGACGGACGGGCAAGGACGGGAATGACGGAGTGAGACTTCAATCGTCATGCCGGGCTTGTGAATGGGCCTCAATCGAGTCCGGGGACCGGTTGGACTTACTTCAAAAACTGCGTGATCACGAGATAGGTCCAGGACGCCGCAAAAATGTAGGTGATTTCCTTTTCACCAATGGAGTTGTACATCAGGCGATACCCGATGATCGGGACCACGGCCACCAACGCAGCCGTAAAAAAATGCCCCACCACGTCGCCCAGCACCCCTTCAAGCGTCGAGTTGCCGGGCAACGCCAGAAACACACTCGCTCCGAACAGGGGAACCCACAACCATCGGATGTTGACCACACATGCCTCCTGCCAAAAATCCACGAGACGGGCGATAACAGCCAGCGCACCTCACGGCTCAGCGAAACGTCAGGGATGATATTCCCTTGGGGAATGGTTGGGCAAGAGACCGCCTCACGAAGGCGAGTCCATCAGATTGAAGAGAGGAATGGTTGCGGGGGAGGGATTTGAACCCTCGACCTTTGGGTTATGCGTACCACTACAGCTTTCGCTGCCTGGTGAATCCAGTTTGTGGTCTGGACTTTCTCTTCATCCTCGGCCCGGCTTTGCCGCCGTTAGGATGCCTGCCATCAAGTCTCTACACCTTCTTGCAGAGCCTGTTGCCTCTGCAAGCTTGGCTCGGGATTACCCCGCTACCGGCTTCCCCGAATTTGACAGGTGATCGTACAGAAGTTTCCCTCTGCACAGCCCATTGTTCGGGAGAGAGTGCTCACTTTCTCAAGCAACCAGCGGATCCCTCTCCACAGAATTGAGCCCAACGAGCTACCAAACTGCTCCACCCCGCAGGCACATGGTAGCGAAGCCAAACGAAGGAAGTCAAATAACAGTTTGTCCGTACGTCCTGATCCGTCGTCTGGGGCCGGACCGAATACCCGCTACCAGAATTCCAGGATACCGTCGGCGATTCCCTGGCCCATGGGGAACACGACATTGCCCGATCTGTCAACGACCGGCGAGGCCTCTGCCAAGAAGACGTGAAAAGCTGTCCTCACGGGAATGGGGACAGTTGTGGTATGCTGCCTGAACTATGCTACTGGCTGGCATTTTCGGAGGCCTGCTGTTTCTGCTGCTGATCCTGGGGGACTGGTATCAGTTCACTAATCTCCGGCCGTTGTCCGCCCAATACGGGTTCGGCATTGCCCACCGGCACGACCGTCTCGACAATCTCACTCGTCAATCCCTTCTTCAGCCATTCGACGCACACGGCACGATCGCCCTGCCTCATGGCGTTGCCCGCTGGTTCGGGGCGCAAGAGGTAATGGTGTTTCGTCCCTCTTACCAATTATTCTCCATGCGGTTTCGCACGGCGTGGCCTCTGAAAGGAACCATCACGGTCCATGCCACTGATACCGGGGTGGAACTGCGCCTCACCAAACGCATGCCCTGGTCTTCGAGTCTTCTGACCATGATCTGGTTGGGAGTGGTGACGGTCGGCACCCTGGCCTTTCTGATCACATTCGGGATCGACGGGGGGTTTGGTTCGGCAAGTGGCTGGGGCCTGGGCCTGGGAGTGGCCGGACTCGGCGCGCTGGTCCTGCTCTTCGGTTTGATCATGGTGTCCCTGGCTTATCGGCTTGAAGATTCCCGATTGATGCAGGTCTATCGAGAACTCCAGGACGTGTGGCTCAAACCGCAACAGTCCTCTTCCGGTTCTTCGGGCGCCTCGTCACCAGAATAGAGGACCGGCTCTCGCCCAATGCCAGTTGCCCCAGAAGGACGCGAGAATCGCGCCTTCTGTCCGTCATGCCCCCGCCTCTTTCTGTCACCCCGCACGCGCTCCCTTCCGTCATTCCTGCGCACCACCAAACGTCATCCCCGCGTGTTGCCCACTCCGTCATCCCCGACATTTTTAATCGGGAATCCAGAGTCTTTGCTTTTTCCTTATTCCTCTGGATGCCGGATCGGAGTCCGGCATGACGATTGAAGTCTCACTCCGTCATTCCCGCGAAGGCGGGAATCCAGGGTCGTTGCTTTTTCCTTTATTCTTCTGGACACCGGATCGGGTCCGGCATGACGGCACTGAACAGGCAGCACGGCTCGGATGTCGCTCTGGTGACGAACAGGATCGACGTGCCGTCTTCCACGCTGGGGTTGCGCTTGATTCGGCCCGTCCGCCTCGGTCAGGGCTCGGGTAACGAGGGATTCCGGATGGACGTGAACCTGAACGGGGTTGCCGCGGTCGGATCGACTGCGACCTCTACGGCGTGCATGTCTTCCCCGCCATGGACCTCCATTGCAGTCAGGTTGCCTGCAGAGCGGGGGAAGGGTTGGAAAATCCTGAACTCGTGACTGTCCCCGAAAATCAGCAGAACCGGGTTCCGAAAGAACGTTGCCTCCACAGCCAGGGTTTCCCCGAATCCCTTGAACCCGGAGGTACGGGCAAAAGTTTCCTGCTCCGGATCGAAGCCGCGCCTGAACATGTCCGCGTGAATCGCGACCACCACGGCTTGGGCGTTCGTTGCCACGGCTTTGGCAAACGAGTCAACCAGCCACGCCTGGTTCGCTTGGTCACGGGCAAAGAATTCTTGCATCGCATCGGGATCGTCAGAACCGTCGAGATTGTTATTGGAGCCGACCACGTGCGCGGTCACAACCCACACGTCCTCGCGGCGGAACCGACTGTTCTCCACGAACGGCTCGAAGCCCGGCATCACGTCCGCCTGGCGCTCGAGCCGAATCGGACGCTGGCCGAGACTCTCGACCGTCGGGAAATAGTGCGCGCGAATAAAGCGCAGCCGTTCGAGCGGGTCAAACCCGCCGGCCAACAGGCGGTGACAATCGGTCCATTCGTTGTCTCCCGGGGTGTAGATAAGGGCTGACGCGAAGCCGTTCATGAACTCCAACTGATCGAGCAGCCGTTCGTCTGAGCAGGGGTCCACTCCAGACTTGGTATCACCGAGATGCATGGTAAAGGCCGGAGCCCGGCGGTTGATCTCGGCGATCAACGCCCTGAACGTGCCGTAGGTCTGCTTCGACGAGCCATACGGCATATCGCCCAAGGCCATGAAGCTCCACTCCGCTGCCGCCGCCCCCGTTGACAGGGCGAAGCAGGCACCGATACATGCCGCGGTGAGTCGGCTTTTCATTGGTGGATCGACGGACCGATGGGAGAAGCGTTCCTCACCGGCGTCCCGCGTCCAGCAGCAACGCGCCCAACTGTTTGACCCGCTCGAAATAGGCCAGAGGCTCTTCGCTCAATTCCGGAAGCACGGCTTCCAGATCGGACAGGCAATCTTCGAGAATCGCCACCCGTTGCGGGTCCAGATGGTGTTCTTCGAAGAAATAAGCGGCACACCCGCTGACGACCGTATCCAGAGTCATGAGTTCGCCTTCACGAAAGCCCACTGAAACCGGCCATTCCGCTGACTTGTGGATCTCCCACAACCGCGTCAGGTTCTGATGATGCTCCATGGGGTGCGTCTCAGCCATGGAGAATGAAATCCGCGGCCAGGACCACCGCAAGGGCCAGATCAACGACGCCGCCACACCGATACAGCCACAGCGGCCAACGGCTGATCCGTTGCAGAACCCGATCCAGACAGGACGTCGTCGCCCCAAGCAACAGACAGGCTTTGGTCACGGCCAGGACGCCACACGCCACCCAGACCCACATGCCGCTGAGATCCGTGGTGCCGATCATCAACAGCAATCCCAGCAGCAGGATCGCCTGCGCATTCCAGAATCGCCACCAGGAATCCGTGAACACCCGCCTGACCCAGGCAACCCCCAGCGCAGGCACAAGGGCCACCATCAACCCCGCCACGCCCCAGGCCAGGGCCATCAATCCCATGACAACGTTTGCGACCAATGCTCAAGCACCTTTCCTGGATGACGGCTCACAACCACCCACAGGCCTGGATCAATAACACCGAGAGCGTACACAATCCCAGTCCCCACAACCGATAATCTATCGCGTCCCGGTTCAAACACCACTTCAACACGGAATCGCGCGCCTCGTCGTCTGATAAAAGAAAAAATCCGCCTTTGGCCACCATGGCAACCCCTGTCACCATCCATAAGCCCTGATAAGCCAGATCAGACGCTTGCACGAGCAGGACCATGCCTCCCACCAGCGTGACACCCGACCACTTCGTGAATGAAGGAGAGGCCAAGAGGGCCTGCCTGACCCGTCCGATGATCCACAAGGGTGCCACCAACAGGGCCAACCCATCGGCCATCCATAATCCGGCAATGGCCATCAGGAGATAGGACATCACGTTGCCGTCTTTTCAGGATGGTACGAGCGAAAACACCACGCCAAGCGTGGCATCGACCGAGTTTCAGTGTCAAGCGAGGCGGTTGCCTCGGACGTGGGCCCACATCACCCAACAAGGCGGGGAACCCATTGCGGTCCTGAGTGACACAACCGGGGCACTCGAGCACGACAACGTGATTGCCGCCCACGACCGGCAAAATCTCCTGGCGGTATTGCTGGACCTGGTGCCACTCGACGAAATCGGGGACCTCGTCGCCGAACTGGAACAGACCCTGCGATAGAGAGGGTACGTCAGGCGCAGGCAATTGACCTACAGGCGGTCAGGCAAGGGCTTTGGATTTTTTCTTGAGCGAGCCTTCCACCGCTCGTCGAATAAATTTTTGGTACGAAATGCCTTCCTGCGTCGCTCGTTGGCGGACGGCGTTCAACAGCGGTTCGGAAAACCGCAGATTGACTTGCTTGGTTTTGGGTAACAATTCAAACGTGACGGGGGTAAACTGTTTCAGGTTCAGATATTCCGTCAGATCCCGCTTCAGAAACTGCTTGGCCTCCTGATCGGTCCTAAGTCTGGGAACTTTCTTCTTCATACTTCCGTGCCTCCTTCTCATGCATGTATCGGGCGCTGATCGGACGGAGCCGGATGGTCTCGTTGAATTTTCGGATCGTGAAGATCCTCTAGAAGAAAAGTATAGATATTTTTATATACAAATAGCTATAGAAACACGACATGCGGTCAGAAACCTTTGGTGGTTGCCTCTGCAACGCCGTGCTGCGTATGCTGCACAAGCGGCCGTCGTTCCTGCCGCCCCGAGCACGTCATGACCGACCACGCCCAACAGACGGCCCATGCCCTGGCGCAACTCATCCCTCCGTCCGTGGCACCCGATTTCCTCGAAGAATACGGCCTGGTCCTGACCGCCCACCAAGCCCAAGCCGTCACCCAGGAACTCCTCGCCCTGACCCTGTACTGGATCACCTGCGCAATCCGCGTGAGTATTCCGGAACCCACTGCAGGCCGGATGCACCAGGACGTTCATGAACGCGTCAGGGAAACATGGAAGAACCGGTTCGGGCTGGTTCACGTTCCCATCGATCAGTTTTTCGACCTGATGGCACGCAAGCATCAGACGTGGGACCACATCACCCAACAAGGCGGGGAACCCATTGCGGTTCTGAGTGACGCAGCCGGGGCACTCGAGCACGACAACGTGATTGCCGCCCACGACCGGCAAAACCTCCTGGCGGTATTGCTGGACCTGGTGCCACTCGACGAAATCGGGGAACTCGTCGCCGAACTGGAACAGACCCTGCGATAAAGAAGTTGGCGCCCTATCAAGTCGACCGGACCATGGGTCTGCTGCGCATCGCATCGCCAGCCGTATTGCCGAAGCGGCCGGACAGGGTGACAGCCCATCGGCGTTATGACGATCTTGCGTCGTACATATCTGTTCGTCTACGATGACCGGGAACGAGTTCATTCGCCGCATCCGGCGAGCAGGCCACGAACGCGGGATTGCGGTGCGCTTCGAGGCCCGACCGGGCAAGGGAAGCCATGGGCGGTTGTATTTCGGGGAACGCTTCACCACGGTAAAGGACCGGCGCAAATCGATCGGCGCGGGGCTTCTGGCAGCGATGCTCCGGCAGCTCGGGCTGACCCGTGAGGACCTTTGAGGGCGGCAGGCACGGAGGAAACAATGCCACAAGAGATGGCGTGGCCGGTGGAACTGGAACGGCAGGAGGACGGTTCGATCCTCGTCTCGTTCCCGGACATCCCGGAAGCCCTGACCGAGGGGGCGACGGAAGAAGAAGCGGTGATGCACGCACGGGACTGTTTAATGGCAGCCCTTGGCGGCTACGTCGGTGCGCGGCGCACCATCCCTCAACCGTCTCCTGCGCGCGGGCGCAAAAGGATTGCGCTGCCAGTGCTCACCGCCGCCAAGGTAGCGCTCTACAGCGCGATGCGAGCCAAACGCATAGGCAACTCCGCGCTGGCCGCACGCCTCGGCCTTAGCGAAGGGGCGGTCCGGCGGCTCCTCGATCTCGATCACCGTTCGCACATTGGCCAGATCGAATCGGCACTCCATACCCTCGGACAGCGGCTGAAGATCGCCACGCAGGCCGCGTAGACCAGGGCATCTTCCTGCCGGGGCACTCGAGCACAACAACGTGATTGCCGCCCACGACCGGCAAAACCTCCTGGCGGTATTGCTGGACCTGGTGCCACTCGACGAAATCGGGGAACTCGTCGCCGAACTGGAACAGACCCTGCGATAAAGCCTTCGCCGCGCATGGCGAAAAAATTCTTCACCAATGAGGATGGCAACACCCTCCTGACCAAGTGTAAGAGAGCGACTCAATCAAATACCTTTGTGCTATACTCAATTCGTCCCTTATAGCCTGGTTCATGCGCAACAGCGCCTTAACTTCGGGAATGGGAACTACACGGTGGGTTAGGTCCACTGTTGAACGCATCCCCATCCCCAACATTCCCGAAGCCGAGCAACGCCCATTCATCCGGTTGGTTGACGTCATTCTACAAACCAAAACCTGCCCAGTGCATCGAGACGGGTCCACCGATCCATCAGCGGACATTACCAAGTACGAAGCGCAGATCGATCTCCTCGTGTATAAACACTACGACTTGACGTCTGAAGAAATCGCGTTCGTTCAACACAAAAAAGCAGGATATGACGATAAGAATCGAAAAACTGACGGTTGCTGAGTTAGACGCAATAGACCATCTGATGAAGCAGAACCGCCATACGTTGGGGTTTCTTCCCAAAGAAGCCATTCGCAGCCATCTCGAAAGGGGATGGTCTCTGGGGGCCAAGACGGAGAACAACGAACTTGCAGGCTATCTCCTCTATGCGGCTTATCCTGACAGCTTTCGTCTTGTTCATCTCTGTGTAGGAGCTTCTTTGCGAGGCCAAGGTCTTGCCAAGAAACTGATCGAGAAGCTAACGGATTCTGCTACTACGCAGAAAATCATAAGGCTCAGCTGTCGTCGAGATTTTCCTGCAAATGAAATGTGGCCTGGGTGGGGGTTTGTGCCCTTGGGTGAAAGGCTGGGCCGGGCCGGACTCCCTTTGGTGCATTGGGCGCGCACTTTAGTTCCCGATGATCAATTAAGTCTGTTTCAGGCGACCACATCAGATGAAACGCTCGATGCCGTCATTGATGCACAAATTTTCTTCGACTTTTACGAACCTCCTAGCGATAAAACAAATCCTTCTCAACAGCTTTGCTCCGATTCTTTCTCAGACTGTCTCAGCCTTTGGATTACTGATGAAATGCTTGTCGAAATTAACCGTCATCCAGATCTATGTACACGCCAAATATCCCGAGGAAGAGCTCACGAATTCCAAAAAGCAGAACATAATCCACAGTTGGCCGAACATTTTGAATCGGTCTTGAATCAGCTTTTTCCGAGCAACACCCCAAGCAACCAATCCGATATTAGACAATTGGCAAAGACTGCTGCCTCCGATGTCAAAATCTTTGTTACCAAGGATCAAAAAATCCTGAATAAGAAAAGGAAAATTAATGAATTGACGAATCTCCGGGTGTTGTCACCGACTGAATTGATCCTTCAACTTCATGAACTTTCCGAGGAACAATCCTACAAGCCTGCTCTTATTTCAGGACTCAGCCTTCGTTGGTCCCACATGAACGCGGAAGCTCTGGAATCATTTCCCTTCAACAACTTCCTTAACCAGGATGAAAGGAAAGGTCAACTCAAGGAAATCCTGAACTCCTTTCTCTCAAATCCCTATCAACACAAGTGCGAGCTGCTCCAATCAGGGAATGAAATTGTTGCCATTCGAGTTCTCCCGGTCAGTTCCAGCAAAACTCTTACTGCACCCTTGGCGAGAGTAGCACGTTCCAAAGACCGATCACTGTTTGGACGCTTTTTGATCGCAGACACTATCTCTAAGGCCATAGAAAGAAATGCGAGCATGGTAAGAGTTAAGCCAGGCTTTCTTGGTCCCAGTATGAGATCAGATCTCTTAGAGATGGGGTTTGTAGAATGGAACGATGACTTCGTGAGGTTTTGCTTCGCACGTTGTCTTGATCGCAATGTGGTATTATCCGAGATTTCGGAATTAGCCCCAGCAATAGTCGGCAAGTATCAAGAGATGCTTGATACTGAACTCGAAAAGTACTGTTCCCCTCTCAGTTTGAACGCCACGGATCAGAAATACTTTTTGGTGCCGATTCGTTCGGGCTATGCGATGGGCCTTTTTGATATGCACCAATCAGGCGGTGATTTATTCGGGGGAACTATCAATGTACTGCTTCGTTGGAGCAACGTATACTATCGAAGCAATACCCGCCATAAAATGCTAACGTCACCGGGCAGAATTCTGTGGTACGTAAGTCAAGGTCAACAACAAATCGTAGCCGCATCTCATCTTGATGCTATTGAGATAGATGAGCCCAAGATGCTTTTCAAAAAATTTAAAAAATTTGGGATACTGAAGTGGGGGGATATTTATCAAATGTGTAACCACAATCCATCACAAAAGATTATGGCGCTTAAGTTTTCTCACACATTTTGTTTTCAAAACCCTGTTCCCTTGGCTTCAATAAGAACCGCTTTCGAGGAAGATGGAGTTGTGCTATCGCTCCAATCTGCATTGGAGTTGCCACCGGCACGCTTCCAGAAATTATTTCAACTAGGGTGGTCAGGACAATCATGAAAACAACATTGGAAGCTTTGCTCTTCTCTTTGAAACCCTGCTATGCAGACATGGTTTTTGATGGTCGCAAAACAGCTGAACTGCGAAGGCGCATGACTTTATCCCTGGAAAATCGTGACGTGTTTATTTATGTATCCAGTCCAGTCAGGCAACTCCGTGGCGGCTTTCGCGTCGGCCATGTGTGGATCGGAACCCCTAAGGAAGTGTGGAGGCATGTGTCCGAATTCGTTCAAATCAAGAGACATGATTTTAACGCTTATTATTCAGGGCAGGCTGTTGCCTATGCTTTGGAAATCACGGATGTTTGGGAGTATAAAAATCCAGCAAGCCTGAGCCTCTTGGGCAATCGATTTCAGAATTTCGTTGTTCCACAATCATGGCGATACGTCAGAGAGGACGAGTACCGCTCATTTCAAAAAATGAAACGTCTGCCGAAAAAGTTGGAACATGCAGCACTCTTGAGCACAGTAAGTTGACGAGCAGCGGATCGCATACAAGGGCTTCACCCATGATGGGTTAAGATCATCGTCGTTGAACGCCCCTTATCACCTTATGCGCTATGGAATGGCAGCTGTCCTCTGTATGATAGATATGGCATCCCGACCACCAGCAAGTACGACCCATATCCATGAGCCACGATCCGGTCATTTGCGGATAAAAACATAAAAGAATTTTTCGAATGGGGAAGCAACCGCTGGTTTAGCGCTCTATCCTGTAGCCGGTGGTTCTTCTGGATGCCGGGTCAGGGTCCGGCATGACGACTGGTGTCTGTGGTTTTCCTCGATGCCGGGTCGAGGCCCGGCATGACGACTGTAGCCGGTGGTTCTTCTGGATGCCGGGTCAAGTCCGGCATGACGACTGGCGTCTGTGGTTTTCCTCGATGCCGGGTCAAGCCTGGCATGACGGTGGGGATGAATCCAGCCGCCAACTCCGTCATTCTTGCGTATGTCCCTCTTCGTCATTCCCGCGAACGCGGGAATCCAGGGCCTTTTGAATCATGGGGAGGTGCCACTCGGAGGCACGAGAAAGGTCGCGGCTATCCTGAAAAGGTCGCGGCGGTTCTGAGTCGGTCACAGATACCGATGCGCAACGGCTCGGCCCTGTTCGTCCAGTTCATACAATAACGGGGCACCGGTGGGAATATTCAGTTCGAGCACTTCGTCGGGGGAGAGCTGTTCGAGGTGCATGACGAGGGCGCGCAAGCTGTTGCCATGCGCCACCACCAACAACGTCTCGCCTTGAGCCAGCCTGGGCCACAGCCGTTCCCGGTAATACGGCAGCACGCGTTCGGCCGTGTCCTGCAAACTCTCTCCGCCCGGAGGCCGTACGTCGTAACTTCTCCGCCACAATTTCACCTGGGCCTCTCCGTATTTCTCTGCGGTTTCCGTTTTGTTGAGACCCTGTAATTCTCCGTACATGCGTTCGTTCAACGCCTGATTCTGTTCGACCGGGAGATCGGGTTGACCGATGACGTCCAACACGATCTCCAGGGTCCTGATGGCTCTCGTCAACACCGAGGTAAACGCATGCTCAAACCGGAAGGCCCGGACTTTTTCCCCGGCGGCTCGCGCTTCCTGTTCACCCTTGGGGCTCAAGGGAACATCCACCCACCCGGTAAACCGATTTTCGAGATTCCATTGCGATTCACCGTGGCGAATCAAGACGATGCGTTTCATGCGTCCTCCCTACTCATTACTGCGATCAGAACCTCAGAGCCATCCGGTTCTCTCCCCTTGCGTTGCCTCCCCGCACACCGTACCATGCCCGACACGTTCTGTGTTCCGATGCACCCCATCGGGAACAGGCCTTCGATGACCATCGTATCCCTTCACGGCGCGCATGGCTCAACCCAATCGCCCTCAACTCGATGCCCAGTGGTGGATCACACTGGCGCAACGCCTCAACATCCAGGATAAGGTCGAGCAGTTCTTTCATCACGCAACCACGCCCTCCAACGTCCTGGACCGCGTGGCGGAAGTCGATGGAGACATGCCCTATATCCTGTTTGTCCTGGTCCGTCATTGGATCCCCATCGTCCTGCCCCCGCCGGGCCGCGAACGCATGTCCAAACACGATCCGGATTACTGGCTGGAATCGGCGCAGATTCTCGATGCCGCGGTGACGCGCCTGCGTGAATTAAAGCCCCTGATCGACCTCCTGACCACGGTCA
Source organism: Nitrospirales bacterium (assembly GCA_965221365.1). Lineage (GTDB taxonomy): Bacteria > Nitrospirota > Nitrospiria > Nitrospirales > UBA8639 > Bin75. The sequence goes on along the minus strand of OZ244884.1, from coordinate 1,280,365 downwards.
ACCCGTTGGGGCCCAAGGCGGCGCCTTCCGCGTCCCCGGTCGTCGAAGTCGAGTTGGCCAACATGTTGCAGGACATCGCCAGGGTCGCCGGGAGTTACGGCGGGCCGGACTATACCTCGATCATCAAAAACTTCCATCCCATTCCCCTTCGACAAACGCAACCCTTTAAACACAACAAAAAACACAGTGCCGAATTGTGGGTCGTGTTTTTGCTCCGCGAACATTTTCGAACCCTGAACTTGGGCAAGGACCGCTATTGGCCGCTGCTCACGGAAGTGATTACCGCAGCCGGGATTCGGCAACCCAATGACCAGCCCTTTGCCCCGGGCGAACTCAAATCATGGTGGACGAAGAACTGGCCCCGCACCTACACCCTGCTAAAAGAGAAAAGCGACGACGGGCTGCCCACTGCTCATACGGCCTACCAAAGCGACTATGAATGGTTTCAGGCATGGCTCACGTGGGAACTGTCGCAATCGGCCGATTCCGGTCACAGCTTCCCGGCACCCTGACAGCCGTCACAGGAACGTCCGGCGGCCCTCCACGTCTTCGCCATCAGGCAAAGGGAGTTCTTCTTCCAAGGGCGGTTCGCCGAACAGGGCAAAAAAGACCCCGATTTTCAACAGGACAGACGCCGCGACCAGCCACAACACGTAGGCTTGGGCACCCCCTTCATCCGCAAGCTGCCGCAGGCGAGCCTCGTGGTCAAGCCCGACCCTGGCTTTCATCTTCAGCACCAGGTCTCTCACGTGCCAGTAATACACGTAATTGGCGCTCGACCCCGCGATGATCGACCACACGACCGGCACCGTGATGTCGTTCGTTAAGAAAACGGAGATGATGGGCCCGATAAAATAGAGAAACGCAAACAGGTACATCTTGCGATACAGAAACCAGAGAAACGGTTCGACTAAAAACGGGGCCCAGTTCCACGTGAGAGCGAATCGGGGACCTTGAGCGGAGTGAAAGCGCTGAAACATTCGCCGGTAATAGTCCCAGGCGGGCTTCCACGACCAGCCTCCCTTCAATGCAAATTGGAGACATTTTTCAGGTCCCACCAGCATCCGCCAATACTGTTCCTCATGATCCGTCTCGCTGGAATCCGGGGACGCGGCTTCGGGGAGAAACTCCTTGCCGCATCGCAGGCAAAACTGGGCATCATCCGGATTCTGTTGTTGACAGGCGACACAGGTTTTCATGGTTAGGGGTTATACCATGTGGATGTTCCAGAAGGCCACCAGGCAGGAATGACGATTGGAGGCGCTAGCCGTCATGCCGGACTCGATCCGGCATCCAGGAAAAAGGAAAGCAAAGGCTCTGGATTCCCGCTTTCGCGGGAATGACGATTGGGGGCGCTAGCCGTCATGCCGGCCCCCGTTCTATTGCACCACCGAGAACCCCTGTGCTAGATTCCCGTCTTTCCCCGCGAGGGCTTACCGCCATGTTGACCGAAGAGCTGGAACAGCGTTCTGCCCGGACGATCATGCACACCTACGCCCGCTTCCCCATCAGTCTGGTGCGGGGCAAGGGGTGTAAAGTCTATGACGCCGAAGATCGGGAATACCTGGACTTTGTCGCCGGGATTGCCGTCAATGCACTCGGGCATGGCCATCCCGATCTGATCACGGCCATCGAACGCCAGGCCCGGCACCTCCTGCATACGTCGAATCTGTATTATTCCGAACCGCAGGTTCTGCTCGCCGAGCGATTGGTCGCACATTCCTTTGCCCACAAGGTGTTCTTCTGCAACAGCGGGGCGGAAGCCAATGAAGCCGCGATCAAACTCGCCCGCAAATATTCCGTGGAAAAATACGGCCCGGAGCGGCACGAGATCATCACCATGCGAAATTCGTTCCATGGCCGGACCCTGGCCACCCTGACCGCCACGGGACAGGCCAAAATCCAGCAGGGGTTTGCGCCGCTTCCACCGGGGTTCAAATATGCCGAGTTCAACGACGTCTCGTCGGTCGAACGCCACATGGATCAACGCACCGCCGCGGTCATGCTCGAACCGGTCCAGGGCGAGGGGGGCGTAGTCGTGGCTGAGCCGGCGTTTTTGGAACGCGTACACGCGCTCTGTCGGGACCGCGACGTTCTTCTGATTTTCGATGAGATTCAGACCGGCATGGGCCGAACCGGCACCCTCTTTGCTTATGAACAGTACAACGTTCGCCCCCAGATCATGACCCTGGCCAAGGGCTTGGGCGGCGGGCTTCCCATCGGAGCCTGCCTGGCCGTGGATGAGGTGGCGCAGGCATTCGTTCCGGGCGCTCATGGCTCCACGTTCGGCGGGAATCCCCTTGCCTGTGCCGCGGCCCTCGCCACGTGCAACGCCCTGCTGGAAGACGGGCTGCTTGAACGCATCCGGGCCGCGGGCGACTACCTGCACAAGGGACTGAAAGCCCTCCAGGATCGGTTTCCCCTGATCACCGAGGTTCGCGGGCTGGGACTTCTGCAAGGCATGGAACTCTCCATCGACGGACACCAGATCGTCATGGACTGTCTGGCCCGACGCCTGTTGATCAACTGCACGATGGAAAAGGTACTTCGCTTCGTGCCGCCCCTGATTGTGACCACCGGTGAGATCGACCGCCTGTTGGAAGTGTTATCCGGCGCGTTGAAGAAACGCCTTCCTCCTTCGTGAAGACGGGCAGAGCCGGACATGATTCACGCCAATCGATTCGGACTTCACCCATGACCTTGTTAGGACGTTCCATGCCCGAACCCGGCGTCCGGGAAGACTCTCCGGCGACGCCGGCATGCGGCCTGAAAGACCTGCTGGCCGTGGCCGCCGTGCCTCGGAGCCAGATCTTTCGCCTGCTCCGCATCGCCCGCGAACTCAAGGCCGTCCCGCGGTCCGGACCGGCGGCTCAATGGCTTTCGGGATTGACCCTGGGCCTGCTCTTCGAGAAACCCTCGACCCGCACGCGCGTGTCCTTTGAAACCGGCATGCATCAACTGGGCGGACAGGCCACGTTCCTGCCACCGGAGACCATCCAACTCAGCCGAGGAGAAAGTCTCGGGGATACGGCCCTGGTGCTGTCGCGGTATCTCGATGGACTCGTGATTCGAACCTTCGAGCAGGCCAAGCTGGAAGAATGGGCTCGCTATGCCACGGTCCCGGTCATCAACGGGTTGACGGACCTGTGTCATCCCTGTCAGATCCTGGCGGACCTGTTCACCATACTGGAAGTCAACGGGTCGTTCGACGAGGACTCCTTCGAAGGACTCAAACTCGCGTACGTCGGGGATGGCAACAACGTGGCGAATTCGCTGATCGAAGCCGGGGCGAAAGTGGGGATGCACGTGGCAATCGGATGCCCGCCTCAGTATCAACCCGATCCCGGCATCGTCGAACAAAGCCGTGAAGAAGCCGTGCAGACGGGCGCCACCATCGACGTCGTCCATGATCCCGCGACCGCCGCCGAGCATGCCGACGTCCTCTATACCGACGTCTGGACGAGCATGGGACAGGAGCATGAACAGACCGAACGGGTGAAGACCCTGGCCCCCTACCAGTTGAACGAACGACTGCTCGGCCTGGCCAAACCCTCGGCGATCATATTGCATTGTCTGCCGGCCCATCGTGGGGAGGAAATTACCGCGGAGGTCCTGGACGGCCCGCAATCGGTGGTTCTTCGGCAAGCGGAAAACCGCCTGCACGTTCAAAAGGCGATCTTAATGGAGTGGCTCGGCCGGCCCTGGCCCTGAGCCCCACGACCTGCACCACGATGCCGACACGCTCATCACAGACCCGCCGGACCAAGAAAGTCGTGCTGGCTTATTCAGGCGGCCTCGACACCTCGGTGATCCTGCAATGGCTCCGAACGGAACATGAGGCCGAGGTCATCGCCTTCTGCGCCGACCTCGGCCAGGGCGAAGACCTGAACGCCATCCGGGACAAGGCGCTGGCCGTGGGCGCGTCGAAGGTCTACGTGGAGGATCTGAAGGAGACGTTCGTCAGGAACTACGTCTTTCCCATGCTTCGGGCCAATGCCGTGTACGAGGGCTGTTATCTCCTGGGCACTTCGATCGCGCGGCCGCTGATTGCCCGACGCCAGATCGAGATTGCACAAAAAGAACACGCCCAGGCGGTGAGCCACGGCGCCACCGGAAAGGGGAACGATCAGGTCAGGTTCGAACTCACGTATACGGCCATGAACCCCGAGATCGACGTCATTGCTCCGTGGCGGGAATGGTCGTTTCAATCCCGTAGCGAGTTGATTCGGTTTGCCAGGCGACACGGGATTCCCGTGACCGCGACCAAGGCCAAACCCTACAGCATGGACCTGAACCTGTTTCACGTCAGTTACGAAGGCGGGATTCTCGAAGATCCCTGGAAAGCCCCGCCCGAATCCATGTTTCAGATGACGGTCTCCCCGGAACGCGCCCCGAACAAGCCGCAACAGATCGAGATCGAGTTCGAGCACGGCGACCCGGTCGCGGTGAACGGCCGGCGCCTGTCTCCGGCCAGGCTCCTCGATCGCCTCAACCGGCTCGGCGGTCACCATGGCATCGGACGGGTGGACCTGGTAGAAAACCGGTACGTGGGCCTCAAGTCACGCGGGGTGTATGAAACGCCCGGTGGAACGATTCTGCACGTGGCCCACCGGGGCATGGAATCCTTGACCATGGACCGGGAGGTGCTTCACCTGCGGGACAGCCTGATTTCACGGTACGCAGAACTCGTGTATTATGGGTATTGGTTTGCCCCCGAACGCCTGATGCTGCAGAAGCTCATGGATGAAGCCCAACACGGGGTCAACGGCACGGTCCGGCTCAAATTGTACAAGGGGAATTGCACGGTCACGGGCCGACGATCCGACTGGTCGCTCTATCGAGAAGATCTCGCGACCTTCGAAGAGGACCAGGGCTATCGTCAACGGGATGCCGAAGGATTCATCCGGCTGAATGCCCTGCGTTTAGCGATTATCAAGGCCCGGGAACACTCCCGAGGCCCCTCCCGTCACAAGACGCCCGGGTCCCCATGAGCTCCGGCAAGCCTGCACAGCGTCGCGCTCGTCCCCGGACCGTCGCCAGTTCAAATCGGAAGACGTCCTCGGCCCACCGGACGACGAGTGTGCCCGCCAAAGCCTGGACGGGTCGCTTCGACGAGCCCACGCATGAGCGAGTCGAACGCTTTACGTCCTCGCTGCCCTTCGATCAACACCTCTTCGAATACGACGTGCGGGGCAGCCTTGCTCATTGCCAGGCCCTGGAAAAAGCCAGGATCCTGACCCGTGCGGAATGTCGCACCCTGATGCACGGACTCGAACGGGTTCGGCAGGAACTTCGGGAACGTCGGTTTCCCTTCGCCACGTCGGATGAAGACATCCACATGGCGATCGAGCGCCGGCTGACGGAACTCGTGGGCCCCGTGGGGGGCAAGCTCCATACCGGCCGGAGCCGGAACGATCAGGTCACGCTGGATCTCCGATTGTATCTGCGCGATCGCCTGGAGACGTTGCAGACGGGCATCGAGGACTTGCAGCGGGCGTTCCTGAAACAGGCCCGGCAGCACCTCGACGTGGTAATTCCCGGGTACACCCACCTTCAGCGCGCACAACCCGTCTTGCTGGCCCATCACTTTCTGGCCTACGTGGAAATGCTGGAACGAGACAAAACACGCGCGCAGGACGCCTACAAACGCGTGAACGTGATGCCCCTGGGTTCGGGCGCCCTGGCCGGCAACAATTATCCGATCGATCGGGCGTTCCTCGCGAAACTGCTGGGATTCCCCCGCGTGACCCGAAACAGTCTGGACGGGGTCTCGGACCGGGATTACGTGGCAGAGGTGCTCGGCGTCCTGGCCCTCATCATGATGCACCTGTCCCGGCTGAGCGAAGAACTCGTTCTGTGGGCGTCGCATGAATTTTCCTTTGTCGAGCTTCCGGACGGCTTCTGTACCGGCAGCAGCATGATGCCTCAGAAAAAAAACCCCGACGTCCCCGAACTGATTCGAGGCAAAACCGGCCGGGTCTATGGACATCTGCTTTCGATCATGACGACCCTCAAGGGACTTCCCCTGAGTTACAATCGAGACTTGCAGGAAGACAAGGAACCCCTGTTTGACGCCATGGGAACCGTGCTAGAATGTGTGACGATCTATGCCGAGTTGATCCAACGTCTTCGAATCCGTCGGGACGTGCTCTCGGGAACCCTGGACGCAGGATTCCTCTTGGCCACCGAGTTGGCCGACTACCTGGTGAACAAAGGCGTTCCCTTTCGAGAAGCCCATAGGATCGTAGGCCAAGTGGTTCGGCATTGCCTGAAACAGCGGATGGCATGGCAGGATCTCTCGTTAACCGATCTCAAGGCCGTGTCTGCGCATTTTGCCAAGGACGCGCTGTCGTTTCTGACTCTCGAAGGGGCCATTGACCGGAAAGCCCGGATCGGGGGCACGTCCCGCAAACAAGTGACCCGGCAAATGAACGCCTGGCAAGCACGCCTTGCCAAGAAGGCCCCGTGATGTGGCACGACGCTCCGACCCAACGCCCGAAGCGTCGACTCCCGACAGGGATCATGCTGTGGGGGATGCCGTTCCTGTTGGCAGCAGGCTGTGGCGTGGTGGGCGACCCCATCGCGCCGGAAGATATCGGGATTGAAGCCAAGATCCGGGCCCAGGCCGAAGAAACGCGCTCGACGGCAGAGGAGCACCCCGTCTCCCAGGAGGAATCGGATGTCGTGCTGCCCCCTCTGCAATCGATCGGAACCCAATAGAAGGCCTTGAGCACGGCGACGTGATTCGGATAAGTTGATAAGATATTCTTTTATTCGACGATGCAAGGAGATAGTCCATGAACTCCTCAAGCCGCGATCACGCTCAAACGTTACTGCTCCTCGATCCCTACCCGACGGATAATCCGTATCGCATGACCGCGAGCGAGCGGCGCTCGATCTGGTTTCCCAAACTCAGTCTGCCCGTCATCGCCGGCTACACGCCGCCGTCCTGGAACGTGCGCCTCGTGGACGAGGCGGTCCAGGACATCGACTTTGACCAACCGTGCGATCTGGTGGGCATCTCCGTGATGACCTGTTACGCCCCCAGGGCCTATGAGCTGGCCCAGGAATTTCGCAAACGCGGCAAACACGTGGTCCTCGGCGGCGTCCATCCCACCTATTGCCCGGAAGAAGCCCTGCAATACTGCGATACCATCGTCTGCGGGGAGGCCGAAGACCTGTGGCCGCAAGCCATGGCCGACTTCGAGGCCGGACGGATGAAACGGATCTATCGGATGGAGGACTTCCCCTCCCTGGAGCACTATCGTGCCCCGCAGATCCAGCTTCTCAGCCCGGATTCCTACATGACCCGGCATTGTACGTTCACGACGCGGGGCTGCCATTTCGATTGCGAGTTTTGCAGCGTCTCGCCCTTCAACGGAAAAACCACCAGACGGCGGCCCGTGCCGGAAGTCATCGAAGAAATCAGGCGCGTCAAGGAATGGATCCGGGCCGAAGTGGTCGAGCGCATGACCAAGGGATCGCTGTGGGACGCCATGGCCATCGCCGCCAAAGTCTGGGTGGGCCTCGAAGAAGGATCGATCGTGGCCTTCGTGGACGACCTGCACAACAGCCACCGGGCGTACTGCCGGGAGTTGTGGCAGGCCCTGAAAGCCCTGGACGTGAAATGGGGGTGCCAGTCAACCCTGTTTCTGGGAGATGACCCGGAAATGGTCAAATTGGCCGCGGACAGCGGATGCATCTCGGTCTTCGTGGGCATGGAATCCATCTCCGAGCATTCCCTGGTCGAGACCAACAAGGGCTTCAACCAGGTCAGAAAGTTCGAAGACCAGATCAAGATGTTTCACGACCACGGCATCATGGTGAATCCGGGCATGGTGTTCGGGTTCGATAATGACGATGAATCCGTGTTCGAATCGACGCTGAATTTTCTCGTCCGCAATCGCGTGGAGTTGGCGTATTTCAACGTCCTGACGCCGCTGCCCGGCACCGCCCTGTATGAACGGTATCACCGCGAAGGCCGGATCTTCGATCGCGACTGGGCGAAATACGACGGGAAACACGTGGTGTTTTACCCCAAACGGATGACCCCGGAACAACTGCAGGAAGGCTTCTTCTGGGTCAATCATGAGTTCTATTCGATGAAATCCATTTGGCATCGACTCCGGCATACCAGCCAGCGCCTGATTCCTCGTATCGAAATGAACTACGAATTTCGAAAACTCGTGAAGCGATCCTGTCCCCAGGGAACCCTCTCGCCTCTTGCAGCCGTGCTCAAGAATCTCCAGGCGAAACTCCCCACGGTGGACACCGGTCTGCTCATTCCCAACGCCCTGCACAAGATCAAGCAGACGGTCCCGACGAACCCGCATGAGCTGTTCCTCAACATCAGGGGCCGGCGCCACGATGCGCCCGTGGCGTTATTCATCGACCTGGAAGGCACGTTGGACCATTTGAACGCCAGGGAACTCCTGGACCGCATCAAGGACGCCGCGCAGAAGGCCAGAATGGACATCGTCGTGAACTTCGAGCATCTCCGTCAGGCGACCCCCAAGGCGATTCACATGCTTCTGGATCAGGACGTGCTCAAGACCGTCACCCCCTACGCGAAGCTGCGCTATCGCAAGTTGCAGGACGCCTTTCATTCGGCCCTGGAAGACTTGACGCTGTTCGACCCGGAACTGTTTGACGAGCTGCCGCACGATGCATGATTTTCACTATCACGATGATGAGCTCTTCTGTGAAGACGTGCCCCTCGAACGCCTGGTCAAGGAACAGGGCACGCCCTGTTACCTCTACAGTCATGCGACCCTGATCCGGCACTTCCAGGCCTTTGACCAGGCCTTCTCTTCGGTTCCTCATCTCGTGGCCTTTGCCATGAAGGCCAATTCGAACCTGGCCATTCTCCGGCTCATGGCGTCGCAGGGCAGCGGGGCCGACATCGTGTCGGGCGGCGAACTCTTTCGCGCGTTGCAAGCCGGGATCCCCCCTCGCAAGATCGTGTTTGCCGGAGTCGGGAAGAGTCGCGAAGAACTGGCCTATGCCCTCGACGCCGACGTCCTGTTGTTCAACGTGGAATCGCCCGCGGAACTGCACGCCCTCAATGACGTGGCGAGAGGCAAGGGCCTGCGCGCACGCGTGGCGCTTCGGGTCAATCCGGACATCGATCCCAAGACGCATCCGTATATCTCGACGGGATTGAAAAAGAGTAAATTCGGGATCAGTGCGGACCGAGCGGTGGAAGAATTCACGCATGCCGCGTCGCTCTCCAACGTGGAGGTCATCGGGGTCCACGCGCACATCGGTTCTCAACTGACGCAGGTGAGTCCCTTTGTCGAGTCCCTGAACAAGGTGTTGGGACTCATCGAAACGCTGAAAACCCGGGGCATTCCGATCCGGTATCTGAACATCGGAGGCGGACTCGGCATTACCTATTCGGACGAAACCCCACCGCATCCCCGGGAATTCGCCGACGCCATCACGCCGCTGCTTCGGGAAGCGCAATGTGAAATCATCATGGAACCCGGCCGCGTGATCGCGGGGAACGCCGGGGTCCTGCTGACTCGCGTCCTCTATCTCAAAGAGACCGGCGCCAAAAAATTCGCCGTTGTGGACGCGGCCATGAACGATTTATTGCGGCCCAGCCTGTATCAGGCACATCACGACATCCTGCCGGTTCGCCGGGTGCCGAACGCCTCGGAAGAGGCGTATGACGTGGTGGGCCCCATCTGCGAATCCGGGGATTTTCTGGCCCAGAACCGAACCCTGCCCACCGTGAAAGCCGGGGACCTTCTGGCGGTGATGTCCGCGGGCGCCTATGGGTTCACCATGGCGTCCAATTATAATTCCAGACCCCGGGTTCCGGAGATTCTGATCAAGGGCGGGGAACGGTTCGTGATTCGGGAACGCGAGACGTTCGAGGATCTCATTCGCGGGGAACGGATCCCCGCATTTCTCGAGGCAACGGCGTAAGCGCGGATGTGACCGGCCATCCGTTCGTCGCCATTATTGTTCACCGAAGGTAGCGCGATGTTTTCAGGATCCCTTGTCGCTCTCGTCACCCCGTTCAAGAACGGCGCATTCGACGAACCCGCGTATCGCGAGTTGATCGAATTTCAAATTGCCAACGGCACGCATGGCATCGTGCCCTGTGGAACCACGGGAGAATCGGCGACGCTCTCGCACGAAGAACACGAGCGCGTCGTGGCCTTGACCGTGGAGATCGTGAACCGGCGGGTCCCGGTGATTGCCGGCACCGGCTCGAATGCCACGGACGAGGCGATTGCCTTTACCGCGCATGCCAAGCGAGTCGGCGCAGACGGCGCCCTCCTCATTACGCCCTACTATAACAAGCCGTCACAGGAAGGCCTGTATCAGCATTACGCGGCCGTGGCCAAGGCCGTGGACCTGCCCCTGATCCTTTACAATATTCCGGGCCGCACCAGCGTGAACATGACGCCGGCGACCATTGCGCGGACCGCCAAACTCGACAACGTGGTAGGGATCAAGGAAGGCAGCGGGTCGTTGGGGCAGGTTTCCGACATCATTCACCAATGCGGAGAAGCGTGTACCGTGCTCTCCGGGGATGATTCGCTGACCCTGCCGATGATGGCCCTGGGTGCCAAGGGCGTGATCACGGTGACCGCCAACGTGGCGCCGAACGGCATGGCCTCGCTGGTAAATGCCGCGCTGGCCGGGAATTTTGCCGACGCACGCGCGGCGCATTTCAAGCTGGCGTCGCTCTTCAATGCCCTGTTCTACGAGACCAACCCCGTGCCGGTCAAAGAAGCCCTGGCCATGATGAACAAAATTGACCCGGAACTTCGGCTCCCGCTCGCGCCCCTGTCATCGGACAACCGTGAACGGCTTCGGCACGTCATGAAAGATTCCGGATTGATCTGACATCATGAGGACGTCCCGATTTTCCACGCTTCCGGTCAACCCACATGATACAGCCGGAACGTGCAGACTCCCTGCCCGTCGTCATCCTGTGCGGAACGAAAGATGCCGTCGTCTCCCCGGGACCACCGGCGCACCCACGCTGTGCGGAACCCATTCCTCGGTTGCGCGATGAATTCCCCGATACGGGTCACGATCACCGGCGCCGCCGGACGAATGGGGAAACGCCTGGTTGCCCTCGTCAACGAATCCCCCAGTTTACAACTAGCCGGAGCCACGGAAGCCGCAGGACATCCGGCCTTGGGCAAGGACGCGGGGGACGTGGCCGGCTGCGGCCCGCTCCACGTCTCGTTAACGGACGATCTCGCGCAGACCTTGTCCCTGAGCGACGTGGTCATCGATTTCACCGCACCGGCCGCCACGCGGCTTCACGTGGCTCAAGTCGTCCGGCACCCATGCGCCATGGTCATCGGCACCACGGGGCTGTCTGCCGATGACATGCACCAGCTTCGCCGACACGCGGAATCGTTCCCCTGCGTTCAGGCACCCAACATGAGCGTGGGGATTACGGTGCTGCTCCGGATAATCGGTCAGGTGGCGCAGGCGCTCGGGGAGGACTATGACCTCGAGATCATCGAGGCGCATCATAACAAAAAGAAGGACGCCCCCAGCGGCACCGCGCTGAAACTCGCCGAGGCCCTCGCCGAGGCCAAAGGCTGGGATCTCGAGGAAACCGGGCTCTACGCGCGGCATGGTCTCATCGGGGAACGCACGTCAAAGGAAATCGGCATGCAGAGCGTGCGGGCCGGCGATATCGTCGGCGATCATACCGTCCTCTACGGCGGGCCTGGCGAACGGATCGAAATCACGCACCGCGCCCACAATCGAGACCCCTTTGCCCGGGGAGCCTTACGCGCCGCAGCATGGGTCGTGCATCAGCCTCCTGGCCTGTACGGCATGGCCGACGTGCTCGGGTGCGGATGATTGATATTTTCAGGTTAGCAATACTTTTTGGCAGTACCGAGTTGCAGTGATCGCCCCTATGCTTGAGATAAAGAGACTCCAGAAAGCAGAAATGAAACGAATTCCAATGGTCTGAGCAAAGAGCCTACCGCAGACGACTCTGCCCAGAAAGGAGGAGTTATGAAAATTTATGCTATTGCAGCTCTTTTTGTGGTTGTCGCACTACAAGGTTGCGCGACAAAGCACTACGGTCGTCAGGGGCAATTAACGGCTTATGAAAAAGAAACAATGTCATGTAGAGAAATTAATCTTGAAATGGCAAAAGTGCGTGGCTTCATCGACCATGTAAATAAGGAAAGCGAGTTCAGCGGAAGAGATGTGCTGGCAATATTAGGTGATTTCGGCATTGGTAACTCCCTGGAAAAAAGCGCAGCGATTGAAAGTGCGAACAACCGTCTTGATTTATTGAGAAATTTGAAAAGCACTAAGAAATGCACCAACACGTCAAGCTAGCTCCTTCTGTCGTCTGCGTTCTGCAATTCGTTGGCAATCTCTCTCTGTCGTTTGGAGATTGCTTTTGCCTTACGAAGCGGTGAAGGTATGCGTGAAAGGCTGCGTCATTTGAACACCTTTTTGCACCATTTAAGCTCCATATGGCGTCATTCAAGCGCTTTTTTACGCCATTTAATATCCATTTCGCACCATTTCCGCACCTTTTGTGTCATTTTTGCACCCATTATGTCATTCCCGCGAAAGCCTGCCCTCGATCCCCGATCAAGTAGGGGACAGGCTATCCTTAATCGGTGGCGGGAACCCAGGGGTTTTGCCTTTTCCTTTATTCCTCTGGATGCCGGATCGGGGTCCGGCATGACGATTAGGGGGACCAGCATCCAACGGCGTCATTCCCGCGCACGCGGGAATCCAGGTTTCTGTTTCTATTTCAGCAAATTCGTGAATATGCATAGGACTTGAACAAGGAGGGTTTGTGTCATGGATATGTTCGGGAAAATTCCACTCATTGAGATTCCGCTCCACGTCACCCCGGACCAGAAAAAGTGGTTGGACAAGATGGTGGAAGAAGGCCGAATCGCGGTTCCCCCTGGCGGCACGCTGGAAAAAGGCTCCGTGATTTCGATGTTCATCCGGATGTTGATTCACAACGCCATGGAAGAGCAGATGCGGCAAGCCGCACTGGAAGCCGACGATGACGATGATGACGACGATGATGACGAATAACGTGAGGGGAGGCGGCTCCCATCCGCAGACGGGTTGAAGCCTCTGCGCAAAGACGCCTCAGAAAAACCCTCTCCCGCCTGGGAGAGGGTGTCCCCTCATCTTCCGCAAAGAACCGACCAACGCCAAGCACCTGCTCCGGCCATTGCTCCGTAACAGGCAAGTCTGCGACCTCAAATTCAGACGCCAGCATCCAACTGCGCCTTATGCCCTGGACTTCTATTGCCCCGACGCACGGTTGGGCATAGAATTGGACGGCGGTCAACACAACGACCCAGACAAAAACAGACCGACAAGACACGGACGGCCGTTCTCGAAGGAAAAGGAAAGAAGAAGACCTACGCCACGACCCCCGGTGACCTCCAGGATATCCTCGCCCGACACGCGACTGCCGCGTGACAAGCCCAGCAACAGGCGAAACGTGCGGTTGCCGGGCCATCGACCCCGCCTTAACCTTTCAATTAGTCACGCCTTAAACTTTCAATTAATCATTATTTAATATTGCAATTAATCATGCCATAACATTACAATCAATCATAATGAAAAAAGACGTTTATCCCCGTCATATTCAGTCGAACCTGAAGGAAGCGATCGAGGATTCCCCTGTTGTGCTGATTCAAGGACCTCGTCAGTGCGGGAAAACGACGATTGCTCAAATGGTGGGCTATCCCGAAGGATATGCTTACAAAAGTTTTGACGATGAGGATATCCGCCACTTTGCCGAAACCGACCCCATCGGGTTCGTGAACGATTTGCCGACGCGGGTCATCCTGGACGAGATTCAGAAAGTCCCCCGTCTGTTTTCCTCAATTAAATTGTCCGTTGATCGCAACCGTATCCCCGGACGTTTTCTATTGACCGGCTCGGTCAATGTTCTGCAAGTCCGGCAGATCACGGATTCTCTTGCGGGCCGCATGCAAATTATCAGATTGCATCCTTTGTCACAAAGTGAGATTGCACAAACCCCTCCCACGTTTCTTGACTCCCTGTTTTCCTCCGGCTTCAAGCATCGGCAAATTGACATTCCGCGGGAGAACATTGTCCATCGCATTGTGGCGGGCGGCTACCCCGCGGCGTTACGGCTTTCCAGTGAACGGCGGCAAGCTCGCTGGTACAAGAGTTACATCGAAGCCCTGGTTCAAAGAGACGTGCCGGACATGTCCAATATCAGGTCGCCTGAAATCCTATCGGATCTGCTTAGGTTGGCCGCGGCGCAGACCGCTCAACTTTTGAGCGTAAACGGGCTGTCGTCGTCGTTTCAACTCAACAGACTGACGATTGGTAATTATCTGTCGCTCCTCAAACAGATGTTTCTGGTGGAGACATTGCCGGCGTGGCACAATAACCGCGTCAAGCGGCTGATAAAAACCCCGAAACTCCATCTCAGCGACACTGGCATTGCCTGCGCGTTAATGGATTTGGACCAACGGGCGCTTGTAAGCGACCGGTCCCTTTTTGGCCACGTTCTCGAAACATTCGTCTTGCAGGAACTGCAACGGCAGGCAAGCGGACATCAGGAACCGCACAGGTTTTTTCATTATCGGGAGAACGTGGACAAGGAAACGGAAGTGGACATTGTGATACAAAGAGGTGCGTTGCATGTGGCGGGCGTGGAGGTCAAGGCCTCTGCCACGCTCAACAAATCCGATTTTCACGGGTTACGAAGGCTAAAGGCCGCCGCGGGAAAACTCTTTGCCTGTGGGGTGCTGGTATATAACGGGGAAACAAGCGGAACCATTGACGACAAACTGTATGCCGTGCCGTTACGCTCGCTTTGGGGCGCAACTTGAACCGTTCGGGCGCGACTGCCAGATGATCATCCACGCGACTGGCTGGGGATGGGGCGCACCGGGCGTGCGGGATTGCGCGTCTTTCCTTTCCAGGACGGTTAACACCGCTTGAACGCGTCATGCGCGGCCTTGATGGTCCGGTCAACGTCTGCCTTGGTATGCGCCATGGAGACGAAGGCCGCTTCGAACTGAGAGGGAGCGAAGTAGGATCCGCGTTTCAACATGCCGTGGAAGAACTTGGCGTATCGACCCGTATCGGCTTTTTTGGCGGACTGGTAATCCACCACCGGGCCTTCCGTAAAAAATCCCCCCAACAGGGAACCAACCCGGGTTTGATAAAACGGCACGTTGGCTTGCCTGGCGGCCTGCGCCAAGCCTTGTGCCAACTGGTTGCCTCGCCGTTCCAATTTTTCATACACGCCGGAGGCGTGGAGTCTCTTCAACGTTTCGATGCCCGCGGTCACGGCCAGTGGATTCCCGGACAGGGTTCCGGCCTGGTACACCGGGCCTGCCGGCGCCACCATCTCCATGATCTCGTTTGACCCGCCGTAGGCACCCACCGGCAACCCGCCGCCGATGATTTTCCCCAGGCACGTGAGATCGGGGTCGATGCCATACAGGGTTTGCGCGCCCCCATAGGCCACGCGAAATCCGGAGATGACTTCGTCGAAGATCAGGAGGATGCCGTGTTGTCTGGTGAGCGTCCGTAGTTGCTGAAGAAAGCCTCGTTGAGGCAACACGACGCCCATGTTGCCTGCAATGGGCTCGACGATGAGACAGGCCAGGTTTCGCCAATGCTTCCGCACCAGGCTCTTCACCGACTCGATGTCATTATAGGGCACGGTGAGCGTCTGACTCGCCGCGGCCTTGGGCACCCCCGGGCTATCGGGAAGCCCCAGCGTTGCGGCACCGGACCCCGCCTTGACCAGCAGATGGTCGGCATGGCCGTGGTAGCACCCTTCGAATTTGAGGATGGCGTCCCGTTTGGTGAACCCCCGCGCGACCCGGATGGCGCTCATCACGGCTTCCGTGCCGGAACTCACGAGTCGAACCTTTTCGATGGAGGGAAATGCCTCGCAAATCATCCGGGCCAAGGTCAGCTCCTGTTGGGTCGGCGCACCGTAGCTGGTGCCGGCCCCGGCAGCCCGCTGAATGGCCCGGACGACCGACGGATGGGCATGCCCCAGAATCATGGGCCCCCACGAGGCCACATAATCGAGGTACGTGTTGCCGTCCACGTCGGTCACTGTGGCCCCCTGCGCGCGTTTGATGAACAACGGATGCCCGCCGACGGACCGAAACGCGCGAACCGGACTGTTCACGCCGCCGGGGATGTATTGTTGTGATCTGACGAATAATGCCTTCGACGTAGTGCTTTTCACAGTTGTGTCACCTCTCCCGGAACTGCTTCATCAAACCGCTACTCCGGATCGCTGAACCGCTGCCCTTCCTCTCCGGACCAGCGCACAATGCCGATTTCTTCCGATTCCCACATGGCTTCCTGTTCCCGGACGGCCAAGTCGGCTTCTTTGAGTTTGGCTTCCGACTCGGCCTCCGCATCCTGTTCACGGACGGAGACCCATCCGGGTGGTTTCTGCCCTTTGGGGATATCTTTGCGGAGCACGTTGACTGGCATCTGATCCCTCCCTGGTCCTGAGACCATGCGTTCGTCACCCACGCCCAAGGCCAGCCCATAGCCCTAGCTGGGGAGGCCCTGGTTTGTCAAGGGGTGCTGCACGCGATAGGCGTAGAGCGCCATGCCTACGGCGACCACGGCATTCAGGGATTCGACCGAATCCATCATGGGGACGGCGAGCCGTTGGCCGGAAGGGACGGGGAGCCCGGGCCCTTCTTCTCCGACCAACAGTCGAATGTCTTTCGGCCATTGAAACCCGGGCAAGCGCTCACCCTGCACAGCCAGGGTCACCCACGTGGCAGGGGCAGGCAGTGCCCTGATCGAAGGCCCCTGACCCAGGGAGACCTTGAACGTCGTACCGCTGGCTGCCCGGATCGCCTTGGGATGGTAAGGATGGGCCGATTCCTGAAGCAGGATGACCCGTTTGACCCCCATGGCCACCGCGGTCCGAATCAAGGCCCCCACGTTCGCCGGATCTCCCAGGGGACACAAAATTTCAAGTCCCTGCGGTTCAGCCTCGAGATCTGCCGAAGGAACGGGAGGAACCCGGCAGACCAGGATCGGCGCCTCCGTGCCAAAGAGGTCGATCTTCTCGAAGAGCGGCGTGGGCAAGGCATAGGCGTTGACGTGGCGAGGGATCGAGAACGGCACGGGGGTCCTGGCGCAACGGATGAGTTCGAGGCATTGTGCAGGATGCTGCACCAGGGTTTCCCGAACGACTTTTCTGCCCAGGACCAGGCATTGCTGAAACCGCTGGATCCCGCGAGCATCCTGTAACGCCACCCAGCGCTTCACGTGGACGTTCTGCGGACTCCTGATGGATCGGGCCGGAGACGTCATGGCAGGAGGGTCACCCATGCCCGCCGATGCCCTGGCCATGCAATGTCGGCGCTCTTCTCTCTCGAGACGGCTCCGTCAAGAAAGGGCACAACTGTTCTCCGTTTCTTCCGAACCGATGGGACAACCCAAGGCTTGCCGAAACGTCGGGACGACGCAGCCTTGAGGATCCCCTCCAACCGCGCTCACGGGTTCCGCTGTTCAGGGGCTGCATGACCGGAGGGATTGAGCCTGCGGTTAAAACGAAGCGAAGGTTTTCCCTTTTCCGCGGAGTCGCAAGTCGTGGGTTCGGATTACGACTTCCCACCCCTCGCGGTCCCTGTCCATCACCTGCCCGAGCCGGTAGGCTTTTTTCCCAAACCTCGTGACGAGTTCCAGCGTCTTGTCGGCTTGTCGTTCCGGGACCACCAGACAGAAACCGATGCCCATGTTGAAGACCTCGAACATTTCCGGGTCGGCGATGCCGCCGAGTTTCTGAATGATGGAGAAGATCGGAGGCGGCGAAGGGAACGTCTCGATCACAAAACTGACAGGGACAGGCACGCGGCTCAGATTCAGAAACCCGTCGCCGGTCACGTGACACAGAGCCTTGACGTCGAGATCCTGTTCCGCGTCGAGGAGAGGCAGGATTTCCTGCGTGTAGATGTGCGTCGGGCTGAGCAATTCATCGCCCAGGGACCGGCCGAGTTCGGGAAACGACCGGTCGTACAATGCCCCATCCTGCCCAATCGCCTTTCGGGCCAGGGTAAGGCCGTTGCTGTGCACGCCGTTGCTTTCAAGGCCGATGATCGCGTCGCCCGGCTGAAGACGGTCCCCAACGATGATCCGGTCCAAATCCACGATCCCTATGGCCGAGCCCGACAGATCGAACCCTTTGCCTTCCTTCCCCGCCTCATTCTTGATGACGTCCTGGACCTGCGCAATTTCCCCGCCGGGGATGGCAATACCGGCACGCAGGGCCCCTTCGGTCAATCCCGTGGCCAGTTCCTGCAAGCAGGCCGGATCCAGAGCCTGCACCGCGATATAGTCCACCATGGCCAGTGGCGTCGCCCCGACGCAGAGCAGATCATTGACGTTCATGGCGATGCAATCGATGCCGATGGTGTCGTATTTCCCCATGCGTTGCGCAATCAGGACCTTTGACCCCACGCCGTCCGTGGTTATGGCCATGCCCTTGTTGTTGCCGATTTCGATCACGTTGGCGAACAACCCGAAATCCAGACGAACGCTGCCCACGTGGCCCTTGGGGACGTTCCACGTCCGCCCGAACTGTCGGGTCATATCGGTAAGGGATCGTCCGACCCGGTCGGCATCGACCCCGGAGGCCTGATAAGTTATGCCAGGTGAATGGCCCAATGTCCTGCCCTTTCATCCAATGCGACAATTGCCCTTGTGTTCTATGATACTGGCTTATAAAATGGAAGTCATCAAGGATTATGTTGGGTCGAACCGTCGAGTTCTCCAAAACTGGGTTGGTGAGAATGACAGCGTTGCCGGTTGTTTTTTCATCAAGCCACACAAAAGGGGGATTGCCATGATGCGAGTCCTAGCCACATCAATCATCTTCTTCGCGATGTTTGTCGTCATGCCCCAGGCTGAAGCCAACTGCACAACCATAAATCTTGGCACCATCTCTATCACCAATTGCAGCGACGGTCGTTCAAGTGTGAACCTGGATGGAACCACCACCTTTCACAGCTCCAGCGATGGAACCAGTGGCTCAAGCGTGAACCTGGACGGAACCACCACCTTTCACGGCTTCAGCGATGGAACCAGTGGCTCAAGCGTGAACCTGGACGGAACCACCACCTTTCACGGCTTCAGCGATGGAACCAGTGGCTCAAGCGTGAACCTGGACGGAACCACCACCTTTCACGGCTTCAGCGATGGAACCAGTGGCTCAAGCGTGAACCTGGACGGAACCACCACCTTTCACAACTTCAGCGATGGAACCAGTGGTTCAAGCGTGACGTTAGGCGGAACCACCTTGCACAACGTCAACAAGGGAACCAGTGCCGCGCCACAATTACTCGACAAGACCGGCTTTTTAAACCAAACAAACAGAAAGCCCTCAAAGAGAAACAAGTAAATCAGCAGTAGGACAGAGGTTTCTTAATGAAATAACGGGTTCACCGGTATCCACCAACATACCGGGAACACGCGCCTGGACGGTTATTCGGGGATGATTCGATCGTGGCCCACGTCATAAAGAGACGTGGCGGCAATTCCATGCGACCGAACCCAAGCCAGCATGCTTTGGACTTTCACCCGATCAGGGGAAAATTGCTCGTCCTCCTCTATGAGATCGATGCCGGAACTCTTGAGATATTCCATCCTTCCATCCGGCAAGATACCCAGACTTAATTCATTGGCTTGTCTTTTCCACGACAATTGAATGCCGCCTCCAGAAACCGGACTGACCCAGGGCATGGGGTCTTCATCACTCAAATACTTCTGAACGAAGTGTTGACCGACACGACGGATTGCCGTTGCCGGCAGAAGAACGTCACCCGTTTCTCTATCGCAGGAAACTGAAAAGGCATCCTCATGGCTGGGAAACGTGCTCTTAACGAGATCCGGCGTTGTTCGATGGGTCGGCTGCTTGGAAGCATCCTGCTCCTCCTCGTCATAAGCGGAACAGGGCCGGAGGTTGTTCGAGCCGGCACCATGCATGACGGGCAGTTCTGGTTCCCGTTGTATAACCGTTTTTCTCCGTCGGACAAGGTGAGAGGGTGGTTCGAGGTCAACCCGAGGTTCGGGAACGACGCGTCGGAGATTCACCAACTTCTCATCCGCCCTGCCCTGGGCTACGAGATTCAACCGGGCGTGTCTCTTTGGCAGGGGTATGTATGGGTGACGAATTACGAGCCACGGTTTTCCGATGAACATCGCTTGTATCAACAGTTGAGTTATCGAAAGGGATTCACGGGGTGGAACGTTTTCAGCCGAACTCGCATGGAAGAGCGTTTCATTCGCGAGGCGCGAGGCGTCTCGCTACGAGCGCGAGAATTTCTTCGATTCAACTTTCCCCTGGACGACCGCAAGCAATGGGCCTTTGTTCTCTATGATGAAGTCTTCGTGTCACTCAATTCGACCCTGAATGGTCCCAAGGCGGGATTCGACCAAAACAGGCTCTTCATCGGCCTCAATCGAAAAATCAACCGACACGTGAGCATGGACGTCGGCTATCAGAATCAAAGCATCAATACGCCTGGGTCCCGCGTTGCCGACGTCATGAATCATATTCTCTTGATCCAGTGGTTTATCGATTGGACTGACTGATCGACCCTGCGATGGGGATGGGCAGGACGTTGAGAAACGAGAGCGGGCGCTGGATCCGAGTCCCCGGCGAGAAAATGGCTGGGGGACCAGGAATCGAACCTGGGTTCACAGATCCAAAATCTGTTGTCTTGCCCCTAGACGATCCCCCAACCAGGCCCTCACCTTACCGAGCCCTCCCTGAGTCCGTCAAGGCCATTGCGCGTCGGGGCGTCGCTCCGACACCGGCCGGTCTCCGGGATTCCCGGGGCGGTTCAGTCTGTCATTCCCGCGAACGCCCCATTCGTCATCCCCGACGTTTTTAATCGGGGATCCAGGGTTTTTCTCTTTCCTTTATTCTCCTGGATGCCGGATCGGGGTCCGGCATGACGATAGGGAGTCCCGGTCCGTCATTCTTGTTCGCGCGCCCAATCGTCATTCCCGCGAAGGCGGGAATCCACCGTGTCTCCCCTCCGTCATCCTCGACGTTTTTAATCGGGGATCCAGTACTTTTGCTTCTTCTTTTTTTCTGGATGCCGGATCGGAGTCCGGCATGACGACTGGTGCCTGTGGTTTTTCTGGACGCCGGATCGGGGTCCGGCGTGACGTTGGAGAGTCCGTGGGTGACCCGGGCGGCTAAAACACGCGACCGGACACGAGCCAATGCCGATCATCGGGCACGTCGATCAGCAGGCGGCTCATATTCATTTCCGCCAGATGGGCGGCGACTTCGTCTTCGGTGAAGGCACTCAAGAGAGAGTGATAAAAGTCGTGACGCAGTTGTTCCGGCTCATCGGCCGCATACTGTTCGACCAGGGCCTGGGCTTCTTCCGTTGTCTCGGGCCGCAACAAATCCATGACGAGGACCGGAGCCCCCGGTTTGGCAAGGCTTTTCACCGCATACCAGAATTGAAGCGGGTTGGGCACATGATGCACCAGGCTGTTCGAGATCACGGCATCCGCAGGCTGGTCCACTTGCAGATCCTGCAATCGCTCGCAGATGAGTTGGATCTGATCCTGAAGTCCGGCTCGGCAAATGGCTTCTTCGGCCAGATGAATCATCGGCCCGGAGGCATCCACTCCGGTGACGCGAAGGGTCGGACGACTCCGGAGCAGCCGGATCGGAATATCCGCGGGGCCACAGCCCAGATCCAGGACGAGGCCTTCACGGACGTCGGGATACAATTCCAAAAAACGATCGACGAATCCCTGATTTTCTTCTGCAAAATCCGCGTTCGCATAGACCAGGGCCTGCTCTTCGCCATCCATGATTTCCGGTTCAAGAATCCGTTCCACGTTTTCGTTTCTCTTTCCGAGCCATCCGGCTCACGCCATTCACCGGATCGTACCGAGTCGAACCGGCGAGATTCAAGGTGGGATGGGGCGGCACATTCCTCTTGCACCCTTCCCTGGTTCTGGCTAAGGTCTGACGCATACGGCGTTCGCAGGGAATCTCTATGGCCACCTATGCCATCGGCGACATTCAGGGGTGCCTGACCCCTCTCCGGAAATTGCTGGATCGCGTTCGATTCGATCCGGCCTCGGATCGGCTGTGGTTTGTCGGCGATTTAGTCAACCGCGGTCCCCATTCCTTGGAAGTGCTGCGCTTCGTTAAGGGACTCGAAGGACGTTGCGTGGTCGTGCTCGGGAACCATGATCTGCATTTATTGGCGGTCCACTGCGGAGTGGCCCGGCTCCGCAACCAAGATACGATTCAACCGGTTCTGGACGCGCCTGATGCCGAGGAATTGCTGGGCTGGCTTCGCCGTCAGTCCATGCTCCATCATGAAGGCGAGTACCTGCTTGTCCATGCCGGCCTCCTGCCCCAATGGTCCGTGGACCAGGCAAAGGCATTGGCAGGCGAGGTCGAGGCTGCCCTCAGATCCGAACAGTATCACACGCTCCTGCCGTTCATCTACCGGAGCGAGGAGACCCGCTGGTGCGACACCCTCCCGTCGCCGGTCCGCCTCGGCCTGATTACCAACGTCCTGACCAGGATGCGGATGTGTTCCCCGGAAGGCCTCATCGACCTTTCGTTCAAAGGCCCGCCGGAGCAGGCACCCGCCGGTCTGCTCCCCTGGTTTGAGCTCCCGCCCCGCCACCAACGAACCGAAACGGTACTTTTCGGGCATTGGTCGGCATTAGGGGTGCGGAGAGGCGAAGGGGTGATAGCCTTGGACGGAGGATGCATCTGGGGACATGAATTGGCCTGTCTTCGACTGGAAGACAGAACACTGTATACGGTTTCTTGCAGAGCCTGATTCCAGATTGCCGGACACATCGATGACGCGCGAATCCTCCATGACACGCGACGTGACGCTGCTTCCGAAAACACAGTCGATTCTTGCCC
The DNA here is from genome assembly GCA_965221365.1 of Nitrospirales bacterium. Taxonomy (GTDB): domain Bacteria; phylum Nitrospirota; class Nitrospiria; order Nitrospirales; family UBA8639; genus Bin75. The sequence continues at coordinate 1,257,438 of OZ244884.1, read as the reverse complement.
AACCTTTCATGCGATTTCGTCCGTTCGGCGTGACCCCGGAAGGGAAGAAAATTCGCGACGTCAGCGGCGTCACCATCAAGGCGAACATTGAATACCTGGAGGAAGTGATCGGCAAGAAAAAGGGGGAGGCCGAGGGTCGTCAGGCGATTGCCGGCCTCTGCGACTCGCTCAATGCCCGGATACCCGATCCGGCGTATCACGTGACCCCCAAGTTTTTACGCAACATCTGGCACAGTTACTCTTATGAATTCGCGTGCTACCTCGGCGAGTTCTGCGTCAAGCTGTCCGAGGAACCGAACTTTCAATTCGACATGGGCAAGAACAAATTTATTTCTCCCGCCATTCAAACCCTGGGCCGCCCTTTTTCCGTTGCACAAATCTTCAAGATGTTTCCGCATTTCGGAGAAAAGTTTGCCAAGGGGTCCATTCTGTTCAGCGTGTCGTTCGTGACCAATGGCTCGGCCGTGCTCCGCATGAAGTTTACCGACCACATCTACGAACAATTCGGCCCCTACCGCAAACGGTGCGCCTACATCATCTGTCAGGCCGCCAAGGCCGGCGTCCTGGCCGTGCCGGAACGGGTGCACCGCCTGGGATTTGCTACGGTCAAGGACCTCCAATGCATTGCAGAGGGCGATGAATACTGTACCTGGGAATTCCACTGGCCCGCCCAACCCCTCTCCAAACACCTTGAATGGTCCCTGGGCGGCGCGTTCGTGGTGAGTGGCCTGGCCTTCGCCTCCGTCAGGTGGGTGCATCCGGAAATGTCCTGGCTGGAGTCGCTCGTGTGGAGCCTGCCCCCGGGCCTGGCTTTCTGGTTCGCCGGTCAATGGTATGGGCTCAAGAAGAAGGTGAAAGAGCAGGAAACCTTGCTCAAGGAACAGGTGGCGTCCGTGGATGCCCACCACGAAGAACTGCGAGAAGCCTATCTTGAACAGGAGACCCTGATCCAGGAACGAACGAGTTCCCTCCGGGAAGCCAATGAAAAACTTCTCGAGCATGACAAACTCAAATCCGCCTTTGTCTCGATCGTCTCCCATGAATTGCGCACCCCCCTCACCGCGGTCAAAGGGCTCGTGGAAAACATGCTGGATGGACTCACCGGGGAATTACATGAGCGACAGATCTTTTATCTGACGCGGGTCAACCACAACGTCGAACGGTTAACGCGAATGTTGAACGACCTGCTGGATCTGTCCCGTATCGAGGCCGGCCGCATGGAATTACGACTGGCTGACGTGGGGCTGCACGACGTGGCCACAGAGGTCCTGGACAACCTCCGCCCTCAGGCAGAGGAGAAATCTCTCACGTTGGAGTTGATCGCCCCCACTCAACTGGCTCCGATACGTGGAGACCGGGACAAGATTCTTCAGATCCTGACGAATCTCGTTCACAACGCCATGAAATTCACGCCTTCATCCGGACAGGTGTCGATCTCGCTCACGTCGGCGGATGAGCACATGATGCAGATGTGCATCGCGGATACGGGGTGTGGGATCCCCTCGGAGGAATTGCCCCACGTGTTTGACCGCTTTTATCGGAGTTACAGTGGACCGATGGAGGCGCGAGGGGCAGGCTTGGGGCTCGCGATTACCAAAAGTCTGGTGGACCTGCATCAAGGACGAATCTGGGTGGACAGTACCGTAGGCCGCGGGAGCCGATTCTACGTCACGCTCCCGACCCGTTGAATGGTGACACGGCCTTACTCCGCGTCGTGCTGTTTCTGTTTGAGCACGCGCGCGAGATAGGAACGCTGAAGCCCCAGAGCTTCCGCGGCTTTGGTTTGATTGCCATGCGCCCGTTGCAGTGCCCGTTCAATCAGAAAATGCCGGTGCCGTTCCATGGCCTCATGGTAGGACAGCTCACCCGCGTCCTGGTCGTGGGGTTCTTCTTCATGATCCTCGGGAAGGCGTAAATGCTCGGGGCCAATCGCGTGGCCGGTCCCCAAGACCACGGCCCGGGCCACGGCATTCTCCAACTCCCGCACGTTGCCCGGCCACGGATACGTGCGCATGGTCCTGAGAGCCGCCGCGGTCAGGTGCATGCCGGGCTTGCCCATCTCCTTGGTATACCGTTCAAGAAACACCTCGGCCAAACGGGGAATCTCCTCGGGGCGTTCGCGTAACGGCGGGATGGAAAAACTGATCACGTTCAGCCGATGAAACAGGTCTTCACGGAATGCGCCGGCTTTCACGGCCTTCGTCAGGTCGCGATTGGTTGCCGCGATCACCCGGATATTGACGTGAACGAGACGCGTCCCGCCGACACGATGAAATTCCCGATCCTGCAGCAGGCGCAACAGCTTGGCTTGTAGATCCGGCGCCATGTCGCCGATCTCGTCCAGGAAAAGCGTGCCGTCATCGGCCAGTTCCACCTTTCCTTTTTGTTGCGTCGTGGCTCCCGTGAAGGCACCCTTTTCATGACCAAACAATTCGTTTTCAAGCAGGGTCTCGGTCAAGGCCACACAATTGATGACGACAAAGGGATGCTCGACCCGTCGGCTCCATTGATGGATGGATCTGGCAAAGAGTTCCTTGCCCGTTCCGCTTTCTCCCAGTAACAGCACGGTGGCCTCCGAATCCGCCGCCCGTTTGGTCAGCTCGATGAGTGACGTCATGGCCGGCGTGGTCGCCACGATGCTGCCGTACCGCGACGCGACTTCCTCTCGCAACACGGCGACGTGCCGTTTCAAGGCTTCGCGTTCTCGGGCTTTGTGGATCACCAGGGTCAGGTGATCGAGGTCCAAGGGTTTCGTGAGAAAATCAACGGCTCCACACTTCATGGCTTCGACGGCGCGCTGAATCGTTCCATGGGCCGTCATCACGATAATCGGCGGCCGATGCGCCAGCGGCGCGTGCCCTGCAGCGCCCTGATCCTGCCGCGCCAATTGTTCCAGAACTTCAAGCCCCGTTTTTCGAGGCATTTCCAGGTCGAGTAACACGAGCCCGGGGTCTTCGGATTCCAGAAGGTCGAGCGCGCGTTGCCCGTCACCCGCGGCCAGCGTGGCATAGCCCAACGCCCCCAGGCGATCCGTCAACATCAACACGATGTCGGGATCATCATCGACAATGAGAATTGGTTTCTGCATGGGTCACCGAGCAATCGACGGCTGAGCCAGGCCGCCGCCATCAGAGGTGGGTTGAGGCAAGCCCCCCTATGAGGACGCCAGGCCCTTGCTCGACCGGCTCGTGGGTCGGCTCGGCTCGAAGGCTTCGATGACGGCCGCCGTCAACAAGGGAAACATGATCTCATGATGCCCCGTGAGTGAATACCCCCGGCCACCTTTTTGGGTGGGGCGCTTCACCACGTTGGTCAACGGTCGATACTGTGGCAAGAAATCCATGTTCGCGGTGGTAATGTTCTTCAACGCCTTTCCCAAATTTCGGCTCAGGGTGACGGTTTTCAAAAAGACTTCGGGCAGGAGAACCGCGGACCCCAGATTCACGTAGACCCCGCCTTCCATCCGTGACACCACGGCGGTCAATGTACGAAAGTCCAGGAGGGATCCTGCGCCGAGGGCGGCGCCGTCCGCCGATGGATGCATGTGCACGATGTCCGTCCCCACGGCTACGTGAACGGTCACGGGCATTCCGAGCTGCGCGCCCGTGGCCAGCAGACTCGTTTTCCAATTCGGAAACCGTTTGCGCCGTTGCAGGATGTACTGGCCCACGGCTTCTCCGATCCCCGTTCCTTGTGACACGCCGCCCGTGATGGCGTCATTGATCATCCGACCCGTTTCTTCGGCCATGCCAAAACGGCCGGAATCGATCTCCGCTTCCACGTCCTCGGACGTGTGGCCCATCAACGCCAATTCGAAGTCATGAATCACGCCCGCGCCGTTCAGCGCCACCGCGGTGACGATCCCGCGTCGCATCAGGTCCACAATCACGGGATTGAGCCCGACTTTGATGGGATGCGCACCCATCCCCAGAATCACCGGGCGTCCACGTTTCCTGGCCTTGACGATGTCCTGGGCCAAATTCCGAAGGGTCTTGACGGCAAGCACGTCGGGCAACGACGAGAGAAACGCGGACAATGATCGCCCCTTTTTCCAGGGAACGGAAAAATCGGAGACCCGGACCTTGCTCCGGCGCGTGTTCAGCGAATAGGTTGTCAGGCGAGAGACGTCGATGGCGCGGACCGGAGAAGGGATTTTACGAGGTGTGCGCAAGGATCTTCTCTTCGATCATTTCACATAACACGTGGCCGAGCGTGATGTGGCATTCCTGGATTCGAGCGGTGACTTTCGACGGAACGATGAACGGATGATCGACGAGATCGGCGAGCTTTCCGCCGTCTTTGCCCATCCACCCCACGGTGATCAGTCCTTTCCGTCGGGCCGCGTCCACCCCTTTCAACACGTTGGGCGAGTTCCCACTGGTGCTGATGGCGACCGCGACGTCGCCCGGATGCCCCAAGGCCTCGACCTGCCGTGCAAACACGTCGGCATAGCCATAGTCATTGGCAATACACGTCACGGCAGCCATATCCGTGGCCAGGGCCAGGGCCGGCAGGGGGACACGGTCGCGATCATAGCGCCCGACAAACTCCGCCGCGACGTGGGAGGCATCCGTGGCACTTCCGCCGTTCCCGAACAACACGACCTTGCCTCCCGACCGAACGGCCTCGACCATGAGGTCTGCCACCCGTGCAATCCGGTCGGCATGGGTGCGGACGAAGTGGAGCTTCACCTCCCCACTTTCCTGAAACCGCTGTACGATCTGGTCCGACGTCATGCCGACGATTCTAGGCTCAGCCCGGGGAAATCTCAACCGCTGTCGCCCCTCGGTTCCGGGAAAGAGACGATCCCCAATGCTTGGAGTTTGCCAGGGGCAATGCTATAGTTTTGCCGTCATGAGCGGGGATTATCAGACCAAAGCCTTACTCATCGCCGTGTCCGCGGATCCTGCCCCGGTGCAGGCGTGCATCAACCGGCTCGTCCCGGAGTTTCTCTGCTTCGTGGTGTCCGAGTCCTTGAAAGCCTCCATCGAAGCAGACATTCAACCGGCCATCACCATCATGCCGCAGCGCTGGAATTGGATTCTCACGGAAGAGTCCGAACGGTTTGCCGCGATCCATCAAACGTTAACCAACGGCCTTCCCGACACGTTGAAGGCCTGGGACCTGGAACCCGGGGAACTGGTCGTGGACTTCAGCATGGCCACGCCGGCCATGGCCGCAGCCATGGCACTCGCCAGCCGACCGTGGACGTCGCAAGTCGTTGGCCTCACCACGGCGGAGCCCGACGTGGCCGACGCGGTGGCGGTCGGAGACCGGACCTTCGCCTGGCAGGAAGGGAACCCCTGGAACGAGGAAGCCGTGCCGGCCCGACGGGAGGCGGCCCTGTTATTTAATCAAGGGGCGTTTTCCGCCGCGGCCACGTGGTTTCGACGCATCGAATCGCTGGTCGGAGGCGGAGGGAAGCCCCTGTATCACGCCCTGGCGAATCTGGCCGATGGCTATGCGTGCTGGGAAGGGTTCCGGTACCGGGAAGCCTGGGATAAACTCAAGACCGCGCTCAAGGCTCTGGAATTGGCCTCGGTCTGGGGAGGACCGCCGGGCCTGTCTTCCTTGCTGACCGGCGTCAAACAGAACCTGAAGTTTCTGGAACGCATCGTCATGGACCCCAACGACGTCAAACTCCCGGTGGCGCATGATTTACTCGCCCACGCGAAACGACGCGCGGATCGGGACCGGCACGTCGAATCGGCCCTTCACCTGTCGCATCGAGCCCTGGAAGCCTATGCCCAGTGCCAATTGTGGACCCAATATGGGATCAAAAGCTGGGACGTGCAGATTGAACGACTCCCCAAGGAGCTCCAGGAACCCTGTCGCACCTGCTATGCCAGCGACGTGGACGGCAAGTTTCACCTTCCGCTTCAGGCCCAATTTCGCGCTCTCGCCGGGCTGGGACATCCCATGGGCCAGACCTTCGTGAACGAGTGGAGCCGGATCAAGACCCTGTGGGATACGGCCCATCAGAGCGTCCTGGGCCACGGATTTCACCTCACGAAAGCCGACCGCTTTCATCAGTTCCATGCCGTGGCCATGCGACTCACCAACGTGGCCGAATCCGACTTGCCGACTTTCCCGCGGATGACATTGTAACGCCGGTGAACGTCAGGATCTATTATGAGGACACCGATTGCGGCGGCGTGGTGTATTACGCCAACTATCTCAAATATTTTGAACGCGCGAGGACCGAATACCTGCTCTCACAGAGGATCTCGGTGGCGGAGCTGCAGCAGCAGGGCATCTGCTTCCTGGTCACCCACGCGGAAGTCTTTTACCGTTCCGCGGCGCATTATGGAGAAACCCTCCACGTCGACACGGTCGTCTCGGCCTCCAGGAAAACCGCGATCGTCTTTTCCCACGTGATTCGAGAAGTCACCAGCCAACGTCTGATCGTCGAAGGATCGGCCACCCTCGTCACGGTCGACGCCAGGGGCAAAGTCATCAAGAGACCGCCTCAGTTGCTGTCGCTGTTTCAGTAACCGGCTCCCGAAGGGCAGGAGGACATCCCGCCGCTAGGGCTCAGGTGGCGTTCCTGGCCTTGCCCGAAACACCCATGCCAGGTACATGCCGGCGATGGCCAGCGTGACCAGTTCCACGGTCTGGAGCAGGCGGCTCACCACGGCCCCGGGTTCCGGAGGCGACAGAAGAAAATGCATGCCCAGGTAGGCCGGAGGGGCCCCGGGCGGCGATTCCCACGGCGGAAACAGAACCGCGAGAATCAACGCGGCCACCATGCCGTACAAGATCCGAAGATTGAGAATCTCCTTTGATCGAGCCTCGGGTTGCGACTCCGGCACCAGCCGCTTCCCGCACCCGGTGCAAAAGCGGGCCTCCGCCGACACCTCTTGTCCGCACGCCTGACACCGCCTGAGACCATCCATCCCCTCAGTGTATAACCAAGCAGAGAGAAATTGCCAGCGGGGAACGTGAAACCCGACGAGGTACGGGGTCAGTGGTTGCCGGGAACCGGTTTCAAAAGAAGTGCCGGAAAGGTAAGATTGCGATACAATCGTGTAAAGGGATCCGGTAAATATCCATGGCACTCTAGTCGACATATCAGCAAGGAGTGATAACGATGTTGACGCGCCTCAACATAAGCAATTATCGCATATTCAACGAATTTAAAATGGATCGTTTGAATCGCATTAACCTCATTGTCGGCAAAAACAATTCCGGCAAGACGACGTTGCTCGAAGCGATCTTTCTCCTGGCTGGAGCTGGGAATGCTAACCTGGCGCTTAATACCAATGTCATTCGTGGCGCAGAAAAAGGTACTCCAATCGACCAAAGGTCTGTTGAGACCTTCTGGAAACCGATGTTCTACGAACTCAACACGAGCAACCCCGTGAAAATCAGCGGGTATGATGCATCGCATGGCCCATTGACCATGGACATTACATCGGAGCGCCAAGAACAAGAAACCATTGGATTTTCTGTTGATGGTCCTGATAGCGAGCCCGCGACAGACTTTCTTGGCCACCGTTGGCTTGTGTTTCACTATAGCGGCCCTGGCAACAAACGAGTCGAAAGCCGTATACGCGCAAGGGAACAAGAACCAGTGGCTGAACTCAAGCTGGGTCATATAGATCCCCCATTTTCAGGGACAATTGTCGGACCTCGAACAGGGGATATCCAAGAAGACGCCATTCGTCTGGGAAGATTGAGGAAACAAAAGCGGGGTGATTGGCTCCTGAACGCCCTGAAGGTCATCGAGCCGAAACTCCAAAGCATCGAGGACAATTCCGCCAGCGGGACCCCCATGATCTGGGGAGACGTCGGATTACCCGAACTGATCCCTTTGCCGGCAATGGGTGAAGGCATGACCCGAATCGCCCGAATTGTCCTCTCCATAGTCACCTCGCGAGATGGGGTCGTTCTGTTGGATGAAATCGAAACAGGACTTCATCATTCCGTGCTGCCGAAGGTCTGGGAAGTCATTGCAACTGCAGCCAGGGAGTTCAACACGCAGATATTTGCGACCACGCATAGTTTCGAATGTGCAGAAGCAGCACATCACGCTTTGGAGACAAGTGACTTTCTCCTGCATCGACTCGAAGCCAACGGGACAGAGAACCGTTGCGTGACGTATGGACCAGAAACAATCGCTGCTGCACTCCAACATCCCCTAGAGATTCGTTAATCATGACAGAGCAAAAACCACGAATTTCGCAAATCGAAGAAAAGTTCCAACTTCTCGTCGAGGGCAAAGATCACAAGAATTTCTTCGAAGCGTTTCTCACACATCTCCAGCGTAAGAATGTCCAAATTCATGACTTTGGAGGAATCAACAACCTGAAAAATTTCCTGCCCGCTTTTGTCACCATGCCGGGATTTCATAAGATCGTTCAGAAGGTCGGAATCGTTCGAGACGCAGAACAATCCGAGGAGAATGCATTCAAAAGCGTGCGGTCTTCGCTAAGGCAGGCCGAACTACCAATGCCGAACCGATGCGGAGAATCCTCTGGCCACAACCCGTCGATAACGGTGCTGATCCTGCCCGGTGGTGGCCGAGCAGGAATGCTGGAAACCTTACTTTGCCAAAGCGTTGCAAACAATCCAGAGAAAACCTGCATCGACTCTTTTTTGCAATGTGTGAGAGAGTTGCGTGGCGAGGATATCAAACGGCCAGATAAAGCCCACGCTCATGCCTACTTGGCAACCATGGACGAGCCTCATGTCTCCGTCGGCGTAGCGGCGGACAAGAAGTATTGGAATTTAGACCATCCTGTTTTTGACGGGATTAGGCAATTTTTGAGGAAAATCAGCGACACGTAGCAAACCCTGTTACGCCGAGCGAATGCTCGCGGAAGCAAGGTTGCCGCGGTGGCGTATCTGTCCAGGTCATGGGAATAGGCGGAGCTAGGACAACGGAAGGTACGTTCTTATGTTTAGCCGTCTCACGTGAAGGGTTATGAACAATAGGTGTACAACAACTCCAGCAGCCCACCTTAGCAAAACCGTTTTCTTTGAAGCAGGTCGACCTTAGGGAAGAACTGTATCCCTTCAAGCGGCTCATGAAGGAGCAACATCAAAAAGCCATTGCCACTGAACAGGCGCAAACGTTTTATCGTGATCGAATTTCGGATCTCAGGATTGAGGCGTCCCATGAGAAGAATTTTCTGAACAAGGCATCCGAGCGGGAATTCTGGGCGTTTCTGGATGCATTCGGATTTTTCAGAAAGGGCTCTCTCTTTCTTTTGGACAATGGTAATCTTCGCGCAGTCTGGAAGAGCCAAGCGGGGGATCAGATTGGACTTCAGTTCCTGGGAAACAAAACCATTCAATACGTCATGTTCACGCACAGACCGCACGCAGCAACCGTCTCGAGAGTGTACGGGCGCGACACCTCTGCTGGTATCCGACGCCAGATCGCCGCGCTCGATCTCTCTCATCTCATTTCCCCATGAGGGGTGATCTTCTTCCAGATGAAGATCACGTCGTGCGCTACGTTCAACCGGGATTGGTTCAGGGTGAAGAAGTAGCCGGGGCAGTATTCTGCAGAAGACCAGGAGAGGAGGCTGTTTCTCTAAACTGGCTGGATTACTTCAAAAATCAGTCCAGGAAACAGCAGTTACAGGAAGTTCGCCTGTGCATTCGACTGCAAAGCAGCTCCAACGGTCGGTTTGCAGAACTGAAGGTGGGAGAGACCAGGCAGCATCTCTTCCGTGAGCTCCAGGCCCTCAAGTTTGTCGAAGACCCACTTCCCGCCGACCTGGATACCGGTCATCACGAGGATCCTTCTCACGCTCTCATTGAGGGACTTCCTGACCCTCAACAAACACCGGAATATGCAGAAATGATTGGAGCTATGATTGTCGAATGCGTCATAACGCCGCTACACAGAGCTAAGGAAGCATGAGTTCTCCCTGCTGCGACGCTCCAACTCGTTCTTCGCGAAACAGACAATTCACCCTGCCATTCACACCGCGTCGGTCATTGGCGCAGGCGCTTGGGCACCTCGCTCGCGACCCGGCATTCGGTCGTATTGGTCATGATAGCAACCAATCCTCGATCGGCATGGACAAGAAGGCCTCCACGGTGAGCCCATCGCCGCCCACAAGCAGTTTTCTGGCTGGCTGAAAGGCTTCGGAAAAAGCGGTCATTCCCGGCAGGGCGTGAGGTGCGCGTCCGCCCTTCACTTCGATCGCCACGATGCGCTTGCCCGCCTGCACGACGAAATCTACCTCGCGATTGCGTTCCCGCCAATAGAATACCTGGCACGCTCCGCCAGCCGATGCGTTGACCAAGTGGGCACCCACGGCGGATTCCACCAGTCTTCCCCAGAACTCGCGATTTGCACGCGCTTCGGCCAGGGTCATCCCGGACTGAGCCGTCATCAACGCAGTATTGAACACCTGAAGCTTCGGGCTCGATCCTCGTTGCCGCGCCGCGGAACCAGCATATTTTTGCAGGCCGGTCAGCATCCCTGCACCGGCTAACAGCTCGAGGTAGTGGGCCAACGTCGTGGTATTGCCCGCGTCCTGGAGTTGCCCCACCATCTTGGTATAAGACAAGATCTGCCCCGAATAGAGGCAACCAAGTTCGAACAGACGACGTAGAAGCGCGGGCTTATCCACACGGGATAATAACAGGACATCACGAGCAATCGTCGTTTCGATAAGCGAGTCTCGAATGTAGCGGGACCAGCGGGCCGGTTGTCTTGTCAACGGTTCGGCGCCGGGGTATGCGCCGTAAAAGAGGTACGTGTCCAGCGTCCAACCGAATGCTTCTCGCATCTCGGGGTAACTCCAGTGCGGCAGGGGTAGAATCTCGAATCGGCCTGCCAGGCTCTCGGTCAACCCGCGCTGGATCAGAAGCGCGGCCGAACCCAGCAACACGACTTTCAGCGGCCTGTCGAAACGGGTATCTTCGTCCCATAGGCGCTTGACGGTTTCTGACCAGTTCGGGACTTTCTGTATCTCATCCAGGACCAGAAGCGCACCGGCTTTTCCCGCCTTTGCGGCTAGTAATCGCGCAGCCTCCCACTGGACTTCCAGCCAGTCGAGGCCGCGCAGCGTCGGCTCGTCCGCACTGGCAATACGATACGGCAGCCCGGCTTTTGCCGCTACCTGTGTGATCAGAGTGGTCTTTCCCACCTGTCGCGCTCCGGTGATAACTTGGACGAAGCGGCGGGGTTCATCCAGACGGCGCAACACTTCGGTCGCATGAGGGCGGATGAATTCCTTTTTACTCATTATAGCTAGTAATTTTACTCAACTAAATTCGTAAAGTGCAAATTCTTTGTAAAGGACGTGGGTGCGTAAGCGGGCATGACGAAGACAGCCGATGGTTCTTGATTCGTTCTCTCAGGAATTGACACTCTCGAAGGGCCGTTCCTATAATCCCACGTCTCTTCTCGCAATCCCTTGAAGGCCGCGGGGCCGGGACAATGGCCTCGCAGACGGCCCACCATGGACCCCGAGGCCAGCCCATCAGGAACGAACGCCATGACGATGGTTCATCCTGCCATTCATACCGCGTCGGTCATTGGCGCAGGCGCCTGGGGCACCTCGCTCGCTCGCCATCTGGTCAACCAGGGGCTGACCGTGAGGCTCTGGGCCTACGAGCCCGAGGTGGCCCGGAGCATCAATCGCAAACGGGAAAATGCTCTGTTTTTGCCGGGCATCACGCTTCCCGCGGCACTCTCGGCCACGCCTGCTCTTCACGAGGCGGTCGACGGCACCGACTTGATCGTGTTGGCCGTGCCTTCTCACGCCATGCGAGTGGTGGTCCGGGAGTTGACACCCTCCCTGGCCGAGTCTCTTCCGATTGTCATCGCCTCGAAAGGGATCGAAGAGGGTTCACATCGATTGATGTCCCAGATCCTGGATGAACTTCTGCCTCAGGCTCAGGGAAGTATCGTTCTCACGGGGCCCAGTTTTGCCGCTGAGGTCAGTCGGGACCAACCGACGACCGTGTTGCTGGCCGGGCCGGATGCCACACTTACGGCGCATCTGCAACGGGTGTTCATGTCGGCATCCTTCCGGGTGTACACCGGCACGGACCGTATCGGGGCTCAATTGGGCGGGGCGCTCAAAAACGTCATGGCCATTGCGGCCGGGGTGGTCGATGGCCTGGAACTGGGGCTGAATGCGCGGGCCGCGCTGATCACCCGGGGATTGGCCGAAGTGATTCGTCTGGGGCGCGCGCTCGGAGCCGACGTGCATACGTTTTACGGTCTGTCGGGCTTGGGCGACCTGGTGCTGACCTGTACGGGCCCCTTGAGCCGCAATCATGCCGTAGGCCGGCAATTGGGCCAAGGCCGGCAATTGGAGGCTATTCTGAACGAAACCGTCACGGTGGCCGAGGGCGTTCGAACCACCAAAGCCGCCATGGCGTTGGCCCGACAACGTCAGGTCGAGATGCCGATCGTGCAGGGCGTCCACGCCATGTTGTTCGAAGGCAAGCCTCCCGAACAAATCGTCGCCGATCTGATGGCACGATCAGCCAAGGAAGAAACCCCGTTCGCGAGTGCCGGACGCCCCCGCTGACCCTTCACGACCATGGATCCCTCGCTTCTGGAATCTCTCCTGCGTTCGGTTCAAACCGGATCCCTCTCGATTGCGAACGCGCTTGAACAATTGCGGACCCTTCCCTACGAAGACCTGGGGTTTGCCAAACTGGATCATCATCGCACGCTGCGTCACGGCTCACCCGAGGTCATTCTCTGCGAGGGGAAGACCCCAGGACAGATCATCAAAATCGCCCGGGGCCTGCACAAACGCAAGAATTCCGTGCTCGCGACGCGCGCCGATGCCACCGTCGCCCGTGCACTCAAACGGGTGAGCCGGAAAGCCGTGTATCATCCCACGGCGCGAGTCGTGGTGATTCAATCCACGCCCCGCCCCCTTCAGGGCGACGTCGTGATCGTGACCGCCGGCACCGCGGACATCCCGGTGGCGGAAGAAGCCCGAGTGACCGCCATGACGATGGGGAGTGCCGTGGAGTCGATTTTTGACGTAGGGGTTGCCGGGGTACACCGATTGTTCGATCAGGTGGATCGGCTCCGGCGCGCGCGCGCGGTGATTGTCGTCGCGGGCATGGATGGCGTTCTGCCCAGCGTGGTGGCCGGTCTGGTCCAAACCCCGCTCATTGCCGTGCCCACGAGCAGAGGCTACGGCGCGCACTTCGGCGGACTGGCCCCCTTACTCACGATGCTGAATGCCTGTTCCGGTGGAATCGGCGTGATGAACATCGATAACGGGTTCGGCGCCGGCCATTTGGCGCATCGCATCAACGTTCTGGCGGATCGGCCAGAATCGCCGGGCTCACGTTCCTGATTCCCGGGGTTCCGGGTCGCGGGGGTGCGGGGAAGATACCTCGAGCGTGCCTTTTGCAAAGCGCGAGACGACCTTGGCCTTGGCAAATCCTTCCTCATGGGCCATCAACTTGGCCCGGACTTCATAGGAATACGTTCCTTGACTCACGTACCGCCGGGTCTGATCCTTCCCATCCCAGAACAGGGTGGCCTGCATGGAAGGCTTGCCGTCCTCGATGAACACCGCGGTCAGGGGTTGTCGGCTCACCAGGAATCGAATGGAGCGCTTGGAGGGAACACTGATGAAGGACGCGACTTCGATCAAATCGAACTCACGGACGTTCATGGGCAACTCGACGGTCACCGCGATGGTCATGGGACCATACCCGGGAACAAAGGGCACGGGTGTGGTGGTGACGTCCGTAATTTTGAGTGGAGGCTGATAGGTCCGTGTTTTCCGTTTGGCATCAATCGCCGCGGGCGCCGACACAAAAACCAGAAGCATGAGGAAGCTGATGAAAGTCAGACGAGACATATCCAGTACAGGGATCGGCGGTCACGCCGTTCCCGTGATTCTACACGAACCGACCCCACGGGTGGCAACAGAATGAGCCTGAAACTTGCCATTTCCCGGAAATTCTCGTATGGACTACCATGCCGTCGGCGAGGCAAGCCTCTTCTCCGACCGGAACAGGCAACAGCATGCATCTTCACTTCGATTGTTTTTCCGGCATCAGCGGTGACATGACGCTGGGAGCCCTCGTGGACGTGGGGCTTCCCCCGAGCGCTCTGCGACAAGGCCTCAAGGCACTTCCTCTGTCCGGATACCGTCTCAGGATCTCCAAAGTCCACCGTGGGGCGATCCAAGCGACGAAAGTGGACGTCATCATCTCCCGGGCACGGGACCAACATCGGTCCTGGTCGCAAATCCGACGCCTCCTTTCCACGAGCCGCCTGCCGCCCAGCGTTAAACGGCAAGCCCTGTCCGTCTTTGAACGCCTGGCGACGGCAGAGGGAACCGTGCATGGGCAAGACCCTGCCACGGTCTCGTTTCATGAAGTGGGGGCGATCGACGCCCTGGTGGACGTCGTAGGAGGACTGCTGGGATGTCATGCGCTGAAGATCAAGACGTTCAGTGCGACTCCCGTCAACGTCGGATCCGGAACGATCAACGGGGCCCATGGCCCCTTGCCGGTGCCCGGACCCGCGGTGGCCGAATTGGCAAAAGGGCACCCCATTTATTCCCAGGGGCCTGCCATGGAATTGACCACTCCTACCGGCATGGCCCTGCTGACCTCCCTGACGCACACCGTTGACCGGCTTCCGCTTGTGGTGCCCGATTCCATCGGGTACGGGGCAGGCACGGCCAATCCCCCGGACTGGCCGAACGTGTTGCGCGTGTTTCTTACTTCCCCTGCGGCAACGGATTCGTTCGAGGCTGATCGCGTGATCCAGTTGGAAACCAACCTCGATGACCTGAATCCTCAAATTTATGAAGCCGTCATGGAACGCCTGTTCGAGCACGGGGCCCTCGACGTCAGTTTGACGCCAACCATCATGAAGCGAAACCGACCGGGGATCATTCTCACGGTCCTGGCCCACCCCGAGCATGCCGGGATACTCACACAATTGCTTTTTCGTGAAACGACGACTCTCGGGGTACGAACCCAACTGATCAGCCGGACCACGCTGGCTCGTTCAATGAAAACGGTCCGCCTGCCACAAGGTCCGGTGCGGGTGAAAACCGTTCAGGTGGGCGATACGGTCACCTATCGGCCCGAATTTCAGGACTGCCACACCATTGCCCGCACGAGTGGCATCCCGGTTCAGGAGGTCATCGAACGGGTGATGCAAGCGGTCCGGCCCAGGAGCCGGCCCTCACGATCTTGACCCCTCGCCATGCCTGCAACGCGCAAACAACCCTTTCTCGCCGTGACCATGGGTGATGCGGCAGGGATCGGTCCCGAGGTGATCGTCAAGGCGTTGAGCACTCCCGTGGTGTGGCGCGCGTGTCGCCCCATTGTAATCGGGTCGGTGCCGGTTCTGCAGCGGGAAACCCGCCGGCTGTCCTCTTCCCTCACGGTGGTGCCCTTGCAGGCAGACCGTGGATGGGCAGCCATTTCCAGAGGCCAGGTTCCGGTCTTCGATCCCCTGACAGCTCCGTTGGGTCGCGTTCGAGCCGGCCGACCCGGTAAGGGCCCGGGAGCGGCTTCCGTGGCGTTCATCAAAACGGCCGTGCAGTTGGCTGAAACCGGCAAGGTTTCGGGAATGGTCACGGCGCCCATCAACAAGGAATCCCTGCACCTCGCCGGGTATGCGTATCCCGGGCATACGGAACTCCTTGCCGATCTGACGGGCACGAAACAGGTAGGAATGATGCTGATGGGCGGGCCCTTGAAAATTCTGTTTGTGACGACGCACGTGGCGCTAAAGGACGTCCCCGGTGCCTTGACGACCCAACGCGTGTTTCAGGCCATTCGACTCGCCCACCACGCCATGAAAGACTATTTCAAGGTCCCCAGGCCTCGCATCGGCGTCGCGGCCCTCAATCCCCATGCCGGCGAACACGGGTTGTTCGGCACCGAAGAGCAGGACTGCATCGCACCAGCGGTCCGTCTGGCCAGGCGTGCCCACATTCAGGCGACGGCCCCGCTGCCGGCCGATACGTTGTTCGGGGCCGCGGTTCGCGGAACGTATCACGTCGTGGTGGCCATGTATCACGATCAAGGGCTGATCCCTCTCAAAACCGTGGCGTTCGGCCGCTGTGTGAACCTCACGGTCGGCTTGCCGATCATTCGCACCTCGGTCGATCACGGCACGGCCTATGACATCGTCGGACAAGGGAAGGCCGATCCTCAAAGCCTCGTGGAAGCCATCAAGCTGGCGAGTCAACTGAGCACCGTCAGGAGACTGGACCCGTCATGATCTCCACGGTTCTCACAACGAGCTGAAATGGAGGAAGAGCTATGGCGCGTGAATATCGGGTCGAGATCGTCGTCGAAGGGGTACTCGGGAGCCTGTTGTTCGGGGCCAGTAAACTCCCGATCGAAAAGATGGAAGAACGGATGAACGTCCTCGGCCGGCAGGGATGGGAAGTGACCTTTATGGTGATTGAAAAGAAACGCCTGCTTTTGTTTTGGGAACGGGAAGCGGTGGTGATTACGTATTCCCGTCCTCTCTGATCCCGGGTGAAGCCCATTCATGACGGCTCTTGCCCCCGCCCGGCTCGCGGCGCCCAGTCGCCGGCTGGCCCTCCAAACGCTTCTGGCCGTGGAACGCCGCCGCTGCTTTGCCGATGAGGCGTTTACCGAGTTCGCCGCCCGCGCGAAGCTGTCACGCGAAGACCAGGCTTTGGCCTTTGAACTCGTGTATGGCGTGCTCCGTCATCGGGCGACCCTGGACTGGCAATTGAATGCCGTCGCGAGTCGGCCCGTTCACCGGCTGCCCGCGGTCGTCGCGGCCATTCTCCGTCTCGGGGCCTATCAAATGCAGTATCTGGAACGAATCCCGGTCTCCGCGGCGGTGAACGAATCCGTTAAACTCGCCAAAGAGGTCAGGGGCCGTGACTGGCGGGGAGTGGTGAACGGCATTCTTCGGAATTTGCACAGGGCGGAATGCGAATGGCCGGACAGGATCCGGGACCCCGTGAACGGCCTGTCCGTCACGTATTCCTGCCCGAACTGGCTGACCCGACGCTGGATCGACCGATGGGGGGTCGAGACGGCGGAGGCCCTGTGCCGGCATAGCGTCACCATTCCGCCCCTGACGTTGCGCACCAACGTGCTTCGCTGTTCTCGCGAGCGGCTCGAAGCCAGGCTTCGTGAAGAAGGGCATATGGTTTTTCGGACGCGCATCAGCCCCCAGGGACTCATGCTGGAGAAATGCGGATCGTTACAGAGCCTGTCCGCGTTACAGGAGGGCTGGTGTTACGTAGAGGATGAGGCTGCCCAGTTGGTTCCTCTCCTGTTGGATGTCAAACCCGGGCACCGCGTCCTGGACGCCTGTGCGGCCCCAGGAGGCAAATGCTCACACGTTGCGGCGTTAATGCAGAATCAGGGGGAAATCGTGGCCACCGATTCGGACCCCCGACGCCTGAGACGCCTGGAGTCGAATCTGCACACCATGGGGATCACGTGCGTGAACATGGTCAACGCCTCTCACGAAGCCGACGGCTCGTTTCGTGAAGACTGGCGGGAGCAGGGGTTTGATCGGATTCTGGTCGATGCGCCCTGTTCGGGTTTGGGGGTGCTCCGTCGCCATCCCGAAGCGAAATGGCAGAAGACGGCGCTGGACCTCGACCGGCACGGGACACGCCAATCAGGCATTCTGGAACGGGTGTCTCCTTACTTGAGACGGGGCGGCATCCTGGTCTATAGTGCATGCTCGACGGAGCCTGAGGAAACCACACAGGTCGTTGCTCGTTTTTGTCAAGACCACCCGGAATTCTGCCATGAATCATCGGCACGGTGGCTTCCTCCGCATACCCACGCCCTGACGAATTCTGACGGAGATTTTCTCACGTCCGGTTTCCGTGACAATACGGACGGGTTTTTTGCCGCACGATTTCGACGAACCTAGCATGCGTTCCGCGACCGTACACATCGCCCCTTCGATTCTCTCTGCGGACTTTGCGCATCTGGCCGACGAGATCGCCGCGGTCGAAGCGGCGGGCGCCGATCTTCTTCACGTGGACGTGATGGACGGGCATTTCGTGCCGAACCTCACGGTCGGCCCCCCGATCCTCGAATCGATTCGAAAAGTGACCACCCTGCCCCTCGACGTCCATCTCATGATCTCGAATCCGGATGCCTCCATTGCCGACTTTGCCCGAGCCGGCGCCGACTATCTCACGGTGCATACGGAAACCTGTCCTCATTTGCACCGGACCATTCAAGGCATCAAGGAGCATGGGAGCAAAGCCGGCGTGACGCTCAACCCTTCGACTTCCTTGAGTGCCATCGAAGAAATCGTGGCGGACGTTGACCTGGTGCTGATCATGTCGGTGAATCCCGGGTTCGGGGGGCAAACCTTTATCCCCGCCTGTCTGGAGAAGATCCGTCGAGCCCGACGGCTCCTCGATGACACCGGGAGCCGGGCCCTGCTTGAAGTGGACGGTGGGATCAAACTCGAGAACGCCGCTGCCGTGCTCACGGCCGGGGCCGACGTCCTGGTCGTGGGGTCAGCGATTTTTCAGAATGAGAACTACGTCGACGTGATGGCGGCGTTTCGCACCATTGTCCACGAACTCCAGTCCCACTGATCCCATGCAGACCACGGACGTGTACGACAGCTTGCATCCTCTCGAAATCAACCTGCTGGCCGCGTTCAGTCAATCCCCGGACGCACCGATCCCTGATTCGTCACTACCCGCGCTGTCCCAACTGGAGCCGGCTCAGGTCAGCATGGCCTTGGGATGGCTTCAGGCCAAAAAGCTGATCCACATCCATTCCGAAGTCAGCACGGCCTGGGTGGGGTTGACGGAGATCGGGCATCGGTACCTGGAGGCCGGGTCTCCTCCTGAGTGGATCGTCAGGACGTGTCGGCAAGGAGCTGAGGAAGGCCGTTCGTTCACCGTGAAGGATTTACAGAGCCTGGGAGCGTTTCCCCCCACGGAACTCAGCCGGGCCATTGGTCTTCTCAAAAAGGAAGGGGCCATTGCCCTGGGCGCCGGTGGCCACGTCGAACCCACGGACACGCCGAGTCCTACCGTGGAGAAGCTCCACGCTCTCCTCCACCTGCTGAAAGAGGGCCGCCAGAAGCTTCTTTCCTTTTCACCTGACCAGCAGGCCCTGGTCCGCCAGTACGCGGTGAAACGCGGCAGCGCCCAGGAGCCGTTTCGGATCGAGGAACGGATTCAACGCGAATACACTCCGACTCAAACGGGAAAGGCCGTCGCCCACCGCTGTCATGTCGGTACCGTGGAAGAAGTTTCCCAACTTACGCCCGAGATGCTCAAAGATGGGTCATGGCGCAACAAGCGTTTCCGGAAATACACCATTACCCTGAGACCCCCGCGAGTCGCTCCTGGGCGGAGGCATCCCTACAGAGAATTTCTGGATCTGGTCAAACACAAATTGGTCGGCATGGGATTTCAGGAAATGCGCGGCCCCTTGGTCGAGACGGAATTCTGGGACATGGATGCCCTGTATATGCCCCAATTCCATCCGGCTCGGGCCATTCACGACGTCTATTTCGTGAAAACCCCCTCTCACGCGGAGACGATCGCGGAACCGTTTCTCTCTCGAGTAGCCGCCACCCATGAGCATGGCGGGACAACGGGTTCAAGCGGTTGGGGCTATCGCTACGATCGGCAGCGGGCTCGTCGCCTGATTCTGCGAAGCCAGGGCACCGCGGTTTCGGCTCGAACCCTCGCGTCGAATCCCCTGGTGCCTGGAAAATATTTTTCCATGGCCCGGTGTTTCCGCTATGACCAGGTCGATGCGACGCATGCCACGGATTTCTTGCAGGTGGAAGGGATCGTGCTGGGCGAAGACATCAATTTCCGGACGCTGCTGGGTCTGCTCACCCTGTTTGCCAAGGAAATGGCGCAGGCCCAGGAGAGCAAGTTTTTCCCCGCCTACTTTCCTTTTACGGAACCGTCCGTGGAACTGCACGTCCGCCATCCGAAGCTGGGATGGATGGAATTGGGAGGCGCCGGCCTGTTTCGACCGGAAGTCACCCAACCTCTGGGAGTCACGGTGCCTGTGGTGGCGTGGGGATTGGGCCTGGACCGAATGGCCATGGTGGCGCTGGGGATTCATGACATTCGCGAACTCTTTTCCGTGGACCTCGAAAACATTCGAACCCTGCGCGGACGGTTTGCGTAATCATGCCGGGCGTGGACCCGGCATCCAGAAGAGTAAAGGCCCTGGATTCCCGCCCCCGATTAAAGATGTCGAGGGCAGGCTTTTCGCGGGAATGACGATTAGGGACGTGTAGGGGTGCGGAGGGGGCATATGGGAATGACAGACTGGGACTCCCAACCGTCATGCCGGACCCCGATCCGGCATCCAGGAAGAATAAAAGAAAAGCAAAGGCTCTGGATCCCCGATTAAAAACGTCGAGGATGACGGATGGGAGACATGGTGGATTCCCGCCCCCGATTAAAGATGTCGAGGGCAGGCTTTTCGCGGGAATGACGATTAGGGACGTGTAGGGATGACGGAAAGAGCGTGGTCAACGGATGACTGAACACAGACGAGGATGACGTCATGCCCACGATTTCCTTTTTTCAGAAAGACTTCGAAGCGCTTCTCGGGCAATCGGCTCCGCTTGAACAACTGGAGTCGTGGTTGCCGTTGGTCAAAGGGGAATTAAAAGACTTTGTCCCCGCCACCGGCGAAATTCGTCTCGAGCTTCAGGACAGCAACCGACCGGATCTGTGGAGCGTGGAAGGGATTGCCCGGCAGATTCGGATCAAGTTGCAAGGGACGCCGCCGGTCTATCCGTTTCTGCATACGAGGGCCCGGCCCAAACGACGCCTCCAGGTGGCCAAGGGCCTCGAACAGGTTCGACCGTACGTCGCGGCCTGTACGGCCACGGGATACACCGTCACCGAGGAAGGCCTGACGCAACTCATTCAGATGCAGGAGAAGCTGGCCGATCTGTATGGTCATAAACGAAAAACCGTGTCCGCGGGAATGTATCGTCTTTCCCGGATTCAGTTTCCCGTGACCTATGGATTGGTGAAGCCCACCGAAGCCCGATTCACGCCCCTTGGGTTTTCCGAAAAACTGACCCTCCAGGATATTCTGACGGTTCATCCCAAGGGCATCGAGTACGGCTCCATTCTGGCCGATCAACCGCTGCTGCCCCTGCTGTGGGATGCGGAAGGCCAGATCCTGTCCTTTCCGCCCATCATCAACAGCCAGGACAGCGGGCAGGTGCTCGTCGGGGATTCGGCTTTGCTGGTGGAAGTGACGGGCATGGATTTGAGAATGGTCCTCCTGACCCTCAACGTTTTCGCCACGAATCTGGCCGACCGGGGCGCCGTCATCGATCCGATCGAGATTCAGTATCCGTATGACACGGATTGGGGAAAGTCGATCAGAACCCCTTGCGCCATCGGCGACATGCAGAAAATTCCGCTGAAGGCCATCGAGGCCGCCCTGGGGCTCGCCATCGACGTGGAACTGGTTCAACACACCTTGCGGTCGTATGGGTATGAAGTCAAAGCGAGCCGCCATAAGCTCGCGGTACGGCTCCCCCATTATCGAAACGATCTCATGCATCCGGTGGACGTGGCCGAAGACGTGGCGATCAGTCGAGGGTATGACTCGTTCGTTCCGGTGATGCCGACCCAATTCACCGTGGGCTCGTTATCCCCTCTGGAACGGACGTCGGATTACATTCGCGATCACATGATCGGACAGGGATTCCAGGAAATTTTTTCCAATATGCTGATGCCCCACGAGGCTCTTGTCGAACGCATGAGACTGCACGAGCCGGTCGTGGAAGTGGATAACGTCATGTCGCAGAGCTTTTCCTGTCTACGATCCTGGATCGTGCCGTCGCTGTTGCGCGTGGAGACGGCCTCGCCCCGTGCGTTTTACCCGCATCGGCTCTTTGAAATCGGTGAAGTCGCGATTCCCGACCCGAAGCACGAACTCGGGTCACGAACCGGGATGCGACTCGCCGTCCTCATGGCCCATCCCCATGCGAATTTTTCCGAAATCCACACCTGCCTGGATTCGCTGATGTTTTATCTCGTGAAAGACTATGAACTCGAGCCGCTGGACCATGGCTCCTTCCTGGACGGACGAGCAGGGAGCATTGTCTGCCAAGGACAATCCATCGGGGTCATCGGAGAATTACATCCCGAAGTCCTGGAGAACTGGGGCATCTCCGTCCCCATCTCGGTGTTCGAATTCGAGGTGGACTGGCTGTGTGCCGACGGTTTGTAATCAGAGAAGAGTGGGCGAAAAAAGAACCACAGACTCCTTCATCCCGTGGCCCCGTGATGTACCATTTCTCGGTGGCCGAGAATGTGCTTGGCAACCATTAGGTAACCAGGGAATTCGACGTGACAATGGATGGATTGTGGACAAACAGACGTGTATCAGGAGACTTTTTTAGAAATGGGCTGACAAGTTATTGGTCCTCAGTATCGGAAATATATATTGCGGTTGCATTCTTTGCAGATGAGAAAATAGTCGAGGAGATGATTTCAGAAAATGGCTGCCTCGTCAGAATGGTCGTGAGATTGGGATTTCCGACCAAGCCTTCCGCGCTTCGTGCATTAATCAACAAACCAGGCATACAAATAAGGTATTTTTCTGATTCTACTTTTCATCCCAAGCTCTATATTTTTGGCGACAAAGTCGCTCTATTGGGCTCTGCCAACTTAACCAAGTCCGCACTCCTCACGAACCAAGAAATAATGATCTTAATTGAAGCAAATGATCCAAGATTTTTCGAACTTGCAGAGCTTTTCTCTGATTACTGGGACAATGCTAACGTCCTTACGACAGAATCTCTTGATGCCTATGAAAAAGTCTACGAAAAGTATGGAAAAGCCATTGACGATATTTCTCACATTGATGAGGAAATTCAATCCGAAATAGGGAAAACTTCTTTTCCTAACATCGTCAGAGTCGGACCAAAAAAATCTAAGGAAAATATCTTTATCGATGCCTATCGTAAAACCTATCAGGAAACTGTTGCTGCGTTCGGAGAAATCAAAGAAGTCTATGGGTCCACAGGAAAGAGAAAAAACGATTTTAATGCGATTCCCATAAGATTAGAGATAGACTTGTTTCTCAGTTACATTAGAAAAAAATACGCCAAGAATGAATCATGGCGAGAACCGCCAATAGGATGGAGCCCCGAGAGAAAGACATTATTGCAATCTCATATTCATGAATGGCTGGAGACGGATTATCAACTACACCATGACAAGAAAATCTCTCGCGAAAACTATCCGTTGATAATGCGAATACTAGGCTCAGAAGAAAGTCTTAAGAGCTCGAATGATGATGAAATTCTTGAGGGCCTGATGGTGCTGCACTCATTTCTCGACCGCAGGCGTTTCTATTCTGGTGGATTGAGTGCTTTAAAAGACGAATTTAAGAGGCGTAACGATCTTAAGAGAGTGAAATCAAGCTTGGTATACTTGTTGTTCGGGGAAGACGACATTGTCAAGCGTATGGCGGATTTGATTTATAATCCAGCATATAAACTGAATGTTTTTGGTCCAGCCAATGTTCAAGAACTCGTAGGCTGGATCAACAAAGATGAACTTCCTGTAATAAATGGAAGAACAACCAAAGTACTCAGATATTATGGGTTTAACGTAAAGCAGCTTTAGTTCTTTTCAAGACGCAAGGGTCGTCAGTCCAGATAACCCCTGCTCCCGAACGTACTTCATCCCTTCGATCTTTCCCACGCACCAATATATTCAATATATTGGCACGAAATACCCCTTAAAACGGCTCCGTACCTAAGACCGACTAAGGAGGAAACTCAAAGGAATCGCTCGTGCTCGGCTTGCCAATACTCGTAAAGCAGGGGAGGCAATGGCAGGCTGAGTTCATGGCTGACCAACCACCTACCGCAGCGGACGCACAACGCGCCGTTGACGGCTCGGTAGGCTAGGCCGAGGCTTTGGCCATCTCAGTCAGGGACTTGAATCCTGCCGGATCATGAATGGCCATCTCCGACAACATCTTTCGATTCAAGACCACGTTGGCCTTGGTCAACGCGTGGATAAACCGGCTGTACGAGAGCCCCTGCGCCTTGACCGCTGCCGAGATTCTGGTAATCCACAGTCGCCGAAAATCCCGTTTTCGATGCCGTCGGCCGATGTACGCGTAGACTTGGCCCTTATCAACGGATTCCGTTGCCGTCCGAAACAGTTTGCTTTTGGCCCCGTACTGCCCCTTGGCTAACTTCAGCCGTTTGTTTCTACGGCGGCGGGTCTGCGGGCCTCCTTTGACACGTGGCATGACTCACTGCTCCTTCGTTTTCAGTAGAGTAAAATAGCTCCCCTTTCAGGGACCTTAACGGGTGGCCAATGGGACCACCGTGCTTCTTCCTGGTGCCGGGTCAACACACTCAGGCATAGGGCAAGAGTCTGGCCAGCGAGGGCTGATCCGGTTTGGCCACGACGACCGTATCGTTCAGACGACTCTTCCGTTTGGCGTTTTTCGTGGTCAGGATATGTCGCAGTCCTGCCTTTCGCCTCATGAATTTTCCGCTTCCCGTGCGCTTGAACCGTTTAGCTGCTCCCGAATGACTTTTCAACTTCATACGTGCCATGCTCATCCTCTTAATTCTTGGGTGCCACGATCATGTACAGATTGCGCCCTTCCATCCTGGGCTCCATTTCGATCGTTCCTGCCTCCTTGATCTCTTCTCGAACCTTTCCCATGGCGGCCCGCCCCAGTTCCTGGTTCGCCATTTCCCGGCCTCGAAACATGACCGTCACTTTGGTTTTGGTCCCATCGGCCAAGAAGTCCAAGATCTGACGAATCTTGGTCTCAAGGTCATGTTTGTCCGTTCGCGGACGAAACTTGATTTCCTTTACCTGCGTCGACTTTTGATGTTGCCGCGTTTTATGATCTTTCTTGCTCTGCTCATACTTGAATTTTCCATAATCCATGATCCGGCACACCGGCGGCGTGCTGGTAGGCGCGACTTCCACCAAATCATAGCCTCCCTCATGGGCCAGTTTGAGTGCCTCAGAGGTCTTGAGGATCCCCAGTTGCTCACTTTCCGGGCCAATCACTCGAACTTCGGGGACCCGAATCAAGTGATTCACACGATGTTTGGGCGTGACCGTTCTACCCATCAGTGAAGAGAGGAAGGGGTCAATGATTCTGCTGGCATATCTTGTCGTATCAGATCGAGCACCTCTGTAATGGGCAGTGTCCCGACGTTCGTCCCGCTGCGTTTCCGGACCGAGACCGCCTGAGCTTCCCGTTCCCGCTCTCCCACGACGAGCATGTAGGGAATTTTGGCCTTTTCGGCTTCGCGGATTTTGAGCCCAACCTTTTCTTTTCGCAAGTCTAACGAGACTCGCAGGCCGGCATCCGCCAAGCGATCCCGGACGTGTGACGCATAGTCCGCCTGTTTGTCCGTAATGGGAAGCACGATGGCCTGGACCGGGGCGAGCCACGTCGGGAAGGCGCCGGCATAATGTTCCACCAGAATGCCGAAAAACCGTTCGATGGAGCCCAGCAAGGCCCGATGAATCATGATCGGTTGATGCGCCGCACCGTCTTCCCCGATGTAGGACAGCCCAAACCGTTCGGGATTGTTAAAGTCAATTTGAACCGTTGAACATTGCCAGGCCCGCCCCAACGCGTCGTGGATTTTCAGATCGATTTTCGGTCCGTAAAATACCCCTTCTCCGGGATCGACCTCATAGGGGAACCCGCTCGCCTTCAGCGCCGCTTCGAGGGCTTCGGTCGCCTGATCCCACTTTTCCACCGAACCCACGGCCTTTTCCGGTCGCGTGGACAGATACAAGGCAAACTCCGTAAAGCCAAAGCGCCGGAGGACAAACATGGTGAAATCGAGAACCTGTCTGACTTCGGAGGCGACCTGGTCCGGGCGGCAGAAGATATGCGCGTCGTCCTGGGTGAATCCCCGCACCCGCATGAGTCCGTGCAACACCCCTGACCGCTCGTATCGATAGACCGTACCCAGTTCACCGTAGCGAATGGGAAGCTCCCGGTAGCTGCGCAAGTGAGACTTGTACACCATGATGTGGAACGGACAGTTCATCGGCTTCAACTGGTACTCCCCGGTCTCGACGGTCATGGGAGCGAACATGTTTTCCTTGTAATAGTCCAGATGCCCGCTGGTTTCCCACAACTCCAAGCGAGCGACGTGGGGAGAATAGATCAGTTCATATCCGTGCTTCACGTGGCTGTCGCGCCAGAAATTTTCTATCAACAGCCGAACCAGGGCTCCCTTGGGATGCCAGAGGATCAGGCCCGGCCCCGTATCATCGGGACTGCTGAAGAGATCCAGCTCCTTGCCGAGTTTTCGATGATCGCGGCGTTTGATTTCTTCCAGCTTCTGCAGATGGGCATCCAGTTCCTCCCGGGTGGGAAACGAGGTTCCATAGATTCGCTGAAGCATGGGGTTCCGTTCATCCCCCCGCCAATACGCTCCGGCGGCGTGCAACACCTTGAAGGCCTTCACGTGACCGGTTGCGCCCACGTGTGGTCCTCGACACAAGTCAATGAACGTTCCCTGCTGGTAGAGAGAAACGGTTTCATCCTCGATCTGTTGAAGGATCTCGACCTTGAAGGCTTCCCCTTTTTCCCGAAACAACTCGATCGCGTCTTTCTTCGACATCTCGATCCGCTGCACGGGATAATTCTCTTGCATAATCTCATGGGCCCGGGCCTCTATCTTCTCGAGATCCTCCGGCGTGAACGGCCGTTCAAAGGCAAAGTCGTAATAAAAGCCGTCTTGAATGGCCGGACCGATCGCGAGATTGGCAGAAGGAAACACGTCTTTCACGGCTTGAGCCATGATATGGGTGCTGCTGTGCCGATAAATGTCCCTGCCGTCATCCGAGGCAAACGTCACGGGTTCCAGCGTAACGTTCTTTGTCAGCCGAGCATTCAAGTCACCGGGCTGACCGTCAATCCTGACGGCGAAGACTTCCGGCGAAAGAGGGCCGGTCATCTGCGTCAACACCTCCCGTGCCGTAACCCCTCGCTGAAAGGCTTTCGTACCGGTCCCCGGCAAGGATATTTCGATCCGTTTCTCGGTTTCAATGGAAACAGACATACTACTCCCTTCATCATCCGGAACAGATGGTAGGCGCGGGCGGTTTTGAACCGCCGACCTCTACCGTGTCAAGGTAGCGCTCTCCCCCTGAGCTACGCGCCTATACCGAACGGAAAATTCTAGAGAAGCGGCTTGCATCCTGTCAAGAAACGAAGCGTGCCGATGGTCGTGGCCTCGTCATGCCGCATCCAGAAGACCACAGGCATCATTCGTCATGCCGGACTCCGATCCGGCATCCAGATCCGTCCAGCTCCCGTCGTTCTCTGAGACTTTTTGCGAGGCTTCGTGGTGGGGTCGCACTAGCCGAACACGGCGACCGAGGCGGACCGTCCCACCAACTCCCTTCTCAGGAGTCGGCCGGTTGGCGAGAGGGAGAGCGGCGCGTCACCGGGATCTGGTACTCCACGATTTTCTTTCGCAGGGTATTGCGATTCATGCCGAGTAACTGCGCCGCCTGAACCTGATTGCCATTCGTTTCACGGAGCGCATGTTGGATCAATGGCCGTTCCACCGCCTGGATAAGGGTTACGTGCAAACTCCTGGCCGAACTCGCCTTCATGGCCCGAACAAACTCACCGAACTTCAACTCGACGAACCCTTCGAGCGTCAAATCCCCGAACTCACGGAGTCCGCGATTCGTTTTCCTCCCATTCTCCCTGCCGAGGAGCCACTTCATGCTCTCCACGGCCACCGGAACGGAAAGCGGCCCTGAAATGATCAACGTCTTTGATACGTCAATGACGCGCGACAGATCCCTGAGTCGTTCTCCCGACGCTTTTTCGGCAAACACCAGTCCATCGATCGGGGCCTTGTGCGCCTCCTGTTTGACCTGCCGAAGATTCTCCACCACCACCACGCGAACGTCCATCCCGTCCTCCGGCGGCTCGAACGATCCGGGATCGCCCACCACGACGATATGCCTCACGCGCGACATGGGTCCGATCCCTCGAAGACGAGACGTTTGTCTTTCATGAAAACCCCATCAGCGGACACAGGAGCCGAAGCGTCAGCCACACGAGCATGGCCCCCATGAGATTCAGGAACACCCCGGCTTTCAGCATAGTCGGCAGCGGGATGAATCCCGTCCCATAGACGATCGCGTTCGGCGCCGTCGCGACCGGCATCATAAACGCGAGGCTTGCCCCCAGACAAATCCCCATCGTCGGTGGAACGGGAGAAACCCCTGCTTCGGTGGCAATGGAGATCACCACGGGAACGAGCATACTCGTCGAGGCGGTATTCGAGACAACCTCCGTGATCACCAAGGCCGTGCCAATGGCCACGGCCGTCAAAGCCCATACCGTATTGCTCCCGAAGAGCGCGACCAGATTTTCTCCGATGATCCCGGCCAGATGGGTTTGCACCATCAGATGTCCAAACGTCAAGCCGCCGCCGAATAACAGGATGGTGCCCCAATTAATGGTGGTGGCCTGGCTCCAGGTCAACGTGAATTCTCCGGTCTTGAAATTGACGGGTAACAGGAACAGCAGGCCCGCAGCGAAAATCGGGACCATCTCCTTGGGAAGACGGGCATTGATGAACGTCACCAGATCGGAATCCCGTCCCACCACGATCCCCAAGACCCCTGGTCCGATCCAACATCCGATAGCCAGCAGCAACGCGAGACAGGTGTTTCGTTGACCGGGCGTCCATCGTTCCTGCAGGTGGCCAAGCTTCTGAAGATGACGGCCCAGATCCGGGAACGCCTGCGGCAGAGGGTGAAGCCAAAAGAGAACCGCGGCAATGCCCACCCAGAGCACACAGGCGAGCGGAAGCCCGATGGCCATCCAATCGAAAAAGGAGATGGAAATGCCTGCTTGCTGGGACAGCAACCCCACCCCGATGAGATTAGGCGGTGTGCCGATCATCGTCGCCAGCCCTCCGGCCGCGGACCCATAGGCGAGTAACAGCAGGACCCCTGGCTCATGAGGCCCGGCATCTTCCCTGCTCCCACGAATCGTGGAGAGCAGGCCCAGCGCAATCGGCACCATAATCGCCACGGACGCCGTGTTGCTGATCCACATGGACAGGAACGCGGTGGCGAGTCCCATGGCCCCGAACGTCGCGACTGGTCTGGCGTGGAGGCACTTCCGGGACAACAGCCAGACGGCAAACCGTCGGTCCAACCCGTGCACCACAAAAGCCTCGGCTAACAAGAAGCTACCGATGAAGAGAAAGATGATTGGATGGGCAAACGTGGCCAGCACCGCCTTCACCGAACCCAGCCCCGTGGCAATGCACAGGGCCGCGCCCAGCAACGCGGTCACGGGCAGCGGAATGGCTTCCGTGGCCCAACTCACCACGACCCACACCAGAATCGCAGAGAGAATATGCGCCGAGGGTGGCAGGCTGGGAAAGGGGGTGAGATACACCAGGAACGCCAGGATGGGCGCCGCATACAGGCCGACTCGCTGCCGCGTGCCCCAAGCATGCCGGTCTGCGGTGTTCATGCCGAGACGACGGTCGAGGCGATCCGGAAACCGTGTTGCAGGATGAACCTGGACGGGGTGATCGTATTCAAAGAACCCCCCTGCGAAGAAGGTAAAAAAGAAGAGCACTGTACCATAGCGAGTCGAGGAAAAACCATTTTCACACACGGTTCCCGAAGGAGCACTTCCTGGTCTGACGAGAGCACAGACGCGAGCCCTTGCTCAAGACAGCGGCCTCCCTCGGCCGCTGCGGAGCAAGGGCGAAGAGAATCGCAGGCGGGATGATACGAGGCTCATCCAACCGACGGACTCACACCATCAGAGTGGTCAGCGCCTCGACATTCTCGACGCCGCAGTCGTCGTCTGCATTGAGGCTCCGAGCGATTCTGCATCACCTCACCCATGGCTGTTACGAACAAATGAACTGTCCGCATCTGTCACCGATCATTTGTCCGGTTTTATCATGTGCCATTTCAGGAGGCATGATGCAGCGGAGTACCCAGAAGAAGAAAGGAAAAGAAAACGACCCTGGATCCCCGATTAAAAACGTCGGGGATGACGGTGAGGGGGCGTGTACGTAAATGATGGAAAGTAAGGGTCACGGCACAAGCGGCGTTTGAGACGGGATGCAGAGGCAAGACAAAAGCGGACCATTCATTTGTTACAGAATAGGACAATTCTATTTGTTGCTAACACTGCGTCGCCCATGGCTAGGATTTCTTCGGGGGACAGGGTATCATAGGGGATCTGAGTAAAACCAAACGGTCTTGTTGATTTTGGGTACACACGTCGTTACCGTCCAGGAACTCATCCCCCTGCTGACTCGACAAAGGGAACAAGGCGCCCGGGTGGTGTTGACGAACGGCTGCTTCGACTTGCTTCACGTCGGGCATATCCGGTATCTCCAAGCTGCACGGGCGTTAGGGGACGTGTTGGTCGTGGGGGTCAACAGTGATGCCTCGGTCGGACTCCTTCAAAAAGGGCCAGGGCGGCCCGTGATCCCGGACGTGCAACGCATGGAAGTCCTGAGTGCGCTGTCGTGCGTGGACTACGTCGTCAAGTTCGAGGAACCCGATCCGCTGCTCCTGATTGAAACGATACGCCCCGATGTCCTGGTGAAAGGCGGAGATTGGCCGATCGACCGCATTGTCGGACGATCCGTTGTGGAGGCCAGAGGGGGTACCGTCGTGAGTATTCCGCTTGTGCCTGAAATCTCGACGAGTCGTATTCTTGAACGCATCAAGAAGTCGGCAGGATCTTGAGCCCGGACTCGCCGGCAAAGGGTCTCTGGCTTCCTTCTGCACGGTCAGTGGGTCCGAAACGATGAACCATCCGCTGAATCCGCTCCCTGTCCGGATACCCCTCCGATCCGGGAGCGCGGGCATGCTTTCCGGGGAATGACGTCACACCACCGTTGACCAGAGGCAACCGGCTCCATTCGGAATGAACTCGATGTTCCAATCATCCTGCGATCACGTCCTGATGCCCGTATTCGAGGCCCTGACCACACCGGGAGCCCGGCCCATGGTCCTTGGACCACGTGGCGCCAGCCTCGCGTTCATGCTCAGCTTCCTGAGGACCACGCATCAGCGGGATGAGGTTTCAGCACGACCGTTCCAGGGAGTCATCCCCCCTAACTGGCTTATCCTGACGCCGACGCAGGAAGAGGCGGAATCGTTAGGCCAGGACATGGAGTTGTTCTTTGCTTTCTTCGGCCTGCCGAGCGAATCCCTGGCGTTTTTCCCGGATCGGGGCCAATCCCCGTATGAAGCCGGGCCTCCGTCCATGGATCTTGTCACCCAACGGATGCGGACCCTGTTTCACCTTCACACTCATCGCCCCACGGTCGTCATCACGACGCCCCAGGCCGCCTTGCAGACCCTGATCCCTCCGTCCGTCTTCGCCCAATCATGTTTGACCCTCAAAATGGGCAGCGTGATCGAGCGGGAAACATTGCTCGGCCATTTGCTGCGGACCGGTTATCGACGAGTGTCCGTCGTGGAAATTCCCGGAGAATTCAGTGTTCGAGGCGGCATCATGGACGTCTTTTCCCCGGGAGAGCCCGAACCCTACCGGATAGAATTTCTGGGCGATACCGTGGAATCCACCCGCCGGTTTGATCCGGGCACCCAGGAATCCACCGAAGCCGCTCTCTCCGCGGTTCTCCTGCCGGCCCGGGAGTACCTGCTCCCGGCCGAATCCGAGGCCTCGTGTTCCGAAATCCCGCCGGATGCCGAATGGCGATTGCCGGAAACGTATCCCTCCATGGCCACCCTGGCGGAGTACTTTCCGGCTTCGCCGTTCGTGGTCATGGATCGTCCCTTCAGCTTGGCTCAGCAGGCCCGGGAGTGGACGGAAAGACTGCGTGCGGCATGGGCGGAACATGACGCGACGAGCCCGGGGGTTCGGTATCCCGATCCTTCTCGACAGTCAGCGGACTGGGATGAATTCCTGCTGTTGCACGCCGATGGTCCATCTCTGGCTTTCGACGTCGTCTCTCCCGCTGAAGGCTCCTGGGGCCCGGTCATCCCCCTTCCTCTCCAGTCGGCCAAGAGCGCGGGGCTGGGGCTCCGCGGTACGTCGTTTACCGATACCCTGACGATCCTGGAACGGCTTCGGCAGGAAGGACCGGTCATGATCGTGGTGCGATCGGCCGGACAAGTCGGACGCTTGTCCGGATTGTTCGCCGAACACCACGCCCCCGTGACGGCACAGAACCCCTGGGGGCCATCTTCCTCGCCGTCGGAGCGCGCGCCGTTTTATATGCTTCAGGGTTTTCTGTCTTCAGGGTTCGTGGCACCGACGTTTCCGTTCACGGTCGTCACCGAAGAGGATCTGTTCGCCAAGATTGCACGACATCGCCCCCAACCCAAGCGCAGCACCGCAACCTTTCTGTCCTCGTTGGATGACGTGAAGGCGGGAGATTACGTGGTCCACGTACAGCATGGGATCAGCCGGTATAAGGGACTGAAGCGCTTGTCCGTACAAGGCTTTGAAAGCGATTACCTGATTCTGGAATTTTCGGGACGGGACACCCTCTATGTGCCGCTGGATCGACTGAATCAGATCCAGAAATACCGTGGCAGCGAGCATCTTGCCCCCCCTCTGGACCGATTGGGTGGAACCGCTTGGGCCAAGACCACGGCGCGCGTCAAAAAAGCCATCGAAGACATGACCGGCGAACTCGTGGATCTGTATGCCAACCGGGAGGTCGTCACTCGTCAGCCGTACCAGCAGGACAGTTCCCTGTCTCATGAATTCGATGCCGCGTTCGATTATGAAGAGACCCCCGACCAACTCAAAGCCATCGAAGACATTCAACGAGACCTCCGGTTGCCCAAACCCATGGATCGACTGGTGTGTGGGGACGTCGGGTACGGGAAGACCGAGGTGGCGATGCGCGCGGCCTTTCAGGCCATCCAGGATACCCGGCAGGTGGCGGTGCTGGTTCCCACCACCCTGTTGGCTCAACAGCATTCGGAAACGTTTACGCGCCGTTTCGCGCCATTTCCCATCCGCGTGGGCATGCTCTCGCGATTTCAAAGCCCCAAAGAAGTCAAAGCCCTGTTATCCGACCTCGCCTCGGGCGTCGTGGATATCGTGATTGGCACCCACCGGCTCCTTCACAAGAGTGTGCGGTTCAAAAACCTGGGGCTGGTCATTATCGACGAAGAGCAATGGTTCGGCGTTCGTCACAAGGAACGATTGAAGCAGCTTCGCACGCAGGTGGACGTGCTCACGCTGACGGCGACACCCATCCCCCGCACGCTGCAAATGGCCTTCTCCGGGGTTCGGGATCTGTCGGTCATCGACACGCCGCCACCCGGGCGCCTGGCCATCCGTACCCAGGTCATCCGATTCAATCCCAATCTGATTCGTGACGCGATCCGCCGGGAGTTGGCCAGACAGGGGCAGGTGTTTTACGTTCATAACCGGGTCGAAACCATCGAGCGGACGGCCGAGTGGCTCCGGGAGCTCGTGCCCGAAGCCCGTATCGTCATGGCCCATGGGCAGATGAACGAACACGTGCTCGAAGGCGTCATGTTGAAATTTTTCCACGGCGAGGCGGATATCCTGCTGGCGACCGCCATTATTCAATCGGGGTTGGACGTCCCGCGCGCCAATACCATCCTGGTGGATCGGGCCGATACGTTTGGCTTGGCGCAACTCTATCAATTGCGGGGACGAGTGGGCCGCGCCGGGGATCAGGCCTACGCGTATTTCTTTTTCCCCCATGAAGAGGTGTTGGGCACCGATGCCCAACGACGGCTCCTGGCCATTCAGGAATTTGCCGACCTGGGCTCAGGGTTTCGCATTGCCGCCGCGGACCTGGAAATTCGAGGAGCCGGCAACCTCCTGGGCAAACAGCAATCCGGCAACATCGCCGCGGTCGGATTTGATCTGTACATGCAGATGGTTGAACGGGCCGTGCAACAGAGGACGGGGGAACCCATTCAAGAAGAGATCGATCCGACGTTGCACGTTCCCGTGTCGGCCTTTATCCCCGACGACTACGTCGAAGACGGCCAACAACGCTTGTCGTTGTATAAACGACTCTCGGCCAGTCAGACGATTGGCGACCTTGCGCTGCTGCACGAAGAAACGCAGGACCGGTACGGGACGCTGCCTGAACCGATGGAACGGTTGTTTGAAGTGATGCAGATTCGCCTGCTCGCCAAGAAGCTCAACGTGGAGTCGCTGGACGCGACCAAGGGAACCATTACCCTGACCTTTGCTCCCCACACCACGATGGCTCAAGAGAGCCTGGAATGGTTAAGGCACTATTCGGAAGGCCACCTCCGATTTCTCTCGCCGGTCTCCTTGGCCGTGGACGTCGACGATGACTCGACCGTGGTGTCCGTCTTGACGACGATGTTGCATGGTATGGTGGAAGCCTTCCCGAACCCCATGGCTCCTTCTCTCTCATGAATCACCCCCTTCGCCACCACCGCGCGTTCTCCCGGGCTTGCCGGCGCTTGGAAGCCCCGGGCGGGCTCAGGACAATGGTCAGGGTACTCGCCGTGGCGTGCGTGATCGCGTGGCTTGTTCCCGTCGTGTCTGCGCAATCCCCGGCAGACGACGTCGAGGGCAAGTCACTGGCAGACGGGATCGCCGCCATCGTCAATTCGGAGATCATTACGGTTTCCGAACTCCAGACAGAAATGGCGGATGCCATCCTTCGCTTGAAAGCCCGGTACGAAGGAGACGAGCTCACGGAGCATCTCGTGCAGAAACGTTATGAAGTCGTAACCCGGATGATCGAACACAAGCTCCAACTCCAGGAAGCCAAGGCCAAGAACGTTGTGATCGGCGATGAAGAGGTGGAAACAGCCTGGGAAAAGCTGCACGACAATCCTGTCGCGCTTCCGCCATCGGCCTCTCGATCAAAGGCTGCCCTTCGTGAAGAGATGATGGTGCGTCGAGCCAGGGATATCGAAATTCACCGAGGCATCCTCGTGACCCCCGAAGAAATTCGCACCTACTATACAGCGCAGCAACAGAAGTTTACGTCTCCGACTCAACACCATATCCGACAAATTCTCCTGTTACCGAAACTGGGTGAGAACAGGGAGACGCTGAAAACACGGGCGGACGTCCTGATGAGCCAACTCAACGAGAGCACGAATTTCGAGAAATTGGCCGAACTCTTTTCCGATGGAGCCGAAAGCGTCCTGGGAGGCGACCTGGGATTCGTGACCAAGGCCGAATTACTGGCGCCCTTGGGCGAAGCCCTGGACAAGCTCGCCCCCGGGGAGGTCAGCCCGCTGATTGAAACGGAAATCGGGATTCATATCC
This sequence comes from Nitrospirales bacterium, assembly GCA_965221365.1. GTDB lineage: Bacteria > Nitrospirota > Nitrospiria > Nitrospirales > UBA8639 > Bin75. The sequence goes on along the minus strand of OZ244884.1, from coordinate 1,222,194 downwards.
TCAGGCTGGAGGAGACCCGACAGGGAACCGTGCAATCGTTTGATGCCGTCAAAGAAGCGATTGCGAAACAACTGCATCAGGAGAAAATCCAACGGTCCCATGAAGCCTGGATGTCATCGTTAAAGGACAAGGCCTACATCGAAATCCGATTCCCCCATCCCGACATCGCGTATCCGTGAAAGCACGGAAATCGCAGAGGTCTTGGCCCCTGATCGATTCAAGGCGCGGCCTATCCGAGTCAGGTGAACGCTTTCCAAGGCTCCTGTTTTGACGAAACGGTTGATTATCCTGATCACGTATCATGGGCTGGCATATACACCGATTCGTTCGTTATGCCTACGATGATCCGCCAGAAGTCAACCCGGCTTGCGTAACCCTTCATAACACGCTCTCAACTCGGTCCAGAGTTCCTGACGCCCTTCGTTCGTCTTTGAGGAATACCCCACCACGGCTTCATGGTTTTCCACGCCCAGGGCCTGACAGATTCGCAACAGGGCCGGCCGACGCTGGCCACGGGATAGTTTGTCGATCTTCGTGACCACCACGATGGGGGGGTGCCCGAGGTCGGTCAGCCAGGCCAGCGTGGTCACGTCATGATTTTCGACTCCTCGCGCATCGACCAATTGGACCACGGCATAGAGTTGCGTCCGTTCCGCCAAATAGTGCTCGATCATCGGCCCCCATTGTTCACGAACAGACCTGGAAGCCTTGGCATACCCGTAGCCCGGCAAATCGACAAAGAAGACGGCAGGCAATCCCTGGTGGCTCGTGCGTACGCGAAAAAAATTGAGCGTCTGCGTTTTTCCCGGAGTCGTGCTGACTTTGGCGATGCCTTTGCGATTCAACAAGGAATTGATCGCCGAGGATTTGCCCACGTTGGAGCGCCCCACGAAGGCCACCTCGGGAAGGCCTTCACGCGGATAGTGCGCCGGCTTCGTGCCACTCTTTACAAAGTCCGCCGATAGAATCTTCATGCTCGGAATCAGGACGCCCGCGTCACGGTTTTCCGGGTCCCCGTTTCATGGCTCGTGCCATTTCACGACCGGCCTCGCGTTTTTTCACGGTTTCCCGCCGATCGTACTGCTTTTTCCCACGTGCGAGACCCAGTTCGACTTTCGCAATCCCGCGTTGATTGAAATACATTCGGAGGGGGATCAACGTCAGGCCCTTCTGTTGAACTTTCCCGGTCAACTTCCGGATTTCCTTCTTGTGCAACAACAGCCCGCGGGCCCGCAAGGGGTCATGATTCATGATGTTCCCGTGACTGTACTCGCCGATGTGGCAATTGTGCAGGATTGCTTTCCCCTCGGCGACCGTGGCATAGGCTTCGCGCAGATTGACCCGACCCTCCCGAAGCGATTTCACTTCGGTGCCTTGCAGGATCAAACCCGCTTCGATCTTTTCTTCAATCGCATAGTCGTGAAACGCCTTGCGATTGCTCCCGATCAGTTTTGTCGTTTGATCCTGGGACATGAGAATCGACCGTTTCCCTGGAGGATGACGCCCTTCACGTCATACCCATCTGTCATTCGGCGACCAAGCCGTTCTCGGGCCCGCGGCACAAGCCTTCGTCTGCGGCGCCGTCATCTGCCCCGGCATCCGGACAAGGCAAGGCCCTGGATTCCCGCCCCCGATTACGCATAGCCTGTCCCCGACTCGATCAGGGATCGAGGGCAGGCTTGCACGGGCATGACGAAGGGCCTCTTTTCCGTCATGCCGGATTCAATCCGGCATTCAGAAAAACACGCCGACCGTGCCAGAGCCGCCGCCTCGATTGACCGCCTCGTTCTCGAGGCCTAGAATACCATCCCATGCCTGCCTTTGCCTCCTCCCGATCACTCATCAGGGAAATTTCCCGGAGCCACGGGTTTGCGATGCGCCTCTGTGAGTATCGTCTCCAAAAGCAATGGAAAGCGTTCGTGGGCGAGCTTGTGGCGGCCCATACCTGGCCGGTCAGAATCAGGTTCCGCAAGCTGTACGTGGCCGTGGAAAATTCCGTGTGGCTTCACCAGCTCATCTATCTCAAGGCCACGTTACTGGAGAACATTCACGGGCAGATGGAAGAACTCCATTTACAAGACGTCATTTTCCGGATCGGGGAAATACCGGAATCCCGCGAGGATGACGTCGGTCCGCCCATCGACCGGGCTCCCGTTTTCCCGGACGCGCGCAAGACCGCGCATGAATACACGCGAACCGTCCACGACGATGAATTGCGGGAATCACTCACCAACGTCATCGCCCGGGCCCTTTCGTCTGCGCAAAGACCCTGAATGACGTTCTGATCCGGATCTTCTTTGTCCCCTGCAACGGCACCCGTGAATTATCGGCCCAAGCCATCCGCCGTCCACGTCGCGTTCAAGTCCCGTCATCAAACAGGATCTGAATGTTCTGGGACCGTTCGGGCGTTCCCGTATGAGGAACGGGGCCGAGCCAACCCCGGGCGCGGCCCTGGTGATAGATAAATCCGCCACGGGCCGATCGTTCGAATTGCCGACGAAACGTCTCGTCTTTCTCGTCACCCTGCCCCCCCACTTCCACCGGGACATCCGCGGCCAGATACCGATGCAGCGTGGCGGGTTCTGTCCAACCGGGATCGGAAAAAATGTAGAGGACGACTTCCCCATACAACGAGGTCGGATCATCTGGCGTCGTGGGACGCACTTTCATGGATCGGAAATCGCGGTTGGTCTCGCCGATCGTTCGAAAGCGACGAATCAGGGCTTCAATTTCCGGATCGCTCGTCCACGAGGGAACGTGGACCGCCACCACCGTGCTCTCCTGCGAGCCGATGCTGAAGGGGGGAATGCTGCGATCCGGCCTGGACAGGAACATGCCGCCCGCAATCAGCGTGAATCCGCCGAGCAGGACGACCAGTCCGATTTTGACCACGGGATCGAACGGCTTTTTGGGTATGGACGAAGCCACGAGCTCTCAAACCGCGTCCCGGCCCTCGGCCCGGCATCTGGACCAGGACGTCTTGCACCTGACGGGACCGCGAGGGGATGGGAACAGGTTCACAACGGCAGGGCGATCAGGACCCCTCCTTCACCTCCGACGCCGTGTCGGCGCCATTGCTGCTCTCCTCCTCGGCGTTCTCCGTGAGCTTCGCCACGTCCACGACCCGGTCCGTGTCTTCCATGTCGATGAGACGCACTCCTTGAGCATTGCGCCCGATGTCCCGGAGATCCTCAATCCTGGTTCTGAGAATCTTTCCTTCGGAGGTCATGATCATGATTTCATCGGATTCCGTCACCTGATGAAAGGAAACGGCCGATCCGTTTTTCTCGGTGACTTTCAGGCTGATCAACCCGCGACCCGCCCGTCCTTGCGTCCGGTACTCGGTCGCCGACGTGCGCTTTCCAAATCCTCGTTCGGTCACGGTCAGGATCGAGGCTTCGACGTGGGGCTGGATAATGACCATCCCGATCACGTAATTGGTTTCGTCCAGGCTTATGCCCCGGACCCCTCGAGCGGTTCGGCCCATGGGCCGGACGTCTCGTTCCCGGAACCGAATGACCAACCCGTCTCTGGTGCCCAGCATGATGTCGCTTTGACCATCCGTGATTTCCACGCCAATGAGCTTGTCGCCTTCTTCCAACGTCAGGGCAATGATCCCGCCCTGTCTGGGATTGCCATAGGCGGACAACTTGGTCTTCTTGATGTATCCCCTGCGGGTCGCCATCACGACGTAGGAGTCGTCGGGGAATTCCCGAACCGGAAGCGTGGTGGTCACGCGTTCTCCCGGGGCCAAGGCCAACAGGTTGACCATGGCCTTGCCTTTGCTGGTTCGGCCGGCTTCGGGAAGTTCGTGAAGTTTGAGCCAATACACTTTCCCCGCGTCGGTAAAGAACAGGATGAACTCATGGGTCGAGGCCGTGAAAATCTTTTCCACGAAGTCTTCTTCCTTCACCCCCATGCCGATCTTCCCTTTTCCCCCGCGGCGCTGCGCTCGGTATTCGGAGACGGGATGGCGTTTGATGTAGCCTTCATGGGAAATGCTGACGGCCATTTCTTCATCCGCGATCAAATCTTCGATGTTGATCTCCGCTTCCTGTGGCACGATCCGGGTGCGGCGTTCATCCTGATACCCGGCCTTGAGTTCCAACAACTCGTCCTTGATGACCCCCTTGACCAGATCCTCCGAGCCCAGGATGGCTTGAAGCGAGGCAATCCTGGCTTTGAGTTCTTCCTGTTCCTGAGAGAGCTTCTGCTGTTCGAGCTGCGTCAACCGCTGAAGCCGCATGTCCAGGATGGCTTGCGCCTGAATCTCCGACAGCGGAAATTGTTGCGTGAGGCCGGTCTTGGCCTGATCGGGTGACGCGGCCCCGCGGATCAGCGCAATCACCGCATCCAGATGCGCCAACGCGACGTTGAGGCCTTCGACGATATGCGCCCGTTCTCGGGCTTTCCGCAACTCGTAGGCGGTTCGGCGAATGACCACTTCGCGCCGATGCTCGAGGAAGGCGGCCAGAATTCGTCTGAGGGTCAGAATCTCCGGCCGGTTGTTCACCAGCGCGAGCATGATGACCCCGAACGTATTCTGGAGCTGGGTGTGTTTGTACAACTGATTCAGGATGACGGCCGGGATCTCGCCTTTCTTGAGTTCGATCACGACGCGGATGCCGTCCCGATCCGATTCGTCCCGAATGTCGGAAATGCCTTCCAGACGTTTCTCCTGAACCAATTCGGCAATCTTCTCGATCAGCTTGGCCTTGTTGACCTGATAGGGAATCTCCGTAACGATGATGCTCTTTCGATCCCGCTTCTCATCCGTTTCAACGTGCGTGTTGGCACGGATGGTCAGCAGCCCTCTCCCGTGCTCATAGGCGTCTTTGATGCCTTGCGTGCCATAGATGAAGCCGGCCGTGGGAAAATCCGGACCCGGGATGACGTCCATCAATTCCGCAAGAGACGCGTCGGGGTGGTCGAGGACGTGGAGTAGCCCGTTGAGCACTTCGCCAAGATTGTGCGTGGGAATGTTGGTGGCGTAGCCAACGGCGATCCCGCCGGCCCCGTTGATCAACAGGTTGGGAACCTTGGCCGGCAACACCAGCGGTTCGACGTCCGACTCGTCATACGTGGGGCCGAAATCAACCGTTTCCTGATCGATATCCGCCAACATTTCGCCAGCCAACCTCGTCAGCCGCGCTTCGGTATAGCGCATGGCCGCCGGAGGATCGCCGTCCACCGACCCGTAATTCCCCTGACCGTCCACCAGGGTATAACGCATGGTGAAGTCCTGGGCCATGCGCACCAGCGTATCGTAAATGGCGGAATCGCCATGAGGATGATAGTTCCCCATGATTTCGCCCACGATCTTGGCCGACTTGCGGTAGGCTCGGTTGTGAGCCAAGCCCATTTGGTTCATGCCGTACAAGATGCGCCGATGCACGGGCTTCAGCCCATCACGGACGTCCGGCAAGGCGCGGCCCACGATCACGCTCATGGCGTAATCCAGGTACGACAAGCGCATTTCGTCTTCGATGGCGACCTGTGTAAAGCGTTCTTCCGGCGGCATGGTGGGGTGGAGGATCGGTGTGCCTGTGGTGCTACACGTCCAAACGACGGACTTCCAGGGCATGTTGCTGAATAAAATTCCGCCGCGGCTCGACTTCGTCGCCCATGAGAATGGTGAAAATTTCATCCACTCCCGTCATGTCCTCGAGCGTGACCTGAAGCAGGGAGCGCGTGGCCGGGTTCATGGTCGTTTCCCAGAGTTGCAGGGGATTCATTTCCCCCAGACCCTTGTAGCGCTGAAGGTTCAAGCCCTTCTTCCCCACCTCCAGGATTGCCTGGACGAGTTCATCCGTGGCGGCAAAGGTGCGTTCCGCGTCATTCACTTTCATGCGATACAGGGGACGGCCCAACCCGATGGCATTGGGCGCCAGTTTTTGCAGTTCCCGAAAATCGGCGGATCCCACTAATTCGTGATGCACGTCGAGGCTGGACACCACGCCGTTCATCGGCATCTGACAGACGATCTTGTTGGATTGATGTTCTTCGTCTTCCACCAGTTCCACGTGGACCCGGGCTTGTGGATAGGCCAGGGTCAAGCGTTCCCTCACCCGTTCGATAAGCTCCCGGACGGCATCACGGTTTTTCAGGAGCTCGCGCCCCAGGGTGGGCTCATCCACGAACGCGCGCAACAGACCGGCGCCCTGTTTCTTCCGGCTCAGCCGTGCCAGAAGCCCTTCGAATTCGATCATCTTCTTCAGGATGGGGTTGAGCGTCTGTCCGCTCACGAACGCCTGATGACCGTCCACGTAGACTTCGACGGCCTGGGCCGCCAGCTCGGCGAGGTAGTTGTTCAAGGCCTGTTCATCCTTGAGATATTGTTCGGTTTTGCCTTTTTTCACCTTGAAGAGCGGAGGCTGCGCGATGTACACGTAGCCCCGATCAATCAGTTCATGCATTTGGCGAAACAGGAACGTGAGGAGGAGCGTTCGAATGTGGCTTCCATCGACGTCCGCGTCCGTCATCAGGATGATCTTGTGGTATCGGGCGCGGGTCAGATCGAAGGCTTCCTTGTCATCCTTGCCTTTTTCCGCGTCATCCCGCTTGCGGCCGATCCCGGTTCCCAGGGCCATGATCAGCGTTCGAATCTCTTCGCTCGACAGCATCTTGTCGAACCGCGCTTTTTCCACGTTGAGGATTTTCCCTTTCAGCGGAAGAATGGCCTGAAACCTTCGATCGCGCCCCTGCTTTGCCGATCCGCCGGCCGAATCCCCTTCGACAATAAACAACTCACTCAAGGCCGGATCTTTTTCCGAGCAATCGGCGAGTTTTCCGGGCAGCGATCCGCCATCCAGGGCGCTTTTCCGGCGGATGAGATCCTTGGCCTTTCGGGCGGCTTCCCGGGCCCGGGCCGCATCCACCGCCTTGCCGATGATTCGTCTGGCCACGGCCGGATTTTCTTCGAAGTAGGTCCCGAGCCCTTCATTCACCGCCACCTCGACGATCCCCTTGATTTCGCTGTTGCCCAACTTGGCCTTGGTCTGTCCCTCGAACTGCGGGGCCCGTACTTTGACGCTGACCACCGCGGTGAGGCCTTCCCGCACGTCGTCGCCCGTGAGCGAGTCCATGTCCTTTTTCAGGAGTTCGTTCGAACTCGCGTAGGCATTGATCGTCCTGGTCAGGGCAGCCTTGAATCCGACCAGATGCGTGCCACCTTCCCGGGTATTGATGTTGTTGGCAAACGAGAAGAGGTTTTCGGCGTATCCGTCGTTGTATTGGAGCGCGACGTCCAGCATGACGTCGGGTTTTTCGACGGAGAGCGAAATCGGTTTGTGGAGCGGGGCTTTGGCCTCATTCAAATGTTCGACGAACGAAACGATTCCCCCCTTGTAACAAAAGACCTGTTGTTTGCGGGCGTCGGTGAGTGCGATCGAAAGCCCCTTGTTGAGGAATGCCAGTTCCCGAAGGCGCTGGGCCAGGACGTCGAAGCTGCATTCCACGGTTTCGAAAATGGTCGCGTCGGGTTTGAACGTGATTTTCGTACCCCGTTTTTTGGTCACGCCCGTCACCTGAAGCGAGGCGTCCGGGGTTCCTCGGTGGTAGACCTGTTCGAAGACTTGCCCGTTCTGCCAGATTTCCAGTTCCAGCCATTCCGACAGCGCGTTCACCACGGAGATCCCCACGCCGTGAAGTCCCCCGGAGACGATGTAGGCACCCTGTTCGAACTTTCCCCCTGCATGGAGCACGGTCAAGGCGACTTCGGCTGCGGACTTGTTCTGGGTGGGGTGGATCCCCGTGGGAATGCCTCGACCATTGTCCGTGACCGTGATGCTCCCATCGATTTCCAGGGAAACCTCGATGCTCTCCCCATAGCCCGCCATGTGTTCGTCGACACTGTTGTCCACGACCTCATAGACGAGATGGTGGAGACCATCGGGGCCCGTACTGCCGATGTACATGGCCGGTCGTTTCCGAACGGCCTCCAGGCCTTCGAGGACACGGATCTGCTCCGCACCATACCCGCTCTGTTCAGCTGGCTCTTCAGGAAGATCGGAGGGATCAAGACGTGATTCGCTGGGCCGATGCGGTGGGGTCATCTCCTCGTGCAGCATGCGTTTCCAGGGTCCATTACACCTTGACGGGCATTACGACGGTCTGAAACAGGGGGGCATCGAGCTCGCGAATCAGACACGGGCTGAGGGACGCCTCCATGTTGAGCACCACGGTCTCGCCGTCCATGACGCCCAGGACATCGAGAAGGTAGCGCGCGTTGAAGCCCGCGGAAAATTCCTCACCGTTGAAACTGGCGGGAATGTCTTCTTTGGCTTCCCCCATGTCCGGATGACTCGAAAAAAGCGCGATGGACTTCTTTGAAAAGGTCAATTTGACGGCATAGGTCTTGTTCTGGGACAGAACGGAGACTCGTCGGAGGGCGCCTTCGAGGTCGTCCCGATTCACCGTGATCTTCTTGTTGCTCGCCTTGGGAATGACCTGCTGATAGTTGGGATACTTGCCTTCCATCAGCCGGGAGGTCAGGACGAGTCCGCTTTTTCTGAAGATCAGCATGTTTTTGGTAAAGCCGATCATCGGCTCGTCTCCGCCTTCTTCGAGTAATCGGCGAATTTCAGCCGCGGCTTTCTTCGGAACAATCACCTGTTCCTCCTGTTCGAGAGAGGCCTTTTTCTCGACATCCACTTTCTGCTCCGCCATGGCTAATCGATGCCCATTCGTTCCCACTAATCGAATCGTGAGCGCCTCGCCTGTATTCATGACCACAATCAACAGCCCGTTGAGCACGTAGCGCGTATCGTTGTCACCTACGGCAAACAGGGTCTTGCGAATGAGCTGCAACAACCCGTTCCCGGGTAAGGGAATGAGGTCTTCCTCCCGGTCGATGAGAGGCAACGGCGGAAAGTCCTTACTGGGGAGACCCACGACTTTGAATTCACTGCGGCCGGCTTTTATGGTGACCAGACAATCGTCCGTCACCGTGATCACCACGTCCGATTCCTTGACCTCTTTGAGAATTTCATAGAGCTTTCTTGCAGAAAACGTCACCGATCCGGGCTCTTCGACCGTTGCTTTATAGCGCCCTCGCATGCCGAGTTCCAGGTCCGTGGCTGAAATATCCAGCCCTTCCGGCTTGGCTTCCAATAAGACGTTGGCCAGACTCGGCATGGTATTCCGTTTTTCCACGATCCCCTGAACGCGATGGAGGGCCGTCAAGAGTTCGTCTCGCGCCATCGTCACTCGCATGAAAGGCTCCCTTCTGTTAGGCCTTGCCGATTTCGTCTTTCAGATTGTCCACCGTCATGCGCAAGGAATTATCGTTCTCCAGGGATTTTTCTATCTGGCGACAGGCATGGATAATGGTGGTGTGATCTCTCCCCCCGAACTCTCGCCCAATCTCCGGGAAAGAGGCGTCCGTCAGTTCTCGGGACAGGTACATGGCGACTTGCCGTGGATGGACGACGGCTTTAGTTCGCCGCTTTGATTTCAGTTCGGAGACTTTGATCTGAAACCGCCGAGCCACCACGTCCTGAATGTCGTCCAATGTAATCACCTTTTTCTTGTTTCCCAACAGATCACGAAGGACGGTCTTCGCCATATCCGTGGTAATACTTTGGCCGGTCAGCGTGCAGTAGGCCCCGAGACGGATCAAGGCCCCTTCTAATTCCCGGATATTGCTTTTCAACCCTTCGGCCAAAAGATGAATCACGTCGTCTTCAATGTCCAGGCCTTCTTCTTCTGATTTTTTTCTGAGGATGGCAATACGGGTTTCGACGTCAGGCTGCTGAAGGTCCGCGATCAACCCCCACTCAAACCGTGACCGCAGGCGTTCTTCCATCAAGGGCATTTCCTTGGGAAACCGGTCACTGGATAGGACGATCTGTTTTCTTGCCTCGTACAGGTCGTTAAACGTGTGGAAAAATTCTTCCTGGGTCCGCTCTTTTCCCGCAAGAAACTGGATATCGTCGATCAGGAGCATATCGATGTTCCGATAGCGCTTTCGGATCTCCGTCATCTTGTCGTATCGTATTGAATTGATGACTTCATTCGTGAACTGCTCCGTCGTGACGTAGGCAATGCGCAGATCTCCTTTCTGCATCACGAAGTTCCCAATGGAATTCAGAAGATGCGTCTTCCCCAAACCCACGCCCCCGTAAATAAAGAACGGGTTGTAGGCACGAGCCGGCGCCTCGGCAACGGCCAAGCTCGCCGCATGCGCAAATTGGTTGCTTGCCCCGACCACGAAATTCTCAAACGTATATTTTGGATTTGGCAATTGCCGATGTACTCGAGTCGGCTGGCGAGCAGACTTGTTGACCTCCTCTCCTCCGGGAGAGGAAAGCTGTGGGCCTACGACAAACTCAACCTCGACCTGCCCTTCCCCTGGCCTGACCGCTTGCAAGGCTTCACTGATGACCTCGCAATAATTACGACCCAGCCATTCTCCAAAAAATTTATTAGGGACGATAATCGTCGCCTTTGTTCCATTCAGCTCGCCCAGGGTTGTCGGCTGAAACCAAGTTTCCATGACTTCAGCCCCCATGCGAGACTCGATAAAGCCGAGGGCTTTTTCCCAAACAGCCGGTTCCCTACTTTCACTCTTTTTTTCACTATAATTATTCACAGGTTTATCAACACCTGTTAATAACTTGTTTTATTAAAAAAATATTTACTTTTTCTTTCACGATCATTCTGACCACCAACAACTTTCTCCTCTCGTATTCACAACACGTCAACGTTTTATCCCTTCACTCCCTCACGTGGAGTTCTTTGTAATTCTCAAATAAAATCAACAGGATACCATAAATACATATTATTCACAGCGACTACTCCTTCTCCTCCTCCTTCTATTCTCTTTTTAAGAGATTAGGAAATAATCGTATCAGCCTCAAAAATCATAGTCAGCATATCAGAATAATGAACGGAAGACTTCTTTTCCGAACCGTTTCCTGAATGAAGCGTATAACATGGAAAGGGAAATGTCTTGCTGATTTCGTCATGAAGAAAGATGCCCTGTGGCGAGCAGTCGGAGAAATCAGATAGGCTGAACAGTTCTTCCAATGAAGAGTCTGATCCTGTGGATACAAGAACGAGTATTTTTCTCATGACTCAGAACACCAGAACACGGTCGGCTTGGCAAAGCAAGGACGTGATTTCAGATTTTGCGACCTCTCGAACGGTAAATTCTGGATCCAAAGAAGGAAAAGCCTCGGTACTCCCTTCGGGAACCACGATAGGGAGTTGAAGCTCCTGAATAACGGGAAGATGTTTTTCCAAAATCTCCGCATCCATCACGTCACCCGTGTCTTCGACCAACAACGTTCTCGCTGGCCCAAGAAGAACAATCGTGACCGATGACACACCGGTTGAAAGCCCGAGAGCAATACGAAGCCCTTCGACCGGACGAGGCGTTTTCAGAGGGTTACTCTGAATCAACACGAGTAAAGAGAGTGTCATGACATAAGACCGTCAATACGGTCTCACTCCGTAGTCCGCCCTGATTTCAAGATGGAAAAGTTTCAATAAGAGACGCCGGTCGGAATACCGTTACTTATTGAAAAAGAAAGAAAAAATCGTATTCCTAACAGGCGAGAAAGTCAATTAATGTTTCTACGTGTTTACCGGAGTCCGAGGTAGGAGGGAATGGAGGAGGACGCGGTGTCCAAGGGGTGTATTTCCTGCTCCTTCGTAGCCATGTTTCTCAGGGTTATCCGATTGTTGGCTACCTCATCGTCCCCTAAGATCACAACATGAGGGGCCCCGAGCCGATCGGCTGCACGAAGGAGGGTCTTCAGGGTGGAAGCATTGTAATCAGTGTCTGCTTTCACCTGCTTTGAACGCAGAGAATCCAAGAGGCATAAGCCGGCGGGCTTCCCCTTTTCCCCGAACGCAGCGACAAACACCCAGGGTTCCGGATCCGGCACCATGGATTCTGGAAGGGCGAGTAAGACCCGATCAAGACCAATGGCAAAGCCCACCGCCGGAGTGGGAGTTCCCCCTAACGTCTCAAACAGGCCATCATAACGTCCGCCGGCCCCGATGGCATTTTGAGCGCCGAGCACGGCACAAGAGACCTCGAAGGTTGTCATGGAATAGTAGTCCAACCCTCTCACCAGCCTGGGATTGATGGAAAAAGGAATACCCAATGCCTGTAATTCTTGCCGCACCCGATCAAAGTGGCCCCTGGAGGACGAGGAAAGAAAATCCGTCAAGTCAGGAGCCTCGTTCGTGGCTTCACGACATTGAGAGACCTTGCAATCCAGCACTCGAAGGGGGTTGGTCTCCAGTCGTCTCAGACAATTTCCGCAAAACAGGGAGGCTTTTGTCTTGAGGAAGGAAACCAGTTCCTCCTTATAGGATTGGCGATCTGCAGGGCGTCCCAGGGAATTGAGTTCCAACTGAAGACCCGGCAGCCCGAGTGAGGAAAAATATCTCCAGAGTAGCGTGATAACCTCCGCATCCGCGGAGGGTTCGGAACTGCCGATGGATTCGACGCCGAACTGATGAAACTGGCGCAGGCGACCAGCCTGCGGTCGTTCATGCCGAAACATCGGGCCGATGTAATAAAGTTTTCTCGATGCCTGGTAGGTCTTCAACCCACGTTCAATAAACGCCCGGACCACGCCTGCCGTTCCTTCGGGGCGAAGCGTCAATGACGTTCCATCCTTGTCGGGAAACGTATACATTTCCTTTTCAACGATATCGGTGGTGCCGCCGATGCTGTGCACGTAGAGTTCCGTTTTTTCCAAAACAGGAATCCGGATTTCATGAAATCCAAAAGAACGAGCCAGGCCATGGGCGACCCGCTCCACGACGTCCCACCCGGGCATCTGATCCGGTGGAATATCCTTGATGCCTTTAATACCTCGAATCACCTTGAGTATCCTTGGGTATCACGAAAGGAAGGTTGACCCTCCCGACCCATTGACTATAGAAGGGGAACTTTCAGGGAGTCAACGGAATGAACGGTCTCGGGAAACCCCTGATTTGACAGTCAGGACCAGGGAAATTACAATCATTTCATTATCACAGTCTCGGAAAGAGGGTCTTTGCCATGTCCATGACGTATCGACAACCGTCGAATCTCAAAAGAAAACGTGACCATGGGTTTCGAAAGCGAATGAGCACCAAAAACGGGAGAAAGGTATTGGCCCGCCGTCGCCGGAAGGGCCGCTATCGTCTGACCGTATCCGATGAGTGAGGCTCTTCCGCGAGAGACCCCGTTCTTCCTGAAAACAAGAGAGGATTTCGATCGAGTCAAACGGGAAGGCAAGCGCGTCACGACGCCATACTTCAACCTGGTCTCCTGTCCGTCTCGTCTCGGAAAGCCCCGGGTCGGCATTGTGGCGGGGCGTCGGTTCGGCCAAGCGGTTGTCCGGAACAGAGGGAAACGTATTTTCCGGGAATTGGTGAGACAGACGTACCCGTCTCTGACGAAAGGCCATGACATCGTTGTCTTTCCCAAACGGTCGGTCCTGAGGCTCAATCATCAGCACCTCTATGAAGCATGGAAAACAACCCTTATCAACCAGGGGCTCATGTATCCCCCTGAACTCTCTCATGCGCAACATCGCGTTGTGGCTCATCCTCGTTTACCAAAAAATCCTGTCTCCGTATTTGGGGCCGCAGTGCCGCTTTGCACCAACCTGCTCACGCTATACCAGTGAAGCGATAACCCGCCATGGTCTTCTTCGAGGAGTGCGCTTAGGCGTTTGTCGGCTTCTGAAGTGCCATCCCTTCCATCCGGGCGGGATTGACCCTGTTCCCTGATCGGATGCCACTGAATTTCGGTTCACGACCCACGGATGCTTGCCCTCATGGGGTGGCCGAGTTTCCTGGACTGACCAACGCAACGGGGTAAAGGGCCTTCGGTTTTATGGAAAAACGAATCATCCTCTTCCTTCTTCTTTCGTTCGGCATTATTTTCAGCTTCGACTTTTTTCTGAAAGAACTGGGGTTGCTGCCGGAACCTCCGGTCGTGGAGGAGGGTGCTCTCCCCGCAGACGAGTCGCGCTCTCCCGCCGTCAGCCTGCAGGAACCTTCTTCCGAGGCTCGTGCCTTGGGCGAGGCCCCGCCGGCCGCCCTCGAGACCCTTCGCCTGGAAGAAATCGAGACGCCACTGTACCGGGTCACGTTCACAAACCGGGGCGCGCAGATTCAAAGCTGGAAACTGAAACACTACCTGACCCAGGACCAGGACGACCCGCAACCCATCGAGTTCGTGTATCCGGAAGGACATTTTGCAGGCCCGATGTCCATACAGGTGAACGATCCGGCTCTCAACGCCATGCTGAAGGACAGCCCGTTTGAAGTGAGCCGGGACTTCGACGTTCTGGACGAGACCCATCCTACGGGCCATCTGACCTTTTCCTATCATGACGAGACCAACGACCTTCTGGTGGAAAAGGAATTTACCTTTACCCATGACTCCTATCTGGTCGACGTGGCCATTCGGGTCCAAGGCCTCGAAGACGCCGTAGAGGTGTTGTTGGGCACCAATTTCGGGCTGGTGGAATGGGGGCAAGGCTTTATCGGAGCCCTGGGCCCGGCGTGGAAGATCGATGACGTCCTGGAAAAGGAAACCCCTGACCCTGAGATTCGACGTTCCGGAGACGTGCGCTGGGCGGCCCTTCAGGATAAATATTTTATCAGCGTCATGATTCCCCAGGGTGCTCGGGGCGTGTTTGCGAGGGCGGAAGCCGAGCACGTGGTGACCTCGGGCGTGACGTTCCCGGTTGACGTGGACGGCGACCGGATACGCTTTCAACTCTATGCCGGGCCCAAACAGTTTGACGTCATGCGATCCCTGGGCCATGGCCTTGAGGATACCATCGATTTCGGATGGTTTATTTATGGAAGCTGGGGCGTCGTGAAAATGGTGGCCAAGCCGCTGTTCTACGTTCTTCGCTTTCTGTACGAGTACACCCAGAATTATGGCGTGGCGATCATTCTCCTGACGTGTGGCATCAAACTGCTGTTCGTTCCCCTGCAATACAAGAGCTACAAATCCATGCAGGGCATGCAGAAAATTCAACCCAAGATCCAGGCCCTGCAAGCCAAGTTGAAAGACGATCGGGAGCGCCTCAATCGGGAGCTGATCAAGCTGTACAAGGAGCACAAGGTCAATCCGGTGGGCGGGTGTTTGCCGATGGTCTTGCAGATGCCGGTCTTCATCTCGCTGTTCAATATTTTATACATGACCGTGGATCTTCGGCAGGCCCCGTTCATGCTCTGGATTGCGGATCTCTCGATCCCGGATCCGTATTACGTGTTCCCGATTCTGATGGGCGCCTCGATGGTGCTTCAGCAGAAAATCATGCCGACCACCATGGATCCCACTCAAGCCAAGATGATGTTGCTGCTGCCGGTGTTTCTGACGTTTCTCTTCCTGAACTTTCCTGCGGGATTGGTGATTTATTGGTTGACCAACAACGTGTTGACGGTTGCGCAACAGGTGGTGACGGATCGATGCATTTTAAAACCTCCGGCTGCGAGTCAACCGGCCGTAGCCGGTGACGACTCCGTGCCAGAATCCGATAATGGGGAGTCTTCCAAAAAGAGAAAGGGGAAAGCCAAGCAGGCGCAGCAGGAAGCGAGCGAATAGTGGAACACTCGGTTGACGATACCATTTGTGCGATTGCGACTCCCGTGGGGGAAGGAGGGGTTGGTATCGTTCGGATCAGCGGGACGCGCGCCATTGAAGTGGCTTCTTACGTCGTTCGTCCTCGCAATCGGCAGCCTCTGCAACAACTGAAAAGCCGCCTCCTGTATTTGAGCGACGTGCTGGGTACGGAGGGCCCCTCCGTTCCCGAAGGCCCGAACTCCGCCATCGACGAAGCCTTCGTCGTCATCATGCGCAAGCCGCGTTCGTATACGGGTGAAGACGTGGTGGAAATTCAAACCCACGGTGGGGCCTGGATCCTGGAGGCCACCTGCCAGGGGTTGATTCGGCACGGCGCCAGACCGGCTCAACCCGGAGAATTCACCAAACGGGCGTTCTTGAACGGCCGTGTGGATCTCACCCAGGCAGAGGCGGTGCTGGATACGATTCAAGCCACGACCGCGCAAAGTCTCCGGGCCGCGCAGTCCCTGCTGCGCGGGTCACTTTCAAAAGAAATCGAAGCGCTCCGGGAACGACTCATCCGAGTGCTGGCGCACGTGGAAGCCGGGATGGATTTTGCCGAAGAGGACATTGCCTTTATTCAAACGGATGAAGTGCAACGGGCCCTGACGGACACCCAACGGGTCCTGGAGCAGTTGATCGCGTCCTATGAAGAAGGACGCATCATTCGGGAAGGCATCAAGGTCGCCATCATCGGCCGGCCCAACGTGGGCAAATCGAGTCTGCTCAACGCGCTGCTGAAACTGGATCGGGCGATCGTGTCGGATCAACCCGGGACGACTCGGGACGTTATCGACGAATCCTTGAACGTCCGGGGGATCCCGCTGCGATTACTGGATACCGCAGGGCTGCGACAGACGCAGGATCGGATCGAAGGGGAAGGCATTCGTCGAACCGAAGAAGCGATTGCCGAGGCCGATGTGTTGCTCCTGGTGATCGACGGTGCCATGGGCATGACGGAGGAAGACCGCGCGGTTTTCGAAACCTATGGTTCCCAACGACATCTCCTGGTGATGAATAAAATGGACCTCCCCGAAGCCCGGGCCTTTGATGTGCGATCCTTCCCCTTCCCCTCAGAAGCCTCTCTCCCGTTGGGAGAGGGCCGGGGTGAGGGGGAGGGGAGAAGGCCTGGCTTCGTGAAAGTCTCCGCCAAAACCGGCGAGGGCCTTGATCATTTGACATCGGTCATTCAACGTATTTGCCTCAAAGAAGGGCTGGAAGCCCCCCCGTCCGTGCTCGTGACGCGGCTGCGACACAAAAGAAGCCTGGTGCAGGCGCATGGCTCCATAGAAGAGGCCATGCGTTCGCTTGAAAGACAAGAATCCGGAGAATGTGTGGCCTTGGATATCCGGGCGGCCCTCGATGCACTGGGGGAAATCACCGGCGCGGTCAGCACGGAGGATATTCTGGACAGGATTTTCCAGGACTTTTGTGTCGGAAAATGATAATCAAGTAATTCTACATGTAGCCATGGTTCATTAGAGCGAGAGACGATGCAACCGACCCTGATCATACTGCTCATGTTGGGCACCTTCTTCACTGGAAGCCTCGGCGCTCGGGCAGACAGTGGCAATCCGTTCGGATTCGAGACGAACAAGCATCCCTTGGAGTATGAGTATTGTAAAAGACGGGAGGACAAGATTAGAGAAGGGTTTATAATTCGGTCTCCTTATGTCTATGCATGCAGTTCTGCCCCGAGACCTCACCCGGATATTCTCGGTCAGTATTCCCTGTTTTTTATTGAAGGCATTGGTCTCTGCAGGATAAGAGCTAAGTCTTTTCCTTCTAGTGGAGAGAAAGAAAAATCTTTAGAGAATTTCAAGCTGCAGATCGCTAAAAAATACGGACCCCCCACCGGTGAATCTGAATCGACATGGGGGCTCGATTATTTTTGGAGACCAGAGAAAGGGTTTAACGGACTAGGTGATGTTGAAGTGATAGAACTATCCCTGTCATACGATTATGTGTCCATCACCTTCGACCTTGTATCTATGGATAGGTGCCAGAAGAAACTTGACGACGACCGTTATCTGGCATTTTGATGTAATAACATATATTTATTAGTTAAATATACATATGTCAATTCAGAAGGACATCATCGTCATCGGAGGAGGGCATGCCGGGTGCGAGGCGGCGCTGGCAGGGGCCAGGATGGGGTGTCGGGTTCTCCTGCTCACCATCGATCAGGACAGGATTGCGCATATGCCGTGCAATCCCGCGGTGGGCGGGATCGGCAAGGGGCATCTGGTCAAGGAAATCGATGCCTTGGGCGGGGAAATCGGCTGCAATACGGATAAGGCCGGCATTCAATTTCGCGTGCTGAATACGAGAAAGGGGCCGGCAGTCAGGGCCACGCGCGTCCAATGTGACAAGGCCCTGTATCGAAAGGCCATGCAGGAGGCACTCGCGCGCCAACCCAACCTTGAGGTTCTTTCAGGAACGGTTGATCGCATTGTGACCAGGGGCGGCTCGGTCCGTGGTGTGGTGACGGATTCCGGGGAGACCATTCACGCGAGCGCGGTCATCATGACTTCGGGCACGTTTCTGAAGGGGTTGATTCATATTGGCCTGAGCCACATGCCCGGCGGACGTGCCGGAGAGGCCCCCGCTGAACATCTTTCGGATTGCATGAGGGATTTCGGCTTTGAGGTCGGGCGCCTGAAGACCGGAACGCCTCCGCGTTTGGATCGTGATACCATTGATTTTGATGGCATGGCCGTGCAGCCAGGGGATGTCCCTCCACGTCCCTTCTCGTTTCGGACGTCCCGCGTCACGAACCCACAGGTCCCCTGCCACCTCACGTATACGAATGCGCGAACGCATGACGTCATCCTGAACAACCTGGACAGATCCCCGATGTACATGGGCGTGATCGACTCCATAGGGCCTCGCTACTGCCCGTCCATTGAGGATAAGGTCGTTCGGTTTCAGGACAAGACCCAGCATCAGATTTTTGTGGAGCCCGAGGAACTGGATTCACCGTCCTTTTATCCCAATGGCATCTCGACCAGTTTGCCGGTCGACGTGCAGGCCGCCATGCTGAAGACCATTCCAGGATTGGAACGGGCCAGAATGCTCAAGCCGGGTTATGCGATCGAATACGATTACTTTCCCCCGTACCAACTCCACCAGACGCTCGAAACCAAGAACGTAAAAGGCTTGTATCATGCGGGCCAGATCAACGGAACCTCCGGATATGAAGAAGCCGCGGCTCAGGGTATGATCGCCGGGATTAATGCGGCTCTGCTGGTCAAGGGAGAACCGCCGTTCATCCTGGATCGTTCGCAGGCCTATATTGGCGTGCTGATCGATGATCTCATCACCAAGGATGCCAGAGAACCCTATCGGATGTTTACCTCCAGGGCCGAATACCGGCTCCTGTTGCGCGAAGACAATGCCGACCAGCGGCTTCTGGAAACAGGATACAGGCTTGGCTTGGTTTCAGAAGACCTGTATGCAGAATTTCAGGAAAAACAAAGGAGGGTCGATCGGGAAATTCATCGACTCTCGCAGACCCGTCTTCCGTGGACGCCCGAACAGGTAGAACGATGGAGCCGAACGGGGCAGAAAGTCCCGGATCCCGGTGCCACGCTTGCGCAATTACTCAAGCGTCCTGAATTGACCTACTCGGGACTGATGGACATCGCCGGGGAAGCAGAAAGCGGAGAAGTCGGCGAAGCCATTGAAATTTCAATCAAATACGAGGGATACATAAAAAGACAACTCGAACAGATTGAAAAGTTCAAGAAGCTGGAAGGGAAAATCATTCCAGAGAATTTCAGGTATGATATGGTGAGCGGGTTTTCAAACGAAGTTTCTGAAAAACTGTCGAGAGTCAGGCCTGCCACAGTGGGTCAGGCTTCCAGAATTTCCGGCATCACGCCTGCGGCCATTTCCTTGTTGCTCGTTGCATTGGAACGATTCCAACGGTCTGCGAACGTGGCCTAGCCCCTCTATTTTCGTCTCGCTCCTTCCCATATGTTCCACGTGGAACAATGACATGACACAGGAACGGCTCGTCGAACTCTTTCGGAAGGGGTTTGCGTCCATCAAGGTGGATCATGACCAGTCCATGATCGACAAATTCCTGTTTTATTTACAGGAAATCGTGAAATGGAATTCGAAAATAAACCTCACCGGCCACAAAAACGAACAGCAAATGATCGGCAGTCTTTTTATCGACTCCGTGGCCTGTACCAGGGTTTTTGGAGCGGAAACCTCCTGTTCGATTCTCGATATTGGAAGTGGCGCCGGGTTTCCGGGGATTCCAATTGGTATCGTCTCTCCTCTTCAGGACATCACCCTTCTTGAACCAAACCTAAAGAAGGTGGCTTTTTTGCACCATATGATCGGCTCCCTTGGCTTGCACAACGTTCACGTCGAATCCTGTCGAATCGAACAGTTTTCAGAGAAACGTGAATTTCAGAAGAAATTTGACTGGGCGTTCGCGAAAGCATTGAGATTTGATGTTGGCTATGTTATCCCACTCCTTTCTGACTCCGGGAAGTGCGTGTTTTCCAGAACGAAACCCATTCCCCATGATTTCCAGCTAGAAGGGTACTCCGTGATCGATGAAATTCCCTACGAATTGCCGTTTGGGCTTGGGAAAAGAATCCTCAGTATTGCAGGAAAGCGTGGCGATGATGTTCCACGTGGAACATCATCGACCACACACGACCGGTGAGCCTTGATGGAGAAAATCGTCGCCGTCGCGAATCAGAAAGGGGGTGTCGGAAAGACGACGACCTCCGTCAATCTGGCGGCTGCCCTCGCGCTTTGCGAGCACAAGGTCTTGTTGGTCGATATTGACCCGCAGGCCAATGCCACGAGTGGGGTTGGAGTCGAAAGCCCAGAACGAACGTTGTATGATTGTTTGTTCAACTCCGTTCCGGCCGCCGATTCGATTGTAACCACATCGGTCTCGCAGTTGGACCTGTTACCCTCAGGGCCTGATCTTGCCGGGGCGGAAGTCGAATTAGCCAAGGTCGACGATCGAGAGGAGCGATTAAAGCGTGTTCTCTCGAGTCTTTCCAAGCACTATCAATTCATCATTCTGGATTGTCCGCCGGCCTTGGGACTCCTGACGGTGAATGCGCTGACTGCTGCAAAATCGGTACTGATCCCCGTTCAATGCGAATACTATGCCATGGAAGGGTTGGGGAGGCTCATGTCGACGATCGAGCGGGTACGAGGAAGCTTCAACCGGAACTTGTCGGTCGAGGGGATACTCCTGACCATGTGTGATGCCAGGCTTAGCCTGTCCAGACAGGTCTCGGAGGAAGTCAAAAAATTTTTCCCTGATAAGGTGTATCACTCGATCATCCCGCGAAACGTGGCCTTGGCCGAAGCCCCGAGTTATGGGCGTCCCGGGTTGCTTTACAATTCCGCCTCGATGGGTGCAAAGGCGTACATGGATTTTGCAAAGGAGTTTTTGGCAAATGGAAAAGAAAGCGCTGGGTAAAGGTCTCGCCGCCATTTTGCCGGAGCACGAAGCCAGGGAAACCGGGCAAACGATTCACATGATTCCCGTGACGCACGTTATTCCGAACCGGTATCAGCCAAGAAAAACCTTTGTAGAAAAAGAGCTACGGGAATTGGTGGAATCCATCAGGCAGCATGGGATTCTTCAGCCAATCCTCGTGCGGCGAAAGGGTGAGGGGCTCTATGAACTCATTGCCGGAGAACGACGGTTCCGCGCAGCCACCTTGGCGCAACTGGCGTCGATCCCCGCGATTATTCGAAAGTCCAGCGACGAGGATTCTACGTTATTATCATTAATTGAAAATATCCAAAGAAGTAATTTAAATCCGGTTGAAGAAGCCAGGGCCTATCGCCAACTGATCGATGAATTCGGGGTCACCCAGGAAGCCGTGGCCGAACGGGTAGGCCGGGATCGGGCTTCAGTCGCCAACATCTGCCGAATTCTCGCCTTGCCCCATGACGTTCAGGGCCTGGTCGCATCGGGTGAATTGACACTGGGGCATGCAAAGGTCATTCTGGGCTTAAAGAATTCCAAAGAGCAGTCGACGCTGGCAAGACGAATTCTCCGCGATCGGCTTTCCGTGAGGCAGACAGAGCAGTTGGTCAGGAAGGGATCAGGGAAAGCGAAGCCGCGGCAGACGGCTGGAACCACTCTCCACGCCGAGGTGGAGGAGCGTCTTCGAAAACATTTGGGCACCAGGGTCGTTATTCGCTCGAAACGGCAGAAGGGGGAATTGATTCTCAGTTATTACTCCCAGGAAGATTTGACACGAATCGTCGAAGTGATTTTATCATAACGTTCCGGCAGGGCGGGTAAGCGAGATGCGGACGGGCCTGCACGTGCTCCTCTTGTGTCACGTCATCCCCGGTCTTTCCGAAGAAAGGGTAGCCTTATGTGGGGTGAAAAAGCCGATAAAAAGAAAGAGGATGCGCTGATAGAGGAAAACACCTACACGTTTCTTGGGAAGGGTGTGGACTTCAAGGGAGAAGCCAAATTCGACAGCAGTGTCCGCATCGACGGGTGTTTCGAAGGACACATTCTTATGAAAGAGAATACCCTCATCGTCGGCGAGCAGGGATTCATCAAAGGCGACATCATCTGCGGAGTCATTATCTGTGGCGGCAAGATCGATGGAACGATTACGGCATCCCAAAAGGTCCAATTGCTGAAATCGGCCGTGCTGATCGGCACCATTCGTACACCCTCCTTTTCCGCGGAAGAAGGTGCCCTGTTTCATGGCGCGTGCGACATGGGCGTCAGCGAGTTCGATCACGTCTCCCTGCCGTCCGATGAGTCAGCAAACGTCCCTCAGGAGCTCTCGATGCACTAAGGGCATTCAACTCCAGAGCCAACCAATGTCCAAACCAACGGTCCTTCTCGGGATGAGCGGCGGCGTCGACAGCTCAGTTGCAGCATTACTGCTGACGGAACGGGGCTATGACGTACAAGGGGTCACGCTGCAGGTCTGGGAACATGAAGATGAAAACACCCCGGTCACGAAAAGATGGGAAGAACGGGGCTGTTGCAAAGTCGGCGTCGCTCGACACGTGGCCCGGCGCGTCGGCATTCCGCATGAAGTGGTCGATGCCCGGGAGATCTTTCGCACAAACGTGGTGGATGAATTTATTGCGGGATATATGGGGGGAGTCACGCCCAATCCCTGTGTTCGATGCAACGAACGGGTGAAGTTCGGGCTGTTGTATCAATTGGCGAAGGACCGGGGCGCCGACTTTGTGGCCACGGGTCATTATGCCCGCGTGCTACCGGTCGAGGAAGGGGTTGGCCTGTTTCGAGGCCTCGATGTCAAAAAGGAACAATCCTATTTTCTGTACAGACTCTCTGCTGCCTGGCTTCCCCACGTCCTGTTTCCCGTAGGCCATCTTCAAAAAGCAGAGGTGTGGGCGCGTGCGGAAGAGTTGGATCTGCCGGCCGATGAAATGAAAGAGAGCCAGGAAATCTGTTTCGTCACCCAAGGTGATTATCGCACGTTTTTAATCGAGGAAGCACCGCAGGCACTTCGGCCAGGTCCTTTTCTTGATCCGGAAGGTCGAAAGATCGGCGAGCATCGCGGCATTGCCTTTTATACGCCCGGACAACGGAAGGGGTTGGGGATTGCACGAGGTGAACGCCTCTACGTCAAGGAAGTGAACCCTGAAACAAACGCGGTCGTCCTGGGGCGGGCAGAAGACCTGTCCCGCCAAACCTGCACGGTGCAGGATGTGAATTGGTTGGCCGGTGCCTTGCCCGAGAGCCTGGAGCACGTGGCCATCAAATACCGGTATGCCTCGCCGGCCGTTTCCGGCCGGGTGCTGCAGCAACCAAACGGAACCCTCTCCATAGAATTCCAGGAACCGCAACAGGCCCTGAGTCCAGGCCAGTCGCTGGTCCTCTATCAAGGCGACCGCGTGCTGGGTGGCGGGATCATCGAACGATTCGAGCCTGGCCTGATTGCTTCCCCACTCCCCGCGAGTCTTCAGTCAACGTGAACTCGCCTGTCCGGATCGGTGTTGCCTTGAGAACGTGTCCTTTCTGAACGCTCTTTGCGCGCCGTCACCAAGCCCGATCCCGTCGGTTGACAGCCGTATTCCCACGTGATACCGTGACTCGGTTTTTTGCGCGATCAGCGCAAAACCCTTGTATTTTGCCTTTTTCTTCACAAAACTGATTCATGATAAAACATGCCATAGCGCGCAGGTATGCCCAGGCCTTTTGTCGCCTGCTGCCTCCTGAACAGCAGGAGGCGGCTCAGGACGGGTTACAGGCCCTGGCTCAGGCGTTGAAGGACTCTTCTGCATTCAAGCACGTCCTTGCCTCGCCGGTGTTTACCCTGGAAGAAAAGCTCCGGGTCCTGACGGCCTTGTGTGAGCGGACGGGCTGCCCGCCGGTGATGGGGCGATTTTGCGAGCAACTGTTGAAAAAGAACCGGATAGGCTTCTTGCCGGAGATTGCCGAGGCCTTCAAAGGATTGATGATTCGGCAAAGTGGCAGGCAACAGATCGTCGTCGTCTCGGCTCGCCCGATTGACGACGCCATGAAACAGGACATTCATGCTCGGTTAGGCGCCACGGCCAAGCGGGACGTGGAAATCGACTTTCAATCCGACCCTTCCCTGCTTTCGGGTGTCCAAATAAAAATCGGAAGTACAGTCTATGACAGTACGGTCAGGGGCCGGCTCCACAAGCTGCGGGCTCAATTGGTAAAGGGGTAAGGCATGCAGATCAAGGCGGAAGAAATCAGTTCAATCATTCAGGAGAAAATCAAGGGCTTCGATCAGCGTGTCGATGTGACGGAGGCCGGCTACGTGATTCAGGTTGGGGACGGCATTGCCAAGGTCTACGGCCTCGAAGGTGCCATGGCCGGGGAATTGCTGGAGTTTCCCGGGGAGGTGTTCGGCGTAGCGCTGAACCTGGAAGAAGATAGCGTCGGGGCTGTGCTGATGGGATCGGATACCGGCATCAAAGAAGGCGATCAGGTCAAGCGAACGGGCCGGATTGCCGAAGTGCCCGTGGGCGAGGCGCTCGTCGGACGGGTGGTCGATGCGATGGGGCAACCCATCGACGGGAAAGGCCCGATGTCCACGACGGAGACCCGGTTGATCGAGGTCCGTGCCCCGGGCGTGGTGGAACGCCAATCCGTCAATGAGCCGTTGCAGACGGGGTTGAAGGCGATCGACGCCATGATTCCCATTGGCCGCGGGCAGCGGGAGTTGATCATCGGCGACCGACAAACCGGGAAAACGGCCATTGCCGTGGATACCATCATCAACCAGCAAGGGCTCGACGTCTTCTGCATCTACGTTGCGATTGGCCAGAAGCGGTCAACGGTGGCCCGCGTCGTGAAGACGCTCGAAGACCACGGGGCCATGGCCTATACCACCGTCGTGTCGGCCACGGCCAGTGACGCGGCGCCGCTCCAGTTCTTCGCGCCCTATGCCGGGGTGGCCATGGGAGAATATTTCCGGGATAATGGGAAGCATGCCCTCATCATCTACGACGACCTTTCCAAACATGCCGTGGCCTATCGACAATTGTCCTTGCTGCTCCGTCGGCCGCCGGGTCGCGAGGCGTTTCCCGGTGACGTGTTCTTCCTGCACTCCCGGTTGTTGGAGCGTGCCGCCAAATTGAGTGACGAGAAGGGGGCGGGGAGCCTGACCGCGTTGCCCATCATTGAAACCCAGGCCGGGGACGTCTCCGCCTATATTCCCACCAACGTGATTTCCATTACCGACGGACAAATTTACCTGGCCGGGGACCTGTTTTATTCGGGCATTCGTCCGGCTATCAACGTGGGGTTGTCGGTGTCCCGGGTGGGTGGTGCCGCCCAGATCAAGACCATGAAACAGGTGGCCGGCACGCTTCGGCTCGATTTGGCCCAATACCGGGAAATGGCCGCGTTTGCTCAATTCGGCAGTGAATTGGACAAGGCCACGCAGGCGCAGTTGTCTCGGGGGGCGCGCATGGTCGAGTTGCTCAAACAGGAACAGTACAAACCCATGCCGGTGGCGGATCAGGTACTGTCGATTTTCGCCGGGGTCAATGGTTTCGTCGATGACGTGCCCGTAAACAAGGTTCGTGAATTTGAAGAGGGCCTCCTGGCGCACATCAAAGAACGGCATCCGCAACTGCGGGAAGACGTCGTCTCCAAGAAGAAGATCGACGACGAGTTCGGCGGGCAACTCAAGCAGGTCATTTCCGAATATAAACAGACGAAATCGTTTTAACCAATCCGTCCCGATACCGTTCCATGCCAAGTTTACAAAGTCTGAGACGGAAAATCACTTCCGTCAAAAATACCCAGAAAATCACGAAAGCCATGAAAATGGTGGCGGCGGCCAAGCTCAAGCGCGCCCAGGATCGCATCCTCTCCTCCCGGCCGTATGCGCTTCAGCTTCGGGACGTCGTGAGGAACCTGGCGGAACACACGAATCGGGTCTCGCATCCCCTGCTGCACAAACGCGAAGGACACAAAACCGAGCTGCTCGTGATCACGAGTGACCGGGGGCTGTGCGGAGCCTTTAACGCCAATATTCTCAGGCAGGCCTCGGAGTTTCTGAAGGAACATGCGGAGCAGGGCGAACAGGTGAGCGTGTCCGTGGCCGGGAGAAAAGGCTGTGATTTTTTCCGGCGGCGCACCTGGACGATTCGGCAGGAATGGCCGGGAATCTTCGATCGCCTGAGTTTCGAGCATGCCTTGGACATGGGGCAGGACATCATTCAACACTACAATGCCGGCACGTTCGATCAACTCCACGTGGTCTACAACGAGTTCAAATCCGTGATGCAGCAACGCGTGGTGGTTGAAAAGCTGTTGCCGATCGAATCATTGGGGGAAGACCCCGCTGGGGAGCCAGCCATGGCCGTGGGGTCCTATTTGTTCGAGCCGGACGAATACGAGCTGCTCGACGTCCTGCTTCCCAAACATTTTCAGGTCCAGGCGTTTCGCGTGCTGCTGGAATCCGCGGCTGCCGAGCAGGCCGCGCGGATGACCGCAATGGACGGGGCCACCAGAAACGCGGGCGAACTGATTCAGAAGGTCACGTTGTTTTACAATAAAACCCGGCAGGCCGCGATCACGAAAGAATTGATGGATATCGTCGGCGGGGCGGAGGCGTTGAAGTAGACGGCTCAGAAAGGGAGTCAGCAGGTGAGTACCGAAACAGGCAGAGTCATTCAGGTCATCGGGCCCGTGGTCGACGTAGAGTTTCCTCCCGGGCACCTTCCCAACATTTTTAACGCACTCAAGATCTCGCGCGACGGCGAGGACGGACAGGACGCCGCGGAACTGACCATGGAAGTCGCCCAGCATCTGGGAGAAAATCGAGCGCGAGCCGTGGCGATGTCCTCCACGGACGGATTGGTGCGCGGCCTGGAAGTCAGGGATACGGGTGGGCCCATCTCGGTGCCCGTTGGCCGTGAAACGCTTGGTCGGGTCGTCAACGTGTTGGGCGATCCAGTGGATGGATTCGGTCCGCTTTCCGCCAAGAAAACGTATTCCATTCATCGTTCGGCCCCACCCCTTGAAGAGCAGGAAACCAAGACGGAAGTCCTGGAAACCGGTATCAAGGTAGTGGACCTGCTGGAGCCCTATGCCAAAGGCGGAAAAGTCGGCCTGTTCGGTGGCGCGGGCGTGGGCAAGACCGTGATCATCATGGAACTGATCAACAACATCGCCCTGCATCACGGTGGCTTTTCCGTGTTTGCCGGCGTCGGGGAACGAACGCGGGAAGGGAATGACCTGTGGCATGAAATGCAGGACTCCAAAGTCATCGATCCCACGGACTACACCAAGTCGAAAGCCGCGCTGGTCTATGGACAGATGAATGAACCGCCGGGCGCACGGCTTCGGGTCGGTCTCACCGGCCTGACCATCGCCGAATATTTTCGGGATGAGGAAAACCAGGACGTGCTCCTGTTTATCGATAACATCTTCCGGTTCACGCAAGCCGGTTCGGAAGTATCGGCCTTGTTGGGCCGCATGCCGTCGGCCGTAGGCTATCAGCCGACCCTGGGAACGGAGATGGGAACGCTGCAAGAGCGCATTACATCGACCAAGAAAGGGTCGATCACCTCGGTCCAGGCGATTTACGTGCCGGCCGACGATCTCACGGACCCTGCTCCCGCCACCACCTTCGCCCATTTGGATGCCACCACCGTGTTGTCCAGACAATTGGCGGAACTGGGTATTTATCCCGCAGTAGACCCGCTCGATTCCACGTCGAGGATTCTGGACCCCCACGTGCTCGGGGAAGAGCATTATAACGTCGTGCAACAGGTTCAGGGGACCTTGCAGCGGTATAAAGACTTGCAGGATATCATCGCCATTCTCGGAATGGACGAATTATCCGAAGAGGACAAACAGATCGTCGCGCGCGCGCGCAAGCTTCAGCGTTTCCTGTCTCAGCCGTTCCACGTGGCCGAAGCCTTCACGGGCACTCCTGGCAAATACGTCAAACTCAAGGACACCGTCCGAAGCTTCAAGGAAATCGTCGAGGGCAAGCATGACGAGTTGCCGGAGCAGGCGTTCTACATGGTCGGGGCGATTGAAGAAGCCATTGAAAAGGCCGAGAGGCTTGGACGGTAATGGCTGACAACCCCATCCCCTCGGGAAAACTCCTCCTGGAAGTGGTGACGCCGGAGAAACTTCTGGTGAGTGAATACGTGGATCAGATCTCTGCGCCAGGCATGGAAGGAGATTTCGGCGTGCTGCCGGGCCATTGTCACTTTCTGACCACGCTGCGGGTCGGGGAACTGCACTATCGGGTGGGAGAGGCCGAGCATTACATGTCGGTCCTGTGGGGATTCGCGGACGTGACGCCGCACAAGGTCACCATCCTTGCAGAGATCGCCGAGAAGGCGGAAGATATCGACGTGGAACGAGCCCAGGAGTCCGTGGTCCAGGCCGAAGAACGTCTTGAACGCGGTGGGCTCCCGTCGGAAGTCGAAGAGGCCAGGGTGAGCCTGGAAAAAGCGCGACTTCGACAGAAAGTGGCCGAGCGGTTCCGGAAACAGGGACACGCGTAACCCCTCTCCTCCTTCCCGTATGCTTCCATGCCGTACGTTGAAACGCGGACGGAGATCGTCGTTTCACCAGGCGAAGCCCCCAAACGCCTGGACCATTTTTTGGCCAACCGCGACCCTGATTTCTCCCGAACGACCCTCCAGCGATTGATCCTCGACGGCCATATCACCGTCGACGGCCTGCCCACCAAGCCCAGTCACAGAATCAAACCCGGCGACGTCATCGTGCTCAGGGTCCCCAGGGCCGAACCGCTTGCCATGGAGCCAGAGCCCATTCCCCTTGAAATTCTCTATGAAGATGACGCAGTGTTGGTCCTGAACAAACAGGCCGGCTTGGTGGTCCATCCGGCCCCGGGGAATTGGTCGGGAACCCTGGTCAATGCCCTGTTACACCACTTCAACACCGAACCAAGGTCGTTCTCCAGCATTGGAGGCAAGGAACGGCCGGGCATGGTGCATCGATTGGATAAAAACACCACGGGCGTCATGGTCGTGGCCAAACAGGAGCAGGCGCATGCGTACCTGGTCAACCAGTTCAAACGTCATACCATCAACAGGGTCTATGAGGCGTTGATCTGGGGGATTCCCCGAAAACCCGAAGGCTTGATAGACGTCGCCATCGGACGGGATACCAAGGACCGGAAAAAATTTTCCGCGCGGACGACCCGTCCCAAGTCTTCGGCCACGAAGTACCGGGTGACGGAACGGTTTGACAAACTGGCGGCCCGCGTGGAGTTATGTCCACACACCGGTCGGACCCATCAACTGCGCGTGCATTTATCCGCGATCGGGTGTCCGATCCTGGGAGATCCGACATATGGAGGAAAGAAGGTCGGGGCGGTCCACGACGTTGCTATCCCTCGGGTCATGCTTCATGCCGGGGTGCTGGGCTTTCTTCACCCGATGTCGCACCAAACCATGAATTTCGTTGCGCCTCTGCCGGCCGATATGGAAGAAGTGGTGAGCCAATTGCGAAGCAGGAGCGCATGTGGCATGACAGAAGGACGAGGCTGATGACCCAGAAAAAATCCATGGATGCCACACAAGTGCTGGATGCGTTCGGGGAACTCATCGCGGCGTTGGTGGCGTTGGCCGTGAAGGTGCCGGCAAAGTCGTTCATGGCGATTCCCGGTGGCATACGCCCCACGGAAGAAGCCATCGACAAATATGAAACGGTCGTATGTCGGTTTCGAGACCAGGCAGGGCCGCCGTATCGGGTGCTCTACGAGTTTTTCATGGATTCGCTCGAAGCCTTTGAAGCCGGCCGAATCTTCGATGCCGTACCGCCCCTGCTTCAGGCCATCGAGCGGGTGGTGGATCTGCACAACGAAGAAAAAGTCTGTTTCAGTTCAGCGGAACAGAACCGGATTCGCGAGTTTCAGCAACGCCTGGAAAAAATTCTCCCGGAGGCGAGCAAGCCGGAAGTGGATCTGCCCACGCCGGAGACCTATTAGCCGGACGCCTGGGGCAACCCTGCGCGGGAATGATGACGGGGCACTGGCAGGGATCACGAAGAGGTGAGGGAAGGACGGAAATGACCCTCCCACCACTCATGCCGAACCCCGATCCGGCATCTAGGGAAACCACAAGCGCCACTCGTCATGCCGGACCCCGATCCGGCATCCAGCGCTAGCCCAGGGCCTTGTCCAGATCCTCCCGCGAAGGCGCAAACCAGTATGAGCTTGTGACCGGTTTGGAATAGTGGATGAGCCGATCGGAGACCCTGTCTTCCGATGCGCCGACCATGCGCTCCAAAAGAACCTGAAATCGGCGAAGCTCACAGGAAAAGGCAAGGAAGTACAGGCCATGCTCTCTGACGGTTCCGTAGGGGGCACTGCGTCGGAAAATCTTCATGGCCTTCCCGTTTTCCTTATGATCGGTCCGGCTCACGTGTGAAGTGGGTGGCATGGCTTCCCCTTCGAGTTCGATGCTGTCGGGCTTGGTCCGGCCCACGACCCGTTCTTGTTCGGACTGGGACAGTGCATGGAAGGCTTGGAGGTCATGCACCCACTGCTGAGACAACACGAAACTGCCTCCCGCCCCCGCGTGCCCTTCGGGGATCAGGGCCACCTCCCTCGCCTGCTCCTCTTTGGGGTTCGCAGTTCCGTCGACGAATCCGATGAGGTCTCGTGAATCCAGGTACTGAAACCCGGCCAAGTCGAGCGAGAGCGTTCCCACCCTTCGCATGAACGAATCGAGCGCCAGGACCACCTGCATGTTGACGTCGCGGCGATGGCTCTGAATCCAGAACAGCACGTCCCGTTGTGTTGCCGATACGGAAAAGCCATCGACTCCCGAAAGCGTCGAAAAGTCTTGCAGCTCCTCGGGGCACCACGTGGGGTTCAATCGATCCCAGGCGTCTTTGCCGAAGGCGATAACCATCTCAAAGGCCTCCTCTCCCTTGACCGACACGGCTGCCCGGAGAGCCTCGCGTACGTTGGGCATCTGGGCATCGGGTTGAAGCCGATACTCCAGGTAATAAAAATGGGTGCGGCCTTCGGTAAAAATTCCTGTCTGCGGTGACGTCGTCATGTTCGGCTCCTTTTCCTCGGGGGGGCAATTCTTTTCATTCTATCAGGTTTCTTCGGAGGCGTCGTGGGTGGCGTTACGGGTTGACAGACCATTGAAAATAGTCGAAAAAGACGAGCGAACGCGCCCGTAGCTCAATGGATAGAGCATCAGACTTCGGATCTGAGGGTTGGGGGTTCGACTCCCTCCGGGCGCGCCAGATCATCCGAGAACCAAGTAATGATCGGGCGTCGGCATCGGATCCCGAGGCCCCGTCTCCTGCCGGTCAACTCCTGCCCGCCGCTCCGGACAATCGAGAGACGGCTTATCATTGAATCGATACTCATTGAATGGCCAGTAAAGTATTTGGTAGATTTTCCTCCTAGAGGCAGGAATTCCCTTTCGACCCCGAAGCCCTAATGGCATTACAGCCAACAGTTCCTTCCTATTCCCACCCTCCCGTTCGAGAAGCCATCATTGATATTCAAATAGATGAGCTTCCCGAAGAGTTGCTTCCAAAACTGAAATATTGTCAATTGGACGAATGAGGAGAGTTCCGAACATCGAAAAGCAAAAGCCTTATTGTTAGCGTAAGCCGCGCGGCTTCTTGTTAACCCTTCGACATAAAGTTGAGCATTGCCAACTCATTCATTTTCATATCCTGGAGCCGTCCATCAAGGAGACAAGCATCTGAGTGTTGGGGTGTGACCGGATGATAGCCAGATGAAGAACCTGGTTGCTGATAGAGGAAGGTGCTGTGAGTGACTTGCTGATATGGCTGCCGACCGTGCTGTCGGTCCTGAGCATTGTTCTGCTGGGCGTCGTGATCGTTAAATTAGCAACAATGCGTGGAGAAGCGGAAAAGATCATACGCGAAGAAATACGTGCAAGCAGGGAAGAGGCCATGCAGGGTGCGCGCAGTCTTCGAGAAGAACTCGCGGCAACACAGAGAGACGCACATGTCGCCGTCATTCGGGCCATCGGCGAGATGAATGTCTCGCAAAGGGATGGTCTTGCCGCAATCGAGAAAAGGTTTATGGGGCTTAGTGCTACCAATGAGGCAGGATTCGGAGGCCTTCGTGACACGCTGGACTCGAAAATGAAGGCACTGCAAGAAAGTCATGACCGAAAACTCGACCAGATGCGCCAAACGGTGGATGAAAAATTACAGGGCACGCTGGAGAAGCGCTTGGGTGAATCGTTTAAAATCGTCAGCGAACGGTTGGAAGCGGTGCAACGGGGTCTCGGTGAAATGCAGACTCTTGCGACCGGCGTGGGCGACCTCAAACGCGTCTTGACGAACGTGAAGGCGCGCGGGACCTGGGGGGAAGTCCAACTCGGCGCCATTCTGGAACAAATGCTGACCCTCGACCAGTACGAGAAAAACGTCAGGGTCCGCCCCTCGTCCGGTGAAGTCGTCGAGTTTGCCATCCGTCTTCCCGGGACAGGCCGTGACGCCAACTCGAACGTCTGGCTGCCCATTGATGCAAAGTTTCCGCAGGAAGATTATCAACGTCTCGTCCTTGCCAGTGAAGCCGTTGATACGGATGCCGTCGAGCAATCGCTGAAATCCTTGACTCGTGCGATCGAGCATTCAGCGAAAGACATATCGGAAAAATATATCGAGCCACCGGCAACGACGGACTTTGCCATCCTGTTTTTACCCACTGAAGGTCTGTATGCGGAAGTGCTCAGGCAGCCGGGGTTGCTTGAAAGACTGCAAGACACCTATCGGGTCGTCGTTGCCGGCCCGACCACCTTATCCGCTATCCTGAACAGTCTGCGCATGGGGTTCCGGACATTGGCCATAGAAAAACGATCCAGCGAAGTCTGGCAAGTCCTTGCCGCGGTCAAGACGGAATTCGGTAAATTCGGCGAGGTCTTGGACAGGGTGAAAAAACAATTGGAGACCGCTTCCGGCACCATTGAGCAAACCGGCGTCCGTACCCGGGCCATGGAGAGAAAACTCCGTGACGTCGAGGCCTTGCCCGAGTCGGAATCCGACCAACTCTTGCGACTGGATTGAAACTGAACAGAAAGAGAACATGACATGACAAGCCAAAATTACTGTAAACCTGTGTGCTTTTCTCTTAAGAACCACCCGCACCTGAACGAAAAATGGGTTCAAGGCCTTATTGCGGATGATCCTTCCATTCTTGGCCTTGGAGACTTGGTGTTGAGGGATAAAGAAAGAAGACAGCCACGAGCAGGCCGCCTCGATCTTCTTCTGCAGGATTCGGATTCACAACGACGGTATGAGGTGGAAATTCAGCTTGGCTCAACGGATGAATCGCACATTATCCGCACCATTGAATATTGGGATATTGAGAAAAAACGGTATCCGCAGTATGACCATTGTGCCGTCCTTGTGGCAGAGGACGTGACCAGTCGCTTCCTGAACGTTCTTTCTCTCTTTAACGGCACTATGCCTTTTATTGCCATTCAAATGCAGGCTCTTCAGGTTGGCGAGAACGTGACGTTGGTGTTTACAAAGGTCATGGACGAATTTTCGCGTGGGTTCGTTGAAGAGGACGAAGAGGCCGAGGCAGTACCGACTGATCGAGCATACTGGGAAAAACGTGCGACGAAAAAAACCGTTGCTCTGGCTGACCAACTGCTTGATTTGCTCCGTAAATTCGATCCAACCCTGATCCTGAAATACAACAAGTTTTATATCGGACTCGCCAAAGACGGCCAACCATACAACTTTGTTTCATTCAGCCCCAAGAAGAACCTCATCCTTTTTCGGCTCCAGCTTCCTCAAACGGATGAGTTTGATCGCAAGATAGAGGAAACAGGTCTCGATACGCTTGAATACAATAAACATTGGAGGCTTTATCAACTTCGCTTAACAGAAGAAGATATCGAGTCAAAATCCGAGATCCTTGAGGAGTTGTCAAGGCTGGCTTACGACCGTCGAGGAGAGGCCTAAGGCCATGATTTCGTGAAAACCGAGCTGTAGTCGTTCAGAAGCGTTCGTTTGCTCTTCGGTTGTATAGGTGACTCAACAGAAAAATGTTTCTCCCGTGCTTACTGATCCATGGATCTGCCTCACTTTAAGAGATGTTTGTCCACGATAAGAAGAGCCTCGTACTGGCTTGAAAGATTTTCCAGGGCACTCCACCACGGTGGCGGCTCCGTTGGATTCGGAGGACACCATTCTCTGTTGTCTCCTGTGTCTGAGGGATGAAATTGGGTTCGCACGAGTAAGGAGCTGGGGTTGAAATCCGCCCCGCTCAAATCCTGACATCGCGGCCTGATTTCCTGGATCATGTCAACCAATTCTTCTGGGGGATTGCATTCGCCAATGTATAAGACTCCCGTTCTCGTGACGACTTTGGAAATAACGAAAGCCGCTATCGGATTTGGGGTCGCGCACCCAATCCAGCGAACGCTCGAAAAGTGCTCGGCAAATTTTTCAACCAATCGCGTGGCAATCCCCTTCCGTCGATGACGCGGCAAGACCGCCAACGAATCGATCCAACCAACAGATCCACGCGCAGCCTCAATTTCTGTGGCGAAAAGATACCCAACGTGCTGATCGGGCTGATCTCCTTCCTTTAAGGCAAGAAACAGACGATGGGCTAACGCCAACCGCTTTTTGGTTGTTTTCGGGCCGAGCCTGTAAGGCTGTTGAGTCCTGCTGTTTATGCCAAAGCTGTTACTGAAAATGAAAGAGACAGCGTGTACTAAAGAAGAGGATTCAGAGGCTTCGGACCCGGAGTAGCTTTGAAATTGGTAACGTGGGTTCATGCTTTTGTGTGAGAGACTTCATCGGCGGAATACTCTACAGTATTTAATAGATTGTCGAAGGTCTGTCTGTTCTCTCGATGACGAGAAGGGCTTCATAGTCATTGGGCAAATGTTGAATCTCGCTCCACCAATGAGGCGGAGAAGAAGGAGTTCGAGGATTCCATTCCCGTTCATCGGATCGGGAAAGCGGGCTGAAACCGGTTTTGATTTGCAACAGTTTTTCCTGGATGGCGCACCCCCGAAGGTCAAAACAGCACTCTCGGATTTCGCGGAGCATGTGGAGTACGGCGTTCGGTGGATGACAGTTTCCGATATAGAGTGTTCCGGGTATGACTCTGGTCACGACCAAAGCCGCAATAGGATTCGGGGTCGCGCATCCGATTTTGGATGATCCCTTGGTGGCCAGGCGAAACTGCTGGAGCAATGCAGTCGCAATACCTTGCCTCCGGTAGAGTGGCAAGACCGCCATGGATTCGATCCAGGCGATTCTTCCGCCCATGGAAGGAATCTCTTTACCGAAGAGATACCCGATGCCTGATTTTTCATCGCCGGCGATGAAGAGAAAATCCGTGGAGGCTAGCCTTTCGGATGTGGACTTTGGCCCTAAACGGTAGGGCTTTCCATCAGGTCTATAGCCGAAACTCTCGTTAAAAATCTTGGAAACAAGGCCGGTTATGGTTTCATTTCGAGCGGCTTCCAGACCTGAAACCCTCGTCACCTTTTGGGAAATTGGCAGGGGTGGATGATCTGATTCTTTTTCCCTAAGGGCTTGCGTTTGTCCATGTGCTGAAGGAAGGGGAGGCATGTTTTCTGCGGAAAAGAACAAAAGGCTCGTGTAAATTTATACGTGACTATTTCGGCAATGGCCAGAAAATTTCCATGACAGCCACTCGAATAACGTATGATCGTTCAGGTAGACAACCGGCATGCTCAGGTGAGTTTTAATAATAATCTTTGCACGAACTTGGTTCACAGCGTCATGACTTGCCTTATCCTTTTATTCTGCGCATGACGCACCGTCCAGTCAAGGCTCTTGACTTGGTTGGCCAGTGCAACTCCTTGTATGGTTGTATGCTGAAGTTCAACCTCAAAAGGAAAGCCTGGGCCAGGCTGGTGATCAGAACACAGATTAGGAGCTTGGTTTTGCTGTTATAGAGCTTTGATGACAACGACAGGACCGGTCGATGACCTGCTTGCTCACACCCTGCTTCCAGGCCCATTCAACATTCCGGCTAAACCCCTATCATGGAACCCGGATCACATGAAAAATTTAGTCGACGGACTTAGCGCAGAAGCGAAGGCGTTTTGGCTTTTGGGTATTGCTTCATTGTTGCAAAGAAGTCGGTCTCGGTGAGCCGAGTCGGCCATTCCGGGTTGACGGCCACTTCATATCGACCTTCCCCGATTTGCTTGAGCGCGATCGCACCCAAAGCGTTCAGGTTAAGAAGATCGCGAACCAAGCCTCCCCAGGGGTTTTTTAACGTGCGGTAGGCATCCCCGGTCCTTTTTATTAAACGATCAATTTCCATGGCATCGACATCCAGTAGGATATCGAGAATCTTCAACTGGCGTTCCGCGATGAACCGCTTCCGTTTTGATTTCAGCGTACCGAAGAGTTCGTGCATGAGATCGCGATAGAGCACTTTGGAGATATGACGATGAATTTCGGCAAGAACTCGCTGGCTTTGGAGGGCAATGCCCCTAAGTCCGAAAATGAGGAAAGACGTCAGGTCGTGGTCCGACCGACGGACATCTGCCAAGGCGGCAAGATAGGCATTCTTCTCGTCATAATAATAGTTGGACATCGCAATGAAGCAGGTGTCACGGAGCCCGGCCCGCTGAAGCATGAGGGCTTCCAAGGCTCGGGCGGTCCGACCGTTTCCATCAAGAAAGGGGTGCATGGCTGCCAGATGGTAGTGGGCCGCTAAGGCCTGAATGATCGGGTCCTGGTCCTGGTACTGTCTTTGAAGGGCCTCGCTGAGCTGTCGAAAGGCTGATACGCATTCTTTGCCTCCTTCCGCGCCTCGATGCGTGGGTATCCCGAAAGTCACGTTCTGATTGTCCTTCCTTAACTGCCCGGGCGGGCAATGATCATCGTCCGCACCCGTCACAAGTTCCCGATGAATACGGCAAATCAGTTCTGCGTTGACTGGCCTGTCCTGGGGAAGCGCGGCAATCCAGCGGTAAGTTCGGGCAACGGCGTGAGCCTGTTTCTGTGAGCGCGTGAGAAGTTGGTCCGTGTTTTCCCGGAAGGCCAGATCGAGTTCCCGCTCTGTGAATTCGGCCCCTTCAATCCGTGAGGTTCCGGCGACTTCCCGCTTGAGCTCGACCTCTTGCAGTGCCTGAATCCACCGACGTTGATAGGGGACCATTTGCAGGGAAAGGATTGCAGCCTTGGCTTCGGCAGAGGCCTTTGTCAGATCCCTGTTGCCATTATCAAATTTGATCCAGTGTTTTGGCATTTCATACTTGATCATAAATCTATGATATTCTCATAATATTTCTATTTCAATTAATTTTAAAATTTATATAACTATTTGATTTTAAATATATAAATTATAAAAAATATTTCATGAAAACAATTTCATTTCAAATATATTTCCTATCTATTTTATAGAAAAGGTAGGTTGATTTTTCTGATGAACCTCTGAAAAAGGCAGTAGGATGCACTCGCGGGATAGGGTCTCAGGCTTCGGACCTGTGGGTTGGGGCATCCTCCGGGCGCGTCGTGGAGGAGAGGATGAGCCTGTTGCACGGAAGGGGAAACGCAGTATCCGACGGCATTTGGGGTTGGGGCCGGGATCTTATTCAGAGCTCATTGTTTTTTTCAAACCCATTCTTTGTATTCTTGTGGTCAAGGTTGTTGGTGGAATACCGAGCAACGCTGCGGCTCCATGTTTTCCGAAGATTTTCCAATGCGTCCTGTTCAAAGCCCTGACAATATTTTGGCGCTCGAATTGCTTGATGTCGTCAAATGTCAGAACCGGATCAGAAGCACGAACAGCCTGCTGGTGAGAAGAGATGCTTCCGGGTTTTGGACGTTTGGGCAGATCGAAATCCAGCCTGGTGGACTGGGCAATGATGACGGCACGCTCAATCACATTTTGGAGTTCTCTGATATTCCCAGGCCAGGCGTAATTCTCGAGGGCGATGATGTTGGCCTTGGATAACGCAAACCCCGTGCGATTGAATTTTTGTTGCGCACGTTTTAAAAAATGACCGGCCAGGGCGGGAATATCTTCTTTTCTGTCTCGTAACGGTGGCATGACGATGGGAAAAACATTGAGACGATAAAAAAGGTCTTCCCGGAACGTTCCGCTGCCCACCGCATTCTTCAAGTGACGATTGGTGGCCCCGATCACACGCACGTCCGATTGTAGGGTTTTTTCATCGCCCACCCGTTCGAAAGTGCCTTCCTGAAGGACCCGCAGTAATTTACTTTGCAGATCCAAGGGGATTTCTCCGACTTCATCCAGGAAAAGCGTGCCGCCATTGGCCAATGCAAACCGTCCGACGCGATCCTTGACGGCACCCGTAAAGGCGCCTTTCACGTGACCGAAGAACTCGCTTTCATATAATTCCCGGGGAATCGACGCGCAGTTGACTCGAATCAGCGGTCGGGAAGCCCTGGAGCTCCGTTTGTGAATTTCATGGACCACGAGCTCCTTACCGGTTCCGGATTCTCCGGTAATCAGGACATTGGCATCGGTGGGAGCAACCATTTCGATCTGTTTCAGGATATGCTGGAGCGATAAACTGGTCCCGATGATGTTGCCGAATGGTTGGAGTTCCCGGACCTCTTCATGAAGATACTCGTTCTCAAGTTCCAACTGTTTGCGCAAGCGATTGATTTCTTCAAAAGCCTTGGCTTTTTCTTCTTCGATGTTCTTTCGGCTCGTGATGTCTCGGATAAACGCAACCCCGTACTCTCGTGCATCGAATTCCAAGTAATTGACGGTGATATCGACGGGAATGACGTTGCCATTCCTGGCACGATGGCGGGCTTCGAACGAAAGCGTGTTGGCGCGCTTGAGTTCCGTCCAGAACGTTTGCCATGTCTCTTGATTGGAATCAGGATTGATGTCCTGAATGGTCAGGCCGATTAATTCCTGTTCCGAATAATCGAGATGGCGGCACGCCGCGTTATTGGCATTTAAAATCACCCCTCGGCAATCGTGAAAAATGATGGCATCACCGGAACGTTCAATCGTGAACTCAGCCAACGCCAATGTTTGGTCCTGATCGAATAATTTTCCCATCGTGAACCTCCCGGCTGTTCAAGAGCCACCACCCGACGAACGCTCCCACCACATTATACGAAATTGAGTATATTATCTACTCAAAACAGTAATATACTCATTTGAGTAGAAATTTCAGTGACGGAGATGATCGAAATAATCTTTTATTATTAATAGGTTAGGTTGATAAATCTGTGTTGGCACGGTCCGTGCTTTTGAAGAAGCAAGACAGTCAAAATTGAAAATTGGAAGGAAAACGCCATGAAGATCACAATCTATCCTCCTGAAGTCCAAGGAACCGGCGCGTTCGATGGGGGAAGGATCACCGAAACCAAGCCCCTGGGATTTCCCGGAGAAGGCCCAAGGGTTCCCCATACGGGCCCCCTGTTTTACTGGGCTTGGGCCACGGCCAAAGGCTACGGGAAAATTGGTCTTCACCCGCATCAGGCCTTTGAAATCATGAGCTATGTCCTCAAGGGCGAAATCGGTCATTACGATACCATGGGCAATCGGGGTCGGGTGCAAGCCGGAGGGGCACAGGTGATGCAGGCGGGGTCAGGCCTCTCTCATGAAGAGGAAACCGTCGGCGACCACAATGAATTTTTTCAAATCTGGTTCGAACCGGATCTGAAAAAAGCCGTACACCAGCCCCCGACGTATGCTGAATTCCGTCATGCAGACTTTCCCATCGAGGCTCGTGATGGGGTGACCCTGAAACACGTCATCGGGAACGGCGCGCCAATATCGCTCCTGGCGGAGACGACGATGCAGGACGTGCTCATTCCATCGAACCAGTGTTACCGGCGTGACCTGTCCACGAACCGCACGTTGGCTATGGTGGTCATCGATGGAGCAGGGACGCTGATGGATGAGGCCGATGCAGAAAAACATGATCTTGAGACAAGATATTTTGCGGTCGTCCGCGCCGGGACTCCCGGTTCGATCACTCTCCAAGCGGAGGACGATGCTCCTCTTCGTGTCGCCATGATCGAAGTCCCGGCAGAAGTGGATTACGCATTATATGAGGAACAATTGGCCTGATCGATCCCGTCTTCGACGGGGTGTCGAAAAAATCCGTAGAACGTTTTCCACTGTAACGACAAAGGAGCCACGATGATGAACACAAGAACCTTTGCCACAACCATTCCGGGCCTCAGCCCGTTCACGATACCGTTGGCCTGTTTTCTTTTGCTGTTGAGTGGGGGCATGAGCATGTCAAGGGCCGATGTGATGTGGGATCCTGCCCGTGTCGTTCTGGAGCGGCAGCACCTCGGGGACGGTGTGTATGCCCTGATTCCTCGAGGGGCAGATGACGCCAATAACAAGGGATATCCCGTTGCGACTTCGGGAGGTTTTGTGGTCGGGAACCACAGCGTGTTGGTCGTTGAATCGATGATCAATAAAGCCCTGGCCCACCAGGTCATGAATTTAGTCAAACAGGTGACGCAGAACCCCATTCGCTATCTCGTGAACACGAGTTATCATGGAGATCACAGTTACGGGAATTATGCCTTCCCTTCCGATGTCATGATTATTCAGCACCCCAGGACGAAGGCCTATATCGGAGATCCGGAAAGCTTAAAAGCGGATAAGGCCTTTATG
This sequence comes from Nitrospirales bacterium, assembly GCA_965221365.1. GTDB lineage: Bacteria > Nitrospirota > Nitrospiria > Nitrospirales > UBA8639 > Bin75. The sequence continues at coordinate 1,181,505 of OZ244884.1, read as the reverse complement.
ATCCAATCGTTCGGCAAGAACGCCGGGATTGAAGACGTGACCGGACGCACGGCAGACATTGTCGTCGATGATCACGTGACCATTGATCTGGGAAAGAAGGAGGTGCAAATCATGCACTGGGGGTTTGCCCAAACTCCCGGAGACCTGTTTGTGTGGGTGCCGGACGAAAAAGTGTTTTGGACGGGCAATCCACTGGTGGCGCCACCTCCGGCACTCCCTTGGCTTTTAGAAGGAGGCCATCGCGAGTCCTTGGCCACGATGAAGAAAGTCCGCGCCTTTTTGCCTGCCGACGCGATTGTTATTCCCGGTCATGGAAGACCCATGACACCCGGGGAGATTGATTTCACCATTCAATATTTGGAAACGTTGGACAATAAAGTTCAAACGGCCATAGCCGGCGGTTTATCACTTCAAGAGATACAACAGACGCTTTCCATGCCTGCGTTTCAAGGCTACGCGCTCTGGGATTGGGTTCATACGGGGCTCAATGTTCCCGCTGTGTATAAGGCTCTCTTGGCGCAAGAATGAGCATGGGGTCGATCGAATCGATCTTTGACAAAAGCAGTCCGAAAAAAAGTCGTCTCAACCTGATAAGGAGAACAGCAATGGCGGATCCAATCATCGCTCAACGCACGCCCTATGTCATGGAAGTTGCCCCCGGGACCTACTATTGGTGTCGGTGCGGCCGATCCAAGAATCAGCCGTTCTGTGATGGCTCGCACGAGGGGACCGCGTTCACGCCCGTGGCCGTGGACATTCCCGAAACAAAACAGGTCGCGTTTTGCGGATGTAAGCGCACGGGTACCCCACCATTTTGTGATGGCACCCACTCGACGCTCTGATGGCAGACGTGCGGGTCGGGACAGGCAGACAACGCAACGGGTATTGTTCGGTTTGACAGAAAGGAGGCGTGCTCATGGCGAGGCTATCCGGGCTAACAATTTCAGTGTGGGCCATGAGTCTCTTCATGCTTCAGGTATGCGACGCCTCTGCTCACGAGACTCACTCCGAACCCGACCCGGGGATCTCCTTAATTATCTACAATAGCCGAATCACGACGTTGGATGCCGACCATCCGTCGGCAACCGCCGTGGCGATTCGGCGCGGTCGCTTCCTCAAAGTCGGAACGGACAGGGAAATTCTGGCCCTGCGAGAGGACGGCACGCAAGTGATCAATGCGCGTGGTCGTCGGATGATCCCGGGCCTGAACGACTCCCATTCCCATTATATTCGAGGGGGGTTGGCGTTTAATGCGATTCTTCGTTGGGATGGCGTTCCCACGTTGGCGGAGGGGTTGGAGATGATTCGCCAACAAGCCCTTCGGACCCCGAAAGGACAATGGATCCGCATCATCGGCGGATGGACGCCTCATCAATTTCAAGAAAAACGATTGCCTACGCCGGAAGAACTCACCAACGTGGCACCCCAAACGCCGGTCTACGTACAGTATTTTTACAGCCGGGCCGTCGTGAATAAGGCGGGCCTTCGCGCGATCGGATTTGATGAAAAGACCCGAACCCCTCCGGGGTCTGGTTTGGAATTGGGCCCGGATGGTAAACCCACCGGTCTCTTGATTGCCGATCCTCACCCTGCCTTGCTGTATCAGTCCCTTGCCGGGCTACCGGCGCTCTCGCCGGAGGAGCAAGTCAATTCCACGATGCACCTTTTTTACCAATTAGCCCGTTTCGGCTTGACCAGCGTCATCGACGTGGGCGGCGGCGGCCAGCATTATCCCGTGCATTACAAGACCGCCGAGCAACTTGCCGGACAAGCCAGGTTTCCCTTGCGGGTTTCCTATTTCCTTTTTGCGCAGACCCCGGGGGAAGAATATTCCGATTTCCAAAAGTGGGTCAAAGCGGTTACACCGAATACGAATACCGATCCCTTGCGCGAGGACGGGTATGTCATCAAAGGCGGCGGCGAATATTTGGTATGGGATGCCGGGGATTTTGAGAATTTCATGTCGCCGCGCCCTGAACTCGGTCCCGATATGGCTCGAAATTTAGAGAAGGTGGGCACGCTGTTGGTCAAGAACCGATGGCCGTTTCGGTTACATGCCACCTATGACGAATCCATTTCCAGGATTTTGGATGTCCTGGAGACGGTCGATAAGGAAACGCCCTTTCATGGGCTTCGGTGGTCAATCGAACATGCAGAGACGCTGAAAGAGCCGAACATTGATCGAATCCTCACCCTCGGTGGAGGCGTGGCCATTCAAGATCGAATGGTATTTTTAGGTGACGATTTTCTGAATCGGTATGGCGCCGAAGCAGCTTCACACGCGCCCCCGCTTCGCATGCTCTTGGACAAAGGCGTGCCCGTCGGTATGGGCACTGATGGCACCCGTGGGTCGAGCTTTAATCCGTGGGTTGGTCTGCATTGGTTGGTGACCGGGGAAACCGCGGGTGGAGCCCATCTGTATGGGCCGGACAATCTTCTCACACGAGAGGAAGCGTTACGCCTGTATACCATCGGGAGTGCCTGGTTTTCCCATGAAGAGCAGGTCAAAGGCCGAATCGCGCCAGGCCAGTACGCTGACTTCGCCGTTTTGTCCGCTGACTATATGAAGGTCCCCGTAGAAGAGATTAAAACAATTGAATCGGTCTTAACGGTCGTTGATGGAACCATTGTGTTTGGGGCACAAGACTATGCTTCCCTGATGCCGGCACTCCCTCCGATACAACCGAACTGGTCGCCCGTGAAATATTTTGGGAGTTATTGGAAGAAAGAAAGCCTTTAGAGTAGAGAAACACGCCGCCTTGCCGCCGCATTTCGCTGGCCTCATGCCACGCCTGCATTCGTAAGAGCCTATCTCCATCAGGTTGAATCACTCAGCCTGCCAGCGCGTGACATGACCGGTGTCACGGAACGGCCCTCCCCCCCTTATTGACAATGGGCCCTCGTCTGCTATGATGACGCGCGCCTCGCGGGCAGAGGGAGGAGAAATGGATTTCGTCCTCAACACGTTTTCGTTCCTGATCTGGGGAACCCTGGTGATGTGGATGTGTGCCGGATTCACCATGCTGGAGTCCGGGTCCGTCCGTACCAAGAATGCCTCCGTCATCTGTCTGAAAAACATCGGGTTGTATTCCATCGCCGGGCTCGCCTACTACGTGCTCGGCTATAACCTGATGTACGTGGACGTCGGGTCTTGGATTGGCACCGTCACGTTCCTCTACGGGCCTTCCGTTCAGGAAATAGCCCTGCTCAACGGCGAGACGTCGGCGACAAAAGCGGTCGCCGAGAATGGCCATGCCGTCATGTCGGATTGGTTTTTTCAGATGGTGTTCGTGGCGACCACGGCCTCCATCGTGTCGGGAACGCTGGCCGAGCGGGTCAAACTCTGGTCATTTTTCCTGTTTACGTTCCTGCTCACCGCGTTCATCTATCCGATTGTCGGCGCATGGACGTGGGGCGGCGGCTGGCTCAATCAACTGGGATTCCAGGATTTTGCCGGTTCGACCATCGTCCATTCGACCGGCGGATGGGCGGCGTTGGCCGGTGCGCTCGTGGTCGGGCCGCGATACAACAAGTTCCGGGCGGACGGCACCGTCAAGGCGACCCCGCCGTCGAACGTGCCCGCGGTGACCCTCGGGGTGTTCATCCTCTGGATGGGCTGGTTCGGGTTCAACGGAGGCTCGCAGCTGGCGCTGGCCGGAGTGAGCGATGCCGTGGCCATCAGCATCATCCTGGTGAATACCAATCTGGCCGCGGCCGCCGGGGTCATGGCGGCGATCTCCATGTCCAAACCCATTTTGGGGAGATATGACCTGTTTGCCGGACTCAACGGAGCCATTGCCGGGCTGGTCTCGATTACCGCGGGCCCTGATATTGTCGAGCATCACTGGGCCATCATCATCGGGGCCATGGGCGGAGTCCTGTGTACGACAGGGATCAAGCTCTTGGAAATCGTGAAGATTGACGACGTGGTCGGGGCGACCCCCGCCCATCTCATTGCCGGCATGTGGGGAACGCTCGCCGTGTGTTTCGTCGCCGGTGGCAATCTTGGGGTTCAACTCATCGGAATCCTCTCGGTCGGCGCATTTGTGTTTGGTACTTCATGGACCCTGTGGATGGTCATTGACAAGACCATCAAGGCTCGGGTCGAGCAGCACGTAGAGGAACTCGGACAGGACGTGGAGGAATTGGGTATTGAGGCGTATCCGGAATTCCTGGTTATTCCCGATCCTGACGACGTGAAGGAACTCAAATCCAAGCGGTAGGGGTCTTCTCGGCGCTTCCAAGTCCCTCACCCCGGCCCTCTCCCAAAGGGAAAGGGGCGAGAGCATGAGCGTCAGGCTCGTCTCCGGTTTGCCCATCCCATGAGAAAAGGAGTGACGATGCCATACCGCCTCGGAGCGTTCATGCTGGTTCTGTTTTTTCCTGCCCTCTGCCTTGCCGAGATTCAAACCAGGGCGATTCCCTATCAACACGGCGACGTGCAACTCGAAGGGGTGTTGGCCTGGGATGATGCCCGGCCGGGAAGACAACCGGGTGTCCTGGTGGTGCACGAATGGTGGGGATTGAATGACTATGCCCGTGACCGGGCCCGGCAACTCGCCGAGCTTGGGTACGTGGCTTTTGCCGTGGATATGTATGGCAAAGGCCAGGTCACCACCCATCCGGACCAGGCAGGAGCCTGGATGAAACAGGTCCAGGCCGACGTGCCGCAATGGCAAGCGCGCGCCCTCAAAGGGTTGGCCGTGCTGCGGAGCCAGGAGATGGTGGATCCGGATCATCTCGCGGCGATCGGCTATTGCTTCGGTGGGGCCACGGTCCTCCAACTCGCCTATAGCGGGGCCGACGTGACGGGCGTGGTGAGTTTTCACGGGGCCCTGCCCCTGCCTCCGCAGAAACCGGCCCGAGGCATCACAGCAAAACTCCTGATTGCTCACGGCAACGCCGATCCGTTTCTCAGCGAGGAGCACGTTCGCACCTTCCGGCAGGCGCTGGATACGGCCGACCTCGACTGGCAGATGGTGATCTACGCCGGGGCGCGGCACAGTTTTACGAACCCCGGTGCGGATGCCCACGGGATCGATGCCTTGCAGTACGACCGACGGGCCGATGAGCGATCCTGGAACCACATGCAACGCTTTTTTGAAGAGCTTTTTCAGAATTCCTAGCCGGCGCCACCCGTCCTGGAGCCACGGCTCATTGTGACAACCCGGCTCGCCCAGCGCTCTCTCCATGGATCTGTTTGACGTCCTCGCCATCGTTCTTACGCTCACCGCCGGATTCTCCTATCTCAACGACCGGTTCATTCAATTGCCGGTCACCATCGGGGTGATGCTGATTGCCCTGGCCGTTTCGCTGCTGCTGCACGGGATCGATCTTCTGGGTGTGCACCTTGAAGAGCATGCAGCCGGGTGGCTTCGGACCATCGACTTCAACAAGACGTTGCTGCACGGCATGTTGAGCTTTCTGCTGTTTGCCGGGGCTTTGCACGTGAACCTCAACGACCTGTTCGACCAGAAGTGGGCCATCGGCTCGTTGGCGACCATCGGCATCCTGCTCTCCACCTTTTTTGTCGGGACCTGCACCTATTGGGTGTTGGACCTCATCGGCATTCCGCTTTCCTATCTCACCTGCCTGGTCTTTGGAGCTCTGATTTCTCCGACCGATCCTATTGCGGTGCTGGGCATCCTGAAACATGCCGGGGCGCCCAAGAGTCTGGAAGTGAAGATTACCGGAGAATCGCTTTTCAACGATGGCGTCGGCATCGTGGTTTTCATCGTCCTCGCCGAACTCGCGGCGGGGACGCATGACCCCACCGTGTCCCACGTCCTGGGGCTGTTTATCCAGGAAGCCGTCGGCGGCGTGGTTTTTGGATTGGGCCTGGGCTCTCTGACCTATTGGCTGCTTAAAAGCATCGACAGTTATCAAGTCGAAGTGCTGCTCACCCTGGCCGCCGTGACCGGCGGCTATGCCCTGGCGCATGCGCTGCACCTCTCCGGTCCCATTGCCGTGGTCGTGGCAGGCTTGATGGTGGGCAATCACGGCCGGGTACTGGCGATGTCGGACAAGACCCGTGAGCATCTGGATACGTTCTGGGAACTGATCGATGAAATCCTGAATGCCGTCCTGTTCGTCCTGATCGGGCTGGAAGTGCTCGTGCTCACGTTTACCCGGGACTATCTCCTTGCCAGCCTGTTGATGATTCCGCTCATCCTCCTGTCACGCATGCTGGCGATCGGAGTGCCCATTACGCTGCTGCGCCGGGTGCGATCGTTTACGCCCGGGGCTACATGGTTGATGACGTGGGGCGGCCTGCGAGGCGGCATCAGCGTGGCCCTGGCCCTGTCCTTGCCCGTAGGCCCGGAGAGAGACATCCTCCTGGCCATGACGTACGTCGTAGTCGTGTTCTCCATCGCGGTGCAAGGCCTGACCATGGAAAAACTGGTCAAACACCTGATCCCGCATTGAGTGAAAAGAGAACATTCCCCAAACGTTCGGCTTCGTGATCCGCTCCCTGTTGATCGTCTTCTCGATCATGAACATGGCGAACGTCATTTAGTAGGGACGGGGAGGAAGAGTGCCTGCCTGGTTTCCGAGGCCATAGTTGCCTCGGCCTCATTGAAGCGCGATGACGATCCGCTCTGACACGGCCTCATTAAGGCCACTGGATGCCGGATCGGGGTCCGGCATGACGGAGAGGGATGCCTGATCAAGGGTCCGGCATGACGACTGGTGCTTTTGCTTTTCCTGGATGCCAGGTCAAAGCCCGGCATGACAGCGGGGAATTTCGAGTCGATCTCGCCGAGGAATGATTGAGGCTCATGCGTGGCGTTGGGTGCTGATGGCGCATGACGCTCGCCAGCCGGGCTTGAGTAATGGATTGTCGCGTCATGCCGAGTGGCCCGGCTCCCTTGTCCAGGGAGTCGATCATCCAAACGGGAAACGTCAACGTTGACGCTCTTTTGTTCTTGCAGGGGGTTGCGGGCTTTTGATACATCCAACGCATGAGCAACGTCTTGGCCGCCATCACAGTCTGAATCGAAGTTCCTGGCTTTCATAGAGCAATTCCTCTTCTCCGCGAGACCAACGAATTGAAGGAATTCGGATATGGCTGCCCCGTGGCGTGACAACGGTTGACCAGTCACGGGACGCTCCCATTATGAGATGACGTGCAGGGTTTGGGGCTTGAACCCATTTCGGAGACAGGCCGTTCAGCCACGGGCGACATGGACGCGCATACCATCCACTTGAGTCTTGCGATACTGGCGGCGGGGTTCTGGGTGCCGGTGGGCGTCTGGCTCATGCTCAACATGCGCGCGCTCACGGTTCTGGAGTCCATCCCGGTCAAACAGGATCAATCCTTCCCGACCGTCTCGATCGTGATCCCGGCGCGAAACGAGGAACGCAATCTGGCACAGGCGTTGGAATCGGTCCTGGCCCTGGAGTATCCGGGTCTGGAAATCATCGTGGTCAATGACCGGTCCACCGACGGCACGGGAGAGATTCTCGAACAACTCGCGGCACGGAATCCTCGGCTCACCGTGATCGCCATTGCCGACCTGCCGGCCGGCTGGCTTGGCAAGCCCTATGCGTTACAGCGTGGAGCGCAACGGGCCCGAGGCGAATTCATCCTGTTCACCGACGCGGATATCGTGTTTCATCCGGCCGCACTCGGAAAGGCCATGGTTCACGTTCAGGCGAACCGGCTCGATCATGTGACCGTGATGCCGGAAACCATCATGTCCGGGGTTTTCCTGAGGGCCCTGTCCGCGACCTTTGTCCTTTTTCTGTGCATCATCTTTCAGCCGTGGAACGTGCGAAATCCCAAAAGCCGACGTTACATGGGCATTGGGGCGTTCAATGTAATCCGAACGTCGGCCTATCGGGCCCTGGGCGGTCATCAACCGATTGCCCTGCGGCCGGACGACGATCTCAAATTCGGAAAGCTGGTGAAACGCCACGGCTACAGGCAGGACGTGCTGAATGGGAAAGGCATGGTCATGGTGGAATGGTACCGGTCGGTGGCGGAACTCATCGACGGCCTCATGAAAAATGTCTTTGCAGGAATGGAGTACCGGATCTCGTGGTTGATTGGGGCGACCTTCGTGTCTCTTTTCATGCACGTCTGGCCGTGGATCGGGGTGTGGGTGGCGGATGGATGGCCCCAAGCCTGGTATGCCGTGACCGTGGTCATGATCGTCGGAAGCTTTGGTTCGGCCCTGACGTCGTTTGGGATGCAATGCTGGTATGGCCTGCTGTTTCCCTTCACGACCACCCTGTTGGTCTACATTCAGTGCCGTTCGGCGTTCATGACGCTCTGGCGGGGCGGGATCGTCTGGCGAGGCACCTTTTATGAATTGCGTCAACTGAAACAAGCCGGGTCGCTTGACGAGGTTCAGCCTCCGAGTCAAGCCGTTCCCCGATGACCACCGGCAACCGCAGGTCGGGAATGGGTGATGAAATCGCGAAGACGTCCGATTCCATGGATGGCGGGAAAAACTCGTGAAGAGTTGGCGACCGGTTCGAGCTTGGGTGTATACTGTCGTCAAGAGTCAGTGTTCTTCGTCATCGCGCGACCTCGAACGCCGATGTCGTCGAATTGAGAAAGGAAGAATGTGAAGCGATTCGTCCCGATCGTGTTTCTGGGGTTGTTGCTCCTCACCGTCTCGTGGGTCTTTGCTGCTTCTGCCCCGTTCAGGATTCAGATGGAATCCTGGTCTCCGTATTTTGCTCCGGTCGCCGCCACCGTGACGGTCGGTAGCACGATTCGTTGGGAGAATCCCACCGGCTCGCCCCACACCATCACCCATGATGGATGCCGGGGATCCGATGCGTGCGCCTTCGATTCGGGCTCCATCGGTCCTGATGGCGTGTTTGAACTCTCGGGGCTTCCTCCCGGGCTGTATCCGTACCATTGCATGCTGCATCCCATCATGCGAGGGACCGTGGTCATCGTCCGTTCCGGAAATTCCTCTGAAATCTGACGAGCTCCGCGTTCCGGCAATCCGAGAATGACAACGTGGGTGTGTGAAAAATTCGAGGCGTTCCCCTTGACTCCGGCCTGGGTAGTCATTATGAACACAATAAAAAACTCGAATGGGGAGCCCCATGGAATCGATGGTTGAGCTACGACAGCTTCGAAAAACGTTCGGGCCGATCGTCGCGGTGGACGACGTGTCGTTTGCCGTCGGTCGGGGCGAGGTGCTGGGCTTTTTAGGCCCGAACGGCGCGGGGAAATCCACGACCATGAAAATGATCACGGGATTTCTGACTCCAACCAGGGGAACCGTCACGGTCAATGGTTTCGATATTCAGGAACAGCCGCTCGAAGCCAAGAAGCGCCTGGGGTATCTCCCTGAAGGGGCCCCGGCCTATGGGGAGATGACGCCGCGGAGTTTTCTGTTGTTCATCGGCGAAATGCGCGGGTTTCGCGGATCGGAGTTACTTCGTCGCGTCGCGGAAACCATGGCAAAAGTGAACCTTGAGCACGTGGCGCATCAGCCCATCGACACCCTCTCCAAGGGATTCAAACGACGGGTGGGCCTGGCGCAGGCCATTCTGCATGATCCATCCGTGTTGATTCTCGACGAACCCACCGACGGGTTGGATCCCAATCAAAAGCATGAAGTGCGCAGGCTCATCCAAACCATGGCACGAGAAAAGGCCATTATCCTGTCCACGCACGTGTTGGAAGAAGTTCACGCGGTCTGTACTCGCGCCATGATTATCGCCAGGGGCAAGGTAATCACCGATGGCACGCCGGCGGAATTGGAGGCCCGGTCCCGCTATCACAATGCGGTGATTCTTCGATTACGCGGGCCGCTCCCCGATGGCGTGCAAGCGATTCTGGAAGGGGTGCCCGGCGTCAAGAAGGCCGAAATCATCGACGAAGACAAGGCGGAACACGGGTATCGCCTCATTCCTGAAGACGGGAAACCGATTATCGGCGCGGTGAGCCAATGTCTGCACCAGCAAGACTGGGACGTGGTCGAGTTCTCCGTGGACCACGGGCAGTTGGACGAAGTGTTTCGTTCGTTAACCATGTCCACCCAAGCCCTCACGTAGGCATCGGGTCTGAAGAAAGGATCGGCAACGCGGCAGGCTATGGGCAGAATCGGCGTCATATTCAAACGGGAACTGCTCGGGTATTTCGCTACGCCGATTGCCGCGGTCTTCATGATCATCTTTCTGATGCTGGCCGGAGCCTTTACCTTCTATCTGGGCGACTTTTTTGCCCGTGGCCAGGCGGACCTCATCCCCTTCTTCGATTTTCACCCCTGGCTCTATCTGGTCCTGATTCCGGCCCTGGCCATGCGGCTCTGGGCAGAGGAGCGACGAGGGGGAACCATCGAATTGCTGTTCACGCTGCCCGTGACGCTCTGGGAAGCCGTGGCCGGCAAGTTTTTGGCGGCGTGGTGCTTTACGGGGCTCGCCCTCGCCCTGACCTTTCCCATGTGGGTGACCGTGAATATCCTGGGAGAGCCGGATAACGGGGTGATTATGGCCAGCTATCTGGGAAGCTTTTTGATGGCCGGGGGATTCATGGCGATTGGCTCATGCGTATCGGCGCTCACCAAAAATCAGGTGATTGCCTTCGTGATCAGCGTGGTGATCGGGTTGGGGTTCGTGCTTAGCGGCTTTCCCCTGGTGCTGGATTTTTTCAGCGGGTGGGCCCCGACGTTTCTTTTGGAACTGATCAGCTCGTTCAGTTTCCTGACGCATTTTGATGCCTTGAGTCGCGGGGTGATCGACCTGCGGGATCTGGTGTATTTCCTTTCGCTGATTGGCTTTTGGCTGTTTGCCACGGCGCGGATGCTGGAATGGAAGAAAGCCGAATAGAGGATCGGGGCTCATGAATGCCAAACTCTTGACGGGCAGCGGATTGATCGTCGCGGTAGTCTTGTTTTTCGCGGTGAACGTCCTGAGTCACGTGCTGTTTCGGTCGGCCCGCTTCGATCTTACGGAAGAACGGCTCTATACCCTGTCCGAGGGCAGTCGAAACATCTTGCAGAGCCTCGAGGAGCCGGTGACCCTGCGCTTGTACCTGTCGAAGAAGCTGGCCACGGAACTGCCCGGGATTCACGGTTATACCAATCGGGTGCTGGAATTGTTGCAGGAGTACGAGCAGGTCGCCGGTGGGAACCTGAGGCTTCACGTCATCGATCCCGAGCCCTTTTCAGAAGAAGAAGATCGGGCTGTCGGGTATGGGCTCCGGGGTGTTCCGCTGGACGCAGGCAACGTTCAATTCTATTTCGGACTGGTGGGGACCAATGCCACGGATGAGCAGGAGCTCATTCCCTTTTTTCAGCAGAGCCGGGAAGAATTTCTGGAATATGACCTCACCAAGCTGGTGTACCGGCTGGCCAACCCCAAACAGAAAGTCGTGGGCCTGTTGAGTGCCCTTCCCCTGGACGGCGGTCCGTCGGCGCCGTTTCTGCAGGCCCGAAGTGCGCCTTGGATGATCATGGACAGCATCCGGGAGTTGATGGACGTGCGATTGCTGGACAAAGCCGTCACGGACGTCCCGGATGACGTGGACGTGCTCATGGTGGTGCACCCCAAGCAACTCGGCGATCCGACCTTGTATGCCATCGACCAATTTGTGCTGCGGGGCGGTCGCGCCGTGGTCTTCGTGGATCCCCACAGTGAAGCCGACCGCGTGCCTCCCAATCCCCAAAACCCCATGGGGATGCAACAAGGGCCACGCGATTCCGATCTCGGTCGGGTCTTCGAAGCCTGGGGCATCGAGCTGGTCAAAGGCAAGGTGGTGGGAGATCTCCCCCTGGCCAAGAAAGTGAATTTCCAGAAACAATCCCGCATGGTGGTCGCGGATTATCCCGTGTGGATCGACTTGACGCCCGGGCAATTGAATGCCGAAGACGTCGTGACCGCGAAGCTTTCGAATCTCGCCATGGCCTCGGCCGGGATCCTTCGCAAGAAGGAGGGGAGCCCGACCGAGTTTACGCCCCTGGTTGAAACCGACGAACAGGCCATGCAGATCGATTCCACCCGCTTGCAGTTTATGCCTGACGTCGAAGGCATCCTGCGGGATTATCGGCCCGAAGGCGAACCCCTCGTGTTGGCCGCCCGCCTGACCGGCGCGGTGAACACCGCCTTTCCCGATGGCCGACCGACCCCTGCGGAGTCGGAGGCGCCGGAGAACCCCGAGGGCGACACAGACTCGACACGCCCTCAACACCTGACCGAATCCGTGGATCCCATCAACGTGATCGTGGTGGCGGATACCGACATGCTGGAAGACCGATTCTGGGTGCAGGTCCAGAACTTCCTGGGACAGCGGATCGGGATTCCGATTGCCGCGAATAACGATTTCGTGACCAATGCCTTGGACAATCTGACCGGCAGCCATGACCTGATCAGCGTCAGGAATCGAGGGAGTTTCTCTCGCCCCTTCACGTTGGTCCGGGCCATTCAGCAGGAGGCGGAAGCCCGGTTCCGGCAAAAGGAGCAGGTTCTGCAACAGCGCCTGAAGGAGACCGAACGCAAGATTCAGGAATTGCAGAACAGGAAGGAAGATCAGACCACGGTCATTCTGAGCCCCGAACAGGAAGCCGCGCTCGAGGGGTTCCGACAAGAGCTGGTGGCGACCAGAAAAGAGCTGCGAAACGTGCAGCATGAATTGCAGAAAAACATTGAAAGCCTCGAAAGCATCGTGAAGTTTCTCAACATCGGACTCATGCCGCTGGTCATCGCGGTGGGCGGCGTGGTGGTCAGTGCCTACACCCTGCGTCGCCGTCTGCGTGGCAAGACCGACCGGGCAAGCTGAACGGGAAGCAGGAGAAGGCGTTCCGAACGGCCGCGGACCGTGTCGTGGAGAGCCCGTTGCCTGCCGCGATACGCGTCCATGAATCACAGACCATGACGATCAGAACCATCACCATCATGGCCGTCATCGCGGTTGTCCTGATTGCCGTGGCCGTGTCCCAACGCAAGGACCCCACGCTTCCCCACGTGGGACAACCGGCCTTCCCGGGATTCATGTCCGCCATCAATGACGTGTCTGAAATCGCCGTGTCGACGCAGAGTGGCGCCATCACGATTCACCGGGATCAAGCTGCCTGGCGCGTCAGAGAGAAACACGATTACCGGGCCGACGTGGGACACGTTCGTGCCGTGCTCCTGGGACTTGCGGAAATGAGCCTGCTCGAGGCCAAGACCAGGAAGCCTGAATTCTACGAGAAACTGGGGGTGCAGGACGTGGAGGCGGAGGGCTCGTTATCCACGGGAGTGACGCTCAAGGATGCGGCAGGAAATACCCTGGTCGAGGCGATTATGGGTCATGATCGACCGGCCAAGGGAAACCCCGGGCACAAGGAAGTGTTTATCCGCAAACCCGGGGACCCTCAGACCTGGTTGGCCCTTGGGAAGCTCTCGGTCGAGAAGAATCCTGGGGAGTGGTTGGACAAGAGGCTCGTGCAGATCGAAACGAAGCGAGTGCGGCGTCTGCAGATGCTCCACCCGGATGAGACCCGGCTGGTGTTGGAGAAAGCCACGCCGGCGGATCCGGATTATCACGTGGTTGATCTGCCTGGAGCCATTCAGTCGCAATTTGCCGTGAACAACGTGGTGTCCACGGTCGCGTCGCTGTCATTGGACGACGTCAAGCCCTTGAGCGAGGTCCCGTTCGACGAGCAATCGGTCGTGACCGCCGTGTTTGAAACCTTTGACGGCCTCGAAGGGACCGTCACGCTGCTTCGACAAGACGAAAAAGATTACGTGAAGCTCTCGGCAGCCTTCAACCCGGAGTTGATCTGGGAGCCTGACCCGGAGTCCGAACCCCAACCAGACGGGCAAGGGGCACAGGACGGGGAGGAAGAAGCTCAAGACAACGCCGACAACGGGATCAAGCCCGAGGCAGAAGTCAAAGCCGAAATCGACGCCCTGAACAAAAGAGTCGCAAGTTGGGCGTATGTGATTCCCAAATTCCGCGCCGATACTCTCCTCAAGAAAGCAGAAGACCTGATCGAATAATCAGACGTGAAGGATCCGTCCCTGCCCTGCAACGTGCACTCCCTCCGTCACGCCCGCGCCCCCAATCGTCATTTCCGCACCTCTCTTCGTCATCCCTACACGCCCCCAATCGTCATTCCTGAGAAAGCAGGAATCCACCATGTCTCCCATCCGTCATCCCCGACATTTTTAATCGGGGATCCAGGGGTTTTTCTCTTTCCTTTATTCTTCTGGATGCCGGATCCGGGGTCCGGCATGACAGTAGAGAGTCCCAGTCCGTCATCCCCGCGCCCCCATTCGTCATCCCTGACGTTTTTAATCGGGGCTCCAGGGATTTTTCTTGGTTTTGTCTTTCAGCCTTCTGGAGCCGGGTCGGAGCCCGGCATGACGATTGTGGCCATTCAGTCCTTTTTTGCACCTTTTATGATCCATTTCGCATCTTTTGTGCTCCTTTTCGCATCTTTTATGCTCCTTTATGCCTCTTTTGTCGTCCCATGGGCTACCTCCGTCATCCCCGTGCCCCTTGCGTCATTCCCGCGCACGCGGGAATCCAGAGGCCTTGCCTTTCCTTTTTTCTGGATGCCGGATCGGGGTCCGGCATGACGGTAGAGAGTCCCAGTCCGTCATTCCTGCATGCCCCCTCCGCACCCCACGCGCCCTGTCCGCATTCCCGTGCCCCCTTTCGTCATTCCCGCGAAAGCGGGAATCCAGGGCCTTTGCCTTTCTTTTCTCCTGGGTGCCGGATCGGAGACCTGCATGACGGATGTTTCTCCTACGGTCATTCCGCGAAAACGGAAAAATTGACTGGCCCCAACCCCTGTGCTACCTTTTTTGTTCAACCCCGAACCGTCTGATGATGAACGGATTCCCATGGGAAAAGACCTGAAAAGCATTCTGAGCAAACTGCAATACACCGACGACGCCAAGGTCGTGCAGCAGATCACCCGGCAAACCCGGCAAGTCCAGGATCGCATGTCGGGCATCAAGCACAAGATCGTGGTCATGAGTGGGAAGGGTGGAGTCGGGAAAAGCATGACCACGGTCAATTTGGCCTTGGCCTTGGGCCGACAGGGCCACAAGGTCGGAATCATCGACGTGGATCTCAATGGCCCCTGCATTCCCCGAATGATGGGGATTCTGGACAAGGGGCTTGAGGTGACGCCGGAGGGAGCACGACCGCCGGAAGGCCCCTATGGCATCAAAGTGGCCTCCATGGATTTTTTGCTCGATGATGCCGCGCCGGTTCAGTGGAAGGGCCCGATGGACTTGAGCCCTGTTTGGTTGGGGCTTATGGAAATGAACGTGATCCGGGAGTTCCTCGCCGATATTCTCTGGGGAGACCTGGATTATTTGCTGGCCGATCTGCCGCCCGGTGCCGCGGCGGATAAACCTCCGGTCCTCGCCGGCTTCCTCCCCGATCTGGCCGGTGCCGTCGTGGTCACGACGCCTTCGGAAGTCGCATCGAACGTGGTACAGAAGTCGATCGGATACGCGACGGAACTGGGAATCACCGTGTTGGGCGTCGTGGAAAACATGAGCCAATACCGGTGCCCGTCCTGTGGCACGGAGAGCGAGCTGTTCGATGGCAACACCGAAGGCATGTGTGAGGCCCTGAAGCTTCCCCTGCTTGGCCGCGTGCCATTTGACCGGACCTTTGCCCGGACGTTTGATAAAGGAACGCCGTTGCTGGATGAGCAGTATCCCACGAGCCGGCGCTATACGGAGATTGTCGGCCGCATTCAATCGATGTTGGATTATAAAAAAGTTCTGGCCGAGAAGCTCTAGCGAACGATGGCGTTCCCTTTGTTTACCTTCAACTTTCCCGCGTGAGGCCGTTATGAAATTTGTCTGCTTGAATTGTGAAACCTATATGGCTTTTGAAAAAGTGGAGAAACCCGCCGAAGGGTCGCTCGGAGTGTTTTTTGCCTGCCCGTCCTGTGAGGCGAAGTTTTCCATGGTCACGAATCCGGGCGAAACGCAAATGGTCAGTTCCCTTGGCGTCCAGCTCGGTGGCCGGACGGAAGCCGCTTCTCCTCTGGAAATGACCCGAGGTACGTTAAAAGAAGAAGTCGGGGCGCAGCCGTCCATGGCCGACTATCTGAACGACAAAATCCTCGCGGGTCAGGGTGCGAGCTCCGAGGGCGGACCCGCCAAGGAAGGCGAGGGGTGTCCTTTCTCGGCGATGGTGGCGCAGATGGGACTGACCACCGGCGCGTCTTCCGCCGACACGCAATCGTCCGAACTGCAATGGAGCCCGGATGCGCAGGAACGGTTGGGCAAGTTGCCGTCATTTGTGCAGCCGATGGTCAAGGGTAGCGTGGAATCGTATGCGCGGAAGAACGGCTATACGACGGTCACGCTTCAGGTCATGGATGATTCGAAGAATTCATCAAACGGCATGACCTGGTCTCCGGAAGCCGAAGAGCGATTGCGCAATATTCCCGACTTCATTCAGCCCATGGCCCGCAAGGAAATCGAGCGGCTGGCCAAGGAGCGCGGGGCGACCACGGTCTCCGCCGAACTGATGGACGAAGCCAAGGAAAAGTTCATGAAGTTCATGTGACGTGCGTGGCCTCAACACGAATAACCCAAGGCCTTTAGACTTTTGCGAATAGCCCTCGCCAGATTGGCCACACAGAAAGGCTGGACACTGGAACCAGGAAATTCTTAGGAGGTTCCTCGCGTGCTCTGCACGGGCGGAGGCGGTTTCGAATCCTTTTGCCGAAACGAAGTAACCTTAAAACTCCTTCCAATTCGCATACGGCTTCAAGCGATAAATCTCTTCCACGGACTTTGGCAGCACGACGCCGTGTTGCTCCAGCAGGTGGGCGGTCTGCCGCAAGGGTAGCCCGACGATGGTCGGATAGTCTCCCTCGATCATCTCGATGAGCCCCGCGCCTGCTCCTTGAATCGAATAGGCACCGGCCTTCCCCAGACTTTCTTGGGTCTCCAGATAGCGCATGAGTTCGTGGTGCGTGAAGTGTGTCATCCTGACGCTGGCGGTCTCGACTCGAACGAGGGTCGTCTGCGTCGCTTGGTGAATGAGCGCGATACCGGTCTGCACGGCATGGCTGCGCCCTCGGAGTTGCCGGAGCATGGTTTCGGCGTCCTGGAGGTCTCGGGGTTTGCCCATCAGCGTTCCGTCCACGTCGATCACCGTATCGCTGCCCAACACCAGATCATCCGGATACAGGGATGCAATGGAAAGGGCCTTGTCGCGGGCGAATCGTCCCGCCTGGTCACGGGGGGAAAGGTTGGGAGTACGAACTTCCTCGGCTGTGGGAGGCACGATCTCAAACGCGATGCCGAGCAGAGCCAGCAATTCGCGCCGGCGTGGCGAGGTGGACGCCAGGATGATGGTCACGGCGGGTTACGTCGGGGTCGCGGCGAGTGCATCGACTTCGGATGAGACGCGTTGGGCGCTGTATTCGTGAAGCAACCGTTCAACGTCTTGGGCGTTGTTGGTCTTGACCATGCTGGCCCGGAGCGCGGCGGCATGCGGAAACCCGTGGCAATACCATCCCAGGTGTTTGCGCATGCGCGGAAAACGGAAAGCGTCATGAAATCGTTCAAACACGTGGGCATGTTCCAGAAGCATGGCGAATCGCTCTTCTCGAGAGACCGTCGGTTCCAGGACCGGTTCGTGGGAGTGCGCGCTCAGGGCTCCCCGAATCGCGGCCTTGCCTTGAAAGATCCAGGGATTGCCCAGGGCCGCCCGGCCGATGAGAATGCCGTCCACCCCGCTGGCCCGGATGCGGGCAATGGATTCGTTCAATGAGCCGATGTCTCCGTTGCCCATCACAAGGATTCCTTGTTGACGAATCTGCGCCGCGGCCTCGGCAATGGCTTCCCAATCCGCGTCACCCCGATACATCTGTTTCAGGGTTCGACCATGGATGGAGATGACTTCCGGTCGGCCTTGTGTCAGGCATGCGCTCCATTCCTTGATAATGACGGAGTCGTACCCCAAGCGTGTCTTGACCGAAAGAGGAAGCGGGGCGCGTGGCGAGGATCGAGCCCGTTGTTGGGTGGCACGGACCAGACGGACCCTTTCGACGATGCCGGGTTTGAGTCCGGCTTCGGCCAGGGATTGCCCGTCGGCCCAATCTCGAAGCCCGCGTTTGGTTGCGGCGAGGATGTCCAGCGCCAAGTCAGGTGTTTTGATGAGCCCGGCGCCACACCCGGACGATGCCACGTTTTTTGACGGACACCCCATGTTGATATCCAGTCCGTCAAACCCAAGTTCACTGACCACGTGGGCGGCCTGGTAAAACAAAAGAGGGGTCTTGCCGTAGAGTTGGGCCACGATCGGACGTTGCGCATCGGTATACCGCAACGGCTCCCAGCCCATGGCCCTCCCCTGACAGATGTCATGGACGTTGGTGAATTCGGTAAAAACCACGTCCGGTTGGCCATAGGTGGCCATGATGTGGCGGAATGCAATATCGGTGACCCCGTCCATGGGTGCCAATCCGATGATGGGACGCGGAAGGTGATGCCAGAAACTCATGTCCTCTGCGAATGATTTCTATTCGTGGGCGTTCGATTCCGAATGAAACCGGCTATGCTGCGCTCAACATACTGCCCCGCGTCGCGTTACGCAACGAGTACGGCGAAAAACAACTGAGGGCCAAGGCGTCTGCGGGGTCCCCGCTGTCATGCCGGGCTTGACCCGGCATCCAGGAAAACCACAGGCACTAGTCGTCATGCCGGACTTGATCCGGCATCCAGAAAAAAGGAAAAAGCGAAGACCCTGGATTCCCGCGTTCGCGGGAATGACGATTGGGGGCGCGTGCGTATGCGACGGACGGGGGCACGTCGGGAATGACGACGGGGACGCTCAACCGTCATGCCGGGCTTGACCCGGCATCCAGAAGAAAAAGCAAAAGCCCTGGATCCCCGATTAAAAATGTCGAGGATGACGGATGGGAGACATGGTGGATTCCTGCTTTCTCAGGAATGACGGTTGGGGGCGTGTAGGGCGCAGAAGAGACATGCGGGAATGACGGTTGGTGTATAAAGACGGCGCTGTGGCGTGGCCCCTGTCATCGAAGGAGCACAAGGGGTTTTGTCTTCTTCCGAATTCATGTTATGGTTTTTTACATGAGGAGTGAATCCGTGACGACACCGCAGCCCCCGACGGTGGTGCTGTACCATGCCGATTGTGCCGATGGATTCGGCGCGGCCTGGGCGTTGTGGAAGAAGTATCCCGACGCACGGTACGTGCCGGTCAAGCATGGCCAGCCTCCGCCTGAAGGATTGGACCGGGCACACGTGGTGATGGTGGACTTCAGTTATGGGCGGGAAGTGATCGAACAATTGGCGAACGCCGCCGCGAGTCTTTTTATCCTGGATCATCACGTCACGGCGCAGAAGCGGTTGGCCGACCTGCCCTACGCGCATTTCGACGTAACGAAAAGTGGGGCGGTCCTGGCCTGGGAATGGGCGCACCCGGATCCTGTTCCCTGGTTGCTTCGGTACATTCAGGACAAGGACCTGTGGACCTGGAAGCTGTCGGAGAGTCGAGAAATCAACGCGGCGCTGCTCTCGTATCCGTTCGATTTTCACGTATGGGACACGCTGACGCAGGACGTATTGGTCGTCGAGGGGCGGGCGATTCTTCGTCGGGAACGTACCTTGATCGAAAAGATCATCGAGGAATCCGTCCTGGTTGAATTCGAGGGTGAAACCGTGCCCGCCGTGTATAGTCCGGTCATGACCAGTCAAATCGGAGAACACCTGTGCGATGGCTTTCCGTTTTGCATCATTTGGCACCAACGGGAAGGGCGCCGCTATTTCAGTTTGCGTTCGAAACCCGGGACCGTGGACGTCTCCGTCATTGCCGGTCGCTACGGCGGCGGCGGGCACGTGAACGCGGCCGGATTTTCGCAACCGGTTCATTCGGAGGCTTCCGATTTTCTCAATCCCTTGCGCGGATACGCGTCTCCCTGATGCCCTCTGCCGTGCTGAACGATTCCTCCACGGCTGACGAGAAAAAAGGGTTCCATGATTCCCCTGAAAGACGATAACCCCACGGAACTCAAGCCCTTCGTGACCGGCGGGTTTCTGGTGGCCTGCGTGGCGATCTTCTTGAACCAGGTGATGCTGGGCCCCGCCAGCGGGGAAGCCTTTGTGTATCAGTATGGAGCCATTCCCGCGGTCGTGTTCGGATATGCCGAACTCCCGATCGAACTCGAGGCGGTGTCCCCCTATGGCAGTTTGCTCACCAGCATGTTTCTTCACGGCGGATGGATGCACTTGATCGGCAACATGATGTATCTGTGGATTTTCGGAAACAACATTGAAGACGTCATGGGGCATGGAAAGTTCATCGTCTTTTACGTCCTGTGTGGAATGATTGCGGCACTGAGCCATGCCGCTATTGATCCGGTTTCGACGATTCCCATGATTGGGGCCAGCGGAGCCATATCGGGAATCCTGGGTGCCTATCTCTTGTTATATCCGCGCGCCCAGGTGCTGGTGCTGATCCCGCTGGGCTTTTTCAGCCAGATCATTCACGTTCCGGCTGCGATCGTGTTGGGTCTGTGGTTTGTGATGCAAGTGCTGAGTGGGGGGATGAGTCTCGGAGCCGAAGGCGGCGGCGTGGCGTTTTTTGCGCATATCGGTGGGTTCTTGGCTGGAATCGTGTTGATCGGATTCTTTAAACACCCGCACGTGAAATTTTTTAATCCTCCCTACAGACAGGCACGGCATTGGTGAGCGGGAATCCAGGGCCGATCCTTTTCCCTTCCGTCATTCCCGCGACGCACGCTTTCGTCATGCCCGACGTTTTCAATCGGGGATCCAGTGTTTTTTCTTTTTCATTCTGGATGCCGGATCGGAGTCCGGCATGACGACTGAGAGGCCTTGCTTTGTCATTCCTGCACCGCTTCATCATCCCCGCACATGCGCCCAATCGTCATTCCCGCGAAGGCGGGAATCCAGGGTCTTTGCCTTTTCCTTTATTCTTCTGTATACCGGATCGTGGCCCGGCACGACAGTGGATCGAGAGACCGTCTTTCGGAGCCTCCTCGACGCTTTTTCTCGTTCTCCATAATTTCCTGAAAAATCGCTTGACATTCATTCGTCGCTTCAGTATTATCCAAAACTTTCCTGTTCAGTCGTTCTTTGACAATTCAATAGCCGAAAAAACGGCAAAGAAGAAGTGTGTTGAAGTGGTGGCCCTTGTGAAAAGAAGTAACATTTTTTGAGAGTTTGATCCTGGCTCAGAACGAACGCTGGCGGCGCGCCTAACACATGCAAGTCGAACGAGAGACTCTTCGGAGTAGTAAAGTGGCGGACGGGTGAGTAAGACATGGGTAATCTGCCTTCGAGAGGGGGATAACCAGCCGAAAGGCTGGCTAATACCCCATACGCTTCCGGTCCCTCGGGTAAGGAAGGAAAGCTGCATCGTGGATGTGGCACTCGGAGATGGGCTCATGGCCTATCAGCTTGTTGGTAGGGTAACGGCCTACCAAGGCAACGACGGGTAGCTGGTCTGAGAGGACGATCAGCCACACTGGCACTGAGATACGGGCCAGACTCCTACGGGAGGCAGCAGTGAGGAATATTGCGC